>DASYKS010000027.1:0-94999 GCA_035995205.1 Thermoanaerobaculia bacterium
TGACCAAGCTCCAGGCTCCCTCCTGAGAGGTGAAGCCCCAGAGTGTGGCCCCCCAGCGGACGGCAAAAACCGCCGCTAAGCGTTAGAGGGTTGCACAGGAGTAATTGTCGCCAGTGCACAGGAACAATTGTCGCTGCGCAGAACGCCGTCTCAGATGTTCTCGGCGGCCCTGAATACATACGCTGAGGCACTGCTGATTGACCGCTCCACGACCATAGGCGTGCGCTCGCATCCTCGCCACCCGTGGCGATCCAGCGTTGATCGGAGCTAAAGGAATTCGCATAAATCCCCCCCTCGGGGCCGCGAAGCAAGCGCGGCGGGCTATTGCCCAAATCGAGGAACCACACGCGGAGGATGCCATCGTCGCCACCTACGGCCAGTAAGGAGCCGTTAGGACTGAACGCTGGTGAAGAGTTTCCGTTCCTCGCACCCTCGAAAGTACGGCCCAAAGAGACGTGTCGGCCAAGCGACCACAGGCGTATACCCGAGAGCGTACTAGCGGTTGCCAGTAAACGACTATCCGGACTAAAAGAGAGATAGACGAACTCCACGCCGAAAGGAGCGAGATCGATGGCGATGCGAGGGCGAGATGCGCGCGGTGGCCAAGGGATGAGAAAACCTTTCCCGTCTTGTCCGCCAGTGGCTAGCCAGCGTCCATCCGGGCTAAAGCCAACAGCGGCGACCGGTTCCCCATGCTTCGCCACCACACTGCTCTCCCCGCCGTCGCCCCCAAGCCTCCAGGCCCGCACCTCCCCATCGTCTCCACCGCTCGCCAGCCACAGCCCGTCCGGACTGAGAGCCATTTGGCCCACAAGGGCTCCATGGCTGCCGATGGTCAGCGGGAAAAATCTCTCCTCGGCGAGGTCCCAGCTCAAGATCTTGCCATCGCTCCCCCCGGTTAGGACGTGCTGGCCATCCGGCGTGAATTCGAACGCGGAGATCTTTCCCCCGTTGCCCCGCAGGACGACTGCTTCCGATGGTTGACCGGCCACTTGCCAAAGCGCGACGCTGCCGTCTAGCCTGGCGGCCGCCAATCGCGAGCCGTCCCGACTGAAACGCAGCGCTCGGACAGGGCTGCCGCGGCCCTGCCAGACCTTTCTCGGGCGCTCTGGTTGCGCGAGCGACCAGAAACTGACGGTGCCATCTTCGTTGCCAGTGGCGAGCGATTTGCCATCTGGACTAAAGGACACGAGCCAACACGGTCGCTTGCCGCAAGGTAGCGCCCGGCTGCCGCCGACCGCGAGAAGAGCCTCCTGCAGAGCCTCGACCGGATTGTAGCTCGCCAGATCGTTCGTTCCATCCCGCAGCATCGCAATACTTTCTATGGCCAGGAGAAGGCTGCGCTGGGGATAAGCGCGGAGATTCGCTCGAGAGTGCTCGGCCAACAGGCCAGATTCCGACATCCGCTGCCCCCATTCTGCCTGCCGTCGCGCTCTTACCGCAGAGACATAGAGAACACCGGTGACGATCAGGAGGAGCACTAGAACAAGTGCGATGACGCTGATCACCCGGAGGCGCCGCGCCTCTCGCCGGGCGCCCCGAACTGTGCGGGCCAAGCTCTCCAGGGTGGCTGTCTCCGGCTCGCCGTCGCTATCCAAGACCGTTTCGGACAGGTAGATCCGCTCTCCGAGGAGGGGCTTCAGGGGATGGCTGTCCGGCATCGACATCAACGTCTCGTTGAGGTCGACGATGACGAGCCTGCGGCCCGCGGTCACGGCCGATTCAATCTCGGCGCGTACCCATGTGGACTGCAGTGCGAAGGGCCTGGCGACCAGGAGCAGGCAGCTGCTGGCGCGAACCCGGCGGCGAGTCTCACCTGCGAGCTTGTCACCGGCGAGAAAGCCTTCCTCGCCAGAGTCGAGGAACGTTCGGATCGCGAACTCCGCTTGCAGGCGCTCGTGAAGGCGTCGCGGGTACTGCCCGCCGTCCTTTCGCGAGTAGGAGATGAAAAAATCGTAGCCGAGGACGTAATCGACCAGAAATCGCCGCCAGCCCCACACCGTCATTTCGTCGCCCCTGTCGTCTGCGGCCCCTCGCGCCGCGCATGCACGAAGGTGACCGCCTCTGCCGCACCGGGTGGCGGGCTAAGATGCCCCCTACAGGAAAACAAAAAAACAGGCGTTATTGTAGCCAATGCAGCGACGACTTGCAGCCCTAGGACGGCCACAGCCTGTCTCAGTGACCGCGATAGTCACTTGATCGCGAAGAACACACGCGGAAATGCTGACTCCAGCTAACTTTGGTAACTTCTGGTAACTTTGCTGGCTCTAAATGGCGTTTAGGGGGGCTCGGGTTCAAATCCCGGCGTCCCGACCAATGTCACTCAAACCACTCGTTTCGCCGAGACCTCGCGTTACTCCTCCCGCAGCGCGCGCACGATGCACGCGGTCGCGGCGCCGGGGAGCCAAGCCGCGAAACGCCACGGCCTAGGTGGATCACTGCAACCCGCCCTCTCGGGCTGCGTATGAGTACGTACCCGAAAGGAGCCGCCATGTTGAGTCGATCGCGCCTCGCCGGTCTTTTGACGTCCTTCCTTCTTCTCATGCCTTGCCTGCTGGCCGCCCAAGGCGCCGGGGGGCAAGCCCCGGATTCGCCGGAGAAGCCGGCGGCGGCGCCCGCCTCTCCGAAGGAGTTCGTCAGCCGCCATACCCTGGAGATCGGCGGCAAGACGTTGCGCTATCGGGCCGTGGCGGGCGAGACCTTCCTCAAGAACGACAAGGGGGTGCCGAAGGCGAGCGTCTTCAGCGTCTCCTATCTGCTCGACGGAGTGGACGCTCCGTCCGAGCGGCCCATCACCTTCCTCTTCAACGGAGGCCCAGGCTCGACCGCGACCTGGCTTCACATCGGCGCCTTCGGCCCCGTCCGGCTCAATCTGGGAGACGATCCTCTCGATGCCGGGAGCCCGCCGTACCCGCTGCGTCCTAACGTCCACAGTCTGCTCGACGTCTCCGACCTGGTGTTCGTCGATCCCATCGGCACGGGCTACAGCCACGCCCTGGGAGAGGGCAAGGACAGCGACTATTGGGGCGTCGACGAAGATTCCGCCTCGATGGCCGCCTTCATCCGCACCTACCTCACCCACCAGCGCCGCTGGACCTCGCCGAAGTACCTGGCCGGTGAGAGCTACGGCACGCTCCGCGCGAGCGTGCTGGTACGCGACCTATCGCTGGACGTGCTGAACGGCGTCGCCTTCAACGGGGTGATCCTGATCTCCACGGCGCTCGACGTGCGCATCTTCCTCTCCGGCGCGCCGAGCAACGACCTCGCCTATGCGACCGGCCTGCCGACCTACGCGGCGACGGCCTACTACCACAACCAGCTCCCGGAGAAGCCGGCGAACCTTGAGGCTTTCCTGGTCGAAGCGCGCGAGTTCGCCGCCACCGAGTACCTGACGGCTCTTTTCAAGGGCGACTCCCTGTCGGAGGCGGAGACCGCGGCGGTCGCCGCCAAGCTCCACCGCTTCACAGGCCTGTCCGAGGCATACCTGCGCCGCAGCCACCTACGCGTTTCGGTGGATCATTTCTTGAAGGAGCTGCTGCGCGACCGCGGCGAGGTCCTGGCCGTTCACGATACGCGGTTCCGCGGCAAGGACTCCGACGAGGCCGGCGAGTTCGTCGCCTGGGATCCCTTCGTCTTCGGCATCGCGGGTCCGTTCGTGTCGGCGATCAACGGCTATCTCACCGACGATCTGAAGGTGGACATGGGGGAGAGCTACGACGTCTTCCAAGCGCGGGCGGGCGGCGCCTGGAAGCGGCCCGCGAACCAGCAGAACGCCTTTGCGGGTTTTCTGAACACCACCGACTTTCTGTCCCAGGCGGCGGCCACGAACCGCGACTTCCGCATCTTCGTGGCGGGCGGCTACTACGATCTCACGACCACCTTCTACGGCGTGGAGCAGACTTTCAACCACAGCGGCATCCCCAAGGACCGCATCACCCTCAAGACCTACGAGGGCGGCCACATGATGTATCTCCGCGAGGCGTCGCTCGCGGCGCTCTCGGCGGACATCCGGGCGTTCATCCGCGGCGGGAAGTAACGCTCCGGCTCGGAGCGAGGCCACGCCGGGACGAAGGACGACGCCTCGATCTCTCGATCGGGCGTCCAGGGAGGCGTCGCGGCGATCCGCGCGATACGCTGCGGCTCAGTCGACGGCGATCATCACGTCCGACGCCTTGATGACCGCATAGACCTCCTTGCCTACCGTGAGGTCCAGGTTCTCGGCGCTGCTCTTCGTGATGATGGAGACCACCTGGGCGCCGCCCTCCAGCTCCACCACGACCTCCGTGTTCACCGCCCCCGCCGTGACCTCCTTGAGCCGTCCCTTCAGGACGTTGCGCGCGCTGATCCTCATGGCGTCGCCTCCTTTCGTTCCGACTATACCGCTGCCTTAGAGCCCTTCCGCCCTGTCCGCTATCCAATCACCAATCGGCAGCGTTTCGTAGCAGGGCCAGGAAGAACGGTGGGCGACTTCTCGCAGTAAAGAGGAGCTGACTCGTCGGCGGTCCAGCCTGAACGGCGAGAAAACAACGCTCCGGGTCATCGGCAGATCAGTCCGTTAGGGCGACGGAGAAGTTCGCCAATTGCCAGGAATCTTCCCGGCAAGCAGAGGATGTTTCCGCCAGAAACCCGGAATCTTCCTTGAGGACAAAGGAAGTCTCCTGAGATCTTCAGGCAAACTCCTGCACCTCGGCGGAATGATCCGCTGATCACCAGGAGTACTCCGGAGTAATTAAGGAATCTTCCTCTTTTCTGGAGGAATGCTCCTTTTTGACAGAGGAAAGTTCCTCTGATTACCAGGAATCTTCCTCTAAGCTAGCGGAGTCTTCCTGAGTTGCTCAGGAGTCTTCCTCTAGTTTTCGGTAAGATTCCTGAGAATCAAAGGAGCATTCCTGAGGTCTAGAGGAATGTTCCTGAGATCTGGAGGAACATTCCTGAGTTGCTCAGGAACATTCCTCTTGATCAGAGGAATCTTCCTTTTAGCCAAGAGAGTCTTCCGCGCCAGCTACGGAGTAATCCGTCTAGCACCAGCAATCTTCCGTCGGTCCCGGGGAGCGATGCGAGCCTTCTCCGTAGCAGTCCGCGGAAGCGGTATGTTATTCTCCCCATACAAAAAAGCGGTCGCGGTTCCACGCGAAGGAGATCCCGATGGGCGAGAAATCGTACGCGGCTCGGTTGGACCGGTGGCAGAGCATGGTCCAGAACATCCAAGAGGTGATGCCCCAGCTTCCCGGCGTCGACGCGACCTTCGAGCTGGCCTGGCAGAAGGTGACGGAGCTACGGGAGACCCAGGCCGACATCCAGAGGCTCGAAGGCCAGCGGAAACAGTCGGTGGTCCGCCGCCGCCAGCTCGACCTGGAAGCCGAACAGGCGATCCGCCGGCTCGCGGCCTGCGCCCGCGCTCACATGGGCTTTTCCAATCCGCTGCTCGAGACCTTCGGCGTCCGCTCCGAAGACCGCGGCCGCCGCTCCCGGAGTGTCAGGGACACGGCAAGGCCCGAGGCGGCGGAGTCGAAGGGCTGAACGGGCGCGAGGCCGCCGATGGAGGTCTCCTGGGGGCGCCGAGCTCCAGCTCGGCACCGAATCGGCAACGATCGCCAAAATAGCCGAAGTGGAGCTCGGCGCCCCCAGGGGCGGAGTGCGGCGACGTTTCGGCGCGCTCCTCCCTGAAGGTGACCCTCATGGACCGAGCCGGCAGGACCCCGCTTCAGAGAACGGGGCACAACGCTACGACCAACGCGCTCTCTTGGAATCGCTTTGCGTCGGCTGATCCGAAACGCGGCGCGCTATGACCAGTTACAGGTACAGCTACCGGAATCCCACCAGCCACCGGAGTTGTAACACCACTGTTCATCGTTCGGATCGCATGCCGGCGGCGGTGGTGGAGGGGCCGGTGGATCATACGGTACGCTGAATGACCCGTCACAACGAGGGAGATTAAGATTAGTTCCGATGTTGCAACGACCTGGAGCGGTGGCGCTGCTGGGAGGAGGTAACTTGCAGACGGTACCTTGATAAACATAGGTTTGGTCTGGAGGAGAGTACACTGGATTTGCAGGTTCATATCGGCCATACCAAAAGCCGCGCGATGGGCTGTACCACTGTCCCATCTTTGTAGTGAACTGATTATTGGGGTCCGCGCTGGCTGGATAGACATAGCCCGAGACTCCATTGAAATAGTAACCGCTACCGTGACTGGCGTAGTAGGTAGACAGATAAATGTACGATCTGGCTCCCTGAAAGACCGTCCATTGGTATAGCGGAACGAGCCCTGTGGAAGGCGCTGGAGTATAGCCTTCGTCCACTCTAGGGTAGATTCCAGCGGATCCACAACACCCATTGGGTCCCGAACCAAAGGGCCCCTGATAAGTGTAGCCTGCGTTCACGCCGATGCTGTACCAGGGAATGTAGAAGTATCCGTTCGAGCCGTTCATGTAGAACTTGTAGAGCTCGTAGGGTGGGTAGAACCTCTGTTGCTGAGCACTGGCACCGCTTGGAACGGCGACATTGGCAAGCAGCAGCACAATTAGAGAGAACATGATTTGCAGTGGGTGTTTTCGCATGGTTTTTCTCCGCTGTTAGCTGCGACGATCCCGCTAACACGCCGAGGGCGATCAGGGCGATCGCCAGGGCGGGCGTAGCGGTGTCGAGGGTTCAAACCGGCCGTGCATAGGGCGCCTCTAGCGGTGCCCGTGTTTGGCAATTACCTTAACGCGGCCGTCGCCGATCTCATCGTCGCCTCATACCGGCGCAGGCGCGGTTCAGCCCTTGCTTCAGGCATCCGTCCCGCGCACCCGCGCAACTCCTGCTATTCGCTTTCGAGTGGCTCCGCGAGCGGTTAAAACCGCTCGCTACGTCACGACGTCCCTACCGGGACGTAAACCGACGAAGAGGGGGTCTTCGCTATCCTCTTGTGGTTTCGGATCACCGTTGGACCGCGCGAGTGGCATCGCATGGCCTTGGCCGCTCGTGGGCGTCGCGGTGACTATTGGCGGCGTCCAAGCGTGGCGCTATCTGGTGGCCGCCAATGTCGGTCTTTCGCCTGGCATCCCGTGGGCCACTCCCGCCATGGCGCTCTACCTGTGGCTGTACTGGCGCTACCTTCCTTGGTGGCCGAGGCTGGCCCCGGGCCCGGCCCCGGGTTGGCGTCTTCGGCGGAAAGTTTTCGTCCAGGTTAAGCGCGCCGACACGTCGGCGCTAGGAAAAGCGGCGACACGTCGCCGCACTCCAAATCAGTCACCGGCCTCCAACCCCCGCGCCAATCGATCGAGCAACGCCAGCCGTCCGCCAAATAGGCAACGCCTTGTGCGACGTGAGCCGCTTCCTTGGGACAGTTCCCGGTTCAGGAGGAAGTGCAACCTATGAGGTTGACACCCGGCGCGGCACGGCTATGATTTCGCAGTGATCTTCACTGTCGCTCTCTCGGATCGTGCAGTGAAGCACCTCCGCAAGTGTCCGCAGCACATCGTGCGCAACCTGATGGCCTAGGTCGGAGCCGTTCAGGTCGATGGTCTCGAAGAAGTCCGAAGACTTCCCGGCTATCACGACGAACCGCTTCGGGGCGAGTGGGAGGGCTATCGCTCGATCCGCCTGAGCCGTGCCTACCGCGCAATCTACGCCATCCGCGAGGACGACGAAGGCACGGAGCTCGTGCAGGTCGAAACCGTCAACAAACATCGGTACTAGGAGTGACTCATGGACCGAGCCGGCAGGACTCAGCTTCAGGGAACGGGGCACAACGCTGCGACCAACGCTCTCTTGGAATCGCTCAACGATGGGCCGCTCTCCTTCGGTCAATTGCTCTCGGCGCAACGGGAGGCGGAGGAGGCGAACGTGTCGCAGTTCGCCGCCAAGCTCGGCATTTCGCGGCAACACCTTCATCAGCTCGAGAACGGCCAAAAGCGAGTGAGCCCGGCGCGCGCGGTGTATTTCGCGCGCCTGCTCGGCCAGAGCGAGACCTTTTACCTCCAGTTGGCCCTGCAGGATCTCGCGAACGATTCCGGAATCGGCAAGCCCATCGAGATCAGGGTTGCTTAACCCCCAACCCCCGCGTCGAGCAGCGCCAGCCGTTTCCTCAGGTTCCTCCGAAGCGCGCCCCGCTTCCGGCGAGAAATCGAAACGCGGCGATCTCCCCGTCGGGTCGGCATCGGTTCTACTTTACGTTTGCCTGTCCGGCGAGTTTTCGCTCGTCGAGACTCGCCTACGGCGGCACCGGCCTCTCGGACACCCCCGGCGCCGCCCGAAAAAACCGGACCAGGAGATCCGCCACCCATTGCGGGTCGGTGCCGAGCTGGCCGACGTGGCCGCCTCCTTCGGTCTCCAGGACGTGGACGTAATCGAGCCCGCGGGCCGCGTATTGCCAGAGGGCGGCCGTGGCCGACATGAGCACCGGGTCGTCGCCGCTCGGGACGATCAGGAGCGGCCGGCGGGCGTCGGCGATCCGGTCGAGCGGCTCGGCCGCGGCGAACAGCTCGGGGACGGTGCGGATCCCCCGGGCGGCGAGCGCCGGCTCGTGCGTCACCAGCCAGTCGAGAAAGCGCGAGAACCGGCGCGGCGGACGCGGATCGAGGCCGAGCCCGCGCATTCTTCGGCCGAGGAAGTTGCGGAAGGCATAGAGGGTCAGCGCTTCGAGTCCTTCGTCGGCGACGAACGACGGGCCGTCGAGCCGGCGCGCGAGACGAGGCAACCCGGCCGGCGGGCAGATCGCGACGGCGCCCGCCCGAAAGCGCAGTGCGCCTTCGGCTCCGGTCGCGGCGTGGATGATGTCGAGACCCCCCAGGCTGACACTGACGAGCCCGATCGGCCGCCCCGGCCAGGTCCGCTCGAGCCAGGAGGCCCAGGCGCGCAGGTCGTCCCCCTCTTCGAGCCCGAGCGTCGGCAGGAAGGCGCGGTCGAGCCGGCAGCCGTGCCAGCGCATGTCGGGTACCACGACGCCGAATCCGGCGTCGGCGAGCGCTTGGGCGAGGCGCAGCACAGGCCGCGTCCGCTTGCTCTCGAACATGCCGTGGACCGCGATCACGATCGGCAGTCGGGGATCGCTTCGCGACAAGGCGGCGAGCGCGGAGAGCGGCGCCCGGCCGGGCGCCGACGCCGGGATTTCGAGCGGCGGATCGAAGCCCGCGGGGTTCGCGCCGCCGCAGGCGCGCGCCGGGTCCTGGTCACGCCGCTTTTGCCCGAGGTCGCCGCGGACGATGCGCGAGGTGCTGGCGAACGCGCTCTCCCGCCGCGGCGTGCGGGGCAGCGCATCGAGGCAGCGCCAGAGGTCGGCGACCTGCGCGCCCTCTGCCGGCAGGGCGCACGGCGGGCGGCCGCCCTGCCCCGGCAGCGGGCGCAGCCCGGCGCAGCCGGCCGTAGCGGCCAGAAGCAGGGCGAGGAGGGTGAGTCGGGCACCGCGAGCGTCAGTCATCGCGCGCGAGCTTACTCCCTGTTACCCGGTCATCGCCCCGAAAGATCCAGTCGCAGCACGCTCCGGCCGGACGTCCCGGCGGAGAGCACCTGCGGGCCGTGCCGATCATCGAGACGTCCGCGTTCGGTGCGATGTCGGACAGGCGGAGCGAACGCCACGATCGGCCGCCGTCGCGGCTTTCCAGCAGCTCGATCCGGTCGTACGCGACCAGGTGCAGGCTGTCTCGGGGGTCGACCTGGAAGTCGTGGAAGCCGTCGACGTGGAGCTCGGCTCCGGGCACGATCGGGCCGCGATAGGTCTTCACCCAAGCGCCGGTCCGCTCGTCGCGCGCAAAGAAGCCGAGCGTGGTCGAGGCGTAGACCCGCGGCTCGCCGCCCGCCGAGGCGCGCAGGGTATGGACGGAGTGCGCGGCGATTCCGCGGCTCGCGGGCCGCCAGGTGATGCCGGAGTCGTCCGTCCGCCAGAGGCCGAAGAACCCCGCGGCGAGCGCTATTGCCGGGCTTGGGCTCGGAGCCAGGCCGAAGAAGATCAAGTCGGCGGGACGCGCGGTGCGCGGGTTGCCCGGATCGACCGACGGGTCCCAGGTCTGGCCGCCGTCCGAGCTGCGCAGGAGCCCGTACACCCGGTCGTCGTCCTCTGGGCCGATTGGCGCCGCGAGGAGAGTACCGTCGCCGAGCACCGCGAGGTTCCAGACCTCGCGGGAGGGGATCGCGAACTGCCAGGTGGCGCCGCCGTCCTCGGAGCGTACGGCGTGAAGGTTGACGATCCCGTAGATTGCGCCCGGGCGTACCGGATCGAAGGTCAGCTCCCGGATCTCGTGCCAGCGCCGAGGGGTCGGCAGCCGCGCCCACGTATGGCCGGCATCGACGGAACGCCAGAGGCGGAGAGCAATGCCTTCGTGCAGGCCGGGTCGCACGCCGTCGCGAGCAGACGGTCGCGGTCTGCCGGATCGACGGCGAGCGAGACCAGGGGAAGCGGGGCGACCGGCTCGATCGCGGCGAAGCTCAAGCCGCCGTCGTCGCTCCGAAAGACTCTGCTGGAGAAATTCGTCGCATAGACCCGCTGCCCGTCCGACGGGGCGAACGCGAACGCCGAGAGCTCCCCGCCGTTCGGGCCGTCGATCCGCCAAGCGGGTGCCGCCGCGGGAGCGGCCGCAAGACCCGCCATCGCGCCGAGGGCGATCAGGGCAACCGCCAGGGTGCGCGGGCGTAGGGGCGTCAAGGGTCTAAACCGGCTGTGCATGGGTCTCCTTTTCGCACACCGGCCCCGCCGGTTTCACCGCTCCCGAAGATCCAGCCGCAACACGCTCCGGCCGGACGTCCCGGCATAGAGCACCTGTGGGTCCACCGGATCGAAGACGAAGTTTCCCCCGAACGAATGCGAGTCGGAGAATCTGCCGACCGGCTGCCAGCGGTCGCCTTCCAGTCGGAAGATGCCTTGGTTGGCGACTCCGGCGAACCAGCGCAGGGCTCCGGTCGAATCGGGAGCGCTCGCGAGATCGGTGACTTGGACGGTTTCGAGCCCCTTGCCGAGGGGGCGGAAGGAGAGGCCGCCGTCGCGGCTGCGCCAGATCCCGGCGCCCGGCAGCGCGGCGAGCAGGGTCCGCGGATCTCCGGGATCGAAAGCCAGAGGGGCGGGAAAGTCGAGGTATGAATCGGGAGACCGCGGCAAACCGCGGCCGATTCGCTGCCAGTGGTGCCCGCGGTCGATGCTCCGGAGGATCCCGGCCTCTGCCGTCTTGGCCCAGAGGATCGACGGATCGTGAGGATCGACCGCAAAGGCGTCGAGGTTCCGAAGGGGGCCGTCGGAAAAGAACGGGCGCAGGCGCTCCCAGGTTCGACCGCCGTCGCGCGTCACGCCGATGCGCTGGCGCCAGATCACCCCTTGCGGTCCGGAGCCGATTTCCCATGCCGTGCCGTAGATCGCTCCCGAGGTCCAATCGACCGCGAAGCCGGCCACCGTCGTGTAGTCGTTGAGGGGCGCGTCGAGCGGCCGGAACGAGCGCCAGGATCTTCCTCCGTCGCGGCTTTCCAGCAGGTCGAGCACGTCGAACGCGACGAGGTGGAGGCTGTCCTGGGGATCGACCTGCACGTCGCGGAAGGGACCCAAGCGCAAAGCCGCTCCCGGAACGATCGGGCCGCGATAGGTTTTGTGCCAAACGCCGGACCTCTCCTCGCGCGCAAAGAAACCGGTGGACATCGCGGCGTAGACCCGCGGCTCGCCGCCCGCCGAAGCGCGCAGGGTAAAGACGGAGTGGGAGGCGATCCCACGGCTCGCGGGCTGCCAGGTGGTTCCCGAGTCTTCCGTCCGCCAGAGACCGAAGGACCCTCCGGCGAGCGCCACACGCGGGCTCGGGCTCGCGGCCACGCCATAGAGAATCCAATCGGCGGGATGCGCGGTGCGCGGGTTTCCCGGATCGACCGACGGGCTCCAGGTTCGACCGCCGTCCGAGCTGCGCAAGAGGCCGAACACCCGGTCGTCTTCCGCGGCGATCGGCGTCGCCAGAACGGTTCCGTCGCCGAGCACCGCGAGTCTCCAGACCTCGGGCGAGGAGAGCGCGAGTTGCCAGGTCGCTCCGCCGTCGGTCGAGCGTACCGCGTGGGAATTTGCGATGGCGTACAGAGTCCCAGGCCGCACCGGGTCGAAGCTCACTTGAGTCAGATTGCGCCAGTTTCGCGGCGTCCGCAGCCGCGTCCAGGAATGTCCGTGGTCCGCGGAACGCCAGAGACCGCCGGCGACCGCCGCGAGAATCGAGCCGGAATGATGCGGGTCGAACGCGAGCTGATCCACCAGTTCCGCGAGTCCTGAAGGCGACCAGTTGACGCCTCCGTCGTCCGAGCGAAGCAGGCCGGCCGCGGTCGTGGCGAACGCCGCGCCATCGCCGAAGCGAAGGCCGAAGAGGCTTTGATCGGCCAGCACTTCGGTCCAAGTCGCTCCGGCGTCTTCTGAGAGCACGACGTGCGTACAGAACGGATTGCAGGCGGCCGAAAGCACGCGATCGCGATCTTGCGGGTCGACGACCAAGGCGTATTGGGAGAACGGATTCGACGGTTCGAGCCGCTCGAAGCTCAGGCCCCCGTCGTCGCTGCGAAAAACCCCGCCGAAGAAATTGACCGCGTAGACTCGCTGCGCATCCGAGGGCGCGAACGCGAACGACGAGGGGGGCCCGCCGTTGGGCCCGTCGGCCCGCCAAGCGGGCGCCGTCGCGGGAACGGCCGCCAGGCCCGCCATCGCGCCAAGGGCGATCAGGGCGACCGCCAGGGAGCGCGGGCGTAGGGAGGTCGAGGGTCTGAACCGGTTGAGCATGAGTCTCCGTTTCGCAGTGTTTGAATCGGAGATCACTCTACCGCGGCCCACGGCGACCCTGACGCCGGCTCGAACCGGCCCGAACGCGGTTCGGCCCCTGCTCCAGGCGTTCGGCCCGCTCCGGCAAACCGGCCCCAGTTCAGGCTGAATGGAACGAAACCTCCGTGACTTGCTAAACTGAACCCGACCCACAAGGAGATCTCCATGATGGATGTCGCGTTGATCGCTTCGGCCGCAGTCGGTGTTCTGGCTCCCGCCTTGCGCCACTTGTTGTCCCTGGGCGCCGACAAGGCCGTCGAGGCGGCCGGCAAGGGGGTCACCGAGACGCTCTGGGAGAAGGTGAAGGGCAAGATCTTCGGCAAGAAGGGGGCGGCGGACGCGGCGAATGAAGTGGCGGCGGCGCCGGAAGACAAGGACGCCAAAGAGATCCTCGATACGCATCTCCGGCAGATCCTCGCCGCCGATCCGGAGCTCGCCGCGGAAGTCGAAAAGCTGCTCCAGAACGCAGGCGCTTTCCATCAGGAGGCGCACCTCCAAGGCGACGGCGCGATCGCGCAGGCCGGGGCGGGGGGTAGGGCAGTTGCCGCCGGGAAGGGTGGGATCGCAATCGGCGGCGATGTGCACGGCGGTGTGCGGTCGGGACGAGGCGAGGACTGAGTAGTAGGTAGCTGCGCTACACTCCGCAGCTCGATCGATTTCTCTCCACAAGAGGAAGCCGCATGTCGTTTCGCGCCTGGATCCTCACTGTCGTCCTTCTCCCGTCGCCGGTCGCGGCGGTCACGCCGTACCTGGTCAAAGACATCGATCCTTCCGGGATCGGCGAGGGCTCGAAGCCCACGGGGTTCGCGAGCCTTGAGTCGCGGGCGATCTTCTTCACCGACACGCGCGAGCTCTGGTCGAGCGACGGTGAGGCCGCGGGCACGTTTCGATTGACGGGGGAGACCTTCTCGCCTTCGGCTCTCGCGGTGGGCGAGAGCGTCGCCTACGTCAAAGCGGACGATCCATCCGGATTCCAGCTTTGGGCGACCGACGGCAGCGCCGACGGGACCCGGCAGCTCACCACCGACCCGCTCCAGTTCGACGGCAACGCGCGGAGGCATACGCTCCTCGTGCTTCCGGGCACCGACCGGATCTTTTTCACCGCCGAGGACGCGAACCACGGCTTGGAGCTTTGGACCAGCGACGCGACGGCCGCGGGAACCCATGAGGTCGCGAACCTCGCCGCCGGGCCGGACGGCTCGGCGCCGCACGAGCTGACTCTCTTCCGTGGCCGGGTGTTTTTCGTCGCGGATGACGGCGGCGGCTTCTCTCTCTGGTCGACCCACGGAACGACCGCCGATACGCGCCGGTTCGAGGGGCCTTCGGGAGGTCCCTGGTTTCTCGCCGTCGTCGAATCTCGACTCTATTTCTTCGTCCAGGAATCCGACGGTTGGACCCTATGGAAAAGCGACGGCAGTGCGGGCGGTACGGATCGGGTGAAACGGTTCGCTCCGGCCGCGGCCGGCGAGCAGGCGGTGACCGCGGTCAGCGATGCGATCGGCCGCCTGGGGCGGCTCTTCTTCGTGGTCCTGGACGGCCGCGGCAGCCGGCAGCTTTGGGTCTCGGATGGCACCTCGGCGGGGACCCGGCGCCTGACCCGTTTTTCGGGTGCGTCAAGCTTCGCGGAGGGGAGCTTTCCGCCGCAACCGGCCCCGGCGGCCACCGGAGGGTTGCTGTTCGCGGCGACCGATCGGGGACGCGGTCGCGAGCCCTGGACCTCCGACGGCACGATGGCCGGCACCCACAGCCTTTTGGACATCTGCCCGGGAACCTGCTCGGGCTGGGTCGATTCGAATCGAGCCGCGGCGTTTCGCGGGCGGGTGGTTTTTCCGGCGACGACCCGCCTACGGGGTACCGAGCTCTGGAGCACGGACGGCACCGCCGCTGGAACCCGTCTCCTGTATGACGCCTGCCGAGGCGCCTGCTCGGGCGATCCGTACCCGATCGGCCATGCGAGCGGGAAGCTCTATTTCGGCGCGTCCGGCGGCTTTCACGACCAGGTCTGGCGCACGAACGGCACTTCATCGGGCACCGTGAGACTCTCCGATTTCCCGGAGTCGCCGGCACCGGGAGAGCGCTATGCGGGAGCCGGGGCGGGCCGGTTCTTCCTGTTCGACGGGCTGGATGCGCTACGGGGCCGCGAGCTTTGGCGCACCGACGGCTCCCGCCCGGGGACGGAGCTGGTGGCCGATCTGGCGGCGAACCATCCCGGCAGCTCGTCTCCGCAGGCTCTGCGTCGAGCGGGATCGCGCGTCGTCTTCTTGGCCAATGATCATGATCCCGCGGGGGACGGGACGGGCCTCTGGGCGAGCGATGGGACGGAAGCCGGAACCCAGGCGATCGTCGCAGCCAGTGGACCGGGTTCGCCGTTCCTCCTCTCCGGCGCCTCGACCGGCGACCACGTCACCTACTTTTACGAGATCGAAAACGGCGTGTACGACCTCTGGCGCACGGACGGCACCGCGGCGGGGACGTTTCCGATCACACCCCCCGGATTTCGGATCGAGACCTCGCAGGCGGTTCAGGTGTTCGGCGACTTCGGCTACTTCACCGCGGAGAACGCCGACCTCGGCGAGGAGCTTTGGATTACCGACGGGACCCGAGCTGGCACTCGACTGGTCGCCGATGTCGATCCCGGCCCGCCCGGCTCGCAACCGGACCGCTTCGCCTCGTTCGTCGGCCATCTCGTCTTCGAAGCCCGGGTCGACGGCAATCTCGTCCTCTATTCAAGCGACGGCACGGAAGCGGGGACGAAGCCCCTGGTCGAGGCGTTCCCTTTTCTCGTAGGCGCGCGCCTGCTCGACGTCGAAACCGGCGGGATCGCCCTGTTCCAGAAGAACGACGCATCGAGCCACGCCGAAATTTGGGCCACCGATGGAACCGAAGCCGGCACGCATCTCGTGCTCGGCGGTCTCACCTTCCTGAGCGATTTTGCCGCCTCCGGCGGGCGCTTCCTTTTCCGCGCCGGAGCCTCGTTCGACAGCCAAGCGGTCTACCTCTCCGACGGAACGAGCGCCGGCACCCACCCGATCGCCACGGACCTGGCTCTCCATTCGGACCTCGTGCGGCTCCAAGCGATCGGCGGCCGATTCGCCTTCAGCGCCTCCAAACTCGACGATCCCTCCCACCCGGCGCTCTGGTGGACAGACGGAACACCGGAAGGAACGCAGCCGCTAATCGAAACGCCCGGCGCCTTCGACCAACCCCGCTCCGCGACCGCATTTGAAAGCCGGCTCCTCCTCGCCGGAGGCTCCCGCCTCTGGTCGACCGACGGAACCCCGGAAGGAACGGCGGTCGTGCTGGAGACCGGGACGCCAAGCCCCGCGCCGCTGCCCGTCGTCGCGGGCGCGCGCGCCTTTTACCCCTGGGCGACTCCCGAAATCGGTACGGAGCTTTGGGCGTTGCGGGCGGAGTGATTTTCGTCTTGAGAAGCCCGCCTTACGGCAAGCCGCGTAGAGCCGTGCAGACTCGGCTCAGAAGCCGATCGAGATCCAAGTGGTTTGGGACTTGGTGGACAAGATAGCCGTCGCCGTCCGGGTCGCGCTGGTACGCCACGACGCCCACGCCGTCCATGAGTTGATTGGCCGCATCGGCGAAGAAAATCGTGCGCTTGAGATCGTTATCGTCGACCACTCGAATCGCCAGGAACAAGAATGAAAGCGGTTTGCTCCTCTTGAGCCAGCTAATCAGATCGCTGGTCGGACCGCCGCCTTGGCCGGCGGTGCGAGCCCATTCGGCTTTGAGATCGATGGACTTCAGGCCCGCCTCTTTGATCCGCTTGTCCAGATCCGCGCTTCCCGGCCGACCTTTGAGGTTTTTCTGCCTGGGATTGCGGAGGGTCTTCGGTGCTCCCGCCGCCTTGGTCTCGATCAAGATTTCTACCGTTCCCTGGGGTGGGTAGGCGGTGTCGAGGTTGTGCTTTGGGAAGATCAATCCGGGCACCGCTCCTCGGCCCTGAAGCACCTTTCCTGAACAGTTCTCCAGCAGGAGCGCGGTCAGGTCGTTGAAGAAATCGCCTTTGCCATTTTGGTTGTCTCCTTGGTCCGCCAGGCCGGCGGCGAACGCCTGATCGAATCCCCACATGGCGGAAAGAAAGGATGCCTCGACCTCGGCCCAACGAGATGGCTTGTCGGCGACCGCCTGCTGATACATCTCCAGGAGCGGCCGGCAACCTGGGCTTGTCGCGATGCGAGGGCTGGTCTTACGAATCACGATCGGTCAGAAAAGGGAAACCTGCAGGTTTGCGGCTCGCGAAGGGCGGGCGCGCGCTTGGCGCCTTTGGCGAAGCTCGGCGCGGGCGGAAGCCATTTCGGTTTGGGCTAGCTCCTCGCCTGGAAAAAGTAGCGCGTCCACCGCGGCTACGGCTTCCTCCAAGCGTCCGTCGCGGCCATTGCGCAGGACGTCGTCCATCGTGCCTGCCAGCTTGACCAGCGAGGATTTGTGCCGGGCGATGAGATCGATCGAAGGAACCAGGATGCGATCGGCCTCGCGCGGTTCCAGCTTGAGCACCCCGCCGCCGTAGCTCCGCCCGATCCGCTCGCACGACATGAGGGTAGCGGAGTTATAGAAAGCCGCGACGAACGCCTTACGCAAGGCGGCGGGAACTCCCGGCAGGCGGATCGTGAGCAGGGTGTTCGACGCGACGATCCGGGCCTGGTTCAGGCAGAGACGCGGCACGATGTCGCTCATATAGGTAAGGAATGCATCGGGGGTGACGACGCCGGGAACCCGGAACCAGGGCGAGCGGACCCGACACTTATATCGTTCGGAGTAGCCCAGATCTTCTCCGCGGCGGATATAGCTCTTCTCGGTAGACGTGAGGCCCTCGCCCGGCAGCCAGAGCAAGCATCGATCTCCTCGGGTGTTGCCGAGGGAAAGATCGGCTTTCGTGATCCGGAGACCGGGGATCTGGCGAGCGCGGATCAGGGCGGGTTGCAAAGACGACGCGGGCAGCCGCCAGCGCGCCGCCTCTTCGGCCGTCAGGACGAAATATTCGTTAGCCCCGCTGACGAACCCGATGTTCGCCTTGCCGACGTTGCCGAGCGGCTCGATCAGGCCGCGCGATCGCAGGAGATCGAGCGAGAGGGTTCCCGGGTGATCGGTATAACCGGGTACCCATTTCGGCGGTTCGGCTCCCGGCGCAAAGCTCTCGGCGCCTGCCAAGACCGCCGCGAGATCGGCGAGCTCGGCTGGCGACTCGACCTCCGCCAACCTGAGATGTTTCGACGCTCGGTCCTTGCCGGAGGCGAGGAGCAGAACGACCTCTTCCTGCACCTCGGGGAAGACTGCTTGACGGAACGACACGACCGCCACCTCTGCGAACGAGCGGCGTAGATGTTCCCGCAACGGGGCGGCGTAGGTGGCATGGATCAGCTCGGCCGGCAGAATGAGGGCCAGTCGGCCGCCGGGACGCAAGAAGGGGACGGTATGCGCGACGAAATGAGCCCAGGAGGAAGCGAGGCGGTTGAGCTGCACGCCGGCCTCCGCGGCCCGAGCGAGAGCCTCGCGGCGGGCGCCGCCGGAGAAATCCTGATAGCGAATGTACGGGGGATTGCCGATCACCAGATCGACGCCCTCCGAGGAGCCCCTGAGACCCCCAGGAGGCGGAACGGAGAAGAAGCTCGCCACCCGGATGCTCGCGAAAGGCAGGCCGACGGAGGTCAAACGCTCCCGGGTGAACCGAACCGCGTCGGGGTTGAGATCCACACCATGGAGGAGGGCGGCAACTTCTTGAGAGCCGGCCCCCAGCTCGCGCAACCGCCGACCTGCCGAGGCCAGGAAAATTCCATCCCCGCAAGAGGGATCGAGCACCGAAAGGTCGGCGCGCGTGATCGCCCAGTTGACCATCGGCTCGACAAGCGCGTGAGGGGAATAGAACGCCCCCAGGCTCTTGCGCCGACCCTTCTCGGCTGGGCTGCTGGTCACCATTGTGAAAAGCATGTCACCTCGCAGCCGGTTGGGCCAAGCGGCGGTTCGTAGAGAAATCTAGCACGAAGCTACGCCGCGTTTACGCCACCCCGGCGGTGAATCGAAGATTTTCGACGTTCTCAGCTGAAACTGTCAGGTCCAAGCCCCCCGATTGCGTCTTAGGGGGCATGAAAACCAACGACCGAAACACCCCGCCCGCCCCTCTGTTCGCCCCGGCCCTCGCGTTGGCTGCGGGGGCTCTGTTTGCGCTCTTCTCCGTTCGCCTGTCGGTTCCCCTTCTCGTCGCACTGATCGCCTTGGGGCTGGCCCTGCGGCGGCGATTCGGCGTCCTGGTCGCCGCGGTCGGTGCGGGGGCTCTCGTCGCGACCCTTTTCTACTCTCTGCCCGGACGCGCCGAGTTGGGCGTGGATTCGGAGCGGCCCGTGGTCCTTTCCGGCAGAATCGCAGGGCACTGGACCGCGGACGAGGACGGCTGGGAGGCGCCGTTCGAGGTCGACCGCTTCGCGCAGGCCGGCCGATCGGTGCCGGCTCGGTTCGCCGCGCGGCTGCGGATTCCGGGCGAGGAAGAGCCGCCCGAATTCGGCTCGGCGGTCCGGGCCGAAGGGTACTTGAAGCGCTCCGCGCCGTTTGCCAATGCCGGCCCGAGCGGCTCACCGGGACCGGGATGGCGGATGTCGCTCAAGAGCCGTGTGTTCTTGGAAGTCGAACGGCCGCCGGGGGCGCTCGCCCGGCTCTCCGCCCGATGGCGGCGGGCGCTCGAACGGCAAATCGGAGCGGCGGGGCCGGAGAGCGCGGGCAAGGCGCTCGTGCGCGCGTTCGTGCTGGGCGATGCGTCGAGCATCGATCCGGCGTGGAAGCGCGGGCTGCGCTGGACCGGGCTGTTCCACCTCCTCTCCGTCTCAGGGGTCCACGTGGGGCTCGCCGCCGCCCTCGTTTTCCTGCTTGGCGGGCTGCTCGGCGGTAGACTGCCGCGCGGGGTGCGGCTGCTGCTCGCGGCTGGGGCGGTCACGGCGTATCTGATGATCGCCGGCCCCCTCCCGGCTCTCGTTCGAGCTTCCGTGATGGGGTTTCTGGCGGTCGCGGCGCTCGCGTTCGAACGGCCCCCGGCGGCGAAAAACGGCCTTGGCCTCGCGCTACTGCTGGCGGTCGCAAGCCGGCCGGATCTGGTGCTCGATCTGTCGTTCCAGCTTTCGATGTCGGCGACCGTCGGACTGCTGGTGATCGCGCCTCGCTTCGAACAGGCGTGGAACCGCCGTCCGCTTTCGGCGAGCCCTTGGCTGTTGCGGGCACTCGCCGCGAGCGCGGGAGCGGAGGTCGCCACTCTTGCCTGGGCGCTGCCGGCGTTTCATCTACTCACGCCCGCTTCGTTCGCTCTCAACTTGATCGCGATCCCTTGGGCCGCCCTGGCGCTCGCCGGATGTTTCGTCTGGTTGGGCCTGGCTTGCCTGGCTCCTGAATTCGCGGCGCGGACTCTGCCTTGGCTCGATGCGCTCGCGGCACCGCTCGGTTGGCCGGCGCGGATTCCGGGAAGCTGGCGGCCGACGATTCCGGTGGCCGCCGGGCTCGCCACCGCCGCGCTGCTCGCCGTGGGTCTCGGGCTGCTCGCCCTCGTGCCGGATCACCGGCTTTCTCGCTCTCATCGCGTGGTCCTGGCTCTCGCGGGGACCTTGGCGCTCGGCGGATTCGCCATCGGGGCGCATCGGCCGCACGGCACCGAGCCGACGCTCGCGATGATCGACGTGGGGCAGGGGGACTCGATCTTGCTGCGTGATCGGGGGCGGGCGATCCTGATCGACGGCGGCGGTTGGCGTCATGGAGATCTCGGCGGGCGGGTACTGCTCCCCGCGTTGCTCGCCGAGGGCATCCGGCGGCTCGACGCGGTCGTGATGACCCATCCGGACACCGATCATTGCCAGGGGCTGGTCGATCTCTCGTCGTATCTGGACGTGGGGGAGATTTGGACCGCGCCGGGATGGCCGGAAGAAGGCTGCGCAGGCGAGCTGTTCGCGATCCCCGGCGCGCGGGTCCGCACATTCGTCGCGGGCGCCCGAGGCCACGTGGGGCGCTGGCGGCTGGAAGTGCTCGGGCCGTCGCGCGAGGAGGTGGCGCGCGGCGGCTCCTCAAAGGAGAACGAGCGCTCGTTGATTCTCTCCGCCGAGGCGTTCGGCCGGCGGGTGCTCTTGACCGGAGACATCGAACGAGTGGGGGAGCTGCACCTGCTCGATCTGCCGCAAGAGCAGCTGCGGTCCGACGTTCTCAAGGTGGCGCATCACGGCAGCCGGACCTCTTCGGCGGGGTTCCTGCTCGATGCCGTCCAGCCGCGCTGGGCGTTGATCTCGGTCGGGCCGAAGAATCCCTACTATCACCCTTCGCCGGAAGTCCTGGCGCGCTTCGCCGACCGCAATCTTCACGTGCTGCGCACCGATCGCGACGGCGAGATCCGGCTCCGCTTCGGGGCCGACGGGCGAATCCGGCTCGATCTGCCGGGAGCGCCGAAGGAGGGATTTTGAGGCGGGCAAGCCCTACCGAATCACACCCTTGAAGCTCGGCGTATAGCTCGGATCCGGAAACACCGCGGCGAGATCCGTATTGCCGAGCCGTTTCTCCAGGATCTCGGCGAGCACGTCGCGGTAGTCGATGGTGATCTGTAGATCCTGCTCTTCGTAGAGCTGCTCGGGAGCGAGGCCCGGCCAGTCGGCGAGCACCCTGCCCCCCGCGACCTGGCCGCCGAGGACGATCATCGCTCCTCCGTGACCGTGGTCGGCGCCTCGGCTCGCGTTTTCGCTGGCGTTCCGTCCGAACTCCGATTGGACCGTCACCACGACGCGGTCGAAACCGCTCGTGAACAGATCTTTGTGGAACGCCGCGAGCCCGCGAGACAAACTGGTCATCAGGACGGCCAGGTCGCCGTCGATCGCCCCCATCTCCTCGTGGCTGTCCCAACCGCCGAGGTCGATCGTCGCGGCTTCCACCCCCACCTGCGCCTTGATCAACGCGGCGGTCGACTTGATCGCGTTGCCGAATTCGTCGTCCGGATACTCCGCGCCGCCGGCCGGGTGGTAGCCGGAAAAATCGATCCGCTGGAGCAGATCGATCGTCCGCGTCGTGTTGCTCGCCGACGCCTTGAGCAACGAGTCCGTGGCGGCGGCGTACATCGCGTCGAGCGCCCGGCGCCGTCCGGGAGCCAGAGCCTCGTCGCCCGCCAGGCCGACGTCGGAAAGGTCGCGCACCGGCACGGTCTGCGGGCCGCCGACGAGGCTCCGGGGCAGACCGTAGCCGAGCCCGATCGCGCGGAGGGGCGCTCCGGCCAAGGCCGCCGGCGTCGTCGCGAGATGCCGGCCGAGCCAGCCGGTGAAGAGCGAGCTGGGCGGCGACGGCCGACCGACCTCCATGAAATACATCGCGGAAAAGTGCGAGCGGGTCGGATCGGGCAGACCGGTCGCGTGAACGAGCAGCAGCGCGCCGTCGTCGTAGGCCTCCTTGAGCGCAACCATCGCGCGCGGCAGGCCGAAGAAGCCGTCGAGGTCGATCGCGGAGTGCGGGCCATCGCCCGGACGCGGGATCGCGAGCGTCGGCCGCAAGTCGTAATAGGCGTCTTCGCCGTGAGGCACCACGAGCGTTAAACCGTCGGCGCCTCCCCGCAGGAAGATCGAGACCAGCACGTCGCGCGAGCCGCCGGACGCGGCGAACGCGATCTTCGGCAGCCAGGCGGGGACGGCAGCCGCGGCGAGCGCGCCCGCCGACAGGCCGAGGAACTTACGCCGCGACAAGTGGTGGAATTCGGCGCAACCTTTATGTTCGTCGTGCTTGCTCATCTCGGGTCTCCGGGTGGGTCATGAGTTCGTTTGCCTCCTCGCTCCTTCGGGCGCCTTCGGCAGCAGCCAGTCGCTGCGGGACAAACGAACCCATGACCGTGAATCGATCAGAACTCTTGGAAATCGGGCGAAGCCAAAGCCAAGCCCAGCGCTTCGTCGACTCGCTGTCGAGTTCTCGGCCCCGCGCGCAGAAAATCGCGCACCGCGTTTTGCGTCACCGGGGCGAGCTTGCCGTTGGCGACCAGCGCGTTGATTCGCGTAGTGAGCGCTTGGGGCGTCAAATTTCGGGCCAGGACGCCGTCGAGATCGAGCTGGATGCCCAACGAATCGGAGGCGGAAAGGTCGAGCGAAAAATTCCACCGGTTGCGTAAGAATCCCGACCAATAGAGCCGCGAGTCCGGGTAGCCGTTCGGCGGCGACCAGTAGTAGGGAAGATGGCCCGAGTCCGACAGATGATCGAACAGCGGACCGGGATCGTCGACCGCGCCGAACGTCGCGCGCACGGCCGACGCCGCGAAATGGAACGGCCGCTTCAGCTTTGCGGGAGCGTGCTCGATCCAGCTCCGCTGGAGTATCGTGCGCAACATCGCCTTGATGTCGCCGCCCGTGTTCTTGAACACCGTGGCGACCCGGTTGATGTAGTTCTGCGGCGGCTCGTAGCCCCAAAGATAGACCAGCAGCTTCTTGGCGATGCGGATCGCGGTGTTCGGATGTTTGCCCAGCCGGTCGATCACTTTTTCGGCGTCCGTCACTCCGCCGCCCGCGGCAATATTGAGGCCGATCACCCGCTTCGCGCCGAAGTCGTGCGCGTCGGGCTCGAACTTGAAGTGGCCGAAGTTTTCGTCCTCCTCCCAAGCCATGAACCAGCCAGTCAGGCAGCGGGCGATCTCGCGCACGTCGATCTGGGTATACCCCTGGTCGGCGCCCATCGAATGCAGCTCCATGACCTCGCGGCCGTAGTTCTCGTTGGGATGATCCGCGTAGTTCGAGTCGTTGGAGAGATAGCTGAGCATCGCCGGGCTCTTGGAGCTGGCCTTGAGCAGATCCGGGAACTTGCCCAGCGCGTGTTTGCGGATCACCTCGCGCTCGTCGACCTGCTTCAAGAAGTAGCCTGCGTCGCCGCCCAAGTCGATGTTGAAATGGTCGGTCCAGAAGTGGACCATCATTTCGAACAGCTGCCGCTTGCTGTAGATCGCGCGGTAGATCGCCGCGATCGGCAGCTCGTAGGTGAGATCGAAGTTGTCGGCGAAATACAGCTCGCCGGGAGTCATCGAGAGAGTGGGAAGCGCCTCGGCCAGCGCGCTTTCCAGCTCCAAGTCGTCGAGGTGGGTGTAGGCGAGCTGCTCTTCGAGATACGCCGTGTAGCCGATCTGGCGCATTCGTTCGTGATCCGCGGCCGTGGGGCCGAACGAGATCCGCTGCAGAAGTCGCTGTTCGGGGGTGAGCACGACCCCGGCGTTCGCCTCCAGCGCCTCGCTGTCCGCCGCGGCCTCCAGCACCTCGGCGAGCGGCCGGGTGGAGTGCGCGGCGGAACGCCCGGCGGACAAAGCACGAAGCCGCGGGTGGGCGGCCCGGCGGGCCATCTCCGCTCCAGGGTTGGGACGAGAGAGGCCGAAGAACCCCGGCGCGAGAGCGGCGGCACGTCGCATGAGCGTCTCCTTGGGTGAAGCGAGTCTCGGAGCATTCTGCCCGTCAATCGAAATATTGGCAAGAGTCAATATGTCCTGTCCCTCCTGGGTGCGCGGGCCTCCGGCCCGCAATTTTCCGCCATGACGGGCGAGACGCCCGCCGCACCCAGGAAGAGGGGCGCCGCCTCAGACTCCCGGTCTACAATGCCGCGCGATGTCGAAATCCTCGGCCTCTCCCCAGCGCGCCGCTCTCGGCGGACGGCTCGGCATTCTCGCCGCGGCCGCGCTGTTTTCGACCGGAGGCGCCGCCGTCAAGTCCGCGTCGCTCTCCGGTTGGCAGGTCGCGGGTTTCCGCGCCGGAATCGCCGCCGTGGCCCTTTACCTGATGCTCCCCGCGGCGCGCCGGAGGCCCTCCCGGCGGACCCTGCTGGTGGCGGTCGGGCACGCGATCACGATGATCCTGTTCGTCCTCTCCAACAAGCTGACCACGGCGGCCAGCTCGATCTTCCTGCAATCGACCGCGCCGCTCTACGTGCTGCTGCTCGGTCCCTGGCTCTTGCACGAGCGGGTGAAGCGGCGCGACCTCTATTTCGTCGTCCTGGTCGCCGTGGGCTTGAGCCTCATGTTCATCGGCCTCGACCCGGCCTCGGCGACCGCGCCGCGCCCGTTTCTGGGCAACGTCCTGGCGCTCGCCGCCGGGCTGTTCTGGGGGCTCACGGTGATGGGGCTCCGCTCGCTCAGCCGGCCGGGGCAGTCCGGAGGCGAAGGCTCGGCCGCTTCGGCCACCCTCTGGGCCAACGCGTTCGCCTGCCTCGCCTCTCTGCCGTTCGCGCTGCCACTGGCGTCGAACGGAATCGGCGCAGTCGACCTCGCGGTGGTCTCCTATCTCGGCATCTTTCAGATCGGCCTTGCCTATGTCTTCATGACCAAGGCGATCCGCCACGTTCCGGCGTTCGAGACGTCGCTGCTGCTGTTCCTCGAACCGGTGCTCAATCCCATCTGGGCCTGGCTGATCCACCACGAGCAGCCGAGCGCCTGGTCGCTCGCCGGCGGCTTAGTGATCCTGGCCGCGACCCTGCTGAAGACCTGGATCGAATCCATGGACAGCGCACGGCTCCCCGCGGTGATGGCCGGCGAGCCGCACGGCTCGTAGGGTTCTGTGCCAAGCTCTCCGGCGATGAACCTGCGCGCCTCCCGATCCACCACGCCGGCCGAGCTGGTTCGCGTCCATGGGGCGCGGTCCGAAACGTCCGACGACGCACTCGCGACCGAAGAGCCGTTGGAGATCCGTCTGCTGTGGGGAGAGGACCGGAAGGCGACCGCGGCGGTCACCATGCGCACGCCGGGGGCGGACGCGGAGCTATCCCTCGGTTTCCTGTTCGCCGAAGGGGTGATCCGGAGCGCGGCGGACGTGGTGGCCGTGAGCGCGGGGGATGGGTCGGGGGATTCTGACGCCGAGCCCAACGTCGTCGAGGTGGCCTTGGCACCGGGGATCGAGCCCGACCTTGCGCCGTTGGAGCGCCATTTCTTCTCCAGCAGCGCCTGCGGTGTTTGCGGCAAGGCGGCGTTTGACGTTCTGGCCGTTCGGGTCGATCGCCCGTCCGGTCCGGGACCGTTCGTCGACCGCGAGGTGATCGCCGCGCTGCCCGACCGGCTGCGCGCCGCCCAAGGTCTGTTCGACGCCACGGGAGGGCTCCACGCCGCGGCGCTGTTCGATTCCGCGGGTCGGCTGCTCGCGGTGCGGGAGGACGTCGGCCGCCACAACGCGCTCGACAAGCTGGTCGGCGCTTCGCTCCGGGTGGGCGAGCTGCCGTGGAGCGAGCGGATCGTCCTGGTCTCCGGCCGGTCGAGCTACGAGATCCTGCAAAAATCGCTCGCTGCGGGCGTTCGCATCGTCTGTGCGGTCTCCGCGCCGAGCAGCCTCGCGGTCGAGCTGGCCGGCCGCTTCGGCGTGACGCTGGTCGGCTTCCTGCGCGGCGACCGCTTCAACGTCTACGCCGGGGCCGGACGTCTCGGCCTGGCGCGCGCCGGCTCGGCGCGGCTGCCGATCGTTTCGACCCCGGGTTGATCTCCGCGCGGGCTACTTGCCCTTCTCCAGCGCCGCCTTGATCACCGCCTCCGGCATCCCGGCGCCCTTCCAGTCCACCAGGTCGTCGGAGGAAAGCGAGCGGGAGAGCCCTTTCTGGTTGACGAACCCAACCAACAGATCGGTGTCGAAGCCCTTTCTCTTCAAGGTCATCAGCTCGGCGAGCATCGCCTCGGGAGTGAGCACGTCTTCCGCTTTCCGTGCGCTGGAGGTGGTTGCGGTCATCGCGGTCGCCGTCGAGGCGCCCCCGATCGGGCCGCTCTTGCCCAGCCAGGCCTCCTGCAGCTTGGTCTCGGCGAGCGCGGCGGCGAAAGCCTCCTGCGTCGCGTCGGAGAACACCTCGTTCACGTTGTCCTCGCTCCGGTCCCGGCCGTAGCGGGTCGCGTCGCCCGCGCCGTTCCCTTCCCAGAGCAGGATGCCCTTGCGGTCGCGCAGCTCGAAGGTGAACTGCGCCTCGGCGTTATAGGTCGAGCCGACGGCCTTGTTGCTCTCGACCACCCGGAAGCGGGTGAGCTTACCGGCCAGGGTGAGCGGCGCGCCGTCGTCCACCCGGATGCCCCAATCGCCCGCGTTCTTCGCCAGGACTTCCTTCGCCCAAGCGATCGGGTCGTTGGTCGCGCGCACCGGCCAAACCCGGTCGTCATCGTCCGTGCTTTCGCCGATCACCGCGAGGTCGGGGACCGTGCGCCCTTCGGTCATCTCAAGACGCACCGGGCGGTCGGAAATGCCCGCTTCGAGAGTCGGCGAGTTGGTGCCCACGCTCTCCTGCGGCGCGTAGCGGAGCTTCACATTGAAGGGGCCGAGCTCCTTGGCTTCCACGGTCAAAGCGCCGAGCCCAAGCAAGGCCGAAAGGGCGAGGGTCGAGGCGAGCAGCGGGGTGCGAGTCGTTCTGTTCATGTCGGTTCTCCGCGGCGCCGGGATGTGCCGGCGCCGATATTTGGCACGGTTCAAAGGATCAAGAGGAAGCTCGCGATCCGGCCTTCCTGCGCTTGGGCGATTCGCCGACCAGCGGGAGCGCGGATTGCTGCGGCGCCTGCGGTGTGGGGAGGGCGGCGGAGCTGGCGACGGAGGAAACGGCCGCGACGGGCGCTTTCGCGTGCGCTTCCCTCAGATCGCCGAGCTCGGTTTGAAGCGCCGCAAGCTCGCCGTTCCGCTCGGCGAGGATCTCCTCGACCTGATGCAACCGCGCCGCGCGCGGCCGGCAGCTGGCGAGGTCGCGATCCAGCTCCCGCACCCGCTGGTTCCGCCAGAGCCAACCGGCCGCGAGCCCGACGAGGGCGCCGAGCAGGGCCGAGACGAACGGATTCGCCAAAGAAAAGCTCATCGGGGATGGCTCCAGAAGGGCACCGTCGGCCGGCGCGCCGCGGGATCTGGCGACAATCTATCCGACCGGGTACCCGGGAGCCAAACCCGGCTTTGTTATAGAGACCTCAACAACTACGGAACGCTTCCCTCTCACTCCGCTCGCAGTGCCACGATCGGATCGGTCTTCGCCGCCCTCCGGGCGGGTAAGAGACAGGCGGCGAGCGCTGCGAGGAGGAGCAGGGCGGAGACGCCGCCAAGCGTCGGCGCGTCGGTCGCGGTGACGCCGTAGAGCAGGCCGGAGAGGAAGCGCGAAAGCGCGAGCGAAGCGACGAGCCCCACGCCGAGGCCGGCGACCGCCGGCAGCATGCCGCGCGCGACGACCCAGGACACGACGTTGCTCCCGCGCGCGCCGAGCGCCAGGCGAACGCCGATCTCGTTCATCCGTTCGGCGACCAAGAGAGCGAGCACGCCGTAGACCCCGAGCAGCGCGAGGGCGAGCCCGACCGCGGCGAACAGGCCGAGCAGAACGAGTGCGAAACGGCGCAGAGCGAGGGAGTCGTCGATCCGCCGCGGCAGGGAGGCCACGTCGAACACCGCCTGCGTCGGGTCGAGCGCCAGGATTTCGCGCCTCACGGCGGGCAGCAGGGCGTCGGGATCGCCCTCCGCCCGCACGGCGAGGCTCATGAACGACCCCGGCTCTTGCGCCTGGGGAAAGTACATCTGCATCGGCACGTTGCGATCGAGACCGTATTGGCGCACGTCGGCGAGCACCCCGATCACCGTCCGCCACGGGGCGTTGGCGAGGTCCCCGTCTTCCATTTTGATCCGGCGGCCGAGCGGGTTCTGCCCCGGCCACAGCGTCTTGGCGAGCGTCTCGTTGACCAGGGCGACGAACGGCGTCGTCGCGCGATCGGCCGCGGTGAAACGCCGCCCGGCCCGCAGCGGAATGCGCAACGCGTCCAGATAGCCGGGAGAGGCGGCGTAGAGGTCGGCCATGACCTCGTTTTCCTCTTTCAGCTCCAGCCCCTCGGGCAGGATGCTGCGGCCGTCGAAATTGTCGCTCATGGGCATGACGCTGGAGAAACCCACCGCGTTGACGCCCGGCAAGGCTTTCAGCCGGTCGCTCAACCGGTCGGCGAACGCGAGCCACTGGTCGCTCTTCGGGTACGACGCGCCGGGCAGGTTGATGTTGAGCGTCAGCACGCCCCGCGGATCGAAGCCGGGATCGACCCGATAGAGCGCCACGACGCTTCTCACCAAGAGCCCGGCCCCCGCGAGAAGCACGAGCGAGATCGCAAGCTGGGCGGCGACCAGGGCGCCGCGCGTCCAGTCGGCGCGCGGGCCGCCGGAGGTCGAGCGCGCGCCCTGGCGCAGCCCCTGCCAGGCGGCGGGCCGCGACGAGCGCAGGGCGGGAGCCAGGCCGAACAGGACGCCGGTGATCAGAGTGAGGAACAGGGCGAACAAGAACACCCGGCTGTCGAGCCGGACCTCGGCGAACGAAGGGAGCCACTCCGTCGCGTAGCGCTCAATCGCCCGAATGCCGGCCGCCGCGACCAGCAGGCCCGCGGCCCCTCCGGCGGCAGCGAGAGCGAGCCCCTCGGCGAGGAATTGGCCGATCAATTGACGGCGGCTCGCGCCGAGCGCGCTGCGAATCGCCACCTCCCTCTTGCGCCTCGCGGCGCGGGCGAACAGGAGATTCGCCACATTGACGCAAGCGATCGCCAGCACCAGGCCGACCGCGCCGAACACCGCGAGCAGGGGAGTGCGCAGCCCGCCGACCTGGTCTTCGGCGAGCGGCACCGGGTTGAAGCCCCGTCCCCGGTCGTCATTCGGATAGGCCTTTGCCAGCCGCGCGGCGATCGTTTCGATTTCCACCCGAGCCTGGGTGAGCGTGGCGCCCGCCACGATCCGCGCGATGCCGCGGACATGGCGTCCGTCGCGGGCCGTGTCGTCATACGGCTCGGCGAGCGGCCGGTAGAGCTCTGCCGGCTGGCCGATCAATCCACGCGGCAGGGAGGAGAAATCGGCCGGCATGACGCCCACGACCGTATGGTTCCGGCCGTTCAGGGAAATCTCTTTCCCGATGATGCCGGGATCGCCGCCGAACCGCCTCTGCCAAAAGCCGTGGGCGAGAACGACGACCCGGTCCTTGCCGTCCACCTGATCCTCGGGGACGAACGTCCGACCCAACAGCGCCGTGCCGCGCAGGATGCGGAAATAGCCATCCGAAACCTGGATGGCCGGCACCCGTTCGGGTTCGCCCGCCCCGGAAAGCACCGGCACCCAACCCATGTAGGCGGCGACCTCTTCAAGCGTCTTGCTCTGGCGCCGCAGATCCTCGATGTCGGGGGAGGACACCTGGTCGCGCCGGTTGCCGGTCTCGTTCATCACCCCCCAGATCAGCACCAGCCGGTCGGGCTCGACAAACGGCACCGCCCGGATCAACACGGCGTCCAAAACGCTCCAAATCGCGGCGTTGGCCCCAATCCCGAGCGCCAGGCTCGCCGTAGCCAGAACCAAAAACGCCGGCCGCCGGGCCAGCGACCGGGCGCCCAGACGGAGATCGCGAAGAAAGTTGCGCATGAAAGGCCTCCCCGAATCGAACAAAGCGCGTCGAGGGAGGTACGCGGTGGGGGGGCGAAGGTTTGGCCGAGGGGCGCACGGTCGCCTGTGCGCCCTCGGGGCTCAAGAACAGCCGGCCGTTAGTTGTCGAGATCGATCTGGCTCGGATTGTGGGTGTCGCTCGTGACTAGAACGCCGTCCTCGAAGCGGAGCTTCTCGGCCGGGGCGGACGGATCGCCCGGGTTCACGGTGAAGAAGCCGATTTCGAGCCCCTGTTTCCTCAAGGTCCAGGTCTCGATCTTCTTCTCCCCTTCGGTCGTCTTTTCGACCTGTTCGGGCGTGCCGACGACGTAATAGGCCTGGCGCTTGTTCATCCCAGGGACCAGCTTCCGGTCGGCGATCGCCTTGCGGATGTCGGCCGGCCAGTCGGGATGCTCGTCCTGGAGCGGGTGGTTCGAGAACGCGAGCTTGAATGCCGCCTCGAAATCGGCGAGGGAACGGATCTCGACGAATTTGACGACCGTGTCGTGGCCGTCGGTCCGGCCGACCCCGGTCAGCTCGATCTCGACCGTGTCCTCATCCCAGTCGGTCTCGTCGAGCTCGACCGTATCGTTCACGCGCACTCCCCAGACCGTGCTGCTCGCGTGATACCAGCCGAACGAGGCGCCCTGGTCCGCTTCGGTGTTGATTCCCTTGGGCGAGATCTCTACGAGCGGGCTCAAGTAGACCCCGAACGGCTGGCGCCCCTGGGTGCAAGGGGCGTCGGTCCGCAGGTACAGGGTTCCCGCGAGCATTTTTTCGGCCTGTTTCTTGTCGGCCCGAGAAAGCTCGGCATGGGCGGTAGCGGTGAAGAGAAAAGCGGCGGCCACGAAAGCCGCGGCGAAGGTGGTGCGCTGGATGGGCATATTTCCTCTTTCCGGGTCTCTGATGAATCGAACCGCTCGGGCCGAGAGCCCCGGCCGTCGCGGGAGGAGTCCTATCGGGAGACGCGAGATGGGAGGGGGTTTCGGGTCAGATCGGGAGGCCGCTCCTCCCTGGGAGCGCCGAGCTCCAGCTCGGCCCCGAAGCGGCGACGATCGTCAAAGCGGCCGAGCTGGAGCTCGGCGCTCCCCCAGGAGAACGACCTCGGCCGCCCCCCATCTGGTATCCTTCGAACCGGTCCAGCCGCCGTTGTCCGAACCGCCAGGTACTACTCGCGAGATCCATGTCCGACTTCGTACACCTTCATCTCCATAGCCAGTTCAGCCTGCTCGACGGGGCGAACCGGATCGACGACGTGATGGCCGCCGCCGTGGCGGCCGGGCAGCCGGCCGTAGCTCTCACCGACCATGGCAACATGTTCGGGGCGATCGACTTCTACAACAAGGCGAAGAAGGCGGGGATCAAGCCGATCCTGGGGATGGAGGCGTACGTCGCCCAGGGGAGCCGGCTCGATCGCACTCCCGGGCGCGGCTCTTCGAACCATCTGGTGCTGCTGGCCAAGAACGAGATCGGCTACCGGAACCTGCTCAAGCTGACCTCCGCGTCGTTCCTCGAAGGGTTCTACTACAAGCCGCGCATCGACAAGGAGCTGCTCAAGAAGCATTCCGAGGGTTTGATCTGCCTTTCGGCCTGTTTGAAGGGGGAGATCAACGAGAAGGTCGTCGGCCGCCACGAGAAGGAGGCGGAGGCCGCCGTCAAGGAGTTTCTGGAGATCTTCGGGGAGGGGAACTTCTACCTGGAGATGCAGGACCACGGGATCGAGGAGCAGCGGCTGGCGGCGGATGCCGTACGGCGGATCGCCCAGCGCAACGGCGTGCCTCTGGTGATCACCAACGACTGCCACTATTTGAAGAAGGACGACGCGTTCGCCCACGACGTCCTGCTCTGCATCGGCACCCAGAAGACGTTCCAGGACCCGGACCGGATGCGCTACGCGTCGGACAACTTCTACATGAAGTCGGCCGACGAGATGCACAAGCTGTTTCCTGACGACCACGCGGCGATCGAGAACACGCTCCGGATCGCCGAGCAGTGCAATCTGGTGATCCCGACCGGGACGTTTCACCTGCCGGAGTTTCCGGTGCCTCCGGGGGAGTCGCTCGACGGCTATTTCGAGCAAGTCGCCCGCGACGGCCTGGAACGGCGTCTCCAGGAGCTGCGCAAACCCCGGGCGGCGGGGCTGGTCAAGACTCCCGAGCAGGTCTACCGCGACCGGCTCGAATTCGAAATCGGCGTGATCAAGCGGATGGGCTTCCCCGGCTACTTCCTGGTGGTCTGGGACTTCGTCCGCCAGGCCAAAGAGACGGGAGTGCCGGTGGGTCCGGGGCGCGGCTCGGCGGCAGGCTCGGTGGTCTCCTACGCGCTGCGGATCACGGACATCGACCCGCTCCAGTACGACCTGCTGTTCGAGCGCTTCTTGAACCCCGAGCGGATCAGCATGCCCGACATCGACATCGACTTCTGCATGCGGCGACGCGGCGAGGTTCTGTCGTACGTGACGAACAAATACGGCCGCGACCACGTGGCGCAGATCATCACGTTCGGAACGCTCGCGGCGAAAGCCGTGATCCGCGACGTCGGCCGGGTGATGGGCTTGCCGTACGCGAAGGTCGACCGGATCGCCAAGATGATCCCCGACATGACCAAGTCGCTCGCCGAGGTGGCGAAAGAGGAGCCGCTCAAATCCGAAGCGGCGCGCGACGCGGAGGTCCGCCAGGTGATCGAGGTCGGCTCGCGGCTCGAAGGGCTGACCCGCCACGCCTCGGTCCACGCCGCGGGCGTCGTGATCACCCCGCGCCCGCTCGACGAGCTGGTGCCGCTCTACCGGGTGGTCAAGGGCGACGAAGAGCAGGTCATGACCCAGTGGGACATGAACGTGATCGAGAAGCTCGGTCTGCTCAAGATGGACTTCCTCGGTCTGCGCACGCTCACCGTGATCGACGACGCAGAAAAGATCCTCAAGCATCAGGGCATCCCCCTCGATTGGAACGAGGTGCCGCTCGACGACCCCGACACGTTCAAGGTGTTCTGCGACGGGCGCACCAGCGGCATCTTCCAGTTCGAGTCGCGCGGCATGACCGACCTGCTGCGCCGCGCGCGGCCGAGCAAGTTCGAGGATCTCGCGGCGTTCAACGCCCTCTACCGGCCGGGCGCCCTGTCGGTCGGTATGGTCGAGGAGTACATCAAGCGCAAGCTCGGTCAGAAGAAGGTCGTCTACACGCTCGAAGAGACGCGCGAGATCCTGGAAGAGACCTACGGCGTCATCGTCTATCAAGAGCAGGTGATGTTGATCGCGGTCAAGGTCGCCGGGTTCTCGATGGCCGAAGCGGACGTGCTCCGCAAGGCCATGGGCAAGAAGAACGAAGCGATGATGGCCGAACAGAAGGAAAAGTTCGCGGCCGGCGCGGAACGTCGCGGCGTCGCGCGGCAAAAGGCGACCGAGCTGTGGGACTACATCGAGCCGTTCGCCGGCTACGGCTTCAACAAGAGCCACAGCGTGGCGTACGCGATGCTCGCCTATCGCACGGCGTACTTGAAAGCCCACTATCCCGTGGCGTTCATGGCCGCGATGCTCAACTCCGAGCTGTCGTCTTCCGAGCAGATCGCGAAATACCTCGGCGAGTGCAAGAACATGGGCATTCCCGTGCTGCCGCCCGACATCAACGAGAGCGACTATTACTTCACGGTCGCGGGCGAAACGATCCGGTTCGGGCTCGGCGGAGTGAAGGGTGTCGGCGAAAACGCGGTCGAAGAGCTGCTCGTCGCGCGCCGCCGCTTGGGCAAGTTCAGGAGTCTGGCGCATCTCGCCTCCGAGCTCGACGGCCGGATCGCCAACCGCAAGGTGTTCGAATGCCTGATCAAGGCGGGTGCGTTCGACCACGTGGGCGTTCACCGCGCGGCGCAGATCGCGGCGCTCGACCGGGTGCTCGACTATGGCCAGCGGAAGCGCGAGGAGCGCGACGCCGGCCAGTCGAGCCTGTTCGGGGGCTCGGGCCACACGACCGGCGACGAGCCGCGGATCGACGCTTCGGTCGCCCCCTGGTCCGAGCGCGACATCCTGACCGCCGAGAAGGAGACGCTCGGGCTCTATCTCTCGGGCAATCCGCTTTCCGCCTACGAAGGGGATCTCGCGCGGCACGCCACGCACAGCACGGCCGACGTGAAAGAGGGCTTCGAAGGGGAAGTGACGATGGGCGGCCTGGTCACCCAGATCCGCAAGACCAAGATCAAGATGGGGCCGAACGCCGGCCGCTTCATGGGCCGCTTCGTGCTCGAAGATCTCCACGGCGGCATCCCGGTCACCCTGTTCGCCAACCAGATGCAGCAGTTCAACCATCTGATCACCGAAGAAGCCGTGGTGCTGATCAAAGGCGAGGTGCGCGAGCGGGGGAGCGACGTCGAGCTTTCGGCCATGGACATCACGCCGCTCAGTCTCGGAAGCGGCAAGATCCTCGCCGGTGTCGATCTCGTGGTGCCCGAGAACTTCCCGCCGAAAGAGATGCTCCGCCTGCGCGACCTGCTGATCGAAAACCCGGGCGCGGTGCCGGTGACGTTCGAGGTCCGCGACGGCGAGAGGACCCACCGCATCCGCACTCGCGACGCTTTCTCGGTCGACCTTGGACGCGAGTTGGTGGCCTCGATCGAGAGCCTGCTCGGTCAGGGGACGGTCAAGGAACGGGTGGTGCCGCTGCCGAGCTGAGCGGCAAACTCATCGAGCGCCTTGCGGATCGGCTCCGCGATCTCCGGATCGGCCGCGATCTCGGATTCGTCCATGCCGCGCCGGAGCGGTACGGCGATCGACGCTTCCGGCAACAGGCGGGCACTCATCACGCCGAGAATTTCGAGCAGCGCCGCGTGCGCGAACGTGGAAGTGGGGGAGGCGTTCCACAGTGCCACGGGCTTTTCCACCAGCTCGCCGCTTCCCACCAGCCAATCGAGCGCGTTCTTCATCGCCCCCGGCACGCTGTGCGCGTATTCGGGTGACGAGATGACCACCCCGTCCGCGGAGCGGATCCGCTCGCGCAGATCGACCACCGCGGGCGGCCCCGGATCTTCATCCAAGTCGGGATTGAACAGCGGCAACTCGCCGAGCCCGCCGTAGAGGACGACCTCCATCCCTTCCGGTGCGAGAGCCCGCGCCGCGAGCAGCAAGGAGCCGTTCGAGGACTTGGCACGCAGGCTGCCGGAGATCGCGAGCAGGCGGACGGTGGGCATGTTTGCGATTATCGCAGAGAGGGGCCGAAACAGCCCTCACCCCCCGGCCCCTCTCCCAAAGGGACCCAAAGGGAGAGGGGCGCAAAAGGGAGCTTGGCTGTTCTCCCTCTCCCCCTGGGAGAAGGGCCGGGGGTGAGGGCTGCTACTCGTCCTCCGCCAGATCTTGGAGCTGTGCCGCGAGAGCGTTCCGGTCGCCCCTACGTTTGTTTGGCACCGACAGGGCAGCGACAGCCTCGCTCGCCTTCTGCCACTGCTGATCCTGGACGAGCGCCACGGCCGGATCGGTTTGATCAGGCTGCGCGCCGAGCGCGAACACGGCGGCGACGAGAGCCTGGATGTCGATCGCCGGGTTCCCGGAGGGCTCGGGCGGATGGGGCGGAGGCTGGCTGGGCAGAAGGATCGGGCCGTTGCCGTTTTCAAACCGCGCACCCTGCTCGTCGACGATGATCGACCAGAGGGGCGTGGAGGTCGGAAGCCGAAAGCGCGCGGTGAATCGATCGTCGGTCGAGCGCGCGACGACCTCGCCGTTCTCGATCGTGCAGCCGATCGAACGGGGGGCGCCCTTGCCCCGGTTCTTCGCCTCGGGATCGAAGGGGAAGCCGCGGACCTGCCGCTTCTTTGCGTGATCCGCAAAGCTCCAGAGGGCAGAGGGTGTGTTCGGATTCATTTGGTTCGCCCGGAAGACGAAGCGTCCCTCGGGATACTCGACGAACCGAAATACGCCGAGCACGCGGGCGTTTCCGAGCAGCGCGAGCGCCGCGGTCGGATCGCTCAAGGTCGCGCGGTCTCGAGGCTCGAACAGCGGATCGATGCCGAGCATATCGGCGACCAAAGGCGCCCACCCGTCGCGGTCGCCGAGATTGCTCTGGCCGAGAACCAGCCGGCAGAACAGGCCGCACTGGTCGGGATGCGAGGTCTTCGGCGACCGCTCGCCGACCGGCGAGAGCGTCGGTCCGCGGAATGTCAGCTCGCCTTGAGCGTTGCGAAACTCGAGACCCTCGTCGGTCCACGGCACCGCGCCGAGCATCGCGAGTCTCATCTGCCGCCGCAGCACTTCGCGCGCATCGTCGCGAATCGCGGCCGGCGCCTTATTGCTCGCGAAGATCAGGTAAGCCGCCCAGCGAAACGAGTCGTAGTCCGTGCTCCGGGGCTCTTCGCCGTCGAGAAACTGCGCGAGCCCCTCGCCCGTGCTGCGCCCGGCTTGCATGGCCATCAGTTTGCCCGCGTCGCCCCACTCGTTGAACACCAGACCGCGCGCCGCCATCAGCAACTGGGGATGGTTCCAGCTCCGGCCGCCGCCCAGGGTCAATCCGCCCATGCCGGAATCCTTCGACTTGAGCCAGTCCCTCAGCGAGGGGGGCGGCGGATCGTGCCGCGCTTTCGCCAGGTTCTCGCGCGGCGGGCCGACGTCGATGTCGGCGCCCAGCGCCTGCAGGATCGCCGCGACCGCCGCGACCTCGTTGTGGAACTGCTTGTCCTCGTCGCCCGGCGGAGGCCAGGTGAAATGTAGCTTGCGTGCCATGGCGTGCCTCTCCTGAACGCGATCTCGACTCCCGCCTGCCGTGCGACCGAGCGCCGAGGTTCAATTTAGAAATTATCGTGAATGAATCTATCGCAAGCCGAGAGTCGCGACGATTCGCGATCTCCGGTCATTCAAGCTATGGACTCCCGAACGTTGAGACGGACGCAGCGGGCTGAAATGGTGATTTCCGCGCGGCCGAGGGAGGGTGAGTCCCGTGTCAGGGTATTCGCGGAGAGTGGGGGAGTTCTGACAGGGGACGAGCAGCCCCGCCCGGAGGGGCGGGGCTTTTCGTCATGACCCGGGTCGTTTGAAGATCAACACGGGCGAGTTGATGGAAGAAATCCTACGGCTCGATGTCACCACCCAGGTGATGATTGCTTTGACCGGTGGGCCGTCGCTGAAATCCGAGCCGGGCAAGGTGATATCGAATTGAGGGGTATCTCTGTAGTTCCAATTTACAACGAATTCGTGACGGGTGTGGACGCCGCCCTGTGACACGGCTTCGAGCGTAGCCGCCGTAAGCTTCTCCTGATCCCATGCAGCTTGCCACTCTTTGCTGATTTCGCCATGAAGGACACGGGTCGGATCTCCAGCCGCTATGTTGCGGGGCGGCCCCATCATGCAGCTCGGGCATGGGTCGGACTCCGGTTGGGGAATGACCCAGGCGTCCCGCCAGTGGTCGTCGTAGGTCTGCGCAGGACAGTGCGGTCCGGGACCACCGCAGTTTTCAGGAACTCTGGTTGCCTGTTCGAACCGGACAGAGGCAACCACATCCTCGGGAAAATCTAGCACCACCGGCCCCTCGGGAGGACAGTTGGTGCCGGAGTTACAGAGGGCAATCTGGTACACGTCCGGCCGTGACCCATCGGGGAAGAAGAAATCAGCCGGATACCGGAGATCCTTTCCTCTCATCTTGATCAGGTTTTCGACGATCGCCCCGGGAGAATCACCTCTCCTGCTTTCTTCGGACCAGATTCTTGCGGCGATCGAGGAAACCACTGCCGTCGCGACCGAGGTCCCGGTGTAGGTCGAGGTCGGGTTACCTCCGTCTGTCACCACAACATGATCGCCATAAGCCGCAAGCTCGGGCATGCCGCCCTTGCGTGCGTTGGCTAGAGGCTTTCCATCGGACTGGACGGCTCCGACCGCATAGAGGAGAGGAGCCTTGAGCTCCTGGCCGCAGGCCGACTCCCGGATGTTGCCTCGCACCCACGCGGCCGGCAGTAGCGGACCGGTCGAAGCGTGCGGCCCGGGCTGAGCGTTGCCTGCCGAGGCGAAGATCAACGCACCCTTTCGCGCGGCTTCTTCGAGCGCGAGGTAGACGGCTCGCGGTCCCGGAGGCAGATCGCACACCCGCGTTTCCGTAAGGCCACCGAACCGTTCGCCGTCCCAGCCGACCGACAGGTTGAGGACCAGATGCTCCGGCCCCTGGTTCGTCCAGGCGGTAACCTCGTCATGGATCGCTTTGGCCAGATCGGCAAAACTACCGATATATCCGCCATTGGGGTCGCGGGTGGAGCCGTCCGGATCGTCGGCATGGAACGTGAGGATCGGCAGCGCGAGCTGGGTGGTGATCTTCACGTTTGGTCCGGCGAGCTTGGAGCCCAAAAGACGCAGGAAATGACCATGCTCCATGCGATAGTTCTTCTTGGTAAATCCATCGCCGACCGGTTCCGAATCCAGGAACGCCAGGCGCACGGACACCTGCGACGGCTGAGGGGATTGCCCACCACCACCCACCTGCTGTACGAAATGTTGCTCCAGATTGGGCCCGATCGAACTTCCCAGGGTCCCGGTGGTCCCGGGAATCTGAACTGCGGCCGTCATGGCCACGGCGTCGGGCTCGAGCCGTGCCAGGCCGAGAGCTGCGGCCTGGGGTATGACTCGGCGTCCCTTGCCTTCTTCGTACAGGCAGAAGGCGTCCATCTGTTTTCCGACCGCGATCAAGGCCTTTCCGTTGTCGTCTGGTTCCCCGCCTCCGCAAGGGCCCTGCTGGGTGCCCAGCGGGAACAACTGGCCCACCGTCCATCCCGGGATTTCCGGGCATGGAGCCTCCGGATCATTCTTGACCCCGATCAGCCGCCATGGCGGGTAGGCACCCCGTGCGTCGATGGATGGATACGTTGAGGGTCGATAGGGTTTGGCACCGAACGTCGAGCAACCTGCACCGGCAAAGGCCAACAAACATCCCAACCCAAACACGTGTAATTTCATGATCGATCTCCTATCCATATTGCGAGGTATTTGCCGCCCTCTCGCAATATTTGACAGACGCAAGATCAATCGGAGAGTTATGGCTCGATGAGACGGAAGCTTCTCCAGTCGGCTTTCGGATGGGTATGCCTCCAGGCGAGCAACGCCTGCTGGAGTGCTCCGGCGAGATCCTGGCCTCCCTGCCAACGGCGGTAAAACTCGGAAAAGAGCGGTTCCGCGCTACGGTCGTCCACCAACCGGACCGACGCGATGACCGCGCGCGATCCGGCAAGGACGAAAGCGTTCGCCAAGCCGAGGCCCTCGACCCGCGACTCGGGGCCGGTGCTACCGGTCTCGCAGCCCGAGAGGATGACGAAGCGCGGCGCTCCTCCGAGAACCAGGATCTGGCCCACGTTCAGGCGCTGGTCGTCGGCGAGTAGAAGACTGCTATCCGATCCGCCGACCCCGGCGAAGCGACCGTGACCGGCGAAATGAAAAAGTTCCACGCTCTTGAGACGACGGCTCACTACATCGGCCTGCGCCTCGGCCCCTTCGAGCTTCTCGATCCTCCAGGGAGCCGTCCAAGAGTGAATTTCACGCGCCACCGCCTTGGCCTCGGCGACCGTGCCCGGCAACGTGGTGCTCGGATTGGCGACGATCAAGGCCTCGGGCTGCCGACGTTCAGTCCGGCGAGGGGTACCCGTCGCTTCCGCTGCCGGTCTGAGATCAAGGCCGTAGACGACCGGCTTGGCGGCGAGCAAAACGTCGGCGCCGAACGGTAGGGCGTGGAAATCGACGTCGCGTAGCGCTCCGTAGGGCAGAATGCGGATCCGCTGAGCGCTCAGGATTTCTTTCCGAAATGGCGTGAGAGTCGCTCTTGCGAGAGCGTCGTCGTCCGCCAGGGCGGAGGTTAGAGAGAAACGGCGAAAGGTGAGTTGGTCGCCATGGGCTGCGAAGGCGACCCATTCCACCGCAGGGACACCTGGGTTTCGAGGAAGGGGGTGAAATGCGAGCAACAACTCACTCGGCGGAATCGGCGCGAGCGGTTGCTCCTTCTGCGCCGGGCCGAGGAGCGCCAGGGCGTTCTCCAGCTGTCCCCCGGCCTCCCGGGCTTTCCTTTCCCGTGCGGCGCGCTCGCCGGCCAACTCGCCGCTCAGCAGGCCCCATTCGCCGTGAAGCGAGCTGTCGATGTCCGCTCGCGCCCTGGTGTACGAGCCGATCTCGTCCCCCCACCGCTTACGCTCCTCGGGTGCGAGAGACGCCAGTCGTTCGGCGAGATCGAGCTGGCGCAAAACGCGCGAGCGCGCCCGCCGCGCCGCGGCGAGCGCCTCGGCAACTCGTCCGGCATCGAGCAGCAGCTGGACTTCGAGACTCGCTACGCCTTCCCGTTGCGAGACGAAGGTCATTCGCCCTTCGTAGAGCGGCACCTGCAAGCTCTGCCCGTCGAGGAGATCTTCGGCCTCGGCAAGAATTGAGAGCGCTCCCGCCCGGTCGCCGAGCTGCGCGGTCGCCCTGGCACGCCCCAGAGCCGCGCGGAGCCGGCCGTCCGGCGCTCCCACCGACTCGGCGATCTGATCGAGCCGACGATAGATCTCCAGTGCCGCCTGCGGCCGATCGCGAGCGAGGTCGATCCGTGCTTCGAGATCGAGCTCCCAGACCTCTTGGAAGAGAGTGCTTTCGGTCTTCGCCGCGCGCGCTGCGGCGAGAGCTTGCGCCGCGAGATCGACGCGCCCATCTTGGAGATGGGCGAGAACCAGGTTCAGGCGGCTGTTGAACAGGTCGGAGGCTGCGCAGGTTTCCAGGTTCGCGAGGAACACCTCGATCGCCCGTTCCAAGAGCTTCCCCGGCTCCACGCCGGATGCCGGTCCGATGAGCTCTCGTCCACCGCCGGCTTCGCGGGCAAGCAGCGTGGTCCATGCCCAGTTGTTGAAAAATTTTCCTACTTCGCACGGTATGCCGGCCGGAAGCTCTTCCGCGAGCCGGGCAAACGTCTCTGCCGCTTCATCCGAGCGACCGAGGTTGGCGAGCACGAGCGCGCGCTTTTGCGTCGCGAACCAGTGGTTCGGTTTGTCTCCAACGTGCTCGGAAATCGCAATTGATCGGTCCAATTCTTCGAGGGCTTGACGGTAGTCGCCTTCCTTGTCCGTGAGAAGGGCATGGAAAAATCGGAGAAAATAACGCGAAACGGCGGGAAGATCGGCAGACGGAGCGAGAGCTTCGAGATCGTGAAGGCTCGCCCGTGCCCGGTTGAACTCGAGCGCTTGGATCAGCTCAAACGTTCCGTCGCCCGCAGGGGTCCTACCGGTCCTTGACTTGATCTCTCCCTGAACATCGCGTTCGCCCGGCTTCGGGCTGCGTGGCGGCGAAAGCAGAATTGACCAGGCTGCGCGCTTTGAACCAGGGCCTTTCCTGAGCACCTTGACCCGCTCGGCGGCGGGGGGAATCACCAAGGCGAAGCGCTGGCCTTCGCCGATCGATTCACCTGCTTCTTCGAGTTCCTGTTTGTCTACGTTAATCGCGATTTCCGTATCGAGCGGTTTCGGCACCCACAACACGAGGCGCCGGTCCTTCGCGAGGACGCACACCGGTCCGGGAAAAAGCGTCGATTCACAACCCGCAAATTCGACCGCGAGGGGAGCGGCCTGGAGATGAGAAGCGCAGTAACGGAAACACAGGACTGCTGCCACAACGAAAGCGAGCCCAAGGAGGAGGAGCGCAACGTCGCGAGGTCTCATCGCGTCAGGGTGCCTGAACCTCTATAGGGACGGGTTCAGCATCCCAGGTTCGCGTTTGTGTCGGCCGATTGGCGGGAAGCTTTTCGATAAAGTCCGATGCCGGGTGGTCGCCGCGGTAGGCGATGACGATCCAGAGGGTTGCGGATCCAGAGGGAAGATCCGGCGGAAGGCGGCCCTCGATCTTGAAGGCACCGGTCGTGGATTCTCGCGCAGGCGCCGTGCAGTTCGCCGTTCGGAGCTTTCGTTCGGCTGGCGGAGAGGGCAGAACGTAACAGCGGGGCTCGATCTTCGCTCGATCGGAAGGCTTCGCTGCGGGATGCGCGACGGCGGAGAATGCTTCGCCGGCCATAAGCGCAGGCACCGCCCTTGTCTCTGCACTGCGCGTCGTTTCTACGCCGGGGCTGACCTCGGTGATCGTGAACTGGGGCAACGGCGGCAGCCGGAGTATGAAAAACAGCGCCGCGGCCGCCGTGGGGCCCGAACCTAAGAATCCCAACCGCCACCCGAACCCTGTCGGCCACCAGGGAAACGTGAGCCGACCGTGGCTCGTTTCCTCTCTTTCTTTCCGTGGTCGCTCCTCTTGGTACGGCGCCTCAACGGGCGACGCACTCTCCGCCGGAGCTGCGTCCGCCCGGACCCCCAGCGGGCCAATCTCGGCGACAACGCGGGCGCGAAAATCAGGGCTTAAGGGACGAAAGGCCTCGAACGCCCTCTCGGCTTCGACCGAGCTTGCGGCGAGGGAGCGCAGCTCGGCTTCCTCTTCGGCGGAGAGAGCGCCGTCGTTCAGGCGATCCCAGCGATCCCAGCGCTGCTGCTCTTCCGCCTCTTCTTCGCGGGCGGTGCGGGCCAAATCGCGCAGGAGTCCATGGTCGTCCATCATCAGTCGTCCTCTCAAGGTCTTTGCAATGCCCCGTCGGGATTCGACAATTCGTCGAGAATTCGACACGCCAACTGGCGCAGGCGGCTGTGCCACTTGTAGATGGCGGCCAGAGTCTTGCCGGTTTTGCGGGCGACCTCGTCCGGCGGCAGTTCTTGCAAGAACAACAGGTCGAACATCTGCCGGCCGTACGGCGAAAGCTCCTCCTTCAATCGATCAAGCAGCAGGCGCAGCATTTCGCGCGAGGCGGTGGCGGCCTCCGGGCCGCCGTCGTCGTCCGCTTCGTCGAGATCTTCGATCAACGTCGGGTCGTCGCGCCAGGGGCTGCGTTTGCCGCTGCGCAAGATGCCCCCCGCTCGCCGCTCCGCCACCAGGCCGACGAAATTGAGCAGCGACAGGCCGCGCTCCGGGCTCCAAGTGCGCAGAACCCGGCCGTCGTCGGCGAACAGAGTGACGAAGACTTCTTGCGCGAGATCGTCCACCTCTTGGTGGATGTCGCGTCCGCTCGACGCTCCTTGGCGCCGGGAAAGGAGCACGCGGGCGACCCGTTTCTGAATCACCGGGGTAAACAGGTCGACGAGATCCCATAGCGCGGCCTGGTCGCCCGAGAGCGCCCGTTCGAGAGTGCCCTGCATCGCTTGGAGATCCATCATCGAATCTTCGGAAACGGAGGAGAGTGTATCCGATCCACGGCGGGCTTCAGGCCCTCGGTTTCGCCTCCGGAAGGAACGGAAAAAGCCCGTTGCGTCCGTCGTGCGAGAGATACACTCGCGCGACACCTCGCCCTCCGAGCGCTTCGGGGCCAGCCAACGAGCGGCGGAGCCGCGGAGAGAACCGACCGATGCCCGTGATGCGAAAGCGGCCGCGAAAGCCGAAACCGAAACCTCCCACGGTGCAGGCGCCGGGAACCGAGATCCCGACCCTTGCCGCACGGGTGCGGGAGGCGGAGCCGGGTCTCTCTTGGCGCGCGGCGCGCGAGCGGATCGCGGCGGGGTGCGTGACGGTCGATGGCCGGGTGGAGCGCGAGGCGGCGTTCCGTCCCGAGCCGGAGAGCCGGATCGAGATCGCCGCGGCCCGACCCGGGGGAGCGCCCTCGGTGCCCGCGATCCGGATCGTCCATTCCGATCCGGACGTTGCCGTGGTGGTCAAGCCCGCGGGGATCCTCACCGTGCCGTACGAGGACGACGATCGAGACACCCTGATCGCGCTCACCCGCGTGGCCTTGAGACGGCGGGAAGCCGCCAAGGGCAACAAGCCGAATCTCACCCTGCGCGCGGTCCAGCGCCTGGATAAGGAGACCTCCGGCCTGGTCGTCTTCGCGCGCAACATTCCGGCCCAGAGGAAGCTCCAAGAGCAGCTCGGCGAGCACGCGGCGCTCCGGCGTTACCTCGCGCTCGCGGAAGGGACCGTTGAAGCCGCGGACATCGAGAGCTGGCTGGTCGAAGACCGCGGCGACGGCCTACGCGGCTCCTGGCGCGGCCCGGGAGGACCGCCACGAGAAGCCAAGCGCGCGGCGACCCGCATTCGCCCGATCGAGCGGCTGGCGGGAGCGACCTTGGTCGAATGCGAGCTGGAAACCGGCCGCACCCACCAGATCCGCATTCACCTCGCCGAGGACGGCCATCCCTTGGTGGGGGAGAAGGTCTACATCCGAGATGCCCGCGCAACGAAAACCCCGCGCATCGTCGCCTCCCGCCCCATGCTCCACGCCGCCGAGCTGGGCTTCGACCATCCCCACAGCGGCGCCCGCCTTCAATTCGAAGAACCGCCGCCGGAGGATTTCTTGGAGATTCTCGACCGGTTGCGGTTGGGGCGGAAAGGTGGGCGGTAAGGGAGCCGGGAAAGTCGGTCCTCGGAGTGCCTCTGCTTGCGCCTACCGGCCATTCATCACGGAAAACAGGAGCCAGGAACCGCCAAATTGCGGGTAGGCCGGAGGCGTAGCTCCAGCTGCATACAATGACATCCCCTGTCTAAAAACTCGGGTTGCCGAATTCCGGGCTTCAAGCCCACTGGAGCGTCTATGTTTCGTTGGCCAAGAACCTTGCAATGCTTTATTGCCTTCCTTTTTGTCTCGTCATTTCCTTGCCAGGCAGAGCTCTGGCGATCCAGCCTCGCCGGTTTGACCTATTTCTCGATCGAGAAGGAAGTCTTCCAAACCGAATCGGAGGACGGGAGCACCTCCACGAGCTTTTATCCACTGCCGCCGGAAGTTCTCGCGGCGGCCGGAGGCAATGTCGTGGACTTAGGGAGCTTCGTCGTCGCCTATGTTGCAAACGTCGAGAAACTCCTTGAGCCGTTGAATCTTTCCGGGCTGGTTTACACCATGGACCCTGGGCGGACGATTCAGTTCCCTCATCATTCCTTCGATCCTCTCGACGATTCGCAACGCACAGTTCCCGGTTTCACCAGGACTTTCATGCGTGCCGTTCCGGGGCTCTTCGTCGTTCAATTCGCCTATCCGCCCACGGATGCCGTGTACGACGCTTTCAAGGATTGCGGCATCGACGTCGTGGCCACCTTTCAAAGTGAATCGGTCCTGGTAAAAGCGATCGACCTGGGCGCCATCACGAGCTGTTCCAACGCGGAATCGATGCTTTGGATCGACAATTACTTGACGACCGATCGCTTATCGCCGGAGATGCTCACGACGGAGAGCCCCCTGGGGTACAGCTTCCAATTCAAGCCTTCGACCGATCTGCTGGTCAAGGAAGGAGCCCTGCCCAATTCGGCGGTGATCGATGAAGCCTTCGCCGATCCGGAATCGAACACCGGATTCATCGGCGGAACGCTCTCCTTGGCCGACCTGATCACCTTCGCCGCCAACGATGCGGATTTGCTTTCCGTCACATGGCGAGGCGAGGCGACCTTCAGCGACGAGCGCCAAGGCCAGATCGTCGCCGGCAACTACACGTCTCTGGGGACCGTGGTTGCGCCGGGCTACAAGGCGTGGCTCGAATGCCCGCCCAAACCCGCGGGCACGCCCTGCAAGAGCCTGGCGATGGCGCAGCAGCTGGTCGCGATGTTCGATTCGGGATATGACTCCGGACTCGCCGTCGGCACCCAAACCGGTCATCATCCGGATTTGATCGCGCCCGATCGGCTTGAGGAGAGGAAGAACTTTTCCGGCAACAGCGGCGTGGCGGATTCCTACGGTCATGGCACGATGGTCGCGGGGATCATCGCGGGCGCCGGCAATACGCTGTACCCTCCGTATCAAATCGATCCGGTGAGCTTTCTGACGGGCGGGCATAAAGACCCGCAGGGCTTCTTCCTGGGCACGGGGATCGCGCCTGGAACACGCCTGCTGCTGGCCCGAATGGCGGATAGTTCCCTGTCGGATACGAGGCCTGCGACGCCGACGACGAATCCACCTTTCTTGGGCGGCCAGCACGAGTTGGCGCTTCAATGGGCGCGCAATCGAACGGATAATGATCGCTCGGATCGTGCCTTGATCGTCAACGAGAGCTGGAACCAAACCATTCCATTCGTCACGGGCGGCGTGGTCACGGATGCTTTGCCGCTCAACACGTATGACCAGAAGGCGCAGTTCTATGACGGCCGGGTGAGAGACGCAAACGTCGTTAAGGCGGATTGGCAGCCGATGACGGTCGTATTTTCGGCTGGCAACCAGGGCTCCGATCGATTCTGTCACACGACTCGCTACGTGACCCGTCTCGGAGCGGTATGCACCGGCGCCGGCATTCCCGGCTCGATCGGCAGCCCGGGGACGGCAAAGAACGTCATCACCGTCGGTGCTTCGGCGAACTATCGGCCTGGGGAAGACCCGCCTTCGGGTTGCCGGGATGACGCAACGAAGGGCCGATTCGTAGGCGACGACGCTCCCCACGTTTCGGCGATCGGTAGCTTCAGCGGGCGAGGGGGACTGTTTGGCTTGGCGCCAAAGGCTCCGGTGCATCAGGTACGGGTGAAACCTGACCTCGTCGCGCCGGCAATCCGCGTGTTCACGACGGTGCCGTTTTACCCCTACATTTACAGCACGGGCCCAGGCTGCGTTCAATACTATCCGCCGAACAATGCGGATCACTACTACGCGTATGGCTCAGGAACCAGCTTTGCCGCGCCGGTCGTTTCGGGGGTGGCAGCGCTCACGCGTCAGTGGTTCCTCGATCAAGTTCCGAGCCTGACCCCGTCCCCTTCGATGCTCAAGGCGGCCATGGTTGCGACCGCCGACACCCTGGGCGGTCAAATGGGCAACAACCACCGGCCTTCTCCGGATTACGGCTGGGGTCGGGTGAATCTCGGAAAAATCGTCGACGGACGAGTCGCGCGTTTTTTCGTCGAATCGCCGCAGCCGTTTACGAACGTAGCGACGGCGCCCAAGACTGTCGTCTGGGAGCGTACGATCGATAGCGCGAGCCGCGACACCTACATCGTGTTGGCTTGGATCGACCCACCTGCGGAAGTTACCGGAGGTCAGGGTGCTCTGCTGAACGACCTCGAGTTGAGGGTCGAAGAGGTGGGTACGAGCCCGCTGAGGTACTGGGTCGGCAATAACTTCAACGAGAACGTAGGTACCTCCGACAACGGGTACTCCTTTCGCTTCGGGGCAGGGATACAGCCGGTCCAAGACAAGGTGAACAACGTGGAAGCGGTCTTCATCCCCGCGAACGTGTTTGCCGCCGGCCAGAAGTTGCGGATCGTCGTCTCGGCAAAGTCTCTGGTCTCGGGAGCGCGCCAGCTGTATTCCGTATACGCTTATAACGTCAGGCGAAACTCCTAGGGAGAGATGTCATGCAATCTGCAACGCGGGTCGTCTTCGCGGTCTCGGTGGTCGTTGGGGGATTCAGCTCCTCGATCTTCGCCGGTCCCCTCCCGTTCCCGGGAAACGACTCGCGGACGCTGCTTCGAGTGCATTCCACCTTGGCCGAGACACCGCGACCCGATGTGGGGTTTCGAACCGATTCGGATCGACTGATTTCGAGGGGTGGCGGGCTCGTCACCCTTCGGTCCCAAGGGCTCGGTACAAATCCCCCGGAGGTGGTAGCGTTTGCGGGGCTGGGACGCCCCGCCGATCTGGCCGCCCTCGGGGAGGCGCTGGTCTCGGCGGGGGTCGGTACGCTCTCAAGCTGCTCTCTTGATGGGCAGGGAGGGCGTACCGGTCCGGTAGAGATCACCTGGTACGGACGCACAGGCCGGAAGAACACCTTCGTCATTCAATTCTTGGACCACGAGCCACCAGCCGCCGGTCTCTGCCCGCCCGAAGCGGGAGCGGTGATTGATGCGATCGAGCTGTTCGAGGAAAGGGCGGTTCTGAATACTTCGGGCTAAGCGTCCGGGCGCGTTTCCAACGATCGCGGGCACTGTGTCAGAGGCTCGTACGAGATCGAGTTGCGCCGCGGGCAGAGGCGGCCGTTCGGAAGCGACGACGATCGGGGGAGCCGTGCAGCGCGCCGAAGCGACAGGCGACGCGAGAAGGCCGATCAGCCCCAGGAAGAGAGCTGCGGGCTCGCCACCGTCACCTGGAGAGAGGTGGGGGCGGCGGCCCGCAGGGCCTGCCTACTTTTCCTCGAACAGGTACTCGTGCTGGGCGTCGCGCAGGGTGAGCGTCCGCTTCGCGCCAGAGCCGACGACGAATTCGAAGCCGCTGATGCCGGGAGCGGTGGTCAAGAAGGAGACCGAGCCGTCCGGGTTATGCCGCGTAGCCACCTCGCTCTTCCACTCGCCGAAGTCGAACACAGTCGCGGCTCCCGGATGGGAGATGGCGATCTCTCCGAGCCCGGCATTTACGTAGCGCGCCGCGAGCTTGCCGGCGTCTCCCGGGTCGGCAGGTACGACCACCAGCTTGCGTTCGGCGGCGATCTGCTCGAAGAACGTCTTGCCGGCGGCGGCGAGATCGGCATCCGCTTCCGGGTGACCGTCGAACAGCACTTCGAGCAGCTTCCGGCGGAAGATCCCGCGAATCAACCAACCCGGATCCGCGTTGGTGAGAATCACGGCGCCGACGTTCTGGTCCGGCAGCCAGATCATGTCGCTGTGGTAGCCGATCATGTCGCCCCCGTGGTGGACCACCGGAACGCCGTAGGTATTGTCGACCATCAGCCCCATGCCGTACGTTGCGTCCTTGCCGATCGGCACTTTCGGCGCGCGCCGTTCGAGCAACGGTTCCTTCCCTATGTAGCGCGTGCCGTCGGGCAAGGTTCCGTTCGCAAGCTCCATCGCGACGTACTTCAGCATGTCGTTCACGCTGCTCCAGCCCGCGCCCGCGGGACGCAGCGGCCGGACCGAGTAGTCGATATCGAACACCGCGTGCGAGGGCTTGCCGTCGATATCCGGAGCATGGGCCACGGCGTGATTTCCCGCCAGCGCTTGGGCGTAATCGAAGGTCGTCGACTTCATGCCGAGGGGATCGAACACGATCGTCTGCATCGCCTTGTCGTACGCCGCCCCGAGTTCCAGGTCCGGATAGGCCACGTGACCCGCGACGAAGCCTGCCGCCCCCGCGAGCAGGTTCGAGTACTGGAACATCTCGCCGAATTTGCTCGTCGGTTGCACGGTCGCGAGGGTGGCCATCGCGCCCTCCGGCGTCACGCCCTCGAACTGGAACAGCCACTCCATGTCCTGCCGGGGCAACCCGGTGCAAGCGCAGATCAAATGCTCGACCAGCACGCGGCTCGTGGTGTCAGCATCGCCGAGCTTGAAGCTGGGGAGGAGGTTCGTCACCGGGGTCTTCCAAGTCAACTTGCCCTGCTCCACGAGCTTCGCAAGCAGAAGCGTCGTGAGCCCCTTGGTATTCGAAGCGATCATGTAGAGCGTGTCGCCATCGGGCTTCGTCTCTTTGCCCAGCTCACGAACGCCGAACCCGCCCGAGAACACGACCTTCCCGTCCTGGATGATGCCGACCGAAACGCCGGGCACGCCGGTCGCCTTCTGCCCGTCCTCCACGAACTTGGCCAAGGCCGCGATCCGCGCCGCGTCGAGCTTGTTGGCTTTCTTTCCCGCGAAGGTCTCGCGCGAGTAGCCCTTCGGCAGCAGCTTGTCGAAGATCAAAGCCACCTGCGAGCCGCGCTTCTCGGCGACCGCCTGCGCCATGTCGTAGATCACCACGGTCCACACACCGCCCGCGAATTGCACGCTCGCGATCACGTCCCGGCGTTCGTTCGGCGAGGTCAGATAGTTGAAAAGACGCTGCTTCGACCAGCCATCCTTATCCGGGAGGTCATTCGCCAACCGGAGCGGCCATTTGGCCTCCTTGTACGCCGCCCAACCCGCCGCAAGCGCCGCGTCGCCGTCGGGAGCCTGGATGTCTACTAGAGCGATCCACGAGTCGCCCTCCGGCGCCTCCAGAATCGTCGCCGGACCCCGGACGGAGACGCTCCATCCCGCAGGCGCGATGAACGAGTTGCCGAGCAGGGTGGTTTTGGGGGTATCGGCCGCCAGGCGCTCGGGCGCGGGTGCGGATTGTTTGGCCGAAGCCTGGGCCGCCACCGACCCGGAATGGCAGCAGGCGAATAGAAGGAGGGCGAAAACAGACTTCCTTGCAACCGACAGGAAAGCCCCGCGGGGTGCAAGATGATGGACCGGACGTAGCATCGCCATGAGGTTTCCCCTATCGTCATTGCGGCCTCTCCGCGAGGAGAGGCCTGGCCTCTTCAGAGGGATACGTTCTCCTCATCCGAGAGTTCTGGCGGATCTCTGGTGGGAAGTCCCCGTCGCGACGACGGGACCGAACCGCAACCTCGTAGATAACGCCCAGCACGGCCGAGTCTTTGGTCCGAACCGCCGGACCGGGATCGCGCCGATCGGGAATTGGCCTGAAGCGGGCCGGCAGCGATTCCAGCGCGTTTCGGGGCCCGGCTCGGCGCGACTCCGGCCCGGCCCCGCCCTGTGGGTGGCGAACCTCGAGCGCTTGCGCTAGTGACCAGGCCCTGTTGGATTGTTCATGATCAAATTGAACCAGCCTGAGCAATGCTCATTGGCCTGTTCGACCGTGCAGTGCGGAAGACCCTCAATGGGCTCGCACTCAGCACCGTAGTTGGCATAGCAAAGGGGGGCGTCTTCGGCGTAGCAGATGGCGCAGTTCGGCGCCGGATCCGGCGGGGTCACCGTCCCTGGCCATCCCGCACACCAAGCGGCTGCCTCTTCGTCGGAACAGTGGTCGAATCCCTCAAGCGGAGCGCATTCCTCTCCATAGGTCGCGTAGCAGGCATCGGTGGCACCCGGCGCGACGCAGAGCACGCAGTTAGGCTCGGGGATCGGAAGGGGACCCGGCCCGCCGGGGGACTCCGAGGTTTGTGCGGCGGCGGCGCCTGCGATCAAGACGAAGGCCAGGATTCCTTGGACGATTCTCATCAGGCTTCTCCTTCCCCGTAGCGGGGACGATGTCCACAATGTTCCCAAGGTTTAAGTCACCAGCAGAACCTTTGCTTGCGCGCAAGCTACCATAGGGTGCATATGGACTCAAGCACATTCGTCGATCCAAGGAGAGCACCGCTTGATGTCGGCGCCAAGGTTCCCGATCCTGTCGTTTGGCTGGTCGGAAGTGAGGTCGGACGACAATTTCGTCGCCGTTCGTGGTCGTTGCCCCTGCGTAGGATTTCGTGCGACTCTCTATGCATGAGGATGACGATCGAGATCGACCTTGATCTCCTTGAAGAAGCGGTGCGAGTTACCGGAGCGCCCACCAAATCGGTCGCCGTTCGGCTGGGTCTGAAAGCTCTGGTGGAAGAGGCGGCCCGCCGGCGGTTGGTAGCGCTATAAGGGAAAGTGCCTGAAGTCGAGGCCGCTTCGCGACGGCGATTTGCGAAGGACTCGGAAGCGAACGTTCGCCTGCCTTCTGCGCTCCAGGCCGAGTTGGAAGAGGCTCTCGAGGCAGCCGATCTAGAGGAAGGACTCTCCGGGGACGAGCTGTTCAGAAGCCCGCGAAAGTACGGCTAAACTCGAATGAGAGTATTGGTGTCGATGACGGCTCGGATCAAGAGGCAAGCTCAGCCCGCGCCGCTTCCACGTCGGCGGCGATTTCCTCTTCCAAGAATTGGGCTGTGCGCTCGCGAATCCGCGAGTACGGCTTCGGGCTGTTGGCCTCGGGTCACGACATAGGGAAGGTGGTCTTCCGTAATCGTCCAACACGGCCTGGAAGCGTTCACCCAACTCTGCGACGGCAACGGTCTTTCCCAGGGTTTTTCTCCAGAAATCACCCGGGCTCGGTTGAACGACGAGTTGCTCGCCCTCTGGCAGGCGCAGGGGCTCACGGTGGTCTTTGTCACGCACGGCGTTTGGGAGTCGGTCTATCTCTCCACCCGCATCGCCATCTTCTCCGACCGGCCGGGCGGGTGGTGGGGGAGGTCGCTGTCGCGGCACCAGCGCTACGTGGGCCGGAGTTTCGGGAATCGGCCGAGTACCTCTCCATCTGCCAGCAGGTCTCGGAAAAATTGGTGGAGGCGATGGTGTGAGCGCGCCGCAACGGTTGCAGCAGGGAGCGCGACGGGGGTTCACTTGGGGCTCGGCACTTTCAGCTCTCGTGCCTCCTCTCTCGGTGATTCTTTTTTTCCTCGCGGCCTGGGAAGGGCTGGTGCGGTGGCGGGACATCCCGGAATACATCCTCCCCGGGCCCCTGCGGATCGCCTCGGCCCTCATCGCGAGCTGGCCGACGCTCTATCCGTCGCTTCTCTTTACCCTCGCGGTGACGGGGGAGACGCTGCTCGCCGCGGTCGTTCTCGGCGGTGGGCTCGCGGTTCTGCTCGCGCAGTCGCGCTGGGTCGAGCGGAGCTTCTTTCCGCTCGCTGTCGTCCTCCAAGTGACGCCGATCGTCGCGATCGCCCCGCTGCTTCTGATCTGGATTCACGAAGTGCGGCTCGCCCTCGTGCTCTGCGCCGGGATCGTGGCATTCTTTCCGGTGGTCGCAAACACCACCCTCGGCCTCAACAGCGCCGACCACTATCTACTCGATCTGCTGAAGCTCTACGGCGCCTCGCGCTGGCAGACGTTCCGACGACGGGTTCGGCTGCCGAGCGCTCTACCTTATTTCCTGGGCTGCCTGCGGATCAGCGGCGGCCTCGCGCTGATCGGGGCGGTGGTCGCGGAGTTCGTGGCGGGGAGCGGCGGGACGGAGACCGGCCTCGCCTATCGAATCTTGGAAGCGGGCTACACCTTGGAGATTCCCCGGATGTTCGCGGCGCTCGCCCTGCTCTCCGCCGGCGGAGTGCTGATCTGGGCGGCGCTCTCCGGTCTCTCCTGGCTGCTTCTGCGCCGCTGGCACGAGAGCGCGGTGCGGCGAGAGGGGTAAAAGGCGAGCTCGGCGCGGGGATCGGCCGTTTCATCCTTCGACCTCGTCTGAGAAATGCCGACCGCGAGAAGTTTGACGCGGGCACACCGAACGAAAACTCCGCGCCGCAAAATTCGAGCGCTGCGCTCTGGAATTTGAAGCCGGGAAACGGGAGCTCTAGGTAAAAAATCGGCGTTCAAAAGTCTGCGCGCGGAAATTTTGACGCGGCGGTTCGAAAGTTGAACTCGACTCTCCGGAAAAATAAGTCGGCGCCGTGAAATTTTAATTCGGCTCTCGGAAACTCCATCTTGGCAGAGCGGATTGCCAAGTTTGACCGCCGGGTGCGCAAACTATTTTTTGGGTGCGCCGAGTTATTTTTTGGAATTGTCGGCTTATTTTTTCCGAGTGCAAGCTTGGCAAAGTGGATGTCCGAGTTTTTATTCACGAGTACAAGCTTGGCAAAGTGGATGTCCGAGTTATTATTCACGAGTGCGGGCTTCGCAAAGTGGATGTCCCAGTTATTTTTCCCGATGGCCGGCTTTGCAGAGTGAAGGGACCCATTCTTCTCCCGATTGCCGGCTTCGCACGACGGAGTGCGAACTTCGACTGCGCCAAAGCAGGGATCGATTGGCGAGCGTCTCGCATGGAGCCGGTGGTTTTGGCTTTCGATCGGCGTTTGCCGCCGGAAGGCGAACCTGCGGCAGGCGCGCAAACATCCCTTGACGCCGTCTTATGCTCATGACTAGGATATCCATGGCCGGCGCCGCCGGTTTTTTTCGGGTCGTTGATATGCTCACGACGAGCATAATGGAGATTCGATGAACCCAGGTTCGGTCGCCCCGAGCTTTTCTGCGCAGAGTTATTCGCCGCCTCCCCTTGCCTACACGCCGGAAGTCGCCGCGGCGACCGCCGAGATCCTCGGCCGGGCTCGTTCCGTCATCCCGGAGCTTGAATGGCCCGTCCATGCGCCGTACATCGCGGCGATCCAGGAGTGGAAGAAACGGCGCAACGCCGTCATCCTGGCCCACAACTACCAGTCGCCGGAGATCTTTCATAGCGTCGCCGACTTCGGCGGCGACTCCCTCGCGCTGGCCCAAGAGGGCGCGAAGACGAAGGCCGAGGTGATCGTGCTGGCGGGCGTTCACTTCATGGCCGAGACGGCGAAGATCCTGTCGCCGGAAAAGACCGTACTGATCCCCGACATGCGGGCCGGTTGCTCGCTCGCCGAGTCGATCACCGCCGAGGATGTGCGCCTGCTGCGGCAGAAGTACCCCGGCGTGCCGGTCGTCACCTATGTCAACACCTCGGCCGCGGTGAAAGCCGAGACCGACATCTGCTGCACCTCGGCGAACGCCGTCGCGGTGGTCGAGTCGCTCGGCGTGCCGCGGGTGATCTTCCTGCCGGATGAGTACCTCGCCCAGCACGTCGCGAGCCAGACCCAGGTCGAGATCATCCTCTGGCGCGGCCACTGCATGGTCCACGAGCGGTTCACCGGCGCGCAGCTCAAGGAACTCCGCAGCCAGTACGGGGCGGATCTCCAGATCCTCGCGCACCCCGAATGCCCGCAGGATGTCCTGGCGGAATCCGATTTCGTCGGCTCGACCGCCGGCATGATCCGCTACGTCGGGGAGGAGAAGCCGAAGCGCGTCGTCCTGGTGACCGAGTGCTCGATGGCCGACAACGTCTCGGTCCAGCACCCGGACGTCGAGTTCGTCCGGCCGTGCAACCTCTGCCCGCATATGAAAAGGACCACGCTGCCGAAGATCCTCCGCTCGCTCGAAACGATGGAGACGAAGGTGGAGGTCGAGCCGGAGATCGGCGCCCGTGCCCGGCTAGCGGTCGAACGGATGCTCGCGGTCGGCCGCCGGGAGACCCGATGAGAGAAGTCGGCAGGTCGATCGAGGTCCGCGAGACCGACGTGCTGGTGGTCGGCACCGGGATCGCGGGTCTGACCGCGGCGCTCGGCTGCTCGCCGCTGCACGTCGATCTAATCACCAAGTCCCGGTTCGGCGCGGGCGGTTCGAGCGCCTGGGCGCAAGGGGGCGTGGCGGTCGCGTTCGGCTCCGACGATGCGCCGGCCCTGCACGCGGCGGACACGATGGCCGCGGGCGCCGGTCTGAACGATCCCGACGTGGTGGCGATCCTCACCTCCGAAGGTCCGCGCCGGGTCGAAGCGCTGCTCGCGCTCGGCGCTAGGTTCGATCGCGATTCGGGTGGGCAGCTTAGTCTCGGACGGGAAGCGGCGCACAGCCGGCGGCGGATTCTTCATGCGCACGGCGATGCGACGGGCGCCGAGATGGTCCGGACGCTGTCGCAGGCGGTTCACCAGGCGCCCGAGGTCGAAGTGTTCGAGCGGACGTTCGCGCTCGACCTCGCGGTGATCGACGGCCAGGTCGCCGGCGTGATCGCCGAGCATCCCGACTGCCGGCTGGTCCTCCATGCGGCGCCCGCGATTGTGCTCGCGACCGGCGGGCTCGGCCGGCTCTACGCCCGGACCACGAATCCGGTCGAGTCGACCGCCGACGGCCTCGCGATGGCGGCCCGGGCGGGTGCGCGGCTGGTCGACGTCGAGTTCGTCCAGTTCCATCCGACGGCGCTCGCGGCGGGGGCCGATCCGATGCCGCTGTTGACCGAGGCGCTGCGCGGCGAAGGGGCGATCCTGATCGACGACCTCGGCGAGCGCTTCATGCCGAGCGAGCATCCCGATGCGGAGCTTGCGCCGCGCGACGTGGTGGCGCGGGCGATCTGGCGTCGCCTGGCCGCCGGGCGCACCGTCTATCTCGACGCGACGAAAGCGGTGGGGGAGACCTTCCCCGAGCGTTTCCCGACCGTGTTCGAAATCTGCCGCCGGCAGGGGATCGATCCGCGGCACGAGCCGGTCGCGGTCTCGCCCGCGGCGCACTACCACATGGGCGGAATCGACGTGGATGCTTCCGGCCGCACTTCGTTGCCGGGCCTCTGGGCGTGCGGCGAGGTTTCCGCCACGGGTGCGCACGGAGCGAACCGGCTGGCGAGCAACTCGCTCCTCGAAGCGCTGGTCTTCGGCGCGCGAGTGGCCGAGGACCTGCGCCGGCCGCGGGTCGCACGGCCGCGACGGCATCCGGAGATCGAGACCGCGGCTTCCCGTTCGGAGATTCCCGAAGGAATCGAAGAAAACCGCAGCGCCGAGATCGTTGCCGAGATTCGCGCGCTGATGTGGGAAAGGGTCGGCTTGGTGCGCGACGAGGCGGGATTGGCCTCGGCGCTCGCCCGTCTCGACGAGATCGCCGCGGAAATTTCGGAGCTGGGCGGGGAGGCTAGGAACCTGCTCTGCGCCGGACGCCTGGTCACCGCCGCGGCGCTCGCCCGGCGCGAGAGCCGGGGAGGGCACTATCGCTCCGACTACCCCGAGCCCGATCCAGCCTGGCAGGTCCACCTGGTGACGACGCTGGGGAGAGACGGCGGGGTGCATGTCGAGTTGGAAGCGCCCGTGCCGGTCCCGAGCCTGCAAACGGCGGCCGGCGCTCGATGAGGCCAGGTTCCGAGGCGTCCCCACCCGCCGAAGAGTTTCGGCCGGCGCCGCTGCTGCCGATCCTTTACGAAGCGCACGTACGCGCGGCGCTGCTCGAAGATCTCGGCCGCGCCGGGGATTTGACCAGCGACGCGGTCCTGCCGCCCGGCCTGCCGGCCGAAGCGCTCGCCGTGGCCCGGCGGGCGGGCCGTATCGCGGGGCTCGAAATCGGCCTGTCGGCGTTCCGCCTGCTCGATCCGAGCCTGCAAGTCGAGATCCTCGGCGGAGACGGCCGCGACGCACAGGCGGGGGAGACGTTGGCCATCGTTCGCGGCGCGGGGCGTTCGGTGCTCGCGGCGGAACGGACGGCGCTCAACTACCTCGGTCATCTCTCCGGCATTGCGACCGTCACTCGCGATGTGGTCGCCTTAGTGGCGCCATACGGCGCGCGCGTCGCCTGCACGCGGAAAACCACGCCCGGCTTGCGAGCCTTGGAAAAATTTGCGGTCCGGATGGGCGGTGGCAGCAACCACCGGTTCGGGCTGGACGACGCGATTCTGATCAAAGACAACCACCGCGCTCTGGCCGGGGGGGTCCGCCCGGCGGTCGAGCGCGCGCGGCGGGCGATCGGTCATCTGGTGAAGATCGAGGTCGAGGTCGAAACCCTCGACCAGCTCGACGACGCGCTCGCTTGTCGGGTTGAAGCGGTCCTGCTCGACAACATGCCGCTCGCCCTGCTGCGCGAAGCCGTTCAACGAGCCAAAGGGCGCGCGATCACCGAGGCGTCGGGCGGGATCACCCCGGAGACCGCGGCGGACGTCGCGGCGACCGGAGTCGATCTGCTGTCGATCGGTTGGATTACCCACAGCGCCCCGAATTTAGACGTGGCGCTCGACGTACGGATGTAAGCACCGAAGTAAGAATCCTCAAAACGGCGCCGGAAGGTATGTGCGAGGACGGAGCGCAACTGTCTGAGCCCGAAGGTTTGAACACCGCCCGCAGCACATACCTTCCGGCCGTTTTAAGGACCGAATTCGCACAGGTCATCGGCGCGGATCGCGCGGTGCCCGACCCAAAATCTGCCCTCGGCGTTCATCCGCACTCCCACCCAGGCTTGCGCGTGGGTCAGGTTGGCGTGCCAGAGGTCGAGCATCGCCCAGCCGAAGGGGGCGTCGGTCGGCAATTCCGCTCCGCCGATCGAAACCCGCTGCACGGCGCGCGGAAAAGCGTTCGAAGGGCCGATCGAGATCGGGTTTTCCTCTTCGTCGAAGAAGGCGATCTGCGCTTCGCCGAGCGGCGACCACCGGGGGGCCGTGCCGCACGACCGGGGAGCCGGTGCCGCCTCTCGCGTATCGCGCCAGACGACCAGCTCCGAGCTGCCGCCGAAGGACCCGCCGGACAGGAGGCGCGCTTGGAAGAGCCCCGATAGGGGGACTCGATCGTCGCGCGTATCGAAGCCGACATAGCGGCCGTAGAACGTGTAATCGCCCGGCCGGAAGAAGTTCGGATCGGCGACGATCGAGACCGCGTTCTCGCTCGCGGCGAAGCTCTTGTCCGGATCGATCTCGATCGAATCGCCCCACAGCACGTTGACGTCGCTCGCGAGACCCCGTCCGCCGGCCGAGAAATAGAGCGGGTCGGCGGGCGTGTTGCGCGACGTGCCGACGGCCGGGGGGGTGCAGCGATTAACCACGTCGACCGTGACGTAGCCGACGGCCAAACTGCCGCCTGGGGCACCGGCGCACAACGGCGGGTCGGAGAGCGGCAGCGGCTTGCCGGTATGCGCGGCGCGCAGGATGTCGCGATCCATGACGGCGAGCGTACCCGGGGTCGGATCGTCGCACCCGTCGGCCGGTGCGTCGCGCGAGAACGGTCCGATGGGGCTCACCTCGGTGCCGGTTCGCGGCAGGTTGCCCTGGAACAGATCGCGCATGTTGACGGTTTGGATGTCGAAGCCAGTGAGGAAAACGTCGAACGCGAGCGTCGGCACGCCCCAATCGGTCCACAGCACGACCCTGGCTTGCGCCGAGGCCGAGAACGAGTTGCCGATCGACAGCAGGGTCGTCGCGCCGGCCGGATCGTCGAGATCGACGCGGAAATAGGGAAAGAGGAGCGTCGCCGCCGGTTGGTCGTCGAGGCGGCAGTTGCCTTGCAGCCCGCCCGCCTCTCCTGGACGCGGTCCGGCCAGCCCTGCGAGGCAGAGAACGAGGATCGCGAAGCGGAGCGGGCTCATCGACAATCTTCTAGGGCTGTGGGGTCTGGAGGGGGATTCGCCGGACGGACTTGGCTCAAGTCCAGGTAGACTAGGCGGCCTATGAGCGAGATTTTAGTGCAAATCGGCGCCGCGGGGCGAGAGGGCAAGAGCGAGCGCGGTGACCACCGGGTGCGGCGGGAAGGCCGGCCCGAATGGCTGCGTATCCGTCTGGCGACCCCCGCGCAGTATCACAAGGTCCGGGCGCTGGTGGACCGGCTGAATCTCCATACCGTGTGCCAGGAGGCGCGCTGCCCCAACATCTACGAGTGCTGGGGCGAGCACGGCACGGCGACCTTCATGATCCTCGGCGACGTCTGCACCCGGCGCTGCGGCTTTTGCGCCGTCACTTCCGGACGACCGGCGGCGGGAGTGGATGGGGAAGAGCCCGAGCACGTCGCCGAGGCGGTCGCCACCATGGGTCTGCGCCACGCGGTGATCACCTCGGTCGACCGCGACGATCTGCCCGACGGCGGAGCCGCTCATTTCGCCGCCGTGATCTCCGCGATCCATCGGCGCAGCCCGGAGGCCGCGGTCGAGGTGCTGACCCCCGATTTTCGCGGCGTGCCGGATGCGCTCGACGTGGTGCTCGGGGCGAAGCCGGAAGTCTTCTCGCACAACATGGAAACCGTCCCCCGGCTCTACCGCAAAGCGCGCCCGGGCAGCCGCTACGACCGTTCCTTGGGGCTGCTCGCCGAGGCGGCGGGACGCAAAGCGACGGGCAGATATCGCGGCACGATCAAGACCGGGATCATGCTCGGGCTCGGCGAGGCGCGGGAAGAGATCGAGAGCACCCTTTCCGACATCCGCTCCGCCGGGGTCGAAATCCTGACCCTCGGCCAGTATCTGCAGCCGACCACCAAGCATCTGCCCGTCGACCGCTGGGTGCGGCCCGAGGAGTTCGCCGAGCACCGCGCGTTCGCGCTCGCGCTGGGATTTCGCCACTGCGAGTCGGGGCCGCTGGTCCGCAGCAGCTACCACGCCCACGAGCACGTCGCGGCGAGCTGATCCAGGCCTCCAACTCCCGGCGACGGTTTCTTTGGGGCCGTAGCAAGGGCCGCTGCCGAAGGTACACAAGGGCCGAGGAGGCCAAGGAAACCGCTGCCGGCCCCGAGGTCTGTCACGTTCGACCGCGCACGCGCACCAAAGATTAGTGAACCTTCGTACGGTGCCCCGTCTCTCCGGCGGTTCGGAGTCGTTCCGAGCCTCGGTCGTGGTGTCACCGGCGACAGCGCTACGTTTCCGGGTCCGCCATGATGCTTTCCGCCGTTGAGACTCGTCCTGCACCCTCCAGAATTCCCCGGCCGTCGCTGCGCGACGCCGCGGTTCCGACCGAATTTTCGGGGCCGAGCGGCGCGGTCCGCCGGCTTATCGACCATCTCGATCTCGCGAGCCGCGGCCTCGATCCGGTCTTGATCCACGGCGAGACCGGCTCCGGCAAGAGCCTCGCGTCGCGCATGCTCTACGAGCTGTGCGGCGCCGAGTCCGGTTGGACCGCGATCGCCGCCGACGCCTTCGACGAGCGCCTCTGCTCGCGCCTGGTCAACGAGCGACGGGAATCGCCGCCGTCGCTGTTGGCGATCGAAGAGGTGGGCGACCTCTCCGGCACGGCGCAGCGCCGCCTGTTGCGCCTACTCTCCTCGCGCGAGGGGCCACGGGTGATCGCCACCACCAGCCGGGATCTGAACCTCGACGTCCTGCGCGGCACGTTTCTGCGCGCGTTGCTCGATCGGCTGGCGAGCTTCGAGGTCGAGGTGCCGGCGCTGCGGGATCGGCGGGAAGATCTGCCGACCCTCGTCGAGCGGATGCTGGTCGAGCTGGCCACGCGCTATCGCAAGAGCGTGCGCGGGCTCTCTCCCGAAGCGCTCGACCTCCTGCTCGAACACTCCTGGGGCGGCAACCTTCGTGAGCTTCGCCACGAGCTGACGCGCGCTCTCCTCTTGACTCCCGCGGGAGAGGAGATCAAAGCGGCGGCGCTGTCGCCGGACCTGCTCTCCGGATCCCGTTCCGGGCGTTGGACGTCCAGCCTTCGCCAACGCGCCCGGGAGATCGAGCGGAGCCTGCTCACCCGGGTGCTGGAGACCAACGGCTGGAACGTCTCGGCGGCAGCCCGGGAGCTGAAGATCAGCCGGGTCGGCTTGAGCAAAAAGCTCCGGGTGCTCGACATGAAGCGGCCGGTGGCGCCCGCGCTACAGCTTTCGCGGCATCTTTGAGCCGAAACGGACGAGGAAGGCGCCCGAAGGTGCGAGAAGGCCGATGAAACTGGCACCGGTTACATCGTCGTCCTAGACAGCGGCACATCAGGATGTTACCCTTCATTTAGGTCATCTTGAGGGTCGCAGCTGTATGACTTATCTGCAACAACCAGAGCTACAAGACAGCTTGAACCAACTGCTGCTCGCGTCGCGACCGCGGCTGGAGCGTGTCTTGCGGCATTTCGAGATTCCGCCGGAAGACGCGGAGGATATTCTCCAGGACGCGCAGCTGACCCTGCTCTACAAGTGGGAGCAGATCCGCAGTCCCGAGAGCTGGCTGGTCGGTACGCTCAAGAAGAAATGCATCATGTATTGGCGCAAACGTCGTTCGAGCCTGTGCGACGCCGTCGATACCGCGATTCTGGACCTAGTGGCCACCCCGGTGGCGCCCGACCAGGAGAAGGCCGAGCTGAGCTTCGACCTGAACCGGGTGCTCGGCAACCTGTCGGCCCGCTGCCGCTCGCTGCTCAAGCTGCGCTACGGCCTGGGTTACGGACCGAGCGAAGTGGCCGAGCAAATGGGCTATCGACTTTCGAGCATTCGAAAGGTTACGAATCGATGTCTCGCGGCTCTCACCCGCCAGCTCGTGGCGGTCGGCTTTCATCGGGAGCCGCAGGATGACTGAGCATGTTTGAGCGCCACCCGACGGCGGACCGGCTCGCGAGCTTTGGCCGCGCGAAGCTCTCGCGGCAGCAGAATCGCGAGGTCGTCCGCCATCTCTTGACCGGCTGCGAGCGCTGCGCGCGCGCGCTGGCCGCCCACGCCCTGCCGGGCCTCGGCGGGGCGCCCGGTCCTCGTCCCGGCGATTACGACGCGGCGTTCGCCAAGGCCCGCCAGTCGTTTCTCTGGTCGCAGCAAGAGCATCTCGACGAGCAGCAAAACGCTCTCGCGCTGTTGCAGGCCCTCGAAAGCCATCCGTTCGACCGCCAGGTTCTGCTGCTGATGAACAGCCGGCGATTCTGGACCTGGCCGCTCTGTTGCCTCCTGCTCGATCGTTGCCACGAGCTGGGCTTCAAGGATCCGGGCCGCGCGCTCGATTTTGCCCGTCTCGGAGTCCGGTTGTCGGAACAGCTCTCGGTCGAGGCGTACGGCGATCGGCGGATTGCCGATCTCAAGGCTCGCACCTGGGCGGCGCTCGCCAATGCGCAGCGGATCGACGCCGATTTCCGCGCCGCGGAGCAGAGCTTCCTCCGTTCCGAGCGCTCGTTGCGCAAAGGGACCGGGGATCCGCTGGAGAAGGCGCGCGTCCTGTTGCTCAAGGCGTCCCTGTCCAGCGACCAACGCCGCTTCCCCGAAGCGATCAAGTTGCTCGATCGAGTGCTCGTCATCGCCCGCAGGAACGGCGACGAGCCGTTGGTCGGCAAGGCGTTGATCAAGAAGGGCATCGTCTACGGCATCTCCGGCCGGACCGACGAAGCGATCGATTGCCTGCGGTTAGGGGTGCGGGGTGTGGACCCCAAGTCCGAACCCCGCCTGGTGGTGGCGGCGCGCCACAACCTGATCGTCTACCTGATCGAAGGCGGGCAGCTTCAGGAAGCCGTAACCCTCCTCGACGCGACCCGCCCGCTCTACGAAGAGATGGGCGATCGGATGAACTTGATCCGCCTCCAGTGGCTGGAAGGCAAGATCGCGCAGAGCCGCGGCCGGCTCTCGGACGCCGAAGCGCTGTTTCGCTCGGTCGGCGCCGCGCTCGCCGAGCAGGGGCTCGGCTATGACGCCGCGCTGCTGGCGCTGGATCTCGCCGGGGTTTACGCCCGACAAGGGCGTACCGAGGAGATGCGCGCGCTGGCCGCGGAGATGCTGCCCAGCTTCCAGGCGCGGCAAGTGCATCGCGAGGCGCTCGCGGCGCTGATCGTTTTCCAGAAGGCCGCACAGATGGATCGGGTAACTCTCGGACTGGTCCAGGAGCTGTCCGACTACCTCCGCCAGTGCCGCAAGAATCCCGGCGTTCGGTTCCGGGATTCGATCTGATCCCCTCCCCCTAGCGTGCCGGCCGCATCCCGCCGCCTCTTGAGCGCCTGGTTGGCTGCGGCGCGACCTGGACAAACAGCGTGGCGACTGATACTGTAACTTTGGTTTACACGCTGTGATAGCGCTAGCACATGGCCGTCTCCGAACAAGACTCGCACCCTGAGTCCACCTTCGAGGATCTGATCGAAAGGGTCCATCCGCGCTTGCGGAAGATCCTGTCTCGATATCGAATCCCCCCTCAGGACGCCGAGGATCTCATGCAGGAGGCGTTTCTGATCCTGGTGACGAAGTGGGGGTCGGTCCAAAACCCCGAAGCCTGGCTCCTTGCAACTCTTGCGAATCGGTGCATCATCTACTGGCGGAAGAGTCGCAGTCGGCTCTGGGACCTGGTCGACGGAGTCGTTCTCGAGCTGCTCGCGGAGGTGGGTCCTCCCGCGCAAGACGGGATGGATCTGCGAATGGATCTGGAGGCCCTGGTGGCGAACCTTCCGGACCGATGCCGATCCTTGCTGCGGCTGCGCTACCAACTCGGTTGCACCACGACGGAGGCGGCCGAAAAGACCGGATACTGCCGTTCGAGTATCCGAAAGGTCACCCGGAGATGTATCTCGGCGCTCGCTACCCAACTGCTCGGGCAGCCGCTCGCGGCGGCGGCGGACTCCAGTTTCGAGCCCTAAGCCCCCCGGCCACCGGTTTTTCCGGGTCAGATCGTGGTTTCTGTCCCTCTCCACGCCTCGAACGGTAACCTAAGTCTTAGAGATCACGCGGGACGCTCACGTGTCCGCTAAAACAAGGAGAAGCCGACCATGTCTCGACGCATCGTTGTGTGCGCACTCGCGCTAGCTATCGCTGGTGCCGTCGTCGTTCCTTCGACGTCTCATGCCCAGGCCGCTCCGGGCTCGCTCACGGAAGGATCGTGGCTCTCGGGGCTGTGGAATCAAGTGCTCGACACGATCGGGATTCAGATCGACGGCAACGGGATCGCTTCCCAGATCGGCATCCAGATTGACGGCAACGGAACGAGATCGGACATCGGGATCCAGATCGACGGTAATGGAAGCGCTGCGCCTACGGACGAACCAGGCACCTAGCGAGCCGGCGCGTTGCCGGCATTCCTTCTCTCGTCCGCTGGCCAATTCCGGGTCGCCCACCTGGACTTTGGAAGGGGAAAGGTGTACCTTTGACACGAGTCAGCGATTTGGTGAGCACTGTCGATGATTGCCCTCGACGAAATTTTTATCGAAACGTCCCTGGAGACGTTTCTCGAAGAAGCTCGCCCGCGGCTGAAGGTCATTTTTTGTCGCTACAGGATACCGCCGGACGACACGGAGGACATCGTCCAGCAGGCACTCCTCGCTTTGCTGTACCGCCTGGGCTCGGTTCGAGATCCTCAGGCATGGCTGATCGGAACCGTCAAGAACAAGTGCTTGCTATACTGGCGTGACCAACGGCGGAGGCTCTATGACTCGGTGGATTCGACGGTCCTCGAGTGGATTGCACGCCCTTCGTCTCCCGAGCAGGAGGACGAAGATGTCCGGCGGGATTTGGAAGCCGTGATCGAGACTCTGCCGAACCGTTGTCGCGCTCTCTTGAGTCTTCGCTATGGACTTGGGTACGAGCCCCCCGAGGTCGCGGCCCGACTGGGCTACAGCGCGTCGAGCATGAGCAAGATCACGACGCGCTGCCTCGCGATGCTTACCCGTCAACTACTTGTCGCAGGTTTGGGTCGGAAAAAAATATGACGACGATCACCGATCATCCGAGCCGCGAAGTGCTGGAGCGGTTCCTCTTGGCCCAGCTTCCGGCCTCCGAGACCCGCAGGGTGCTCCGGCACCTGTTGACCGGCTGCCTGGTCTGCCAGCAAGACGCCGGGGCCGCCTGGAAGAACACGCAGCCGGGATTGGCGACGCTGCCGATCGACCCTGCGCTCGATGCCCGCTACGACGAGGTTCTCGATCGCGTCTTCCAGCGCGTCGAGCGGGTGGAGCAGGTTCTCGCGCGGGAGCGGTTCCAAGCCCGCGAGCTGCTGGCCGTTCTCGAACCCCATCCGATCCAGCGCCAGCGCCTGATGCTGCGCAACAGCGCAAAATTTCGCAGCCGCGCCTTTTGCGAGCAGTTGCTCGAAGCGAGCCAGGAACGGGGCTTCAAGAACCCGGAGCGGGCTCTGGAGCTGGCCGATCTGGCGATCGAAGTCTCGCGGGACCTGCCCGAGGACAACCTTGGTGCCGATCCGGCGAGCCATCTGGAGAGCAGGGCCTGGGCACAGTCGGCCAACGCCCAACGTATCCTCGGCAACCTCGACGTCGCCGAGCGCTGTTTCGAGACCGCCGAAGAGCTTCTGGCCGAATCGAACGGCGTCGGCATTTTTGACGAGGCGCGCCTCTACGATCTCAAAGCCTCCCTGCGGCGCGACCAGCGCCGGTGGCCTGAAGCGTTGGAGCTCCACGACCGGGTGATCGGCATCTATCAGTGCCTGGGGCAGCGGCATCTCCTGGGCCGCGCCTACGCCCAGAAGGCGACGGTCATCTCCGAGATCGGGGATTTCGCATCGTCGATCTCCCTCTTGCGACGGGCGCTGGAGCTGCTCGATCCGAAAGAAGAGCCGCGGATGTTCCTGGCGGCGCGCCATAACCTGATCTGGGCGCTGTGCGAAAGCGAGCGCTATCGCGAGGCCTTCGCGCTCCTGTTTCACACCCGCCCGTTCTACCTCCAGGCGGGCGATCGGATGAACCTGATCAGAATGCGCTGGCTGGAAGGCCAGGTCGCTGCCGGCCTCGGTCGCCTGGAGCAGGCCGAAGTGGCGTTCCAAGAGGTGCGACGAGCCTTCGGCGAGCTTGCCTTCGACTTCGACGGCGCGTTGGTCTCCCTCGATCTCGCGGTGCTGCTCGCCCGCCAGGGGCGCTCAGCCGAAGTTCAGCGGGTCGCCGAAGAGGTTCTCGCGATCTTCGTTTCCCGCTCGATCCACCGCGAGGCGATCGCCGCGGTCGCCCTGCTCAAGCAAGCCGCCGACCAACAGCGAGCCGAAGTCGCGCTCGTCCGGCAGGTGTCGGCGTTCCTGCGGCGCTCGCGGAGCAACCCCGAGCTGGCGTTCGAAGGTGGGGGAGAGTTGATGCCGGAGGCGGCGGGGTAAGTAGGGTAAGGGAGGGGCTCGGGCCTCCCTTCCGCGCCTCCGGAGACCCGCCCGTTCGAGCCGTAGCGAGCCTGCGCTACGTTCGCACCCCAAGAAACAAATAGCTCGACAGCAGCGTAAACAGGGCGCTCGGGCTCCAGACCGCGGCGGCGGCCGGAATGGCTCCGGCTTCGCCCAGGGTCTTGAAGAAGGCGAAGACCGCGAGGAAGATGATCCCTAGCACGATCGAGACGCCGATGCCGTAGAGGGTTCCTTGGCGGCCGATGCGGAAGGCGAACGGCAAGGCCACGACGGCCATTATCAGGGAGATCACCGGGAACGCCAGTTTGTTGTAGAGCTGGACTTCCAGCTCGGGTACGGCTTGGCCGCTCGCTTTGAGCTCGGCGACGTAGGCTCGAAGCTCGCCGTAGGCCATCTGCTCAGGGGGCCGGATCTCGGCATCGAAGTATTCCGGCGTCTCGGGGAACGCGACGGTCCGCTGGCCGCGGAAGCGGGTGAAGCTGGTGACCTTGCCGCGGTCGAACGTCCGCGCCCAGCCGTTGTCGAAAATCCAGTTGCCATTGCCGTTGTAGGTCGCGTTCTCGGCATACAGGCGCCGAACCATCTCGTGGTCGGCATCGAAATCGAAGACGTGGAGTCGTTGCAGGGCCTTGTTCTTCGGGTCGTAGTACGAGTAGTTGTAGATGAACCGGCCATGCCCGAACAGCCATTGACGGTCCGCCCGGCGGTAGGTTCGGACCGTCTCCTTGCCGTTGATCTTGTCGCGGATCTGGGCCACCCGTTCGTTCGAAGCGGGGAGAACCTGCGCCTCCAGATAGACGCAGAACGAAGAGACCAACAGCGCGCTCACTATGACCGGCAGCGCCAGCCGATAGAGGCTCACTCCCAAGGCTTTCGCCGCGGTGACCTCGTTGGTGCGGGAGAGCAGGCTGAAGGTCATCAACGTCGTCACCAGGATCACGACCGGGGCGATGTCGTAGAAGATCTGGAGCGACATGTATTTGTAGTAGGAGAAGACCAGATCCTTGGCGATCTTGTTCTTCAGGATCTCGTCGATCCTCTCGGTCAGGTCGGCGATGATGTACAGGGAGATGCCGGTTGCGGTCACGATCGATAGGACAACCAGGAACAGCCGCACGACGTAGCGATCGATCAGGTTGGGGAACAGCAGGCGCAGGCGCGGGATACGCAAGACCACCCCGCGCTCCTCGACGCTCTTGGCTACCGCCACGGCGGCGACCGGCGGCTCCTGAACCTCGGGAAGTAGGGGAGAGGCGGCAACGGTCCGCTGGCGGAGAGAACGGATGCGCAGGATCCCCCCCCAGACGTCGCGACGAATCCACCGATCGACCCGGGAGAAGAGCAGGCTCTTGTCTCGGTTGCGCCGTATCAGCAGGAAGATTCCGACCACCGTCAGAATGATGTTGGGACTCCACATCGCTACCCAGCCCGGAATCCTGCCGTAGCGCGCCGCTTCCTCCCCATTGAACAGAAGGATGTAATAGAGGGCCAGGACGGCGATCGACATGGCGAAGCCCGAGCCCTTGCCGCCTCGCCGGTTGTTGATCCCCAGGGGAAGCGCGATGAAGGCGAAGGCGAGGCAGGCTGCCGGGATCGAGAATTTCTTGTGCGTCTCGACCCGCGCCAGATTGCGCTGCTCGTCGGGAGCGCTGCGATCGCGGGCGAGCCGCCCCAGCTCTTTCAGGGTCAGCTCCCGAACGCCTTTCGAAACCGCCCATTTCGCCCGCTGGTTGGTCATGAACTGATCTTCCAGGATCAGCTCCAAGCGCTTGTTGCGGCTGACCTCGTAGCGGGCGGGGGAGGCGAGATTGACCTTCTGGCGCGTGGCGTCGGTCAGCTCCATGACCACCCGCTCGCCCTGCTGATCGACCCGGACCTCGCCCCATTCTGCCGTCGTAACCTGATTCTCTTCGGTCGCGGAGCCCGCCTCGGCGATGAAAACGCCCTTCCACCGGGTCTCGTTCGGCGGGGCTTCGAAGACGTAGAGAACTTTCCCCTCCCAATCCTCCGAGAAAATCCGCGGCTGAACCTGCTGCGCCACGCTGCGAGTGAGGATCTCCAAGCGCAGTTGCTGCAAGGAATGGTTGCCCCAGGGAAGGGCGTAGATCATCAGCACGATGTTGATCGCGGTGAGCGTCGCCGCCAGCAGCAGGATCGGCCGGTAGAGGCGCGAGAGGCCGATTCCGCTCGCTCGAATCGCGACCAGCTCGCTGTCCGACGCCAGCCGGCCCACGGCGATCAGGATGCCGAATAGCAACGACATCGGGATCGTCAAGACCACGATGTTCGGTATCGTGACCAGCAGAAGCTCGCCGACCGTCGACCAGGGCAGGCCGCGCCGGATGATCATTTCCGCCGACTGGAAGAGGAACCGGAGCAGCAGGATGAACGTGTAGACTAGAAATCCCAGGACGAGCGGTCCGAAGATTTCTTTCAGGACATAGCGGTCGAGTCGGCGCACGCCGGCATTATATGGGTAGCGCGCGTGTCCTTTCGGTCCGCGACCGATTCGAGTCTCCACGCCACGCAAGTTCAACTGTTTCCCGGAGATCCCGCGATGCCGATCCGTCTCGAACGACGATTTCGTTTCAGCGCCAGCCATCTGTACCGCCGTTCGGAATGGTCTGAGGAGGAAAACCGGCGCCGGTTCGGCAAGTGCGCCAACCTGCCCGGGCACGGCCATAACTACCGGTTGTTCATCACCGTGACGGGCGAGATCGATCCGGCGACCGGCTTCGTAGTCGACCTTGGAGCGCTCGACCAAATCCTGGCAACGCGCGTCGTCGACGTGCTCGATCACCAGCACCTGAATTCGGCGCTGCCGGAATTCGCCGACGGGGGGGCGATCCCATCGAGCGAGAACCTGCTGCTGTGGATAGTCGGGCGATTGGACGGAGCGCTGCCGGAGGGAGTGACGCTCGCGAAGCTGCGCCTGGAGGAGGACGAGGATCTGGCGGCCGAATGGGCGCCGTGAGGTTCCCGGCGCAGTTAAGTTCACATAATCAATCTTATCGGGCAATCGCGTGGATAGTCCGTGGCGTACCAATCCCATGGCGGCGAAGGAATTTAAAGCCGCTCTTCCCCCAGATCCCTTCGCTCTCGCTCGGGACGGGCGCAACCCGGAGCCGTGGTTGCCCTGCAGGGGCTTACGATTTGGCTTGGGAGGTCCGGAGGTCGACGAGGATCTGTTCGAGGGCGCGAATCAGATCGCCACGATCGACTTCAGATTGGCGGAACGTCAGCGCGAGGCTGAACGTCTTGTCGGGCGCACGGAACTTGAAGATGTAGGGCTTCCGGCGGGACGGCCGACCCTTCTCTTTGCGCAGGCGTCGCCGAAGGTCGTCGCGGCTCAGACCCTGGCGTGAGACCTGTTCAAGCATCCGGATCATCTCGCCTTCATCGCCCGCCTTCAGGACTTCGAGCAGCAGCGACTTCGACTGAATGCCCAGCGCCTGCACCGTGTCGCGGACGCTGCCCGGCATTTGCAGCAGCGAGAGGCTTTCGGTGATCACCGTCCGCGATTTTCCGACCGATTCGGAGATCTCTTCGTGCGTGTAGTCGTGCCGCTCGGCGAGCGCCCGGTAGCCTTCGGCTTCTTCGAACGGAGTGAGGTCTTTGCGCTGAAGGTTCTCGATCAGCGCGATCTCCAGCGCCTCGTCCTCCGAGACGTCCATCTCGATGATCGGCACTTCGTAGAGACCCGCTTGCTGCGCCGCCCGGTAGCGCCGCTCGCCGGAGATGATCCGGTAGATCGGGCCGCCGGCGGCATCGAGGGGACCGTCCTTCTTCGGGCGAACCAGGAGCGGCTCCAAGACTCCCTTGTCGCGGATCGAGGCCGCCAGATCGTCCAGGTCCCCCATCACCGAACGCGGTTGGCGGGGATCGGTTTCGATCGCGGACAGCGGAGCCATCTTCCCCACCGGGATCTCGTGGCGAACCGCGAGCTCCTCGACGAAGTGGGTGTCGTGGCGCATCTTGACCCGCAGGGGCAGACCTCGCTTGCGGTCGGTCACCGGCTCAGACACGACTGAGAACCTCCTCGGATAGGCGGTAGTACTCGTAAGCCCCGGTCGACTTCGGAGCGAACGTGAAGATCGATTCGCGATAGGCCGGGCTCTCCTCCAGCCTCACGCTCTTGGTGATCACGGTCTCGAAGACCTTGAGACCAAACACCCGCTGGATCTGCTCGTGAATGTCCTTGGCGAGCAACGTCCGCTTATCGTAGAGCGTGATCAGCGCGCCGAGGATCTGTAGCTCGGGATTCGCGCGCTGTTTGATCTTGTCGATCGTCTCCAGCAGATCGTCGGTTCCTTCGAGCGCAAAGTAGCTGGCCTGGATCGGGACCAGAACATGCGTCGCGGCCACCAGGGCGTTCACCGTGATGATCCCGAGCGTGGGCGGCGTATCGATGATGATGAACTCGTAGTCATCCCGGATTTTTTGCAGCTTGTCCTTCAACCGGTAGTGGCCGTCGATCTCGCCGATCAGTTTGGCCTCGATCTTCGCCAACGAGATCGCCGAGGGGGCGATCATCAGATTCGGAATTCGATCCGCCGGCCGCAGGATGGCCGCAAGGTCACGGTTGTCCTCCGTGAGGACATCGTAGATGGTTCCCTCCAGACCGTGGACATCCAAAAAGGACATGGAGCTGTTGGCCTGAGGATCGAGATCGACGAGCAGGGTGCGCAAGCCTTTGGAAGCCAAGGCCGCGGCGAGATTGATGGCGGTGGTCGTCTTTCCGACGCCACCCTTCTGGTTGGTAATCGCGAGGATCATCGCGGCGCAGTGTATGGGAGGCCCCTTAGAGGGTCAAGCTCCGCTCCCCTGCTCTCAGACACATGTCGGCGCGCCGACATTCCCCCTAAACGCTTGAAAAACAGCGCCTTAGAGGCGAGATTCACATCGTGTAACGGCCCGGGTCGTTGGGATTCATCTCTTCGAGCACGCGCCGAATCCGCTCTTCGTCATCCGTCGGGTCGAGTGTACCCGTGACGATCTGCGCCTGGTCCAAAACCGCGCGGCGAACGTAGATCGGTGCCTGCGCCCGCAGGGCCAAAGCGATAGCGTCGCTCGGCCGGGCGTCGAGAATTCGCTTCGGCTCGGCCGGGTCGAGATGAATTTCCGCGATGAACGTGCCTTCCCGCAAATCGCTGATCACGATCTTCTCGATCGTGCCGCCGAGACGCTCGCACATTTGGAGCAGCAGGTCGTGGGTCAGCGGGCGCGGCGTGGTGACGCCCTCGATTCGCAGGGCGATCGCCTGCGCCTCGGCGACTCCTATCCAGATCGGCAGGAAGAGGGTTCGATCGAGGTCGCGAAGGATCACGATCGGCACGTTCGAAGTGGGATCGAGCATCAGGCCGGTGACGGACATAGGAACGAGATCGGGTCCCGGAGAGTCTTCCTGGCTCATGGGCTCATTCTGGGCGCCCCCAAGGGGGAGGTCAAGACGCAGGCGCCCGCAGCCTGGGATTGGCCGCGAGCGATCGATCCGAAAGATTTGGGTGAAAGTTTCGAGGGAAAGGGGGGTACTACGCCGCCACGCCGGCGAGGCGCCGGGCGGTGAGGCTGTGGGGATGCGCTTTCTCGATTTCGACCCAGGTCGTCTGCCCCAGCGTCACCGGTGCATCGGCGTGCGGAAAGTGGACAATCCTGTAGCAGGAGGTGCGCCCGCTCTGGGTGCCGGGCGTCTTGCCCCAGCCGGTCACCAGGATCTCGAATTTTCGGCCGATGAGCTGTTGGTTCAACTCCCGCTGGATTCGATCCTGGACGGCGAACAATCGCTGCAGACGCTCGCTCGCGACGGCGGGATCCACTTTGCCGTCCAGGCGGGGCGCCGCGGTGCCCGGGCGTTCCGAATAGCAGAAGGCGAACACGACCGCGAACCGTATCTCTTCGAGCAGCTCCAAGGTCTCGGCGAAATCTTCTTCCGTCTCGCCGGGGAAGCCGACGATGATGTCGGTCGACAGGGCAAGATCGGCGCGGGCCTCGCGCAACTGGCGCACCAGATCGAGATAGTCCGCGCGGCTGTAACCGCGGCCCATGCGCCGGAGCAACCGGTCGCTCCCCGACTGCACCGGCAGATGGAGGTAAGGGCAGATATTGGCGTGGCGGCCGATCTGCGCGACCATCGCCGGGGTGAAATCCCGCGGGTACGAGGTGACGAAGCGCAGGCGTTCGACGCCATCCTCTCGGGCCACGGCGTCCAGCAGGTCGGCGAAATCCTGGTTCGTTTCCGGATCGCGCCAGTGGTTCACGGTCTGGCCGAGCAGCTCGATCTCGCGGAAGCCGTAGTCGATCAGGTGGCGCACCTCGGCGAGGATCTCGGTCATCGTCCGGCTGCGCTCCGGCCCGCGCGTCTTCGGCACGATGCAGAACGTGCAGCTCTTGTTGCACCCTTCGATGATCGTCACCATTCCCTTGTATTCGCCCTGGCGGGAGATCGCGTCGAACTCGTAAGGGCGGTCGGCGGGAAAGCCGGTGGCGACCGTGCGCTGCCCGGCGCGAGATGCGGCGACCAAATTTGCCAGGTCGGCCACCCGCGCGGGTCCCATCACGAAGTCGAGGTCGGAGACCCGCTTGAGCGCCTTCTCGCCCTCCTGCTGCGCGACGCAGCCGCAGAGCCCGATCACCAGCCCCGGCCGCTCCTTCTTGAGCAGGCGATATTCGCCGAGTCGGGAATAGACCTTCTGCTCGGCCTTCTCGCGGACGCTGCAAGAATTCAGCAGGATGACATCCGCCTCCTCTGGCCGGTGCGTCGGCAGCACGCCCTGCTGCATCAACTGGCCGACCATGCGCTGGCTGTCCAGCTCGTTCATCTGGCAGCCCCAGGTTTCGACGAAGACCCGCCGAGGGGGCGTGGTTCCGTTTGCCCCTTCGCTTCGGGCTCCTTCGGCGGCGAATGGTCGATTCGGGTCCCCCGAAGCGACGACCCCGAGGGGCGATCCTTCACTCATCACTTTTCATCCTTTGGTTGAAGTATTGGCGGCTCGATCGCTTCCGCGGTCGTCTTGGGCGGCGCCGGCGGCTGGGGTTCCAGCTCGGCGCCTTCGCGCAGCCAACCGGGCAGCGCGCCCGCTCGACGTCCTTCTTCCAGAAACTCCCCCAGCTCTTTCTTCGCCGCCTCCGCCCGCTCCTGCGCCAAGCGCAGCCGATCGAGGGTGCGGTCCCAGCTCGGCTTGATCTCGCCGTCCCGGCGGAAAGGATCGGCTTCGGCGTAGAAACGGCGCCGCAGGTCGGCCGCCTGCCGTTCGAGGTCCACGCCCTCGTCGACCGCGTCGCGCCAGCGTTGCCGGATGGCGCGCGCGCGCCCGGTCCAATATTGCTCCTGCTCGATCGTTCCGACCTCGGCGGCCGGAGACTTCTCCCCTGGCTTCGCTTTCGAGAGGTCGGCGAAAGTGAGCTGACCCTTCTTCGCCATCTTCGGCAGGGTCGCGTCGGTGATCACGGCGACCGATTTTCCCGCTTGAGCTTTCCTTGCCTTCTCCCGTTTCGAGGCTTCGACCAGGGAAGGGCGGGATGACGCGTCGGGCTCTCCAGGGTCGATCACGATCAGGGTCGCGTCGTGGGCCGGAGCCGGAGGAGGCGTCGCGGCGACGGCTTGAGGCTCCGTTGCCGCGGCAGGTTCGGTAGCTGCGGCGGGAGCGGTGGGCTCGGGTTTCTTCGGCGGGGTTTGCGGCGGGGGAAGAGCAGGGGTGCAGGCCGTGCCGCCGGCGAGCGCGAGGATCGTCAGGGCGGCCAGGGCGGTTCGACGATAAGGGCGATCAGGTTCGGCCATAGCGATCTTCGAGGCGGATGACGTCATCGAGCTCGGGTGAGGAGACCTCGATGATGTCGCAGCCCGCCGCGCCGGCCACCATCCGGTGGCGGGTGAACGGCGAGATCCGATAGGAATCCCCGCCGCGCAGAACGACCGAGACCATCTCGCCGTTCTCTTCGACCTGGAGCTCCACCTCCCCTTCGCGCAAGAACAGGGTCTCGTCCTTTTTTTCGTGGTACTGGAGCGACAGCGCCTGCCCCGCGTCGACGTGCAGGATCTTGCCGACGTAGCGGTCGGTATGGGCAAAGATCAATTCATAGCCCCAGGGCTTGTCGACGCGGCGGATGGACTGTTGCATGAGAGGTGTGCTCCGGGGGTTTAGTTGGAACTCCGCCCGACGGCGGCGGTGATGTCGGCGAGCGCCCGATCGACCAAGTCGTCGACCTCGCGCGCGGTACGTAAATCGAGACACCGCGAGGTGACTTCGGCGAGGAGCCGAGAATCGAGCTCGCGAATCCAGGTCTTGATCTTCGGCACCAGGCGCGGGCTCACCGACAGCCGGCGAAGGCCCAACCCGACGAGCACTGAGGCGAAACGAGTATCGGCCGCCATCTCGCCGCACAGGCTCACTTCGATCCCGGCTTGGGCCGCGCTCGCCACGACGAAGCGTAGCATGCGTAGGATCGCCGGATGAAGCGGCTGGTAGAGGTGCGCCACGTGCTCGTTGTTGCGGTCGACGGCGAGCGAATACTGGATCAGGTCGTTGGTGCCGATCGAGAAGAAATCCACTTCGGTGGCCAGAGCGTCGGCGATCATCGCCGCCGCCGGAACCTCGATCATCGAGCCGAGCTTGATGTCCCGCCGGAAGGGGACGCCGTCCCGTTCGAGCTCCGCCATCACCTCGGCCGAGTAGGCGCGGAACTCGCGGATCTCTTCGAGCGTCGAGACCATCGGCAGCATGATCCAGAGATCGCCGTGAAGCGCGGCGCGGAACAGGCCACGCAGTTGCGGGCGGAACACCTCGCGCCGTGCGAGCGTGAGCCGGATGCCGCGCAGGCCGAGCACGGGATTCTCCTCCCGCGTGTCCATCATCTCGCGCGCGAGCTTCCGGCCACCGAGATCGTAGGTGCGGATGATCGCCGGGTGTGGTGCCGCGGTCTCGACGATCCGCCGATAGAGCAGATAGTGCTCCTCTTCGGTCGGCTGGTCCGGGCTCTTTTCGATGTACAGGAACTCGCTCCGGTAGAGACCGACCCCTTCGGCGCCGAAGCGAACCGCCTCGTCGACCTCTTCCGGCAGGTCGATGTTCGCCATCAAGTGAACCCGCACGCCGTCGCGGGTGACGGTCGCGAGGTCCCGGGTTTCGAGGAGCGATTCCTCCTTCTTCTCGATCTCCCCTTTGCGCCGCCGGTAGAGGGCGAGCACCTCCGGGGTCGGATGAACGATCAGGATTCCCTCGTCCCCGTCGAGGATCACCCGCGCGGCGTCGGTGATCCGTTCGCTTAAGCCCTCAAGGCCGACCACCGCCGGCAGGTGCAGCGAGCGAGCGATGATCGTCGTATGCGACGTCCGGCCGCCGGTCTCGATCGCGAAGCCGACCACCCGCTTCCGCCCCAGCCGGACCGCGTCGGAAGGGGTCAGATCGTCGGCGATGATGATCAGGTCGTCTTCAAGCTCGGACAGCTCGTGGTGCGAGATGCCTTGCAGCGCGCGCAGGACGTGGCGGCTGACGTCGGAGACGTCCTCGCTCCGCTCGCGCAGATAGCTGTCGTCGATGTGCGCGAACTGCTCGTCGATCTCCTCGGCGATCTTCGAGACCGCCCATTCGGCGTTGACCCGCTTGCCACGGATCCGGTCGACCACCCGACCGAGAAAAGCGGGATCGTTGAGCAGGAGAACGTGGGCGTCGAAGATCGCGGCAAGCTCGTCGCCCACCTTCTCGCTTGCCCGGGCGCGGGTCTTGCCCAGCTCGGCCCGGGCCTGGCGGACCGCCTCGTGGAAACGCTCCACCTCGGCCTCGATGTCCTCCTCGGCGATCGGCAGACGGAACACCTCGCCGACGCGGGTCGAGATCGAGACCGCCCGGCCGATCGCGACCCCTGCCGAGACGCCCATCCCTCGGACTTGCAGCATCTCCATCTCTTCGACTTGGTCCACTACGACTCCTCGCCAAAACGGTTCGCGATCAGATCCGCGATCGCATTCAAAGCTTCGACCTCGTCCACACCTTCGGTTCGTACGATCATCCGCGAGCCCTGCGCGGCGGCCAGGAGGAGGATCCCAAGAATGCTCTTGCCGTCGATCTCCTCGCTATCGCTGATCAAGGTTACCCGGCTCTTGAATCCGCCCGTCGTTTGCACCAGCTTGGCGGCGGCGCGGGCGTGGAGGCCGAGGCGATTGACGATCGTGACCTCCCGTTCAATCATCCGCGCAAGGTTCCATCCGAGGCAGGACGCCGCAGCCCGGTTTCGGGACGGCGCAATCGCTGCCGAGCCGGACGCTGTCGACGACCTTCGCCTGGAGCCAGCGGGCCAGGGCGCCCAAGGACAAGCTCTCGGTGCCCGGACAGCCGAGGCGGACGATCATCGGCAGGTTGAGCCCGGCGAGAACCTCGACCCGGTCCGGCGCGAGCAGCGACATGGCGATCCTGGCGGGCGTTCCGCCGAACAGGTCGGTCAGCAGGAGAACGCCCTCTCCCTGGTCGGTGCGCGCGATCGCGGCGCGCAGCCGCTCCAAGGAGCGGACCGGATCTTCGTCCCAGCCGAGGGCGACCTGCTCGACTCCCGCGGATCGACCAAGGATCTTCTCGGCGGCGGCGAGGAGCTGCCCCCCCCACTCCCCTTGTGTGACGATCAATCTTCCTACCATGGAAGTCGCCTCTGCCTGATGGTTGCTCTGGCGTCGTGGCTCATCTTGTCCCGCAACGACCGGCCGCTGCCGCAAGCGCCCGAAGGAGCCAGGAGGCAAGATGAGCCGCGACGAGCTCGGCCGCCGTGTTTCACTTCGCGATGTCGCGATGGATCACGCGGGCAGGAAAGCCGAGCCCCTCGAGCTTTCCGCCAAGCTTCTCACAGACTGCGACCGAGCGGTGCCTGCCACCCGTGCAGCCGACGGCCACCGAGAGGTAACTTCGATTTTCGTTCCGGTATTTCGGCAACAGGAAAGCGAGGAGGTCGGCGAGGCGGTCGATCAGCTCGGCGTAATCGGCTTGGGCTTCGAGGTAGGCCACGACCTCGTCGTCCTGGCCGGTCTTTTCGCGCAGGCCGGAAACGAAGTGCGGATTGGGCAAATAGCGGACGTCGAACAGCAGATCCGTACCATACGGAATGCCGCGCTTGAAACCGAAGCTGATCAGATTGACCGCCATTCCGGGCTCGGCGCCAAGAGAGAATTCGCGAAAGATCTGACCACGGATCTCGTGAATCGTCAGCTCGCTCGAATCGAGCACCCGGTCGGCTTGGGCGCGCAGCTCGGCGAGCAGATCGCGTTCGTGCCGAATCCCCTCGATCGCCGAGCCGCCACCGGCCAGAGGGTGCGGCCGGCGGGTCTCGGAGAACCGGCGCACCAGCACCTCGTCGGACGCTTCGAGGAAGAGTAGCGTCGGCTCGATCTTGCCCCGATCGATCTCCCGGATCAGCCGCGGCAGCTCCTCGGCGAAACCCGGCGCGCGAACGTCTGTGACGACCGCGATCCGATCGTGCCCCGGAACGTTTTCCGCCGGGTGGGCGAGGAACTGCTGCAGGAGCGGCAGCGGCAGGTTGTCGACCGTGTAGTAGTCGAGATCCTCGAAGCCGCGGGCGACCACGCTTTTGCCCGAACCGGACAGACCGGTGATCAGAACCAGGCGCACCCGTTCCGGCCGCGAGATCGAATCAGCGTCGGCCACGGTTGCGTTCGATCTCCGCTTCCAGCTTGCGCACGAACTCGCGGGCCGAATGGTGCCCTTGCAGCTTGAGCACGTGATTGCGCGCCGCGATCTCGACCAGGACGCTGACGTTCCTGCCCAGCGCCACGGGCATCCGGATGTAGGGGCAAGGGGTGTCGAGGATGTGGTAGACCGATTCGTCGAGGCCGAGGCGATCGTACATTCGGCCGTCCACCCAGGGCTCCAGCTCGATCACCAGATCGATGTTGGCCCGCTCGCGCACGGCGGCGAGCCCGAACAGATCTTTGACGTTGATGATCCCCAGGCCGCGCAGCTCCATGTGATGGCGCACCGGGGCGCTGGAAAAGCCGGCGAGATCGCCGTTGGGGAACCGTTTGACGATCACCCGGTCGTCCGCTACCAGGCTATGGCCGCGGGTAATCAGGTCGAGCGCCGACTCGCTTTTGCCCACCCCGCTCTCACCGATCAGCAGCACGCCCAGGCCGTAGATCGAGAGCAGCACGCCATGCAGCGTTGTCGACGGGACCAGGTGCTCTTCGAGGAAGAAGCTGATCCCCTTGATCACCGTCGACGAGAGCGCGGTCGACGAAAGGACCGGGACCTCGCGCGCCTGGCAATAGGAGAGGAATCCGGGCAGCGGCGAGATCCCCTTGGTCAGCACGAACACCGGCACCGGGAGAGCCGTGATGTTCTCGAACCGCTCCCGCCGTTCCGCCTCCGACAAGGTGGAAAGGTACTCGGTCTCGCTCTCCCCGACGATTTGAACCCGGCCGGGCTTGATGTAGGCGTAATACCCGGCGAACGCCAAACCGGGCTTTTGCACCCGCGGGTGGCTGATCTTATTGTCGAGGTGGGTCTGGCCGGACAGCACCTTGAGATGGAGGTCGGCCAGCTCCTCGTCGAGCAGCTCGCGAACCTCCACCGAGCCGGAGGTGGCGCCGGTCTCCATTCAAGGCTCTCCTTCGAGCAGCGCGAAGATCGCCTCGGGCGAACCCGCCGCCAGGACTTTCGCGATCCGGCCGGGCGCGCGAACCCAGCGGGAGATCGCCGCGAGCACCTGCAGGTGCTCGGCCGGCGATTGACTGGGCGAGACGACCAGGAAGAACAACTGGACCGGCAGACCGTCGACCGCCCGGAATTCGATGCCGTCGCCCGCGATGCCGATCGCCAGGATCGCCCGCGGCAGATCTTTGAGCTTGCAGTGCGGAATCGCCACTCCCCCGCCGACTCCCGTCGAACCCAGGGCTTCCCGCTCCGCTAGGCGGGCGGACAGCTCGCGCGCGTCCCGCACTGCACCCGCGGCGGCCACGCGGGCGGCGAGCTCGTCGAGCACGTTCTGCTGCGAACGTCCGCCTCGGCCGAGATCCGGAAAGATCAGCTCCGGGCGGGTGAGAGTTGCGAGACGCATGCCCTCCCGCCTAGAACTCGGGGGCGATCAAGCCGAAGTTGTGGTCTTTACGCTTGTACAGGACCGAGACCCGTTCGTTCGCGGCGTCGAGAAAGACCACGAACTCGCTACGCGAAGCGCCGAGCTTCATCGCCGCCTCTTCCAGAGTCATCGGCTTGATCTCGAGCCGGCTCGACTTGATCACCCGCGGGCCCGCGTCGTCGGCGAGCGTTCCCGCCGCGAGAACGTCCACCGGCCAATGATTCGCCGACGCCTCGCGCCGACGCCGGTCCACCCTGCGGGTCTTGTCGCGCTCGGCTTGGCGCTCGGCCTTGGCCACCACGTCGCCGATCGCCTCGAACATGTTGTCGTCGCTGCTCTCCTCGGCCTGGATCGAGCCATGTCGGTGATGGAGATGCAGATCGGCGACGAATTTTCGCTTTTCGGCCGAGAGCGTGATCCGCGCGTCGATCGGTTCGTCGAGCAACTTTTCCAGCTTTTGCAGCTTCTCGGAGACCAGCTCCCGAACGCGGTCGTCGATGGTGTAGTTGCGCCCGGTGTATTCAATATTCATTGCGATCCCCCCTGCTCAGAAGATCTGTTTGCGGTCGTTCGAGGACGGAATGTGCAGCTCGTCGCGGTATTTGGCTACGGTGCGGCGGGCGATCTGGATTCCCTCCCGGTTCAAAATGCGCATCAGCTCGCTGTCCGAAAGCGGCTGGCGCGGATCTTCGGCGCCGATCATCTGCTCGATCTTGCGCTTGACCGTGAGCGACGAGATGTTGTCGCCGTAGTCCCGGTCGATGCCGCTGTGGAAGAAGAACTTGAGCGGGAACAGACCGCGCGGCGTGTGGATGTACTTGTTGGAGACCACTCGGGAGACCGTCGACTCGTGCATCGAGATGTCCTCGGCGACGTCGCGCAGCACCATCGGCCGCAGGTAGTCGATCCCCTGGTCGAGAAACTCCCGCTGCTGGCGGATGATCGAGGCGGCGACCTTGTAGATGGTCCGCTGCCGCTGGTCGAGGCTCTTGATCAGCCACACCGCCGAGCGCATCTTGTCCTTGATGAAGGTCTGCGCTTCGGCCTGCTGCCCTTCGCTCCTCATCTTGGCGAGCATCCTCCGGTAGGCGCGCGAGACGCGCAGCCGCGGCAGGCCGTCGTCGTTGAGCTGGATGACGTACTCGTCGCCTACCCTGCGGACGAACACGTCGGGCTCGATGTAGTGCACCCGTTCGTTCGAGAACTGCCTCCCCGGGCAGGTCTCCAGCGTCCGGATCAGATCGATCGCGGGCTCCAGGTCCGGCAGCTCGATGCCCAGTTTCTTCGCCACCAGCGGAAACTGACGGCGCAAGAAGAGGTCCCAGGCCTCGGCGATCACCCGTCGCGCGAGCGTCTCGTCCGGGTGCTCTTCTTCGTCGGGGTCCTCCTGCTCGCGTCGGCGTCGGCGGTGGTCGAGCTGCAGCTCCAGGCTCTCGCGCAGGTTGGCGCAGGCGATGCCCGGAGGGTCGAGGCTGCGCACCAGCGCCAAGGCGGAGAGCACGTCCTCCAGGGAGTAGAGCTGCTCCTCCGCGTCGTCGGGATTGTCCCCCATCGCGCGGATCTCTTCCGCGGTCGCAACCAGGAAGCCGTCGGCGTCGAGGTTGCCGATGATCAGCTCGCCGATCTCCCGCTGCCGCGGCGTGCTCTCTCCCATGTGCAGCTGCCAAAGCAGGTGATCGTAGAGGTCGGCTTCCCGCGACAGGCTGTTTTCCAGCGGCGAAGCCTCGCGCGTCTCGATCATCGACGGCTCGTAGGAAGAGTCCCATTCGTCGCCGAAGTAGGCGTCGAGGTCGATGTTCTCCATCGACTCCTTGTGGTCGATCACGTCGCTCACGTCGCCATTGCCGGCCGCCGGCTCTTCCTTGAGCGTCAGGTGCTCTTCTTCTTCCTCCACCTCCGGGCTCTCACTCGCCTCTTCGAGCACCGGGTTCTCGACCAGCTCCTGGGCGAGAACGGTCTCCAATTCCATACGCGTCATTTGCAGCAGCTTGATCGCCTGCTGCAGCGACGGCGTCATCACCAGCTTCTGGGACAGCTTGAGCGAGAGTCGTTGCTCGAGAGCCATAACGTCGACCGCTAGAGAGAAAAGTCCTCACCCAGATAGATCTTGCGCACCTGTGGATCGGAGGCAAGCTCCTTGGGTGTGCCCGATTTCAGGATGGACCCGTTGTTGATGATGTATGCCCGGTCGGTGATCTTCAAGGTCTCTCGGACGTTGTGGTCGGTGATCAGGACGCCGATGCCCATTTTCTTCAAGTGCCGGACGATTCGTTGGATGTCGATGACCGCGATCGGGTCGATGCCGGCGAACGGTTCGTCGAGCAGGATATACCAGGGGCTGATGACCAGCGCCCGGGCGATCTCGACCCGCCGCCGTTCTCCTCCCGACAGGGTGAAGCCCTTGCTCTTCCTCACCTTGCCGAGGCCGAAATCGGCGATCAGCTGGTCGATCCGCCGCTCCTGCTCGGCGTGCGAGAGATCGAGCGTCTCGAACACCGCCCGCAGGTTGTTTTCCACCGTCATCTTGCGGAAGATCGAGGGCTCCTGGGGCAGGTAGCTGATTCCGCGTTGCGCGCGCAGATACATCGGCAGCTCGGTGATGTCGTCCTCGCCGAGAAAGACCGAGCCGTCGTCCGGGGGCGTCAGCCCGACCACCATGTAGAAGGTGGTCGTCTTGCCCGCGCCGTTCGGGCCGAGCAGGCCGACGATCTCGCCGGGGCCGACGTCGATCGACACGTCCGCGACCACCGCGCGACCGCGATAGACCTTCTTTAGATTCGCCGTCGAAAGCGTCTGCGGCTGCTCTCCGTTCGGCTCCCGGTGGGGATCGCGGCTGGCGGTTTCGGTCATCGGCCCCCCTCTCGGCCTGTCGGTTTCGTCGGCGGCTTGCCCGGCGTAACGGGCGGAGTCGGAGCGGCCGTAGGGTTCGCAGGAGTCGACGAGGCGGGCGCAGGAACTCCCGCCTTGCCCTTGATCTCGACCTTGCCGCCGTCGAGAAAATAAACCACCTGGCCGCCCTGGATCTGGTTGCCGTCCTTGTCGCGCATCTTGACCGGGGCGGCGGGAGTGCCGGAAAAGTCGATTTGCCGGGCGTCGACGGTATAGACCGCGCGCTCGCCGTTGATCGTCTTGCCGGTCTTCGGATCGGCCAACCGGGCGTCGCCGGTGCAGATCATTTTCTCCGCCTTCTTGTCTTCCTTGAGATCGACGGTCAGATCCTTGCACGCGAGCGTCCGAGCGGTCTGGATCACCCGCACGCCGCCGGTGTAGTTGAGCTTGCGCCCGGTCTGGCTGTAGGTCATCTCGGGCGCCACCACCTCGATCGGCTCTTGCGGCTTGGCCGCCTTGTCCTTATCGTCGTCCTCGGGAAACCAGAGCGTCTTGACGCTCCCTTTGGCGTACAGCCGATCCTCCGTCTTGTCGCCGCGCAGCTCGTCGGTCAGCAGCAGATCCTTGCCGCGCCAAGCCCGCACCGCGCCGCGAAACAGGAACGACTGCGGGTTGGTCCGATAGTAGGCTTCGCGCGCGTCGACCCAGACCGGCCCTTTGCCCGAGCCGAGAGCCGAGCCCGCGAGCCCCGCCTCCTCGGCGCGGGTCAGCAGGGCGCGCACCCCCCCGTCGGCGCGCAGCACGCCGGCCTGCTTTTCCCACACGACGTGCGGGCCGGTCATCCGGCCGCGCTCGTTCTCCGCCTCGACCGGCGCGCCGTAGAACTCGCCCTGGCCGGAGTCGAGCTGGAGCACCGCCCGATCGCCGCGCGCTTTGGTCTTGCCGTCGGAAAAGCGGACGTCTTGGCGCAGGATCGCCTCGGCCAGCTGGCCGCTCGGACCGAAGTTCGCGAGCACGCCGAGCGCGTGCGCCGTCCGCGGGGGCACCGCGGGCTGGCCTTTCTTTGGCGCGAGCGTCTCGATCAGGTCGACGCCGGCCACTCCGCGGGCGGTTTTCATCACCCCGTCGATCATCCGTCCTTCGAGGCGGCGCGAGGTCAGCTTGCGGGTCAGCCCCGAGCCGCGGGCGATCAGGGTGGCGGGCGCTCCCGGCGTCCCTTCGAGCTCGATCTCGCGCGCCGTGTCTTCCCGCGGCGGCGTCAACATGCCCAAGGTCTTGCCCGAGAAGTCGACCCGGGCGGCGCCGGGCTGATCGCTATGGCCGGCGAGCGAGCCGGAGACGTTGAGCACGGCGCGGATGAACACGGTGCTCCGCTCGTCGGGTCCGAGAAAGGTGTTGATGATCTGCGCCGTCATCCGGTCGCCGCCGCGCTGGAGCTGGACTTGTCCCTCCGAGCGCAGGCGCCGGCTGTGGCGCTCGTAGACCACCCGGTCGGCGCGCAAGGCGACCGCGGGGACGACGCCCGGAACGCTGTGCAGCTCGACGTTGCCGACCAGGATGTACATCTCCCGTTCCAGATGAATGCGCAGCAGATCGGAACGCACCTTGTACTGCGCGCCCCCACCGCCCCCCGCGACCCCGTACCCGATGTCGACCGGTTGCACGCTCGCCAGGATCTTGCCGCGGTCCTGCAGCAGGAGAACCGGAGTCCTGAGGGTCAGCCCTTCCGGACCGCGAAGGCGGACGTCCCCTTCGAGGCGGCCCTCGTTCTGCAGGCGGTTGAAGCTCGCGGTTTGGCTTTCGACCTCGAAGGCTCGCCCCAACTTGTCGTACAGGGTGAGGCCGACCTTATCCAGGTAGATGGTGTCCTGCCGGTCGGCCTTCACGCTTTCGCCACGGATGCGGAACAGCGGCTTCTCCCCTTCGGTGAACGTGTAGTCGAAATCTTGCCCGATCAACGCCAGGTTCTCGGTCTTGTCCGGCAGAGCCGTCCCGGTCCGCGGTTTCGGCTTCGCGGCTTCCTGGCCTGCCCGCCCGAACCAGAACAACCCCGCCAGAGCGATCACGCCAAAGACGATAAACACCAGGAGGACCCGGCGAATCCAGGCCACGGGGGATCGAAGCTTCGCCATGCCCGATCATTGTACGTGTTGGCACACCAATTGAAAGGGCTTGACATCCGGGCCTTTGAGCCACTACCGATTCGACCCTTCCGGACGCGCGTCGATCAGGCGCATCACGGGCTCCCCCAGGAACCGATCGAGATCGAGCGTACCAAGCGCTTCGAAGCGACCGAGAAGATCGTCCGCGCGCGGTTGCCAGCCCCAACCCACGAGATTCAGGGTTCCCCCCGCCGGTTCGCGCGCGCGGGCGGAAAGGTGGTCGGTGCCGAAAAAGCGCGGCGCCGCCGCCAGCTCCAAGGGGCCGACGCGAACGACCGGCTGAGGGTTTCCCTGGCCGAACGGCGCCAGATGCGACAGGCGATCGAGAAAGGCGATGTCGATCTCCCCCGGCGCGGCTTCCAGCTCGTAGGTATGGCTGCGCACCAGCATCTCGGGCGCGAACGCGCCGTCCGCCGCCTCCTCCCACTCCTCGCGCAGAGCGGGCAGGCACCCAAGATCGGCCGACAGGCCGAGCGCCTGGGCATGACCGCCGAAGCGGAGCAGCCGTTCTTTCCACGGTGCGAGGAAGCCGTGAAGGGCGATGCCGGGAACGCTCCGCCCCGAGCCGGTCGCCGTTTCTCCCTCGACCGCGAGCAGCAATGTCGGCCGATTCCAGATCCGGGCGATCCGGCCGGCCGCGATGCCGACCACGCCGCGGTGCCACTCCGGGCTCCAGAGAATGAAGATCGCCGGGGGCCGACCCAACCGATCCGCCCGCTCCTGCGCTTGGGCTTGCGCCTGCTCGACGACCAGGGCCTCTTCCGTCTGCCGCTCGCGGTTCCAGCCGTCGAGCTGCACGGCCAATTCGATCGCGCGCTTCTCGTCGCGCGACATCAGGATTTCGAGCGCCGGGTCGGCTTCGGCCAGCCGGCCGGCGGCGTTCAGGCGCGGCCCGATGCGGAATCCGATGTCGGAGGCCGAATAGGGCGTTTTCATTCCGGCCTGGCGGATCAGCGCCTTCAAGCCGGGCGAGCGCGAGCTTTCGAGCGCTTTCAGACCCAGCGCCGCGATCACCCGGTTTTCTCCCCGAAGCGGCACCAGGTCGGCGATCGTGCCGAGGCAGGCGATCCGCAGCAGCGCCTCGACCGGCAGCGCGCGCCCCAAGCGCTGCCCCAACGCGAGCGAAAATTTGAACGCGATGCCGGCCGCCGCGAGATCCGGAAACGGATAGCCGCACCCGGCTTGGCGCGGGTTGACTTGGATCGTTCCGGCCGGCAGCGGCCCGCCCGGCAGATGGTGGTCGGTGACCAGGACGTCGAGGCCCGCCGCGGTCGCCGCCTCGATCGCCGGGATCGACGAGCTGCCGCAGTCGGCGGTGACGATCAACCCGCAGCCGGCCTGGAGGGCGCGTTCGACCTGCGCCGCCTGAAAACCGTAGCCGTCGCGCAGGCGGTGCGGCAGGATTGCCTGCGCCTCGATGCCGCAGGCGGAAAACACCGCGAGTAGCTGGGCGGTGGCCGTCACCCCGTCGACATCGTAATCGCCGACGATCGCGACTTTCTGTTTCGCTTCGCGGGCGGCGACCAGCCGGTCGACCGCCTCGGCCATGCCGGCCAAGCCGAGTGGATCGTGGAGCTGGTCGAGCGAAGGAGAGAGAAAACGCGCCGCGGAGTCCGGATCGGTTGCGCCGCGGCGGGCGAGAAGTGCGGCGAATCCGGGAGAGTGTCCGGCCGCGATCAGCGCGTCGAGGCCGGGCGGGGCGGGCTCGGCGACCCAGGCCGCCGCCCGCTCCTCAAGTTTCGTAGACCCCCATCGCCCGGAACTTGGCGTAGCGCCGGGCGAGCAGTTTTTCGACCGGCTCCTTGACCAGATCGGAGAGCGCGCGCTCGATCGCGTCGCCTACTCTCCGGGCGGTCTCCGCCGGATCGGTATGCGCGCCGCCGACCGGCTCCGGGATGACGGTATCGACCACCTTCAGCTCGGCGAGATCAGGCGCGGTGAGCTTAAGCGCCTCGGCCGCCTCGGCCTTCTTGTTCTGGTCTTTCCACAGGATCGCCGCGCACCCCTCGGGCGAGATCACCGAGTAGGTGCCGTATTCGAGGATCAGAATCCGGTCGCCGACTCCCAGCGCGAGCGCTCCCCCGCTACCCCCTTCGCCAGTCACGGTGACCACGATCGGCGTGCGCAGAACCGCCATTTCCATCAGGTTCCGGGCGATCGCCTCGGCCTGGCCGCGCTCCTCGGCCTCGATCCCCGGCGAGGCGCCAGCCGTGTCGATGAACGTGAGCACCGGCAGACCGAAGCGCTCGGCGAGCTTCATGATCCGCAGCGCCTTCCGATACCCCTCCGGCCGCGACTGGCCGAAGTTCCTGCGAATGCGCTCCTTGGTGTCGCGCCCCTTCTGATGGCCGATCACCGCGACGCTCCGGCCGCGAAAGGTCGCGAGCCCCGAGACGATTGCCGCGTCGTCGCCGAACAACCGGTCGCCGTGCAGCTCGATCCAGTCGTCCATCAGCATCTCGACGTAGTCGAGTGTGTACGGTCGATCCGGATGGCGCGCCACCAACGTGCGCTGCCACCGGCTCAGGTTGCCGTAGACCTCTTGCGCGGCCTTCCTCAGGGAGACCTTCAGCCGCTCGGCCTCTTTCGCCTGGCTGCTACCGGCGGGAAATCCGGAAAGCTCGCCAATCCGGTGGCGTAGGTCGGCAAGCGGTTCGTCGAAAGCGGAGTCTGTGGCCTGCATAGAGGGCGCAAGCTAGCAGAGGGCCGGAGGGGGGGTCAAACGGGAACCCGCGATCCGCCCCCAGGGCTCGGTTGAATCGCCGGGACCGACGACCCCTCGACGTGGACCCGCTTCCCGGCGGGAAATACCCTCAACCCGAGGTGCTATACCCAATGCCCGGAGCGCTTTACCCACTGCCCGAGGCGCTCTACCCAATACCCGAGGCGCCATACCCAATACCCGAGACGCCATACCCGACGCCCGAAGCGCTTTACCCACTGCCCGGCGAGCCCTACCTCTGGATGGCCTGCTAAAGCGGGGCTCGCCGACGCTTCCGTTCGCTACAGCTCGCCGTTCCAGGCGTCGCTGATCGGATCGGCTTTTTCATCCTTGGCGCCCAGGGTGCCGAGAGCGAAGTTCTCCTCGATTGTCCGCAGGACGCTGTAGTGGTCGCGGCGCATCGGGTCGACCGTGCCCTTCTTGACCATGTCGCCCAGGAAGACGGTATAGATGTGATTGGAGGACCTCGTTTCGGATTCGTCGAAGGTCACCACGATCAGGGTGTCCTTCATCACACTCGGATCGGTTCGGATCGGCTCCAGAAAGCCTTCAAGCCACGTCGCCGCGGCTTCGAGACTCGTGTCGTGCCCATCGTTGCGCATGTTCGGAGTGAAAAAGGAATAGCTGGGCAGGCGGTGGGCGTCGAAGGAGCCAGGAGATACGCCCACGACGTTGCTGCAACGATTCGTGGTCTGGATCGATTTGAAGCTTAAGAAGGGCATGTGCTTGCGTTGATAGAGGCGCTGCGCGTCGGGGCTATGCTTGGCCAGAAAGCAGTGGTCCGGTCCCCCCGGATAGTTCTCGGCGTACTGCGTCCAAGTCAGGTGCTGAGCTTCGAGGAGGTCGGCGATCGTCGATGTGTCGAAGGTCTTTTGGTTGTCACCGAAAGGGCCGTGAATGCCGAAGGAGGTGCCCGCAACCATGGCCAGGTAGTTGGGATAGGAGGGATGCGCGACGCCGTTGAAGTTGGTGAAGAGACGCCCGGCTTCCGCGAGCTTCCTCATGTAGCAATTCTTGAGCACGTCCTTCTGGTCTTCATTCTCGAGGACGATGATTAAAACATGCTCGAACTGGCGGCCTGGGAAAGGCGCCGCCGCCTTGGATTGCAAGGTCTCGGCACTCAACGTCGTGCCGCCGAGAAAGAGGATCGTCAGAGCAAGGGCAATCGGTTTCATGGTGTCCTCCGTAAGCGAGACTCGGATCGAGTCTCACCCCTCTTGGACGGACACCGGAAGCGGTTTCGGATGCCGGTCCAAGTTTGTCTGACCGGCCAGATAGATTGGACTATCCTCTGGTTGTCTCCGGAAGCGATCGGGCAGAGGTTTGGGGCGTGGAGAGTCCGAGATTTCGGTGGCGATGCCCCCCAGGGACGAATAGGATCTCCTGGCGGGCTGTCGATTGAGTCGACCGATGAATAGGGGGGCCGCCGTGAGCGCCCGTTTCACCAAGCTGACTTTGGCCAATTGGCGGAACTTCAAGGGGGTCGAGCTCCCTCTCGGCCCTCGTGCGTTCATCGTCGGACCGAATGCCTCCGGGAAAAGCAACCTGCTCGACGCATTCCGCTTTCTGCGCGACATCGCGGCACCCGGAGGCAGCCTGGTCAATGCCGTCAAGGATCGGCGCGGGCTCAAACACATCCGGAGCCTTCACGCCGGCCGGAACAGCGACATCCGCGTCGAAGCTGAGATCGAGATCGACGAAGACCCCTCCCGCTGGACTTACGCGTTGGAAATCTCCGGGGGTGAAGGGAAGAAGAAGCCCCTCCGGGTCGAGAGCGAACGCGTGACCCATGGAGACGAGGTCTTGCTCTTCCGACGGGCTGCGGACGAAGACGAAAGGCTGCTGCAACAAACTTACCTTGAACAGTCGAGTCAACGCCTTCCTTTCGAACCCTTGGTCGCCGTATTGAGCGGCATCGTTCATGTCCACATGGTTTCGCAGTTGGCACGTCCCGAAGAACCCGCGAAGAGGGATGCTCCTGACTTCGATCTCATCGGAGTTTCTTGGGCGATCGACCAGGGCACGGCGCCGCTGCTGATTGAGAAACCGGAGCTATTGCGCCGCCGCGAGTTCATTCGCCAGCTTCCCCGTCTGTTCGCACGCGCCAGTCAACGGACGGGTCGGCAGATCCTCGTCAGCACTCACTCCGAGGAAATCCTCGCCGATCGCGGGATCGATCCTTCCGAGATCGTCATTCTCAATCCTTCGGAGAACGATACGAACGTTTTCCTTGGAAGTGAACTCCCCGAGCTGATCGCCGCCGCAAAGGCAGGCGTGAGGCTCGGCCCGTTGGTGACCAGCTTCACCAAACCGCAAGAGATCGAGCAGCTTTCCCTTCCCGGTTCCACCGCTCGGCTGTGAGCCTGATCGCCGCTTTCGAGCCCGCGCTTTCGGAGGTACCATGGCTACCAAGACCAGAGGGCACTATGTTGTTTTATACCTACTTCTCGTTGCCGGCTGCCGTTCGAACGAACAGGAAGATCCGTACCTGGCTCACTGCACTGCGATTCTAGAAACCTCTCTGCGATCCCCAAGCACGTTGAAGGTGACGGATGTCGAACACTACAAAGTAAACGGCCACACTGTAAAGACTGAATATGATGCAGCTAATGCGTACGATACTCCGATTCGTAACGAGATCAGATGCGAGTACCCCGAAGATCCGTACTGGTCATATAAGGAAACTGGGACTGAGCCTCCATCACCAGACCTACCGCTTAAGGCATCGAACCTGAACGCAAAACGGGTGATAATCGGGACAGAAGCCTTAAGTGATCTGGGCGTGTCAATCAGCAACTCGGAAGCCATTATGAAGCTTCACCAGAAAGAACGTAAGTAGAATTTGTGCGACCCGTAACTGCCGCTCTGCAGAATCAGGTGTGGTCGACGGCGGGCACGGTGGCTGCAGCGACGATCGGGTTCACGGGGAATAAGTGCTGACCGATGCGAGAGCTGGACCTTCTCGGCGCGGCCTCATCCTCGAGGCTGCTGTTCGAGCGCGACCTCGATCTGCTCCGCCAGCGCCGGGAGTTGGTCTCGGACGATCTCCCAGACGACATCGAAGTTGACACCGAAGTAGTCGTGGATCAGCTTGTCCCGGACTCCGGCCATACTTTTCCATGGGATTTCTGGATGGTTCTCGCGGAGAGAAGGCGACAACTTCTTCGTCGCTTCCCCGAGGATTTCCAGCGCCCGGATTACGGCGTCCTGGGTCTTCGTGTCCTCCAGGAACTGCTCGTAGCTCTGGCCTTCCGTGTACCTTCGCGCTCTGCGTATCGCCTCCAGGATGTCGCCGAGGAGGTCGCGATCGGCACGGTTAGACATGAACGACGCTCTCCTCAATCTGCTTAGCCACGGCGGGAAGCCGAATTCCCCGTAGGCCGGCCGAAGTGAGGACGTCCACCCTCCTCCCCAGCAGGGTCTCGAGATACTCGACCAGCTCGACAAATCTCAGGCCGATGGGCCGATCGAAATCAACAATTAGATCCACGTCGCTGGCGGCGTTCGCCGTCTCATTCGCGAACGATCCGAACAGTCCGATCCGCCGGACTCCGAACTGGCCGCTGAGCTCAGGGTAGTTCTCCCGCAGGCGGCGGAGAAGGTCTTCGCGGGTGAGGTCGCCGGATGAGTGGAGATTGGGCGTCATGGAAGCTCCGTCGTCGGGCCTATGTTCGACGATCATCCGCTGTTCTTCGAGGGCTCTATCGACCTCCGGATCCTCGATCCAAGTGCCCGCCACATCGCTCAAGTCTCTGCGCTTAGGCATCTCTCTATCGACAGTTCGACCCATTTCAGAGGAGGTTTCGTTTTTCACACTGCCAGCTTACCTAGGTTCCATCTGATCCGCGAGCCCGAAGTTGGTTCGTTTGGCGAAGCTGTTGCCAAGGAGATCCTGATCGGCATGGCAATCATCTGTCCTTCTAGCGCAGAGATCACCCCGGAGCCTGGACCGCCACCCGGTCCGGGATTGACGACCCCGGCTGGCTGAAGATGGAATTGAGCAGCCCGGCCAGTCGTACCCCGGCCTGCAGGAGCCGCTGCTTGATCAAGGGTAGGTTGTCGAACGCGTATTGGTAGCTGAGGTTGCCGTCGCCGATCTTGTAGACCCGCTCCCGCACCGCTTTCGATTCCTTGGCCCAGTCGGCGGGGGGCGAGCTCTGCCAGGTTTGCAGTTCGATCAGCGTGGGATGGTCGAGGAACGCGGCGAGCTCGGAGAAGCTCAGTTTCTCGCTGTCGATCAGGCCGTTGTCCCAGACCGAATGGAGATTGGTCGGCATCTTGAACAACGTCACTTGGATCTCGTTGCCGCCCCGGTCGGCCCGCCGTCCGACGTGCAGGGGTTGGTGGACGTCGCCCACGAAGTGAACCAGGAAGCGTAGCGCCTCCTGCTTCGCCGGCCGCGTCGCCTGTGCATCGCGCAGCACGGCGGAGAAACGGTCGATGGCTTCGAGCACGTCGCCGTTGGGGTCGCGCACGGTGGTCTCCAGGGTCTCTTGGTCGTCGATGCTGATGTAGTGCCAGGGGCTCGGGTTCTTCGCCGGCGGCTGCCAGTTCGGATCGTTGCGAATGTCGTCCCCCCAGGTGCTCACCTGGTCCAGGCCCTCGGGGCCGATTAGGCAGGTCACGGCGATGCGCGCCTCGTCCGTGAGGTGATTGGCGGCGATCCTGCCGACGACGCGGTGTCCTATCGGCCCCCAGGCGAGAACGACGGAAGGCGCGGTAAGAAGCATCAGAAAGACGGCGAAATGGGTTCGCTTCATGTTCGGCCTCCTGCCGGCGGATGCGTCCTGCCGAGTCTCAATCCGTTCTATTGCGAGTCTCTGGAGTATAGGCCACTCGCATCAGCGGGCCGAGCCCGAAGAGGCGTAAGCGCTCGCCTTTCGGAGCGCTGCGGGCGGCATGCTAACCAGAGTATTCACGTCTTGACAGATACAACTTCCTGCATACGATAAAGAGAGGTACGCAAGCAACGTCCGCGAATGGCGGGTTTTTCCCCTGGAATGCGATGGAGAAGAGTGGAGGCTGGTGAAGCGCCTTTCCCGGGCCTTCATTGGAACCTTGAAAAATTGAGCATCGCGCATACCGCGAGGAAAGATTGCGACGATGACAAGCACGACCCACCCAGGGGGAGGAGAGACCTTCATGCGTCCGCAACTCACGTACCGTAGCTCGACCGTGCTCATGGCCCTCGTGGCGTTCGCGTTCACCGCGGCGCTCTCTTCAGACACTGGCCCTCCTGCCGGGGACCGCCTCCGCAGCCCGGCGGGTCGCCTCTACCCCATCCTCGTTCACGCTGTTCGAGAGCGGGCAGGTGCGGCCGCTGGCGATGTCTCCGGACAAGCGGTATCTGTTCGCGGTCAACACGCCCGACAACCGCCTGGAGATATTCCGCATCCGGCCGGGTGGGCTCCTCCACACCGGCTCCATCCCGGTGGGCCTCGAGCCGGTCGCCGTCGCGGCCCGGTCGAACAGCGAGGTCTGGGTGGTCAACCATCTTTCGGACAGCGTGAGCGTCATCGATCTCGACGAGCACGGCGGCGAGCTCTCCGGGGAGGTCGAGCGCACGCTCCTGGTGGGCGACGAGCCGCGCGACCTCGTGTTTGCCGGGCCGGGGCGGAAGCGGGCTTTCATCACCGCCGCGCACCGGGGCCAGAGCTTGCCCCTGGATCCCCAGTTCTCGACCCCCGGCGTGGGGCGCGCGGACGTGTGGGTGTTCGATGCGGAAAGTCTCGGCAGCGCCCTGGGCGGCACACCGCTCGCAATCGTCACCCTGTTCACCGACACTCCGCGCGCCCTCGCGGTGACGCCCGACGGCAGCCGGGTCTACGCCGCGGGATTTGAGACGGGCAACCGGACCACCATCGTCGCCGAAACCTCGCTGCCGGACGGCTTCGGTCCGGACGGCGGCGCGGGTCCTACCACCAACTTCGAAGGCCGCCCCGCGCCCGAAACCGGGGCCATCGTCAAGTGGAACGGCGCTCACTGGGTGGATTCGCTCGGCCGTTCCCGCGATCAGTACGTGCGATTCTCGTTGCCCGACAAGGACGTGTTCGTGCTCGACGCGATGGCCAACCCGCCGCGCCAGCTTGCCGGAGCGGGCGGCTTCTTTCAGGGCGTCGGCACCATCCTCTACACGATGACCGTCAACCCGGTGAGCGGCAAGGTGTACGTCGCCAACACGGATGCGAACAACAGCGATCGGTTCGAAGGCCCCGGCATCTTCGCCGGGCACAGCCTGCGCGGCCATCTGCACGAAAGCCGGATCACCGTGCTCACGCCTGGGGCCTCCGGAGGCACCGTGGCACCTAGGCATCTCAACAAGCACGTCAATTTCAACAGCTGCTGCGCGCCGTCCCCGAACGCCGAGAGCGCCAAGTCCCTCGCCTTGCCGCAGGGCATGGCCGTGACCAAGAATGGCGCGACTCTCTATGTCGCGGCCTTGGGCTCCGACCAGGTCGGCATCTTCTCCACCGGCCAGCTGGAGAACAACACGTTCGTGCCGAGTGCCGCGAGCCACATCGCGCTCTCCGGCGGCGGCCCCACCGGCCTGGTCCTCGACGAGGATCGCGGGCAGCTCTACGTGATGACGCGGTTCGACGACGGAATCTCGATCCTCGACACGGCGACGAAAGCGGAGACGGGGCACGTGAAGATGCACAACCCGGAGCCGCCGAGCATCGTGACCGGCCGCCGATTCCTCTACGACGCCAAGTTCTCATCGAGCCACGGCGACTCCTCCTGCGCGAGCTGCCACGTGTTCGGCGACTTCGACAGCCTGTCGTGGGATCTCGGCAATCCGGACGAGCGGGTGATCGACAATCCCGGGCCGTTCAGCAGCACGCTGTTCAACCTGGTCACCGGTCAGCCCATGGAGCCGATCTTCCACCCGATGAAAGGCCCGATGTCGACCCAGAGCCTCCGCGGGATGGCCAACCACGGCCCCATGCACTGGCGCGGCGACCGCACCGGCGGCAACGACGCGCCGAGCGTCCAGCCGGACGGCGGAACGTTCGACGAGCGCGCGGCGTTCGCGAAGTTCAACGGCGCGTTTCCCGACCTGCTCGGGCGCAGCGCGGTCCTGTCGCAAACGGAGATGAAGGCGTTCACCGACTTCGTCCTCCAGCTCACCTATCCGCCCAACCCGAACCGGCGGATCGACAACCTGCTCACCGCGGATCAGGACGCCGGTCGCCAGCTGTTCAGCACCGTCAACTGCGGCATTCCGTCGGCGCCGGAATTCAACGGCGCCGTGCTCACCTGCGCCAGTTGCCACGCGATCGACCCGAACGCCAACCCCGGCACCGCGGCGCCCGGGTTCTTCGGCTCCTCCGCCCTGTCGAGCTTCGATTTCAACCCGCAGTTGTTCAAGGCTCCCCACCTGCGCAACGCCTACCAAAAGATCGGAATGTTCGGGAATCCCGAGAATCCCGGGTTCTTGGGCGGCGACAACGGTTTCAAGGGAGACCAGGTGCGCGGCTACGGGTTTTTGAACGACGGCAACATCGATACGGTGTTTCGCTTCGTCCATGGGATCAGCTTCTCGGACGTCTTCAACGGCCCCGGCAGCAACAGCATCCCGGAGGGGCCGGCGGGAGAGGTCCAGCGGCGGCAACTGGAGGCCTTCATCCTGGCCTTCCCCACCAACCTGGCGCCCGCCGTGGGTCAGCAGGTCACCCACCGGGCCGGAAGCTCCGCGGCGGTCTCCCGCATCAACGTCCTGCGCCAGAGGGCGGAAGCGGGAGAGTGCGATCTCGTGGCCAAAGCCACGATCGACGACGAGGTCGGCTTCCTGTACGTGGGATCGGGCTTGTTCGAGACCGATGTTCGCGGGCTGCCGCCCATCCCCGCCGCGGCGCTACGGGCTCTGGCCGAGATCGGCCGCGCCGTGACCTACACCTGCGTGCCGCCCGGCTCCGGAGTGCGCCTCGGAGTAGACCGCGATGGGGACGGCGCCTGGGACGGCGACGAGCGACACGCGCATACTGACCCGGCGGATCCGGACAGCCGGCCTTGATCCGACCGCGAGGAGGATGGAGAAGGAGGATCCCAGAGCGCGACGGAGTGCCCCCTGTCGGGTCTCCGTGGCGCCCTGGATCCTCCAGCGGCGGATCTGGCGCGGTCGCAAAGCCCTACGACACTCTAGTGTAGTGCGTCAAGCGGATGCGACCTTATCGAGGCTCCGGCGGGCTCGGGTGACTTTCTCGAGGATGTCGGATGCCTTGGCAGTCCAGATGAACGGTTTGGGTTCGATGTTGTGCTGTTCGATCGCACTCAAGA
>DASYKS010000028.1:0-25066 GCA_035995205.1 Thermoanaerobaculia bacterium
CGCGCGCGAACTTCTCCAGCTGCTGACTCTCCTCGGGGGAAAGCAGAATCTCCGGCGCGACTCGCATCTTTGAATCCTCCCATAGGAAGATACGAACGAGTCACGCTTAAGGTTCAACAAATCGGGCGCACTACACTAGCCAGCCGCCTGCCTGGGTTGTTGCCAGCGAGGAAGAATGCCCGTGCTAGCATTTCGGGAGCTTTCTAGTGCAGCCCAAAACCGACGATCCTTTTCATCGCCCGATGAGGCACGAACGGCGCTGACCTTGGTGGATTCGATGACACCTTTCGACGAAGCGGTGGACCTGGCTTGCCTTCTCTCCGCCGAACGGGAGGCGCGCCGGCGCCTGGAATCGCTCGCGGCGCTCATGCCGGTTGTGACCTCCACGCTCGACATCCGCGAGATCTTCGAACGCGTCTTGGCGATCGCCAAAGAGGCGCTCCCGCACGACGCCTTGGGCATTCAGCTGTACCAGCCGGAGCGGAACGTGATCGTCGCCTACGTCGTCTCGGATCGCCTGTCGGGGGGTTCGTGGGAGTACCCCATCGTCAAGGAGCTGGACGAGCCCGAGCTGGGCTTCCTCGTCGAGGATTCTTGGCTGGAGAAGGACGGGCGGATTGGGGTGATGAAGGGCAGGTTCTTTCCCGGGATCGAGGGAACCGCAGCGACCGTACCGCCCGGAGAGGTGATCGTGAAACTGGAAGGGGGTGCGGAGCCGCCTGCTGCGCGAGCACGGCAAGACCACGAGACCGAAATGTTCAGCCACTCTTTCCCTCGTTCGATCAGATCGACGTCCATCACCACGTCTTCCCGCCCGAGTACGTAGCGGCCCTGAAGCGCCTGGGCTCCAAGCAAGAGGGAGGCGGCGTGCCTTCCCCGCTTGGTCGGCCGACTGCCAGGCTCCAAGATGAGTGGTTTCCGCTCTGTGGCTTGGCAGCTACATCGCTTCCCCCTCTTCCAGGCTTTGCCTGGCGCACAGGGCTTAAAGCCCGCACCATGTTTTTTCGCCGCCCGCGATACCTGTTCGCTTCGGACCCCGCGTCGGTTAGGATCGATTTTCTCTATGACCGCCGCTACTCTTCCCGAGGTCTGGCTCCGTGGTCCGGTTCCGGACGTTCTTCCGCTCTTGCAGCCGGTGGCGCACGCTCTTCTTCAAGCGGTGGAAGATTTGCGTCGAACCGTCGATCCGCTCTCTGACGCTAACCTGTGGGCTCGGCCCGGCGGGGCTCCCTCGGTGGGATTTCATGTTCGCCATGCAGCCGGCAGTCTGGATCGGCTGTTCACCTACGCGCGGGGCGAGGGGCTCACTCCGGAACAGCGGGCGTACCTCGCGAGCGAATCGGAACCCGGAGATCCACCGGTTGACGCCGCCGAACTCGCGTCGGCCTTCGAGCATCAGGTCGATCGAGCCTTCGCGCAGCTCCGCGAAACTCCAGAATCGACGCTCCTCGAATCGCGAGGCGTCGGTCGGCTCCAACTTCCCTCGACCGTGATCGGCTTGCTGTTCCACGCCGCCGAGCACACCCAGCGTCATGTCGGCCAGATCGTTACGACCGCGAGAATCGTGCAAGGCCTTGGGCTGCGGCAGCCACCGATCCAGCCGATTCACCTCGGCTACAGCGGGTTCGACGAGCCGATCAAGGGCGTGGATCGTCGTCGTCGGTAAAAGGCGGCGGAGCGTCGGCGCCCCAGGTGCCGGCGAGAGTGGCCTCGACGAACGGGTCTTGTTTGATCCGTAACGGACCGGCGACCGTCCCTTTTATGTTCGGGGTCCCAACGACTTGTTCGATCGTTACGGTCCAGCGTGTGGCCGGGCCTACCTCCATGGCAGGACCGACCAGCTTCCCTCCCGTCAACTGGAGCTGCCGCAAGACGTGCAGAACGCCGTCGGCATCCAGCCAGGAGACCATGAAGCGGTCATCCAGCTCGGGATCTTTGCCGATGCTCACCCAGCGGCCCCGGGGATAGGCGCGGCTGGTGAGCGGATTGCTGATGATCCAACAGTTTTGAAAAAACGCGGCGTTGGCCATCGGGAGATCCTCTCGACGTAAAGAAGCCTGGCACCCTAGGGCTTATAGCTGCGAACTACCTGCGTCCGATGCCCCGCCGAATCGCGTACGGTGACGGTAAGCACCGGCCGTTCCGCCGTCGTCACCTTACGCGGCAGGGTGAGGCGGAGGACTCCCCCTTCCGGGTTGATTGCCTTGCCCGCCGCGAGGTTGCCTCCCGCGGGGACGCTCCCTAGCCGGAGGTTGCACGTCACGGTCAAGCTGCCAGGCACGACGCCGCTTTCGACGTCGAAGGCGGCGATCTCCAAGATGCGTACCGAGCGCGCCGCTCGGGCTCGAACGACCGAGGGACGCACGACCAAGGTCGGCCGCTGGTCGTCTTCGAGGAAGCCCCACGGCTGGCCGAAATCGATCGGGGCTCCGAGATCGATCCAACGCGCGAGGGTCATCCTCTCGTCCACGGTCATGCCGGGCACTCCGACTCCTGCCGGGTGGGCTGCCGAGGCGGCGAAGTCGAGATCGTCGGTGCGGTCGGCGTTGGTCCGGCCGTCGAGGCGCTCGCCCCAAACTTTCCAGAGGAGGAGGCTCTGGCGCGACTGGAACGCCCGGACGTAGCGGGTGAGCTGAGGCACGAACCAGAGGCCGTATTGCGACGGCGGCGGCTCGGAGAGCTCGCCGGTCATGTCCTGGATCAGCTGCCAATAGGTGCGCGGCCAGGTGCCGTCGCGTTCGATGGTGCCCGCCGCTGCCGTGAGCGGCAGTCCGGCGGCCGGGCTCGCGGCGCCGTGGCAGGAGGCGCAGCGGCGCTCGAAGATCGGCAGCACGTCGCGCCGGTATTCGACGGTCGTGGCATGTCCAGGAATCAGACGGATCACGGCGGCGCCCCCGGCGTCGAGCGTCAACAGCGGAGTCGTGCGCGCGAGATCGGGAATCGGGAAATCCGGCTTTGCCGCCGCGGTGGTTTCGAAATCGAGCGGCTGCAAGCTGTGGGCGTGGCAGCCGCCGCAGTTGTAGCGCGCCTCGCCCGGGCGGAGCTGGTGCCAGGTCTGCGCCATGTTGAGCACCATGCCGCGCCGGTCGATCGTCTGAAAGGTGAGCGCCACGTCGGCCGGCACCTTGGCGAGGAAGCTCGTGTCGGCGTGGAGCGTGCCGTCCGGATGGCGGACCGGTGGCGCGTTCGGTTTCTTCACCGGGATCTCGCCCAGGATGCGCATCCGCTCGCCGCCGATCACCGAATATTTCGGGCCGTTCGCGGGATAGCTGCGGTCGGTCTGCGCCTGCTGCATCACGACGCGGATCGCCACCACGTCGTCGTCCGAGTAGATCCCGGCGTCCGAACCCTGACGCGTCCAGCGCAGCGGATTCTGGGTCGGCTCGTCGAACGGATCGCGCTCGGGCTGGAAGGGGCCGAGCGCCCCCTCGCTCTCGCGCCAGAGCAGCGATGAGCTGCCGATCAGGCCGAACGGCTCGCCGGGGGTCATCCGCTCGGCGTGAATCGCGGCGTCCGACAGCTCCGGTTTCTGCGGCGGCGCGTCGATCCCGTAGAGCTGCCGCCAGGTGACCACCGGCCGCGGCCAGGCCAGGTTGTAGCCCGGCTCGTACAGGATGGTGATCAGCCCCGGCGGCTGGCCCGGCACGCCGGCCGGCGGAGTCGCGACCGGCTCGCCGTCGGGGAACAGGACGATCCGGCCGTGCGGCCAAGGGAACGCGCTGCCCGAGCTGACGTAAGCGCCGTTGTGGTTGACCGGCCCGGGCGAGTAGACCGCGAGCAGATCGGCCTTGGCGGGATCGCCCTCGATACTCGGCGCCGCCGCCGGATGGGTGAGCTTGCCGCGCCGGTCCGCGCCCGCGCAGTTCTCCGGCCCGGCCGAGGCGTAGGGGTTGTCCTCCCGCCCCGGACAGGGGGCGGGATAGTCGTCCGGCGTGGTCCAGGGCGCGAGCAGGCGCTGGCCGATGCGCTCGAACGGGATCGCGCCCGAGGACGGCTCCGGATCGGAGGTGGCGAAATCCGGCCCCGGAGGGTCGATCGGGTAACGGACCAGATCGCCGAAACCGTTGTCGTTCAGGTTGTAGTAACGGCAGACCACGAGATCGCCGTTCGGCATCTGGGTCATGAAGTGGTGCGCGAGCGCGTTCTCGCTATAGCCCGAGAGGCTGTTCCAGCTCCGGCCGTCCGGCGCGATCACCCAGAGCGCGAACTGCCGCGTATCGCGCAGCCCCTGCTCTTCCCAACTGGTGAACGCGATCCGGCCGTCCAGCAGCGCCATGGGGTGAAGCGCCATCGCGACGTTGAGCGGCCCGATCGGCTCGACGTTCGTACCGTCGGCGTCCATCGCGAACAGTTGGAGCGCCCGCTGTACCGACGACATTGCCTTCGGCGGCAGATAGTCGTCCCGCGACGAGGTGAAGACGATCCGGTTGCCGGCCGCCCCCCCTGAGATCCAAGTGCCACCGGTATTGAAGACGCCGATCCGCGGATGGTTGCTTCCCGGATCGTTGGGGCCGAAGCGCGCGCCGTTGCCGGTGTTCGGAGTGAGCTGCTGGCGGGTCAGGCGCACGAGCGCGCGGGTCGCGAGATCGAGCTTGTAGAGATCGGCACCGCGGCGCGACAGCCCGCCGCGCTGATCGTTCCGATCCGTCGCATCGTGGTACCAGGTGAACAGGACCGACCGGCCGTCGAACGAGACGTTCGGATCGGCGACCGAGCCCACCGACAGCGGCTTGCCCGCGGGCGTGTCGATCTGCCCCCGGTAGCGTTCAAGCGGAAACAGCACCTCGCGCACGCCGGAGGTCTTCATCAAAACGAGCTGTGCGCCGGGATCGGGAATCAACGGCCGAACCACGTCTGGCCAGACGCTGTTCGCCACCCCCGGCCCGGGGCCGAAGTAGGGCGCGCGAACGTAGATCAGCTCGTAGGGAAGCGGCCGCACGACCTCCTGCGCGGAGGCGGCGAAGGGCAACGACGCTCCAACCAAGGCGAAGATCGAGGCCCAACGAAACATCCATGCTCTCTTGCGCATTTCTCGGAGGAGGATACGTCGGGAGCCGCGCGTTCGTCGAGGGGGTGGGTGATCGGGCTCGGCGACGACGACGCTCACCCTCTCCTCCATCACCGCAAACCGGGCCGGTACCGCGACCGACGTCCATTACGCGTTCACGGTCACCGACATGCAGACCGGCGCCCAAAAGCCGTACGATCGGCCGACCGGCGGCATGTGCGGCAAAAAGGATTTCAACGCCTTCCCGCTCGGCAAACCTGGCCGTGGCCAGGAGGGTCGATCGCCGCGCAGAAATCCGAGGTCAGTGGTACCCTTCGAGGACCGTCTGGACGGCACGCAAAAGTGTTGACCGTCTGGATCGTTCTCAAGACAGAGAATGCTCCGCGGTTGGTGACGGCATTCCCCGATGAGGCACCATGAGAGTCAACCCACTCGAAACCGTCGTCTTGGATCGAGACCTCCCGGAGCACGGACTGCGCAAGGGTGATCTTGGAGCTGTGGTCCAGGTTTACTCCCCGGAAGATCTCGAGGTCGAATTCGTGACCGCGTCGGGCAGAACCCAGGCCCTCGTGTCTTTGAGCACAACCGACGTGCGGCAGGTGAGGGACGGGGATCTGCTCTCGATCCGCACGCTCGAACGTGGTGCAGCCTGAAAGCGCGCATGCAAGCCCTTGAAGCTCACCCCGAGCCCGCCGACGCGCTGGCCGCCCCCACCAGCCCTCCCCGTCCGCTCGGCCTCTGGCTCCTCACGGTCGTCCTGCTCGCGAGCCCTCTGATTCATCTCGCGGCGCTCCAGCTCGGGCGCCACTGGCTCAACTTCGGCAGCCACCGCGCCTGGGACGGCTTCGTCTACTTTCTGATCGCGCCGATCGTCGGCACCTTGATGCTCCGCCGCCACGAGCGCGCGCGGTTCTCGGTCTACGTCTTCCTCTCCTGCGAGATCCTCCGCGCGTTCCGCATTCACTCCCCCGCCCTCGGCGCGCTCGCGCTCGGGGCGATCGTCTATCTGCAGCTGCCGGCGGCCCGCCGCTATCACCCGATGGTCGATCCCCGGCGGGTTTTGGAGAGAATTCGGCTGCGGCGGCGGCCGGACGGCGAGTGAGGTCAAGCAGGGCGACCGCTGGGAGCGGCGCGCGAGGTGGCGATTTCCGGCCAGTTCGGGTTTCCGGCGCTCCAGGTCGATGCGGAGGTTCGTAGCGCTCGCTCTCGTTCTTGGAAGAGAGTGCCAGCGTCGGCTCGCCGACGCTGGCGGGACCTGATCTTAGTCGCCTACCAGAACTCCACCAGCCTTGACGTTGGTCTTGACGTTCATGCGTTCACCTCCTTTCATGCCAAAAAGGGAGCAGGCACCGGTTTTCCCGACGCCGGCAGAACGGGCTTCAGTCCGCGAGCAGCACACCGCCGGCCTTTGATGGCGCTTCGGACTTTCATGGTTGTGGACGGGGCCTAAAAAACCCCCGGCCAGGAAGGCCGGAGGGGGGACGAATCAGTCGGACAGCATGATGCCGCCGGCCTTGACGTTGCTCTTGATCTTCATGGGTATCACCTCCCTTCTGGGGGAAGAACGCTTCAGCCCAGGTAGACTGCAAGAATTGTTCCTCAGGGGTGCGTGCGCGTCTCAAACAGCCGCCGCGCGCGCGTTTGGTTTTGGATCAGGGATGCGCGATCACGAACAGAGTGCGGGCGCGCCCTAGCACGCAGGAGAGCGCCTGGCGCAGGCTCTCCGGGTCGAGGGCGGCGAAGCTCTCGTCGAGGACCACCAGCTCGGCGCCCTGGAGCAGGGCGCGGGCGATGTAGAGCCGGCTCTTCTCGCCGTGGGAGAGCTGCCAGCCGGACTCGCCGACCCTTTGCAGAAGACCGGCCGGCATGCGGTCGAGCAGGTCGCCCAGCCCCAGCTCGCGGCAGACCGCCTCGGCCTCTTCCGCGTCTCCCGGTCGCGGCGGCCATTGGCGCCCCATCAGGAGGTTGAACAGGAAGGTGTCGGTGAGGACGTAGTTCTCCTGAAACTGCGGCGCTGCCACCACGCGCTTGCGCCAGCCGGCGAGCCCCAGCGTGTGGCGATCGAGCCCTTGCAGGAGCAGCAGACCCGACTGCGGCAAACGCAGGCCGGCGAGCAACGAGGCGAGGGTCGATTTGCCGCCGCCGGAGGGTCCTTCGAGCAGCAGCCGCTCGCCCGCGCGGACGCGGAGGCTCGCTCCCACGAGAGCGGGATCGGCGCGGTCGCCGTAGCGGAAGACCAGATCGTGCCCCTCCAGGACCACCGCCGCTACGCCGTCCACAGGCCCCGATGCCGCCGACTCCGTAGACATCGCGGACGTCAGCGCGACCCCGGAGGCGACGGCCTCCCCGCGGCCGGCGGCTTGAAAGATCGGCGCGACCTGATCCCAGGAGACCGCCGCCTCCGCGAGGTCCGAAAGACCGCGAACCATCTTCCAGAACGACCAGTAGGCGAACAGCGCGCCGCCGAGCGAAACGGCGAGGCGCGCCGCCGAGGCCTCGCCGGAAACGAAGGGTTGAACGAGCGCGAGTAGGCTGACCAGCAGCCAGCCGCGCGGAATCCAGACCCGGAGCCGCGTTGCCTGCCGGTCCAGCTCGGCCGAAAGGTGGAGATAGCGTTCCAGCTCGCGGTCCTCCCGCTCGTGCCAGCGGTCGGCGCTCTGCTGCGCGAGGCGGGTGCGGTGACCGACCATCTGCTCCACCAGATCGTGGGTCATCTCCAGCCGCGCCCCGGTCCAGGCGCGCCGCCGAAGGAAATAGCGGCGGCCGAGCCAGAGCGCAAAGATCGTCCAGGCGAGAAGCAGGAGAGCGTGGGGCCACCCGGCGGCGCCCGCGGCGAGGACCGGCAGGGCGAGGAGAATCTCGGAGAGAGCGATCAGCCCGATATGCCCGCCGGTGAGGGCAAGATGCTCCAGCGCCTCGGAGCCCAGGATTCGGCCGAGGAGCTGGCCGACCCCTTGATGGCGCGTCTCCTCCGTCTCCAGGCGCAGGGCGCCCGCCATCAGCCGCCGCTTGAGCAGCTTGCCGGCCCGCGCCATGAGCACGCCCGACGACCAGATCTCCAACGCACGGAACGGGATGAAAGTGAATTGCAGCAGCGCCCAGGCGAGCAACCAACCCGGATCGAGCCGCCCCTCCAACACCCCGCGGCCCAGCACCCACCAGGAGGTGAGGAGCAGCGCGTGCTGGACCATGTGCGCGCCGACCATCGCGGCGACCCGGCCGGGCAGCCGGGCGTGGCGGACCGCCGGCCAGAACGGGGCGCCCGGGGGAAAATCCAGCAGCCAGGCGCCGCCGATCGGTTTCGCTCCCAGCCGCTCGCCGAGGAGCGCCGCGCGAACCCGCGGCCGGCGGCGGGCCGGGACCGCGGCCTCGTCGAGCAGGCGGTCCACCTCCGGGCCGAGGCGCGCATCGTGGCCGCCGCGGAGCGCTTGGGCAAGGAGCGGCACCGGCACGGTCCGGACGCGGTGATCCGGCCCCAACAGCCGCACGCTCCCCCGGCCGCTCCGCAGCAGGGCGAGATGGCGCGGCCGATCTCTTCCCTCCGGGCTTTCGGAAACGTCCGGCAAGAGCAGGAGGGCCGGGGCCGCGCGCCGGATCAACGCATCGACCTCGCGGTAGCTCGCCTCGACCGGCTCGGCCTCCAGCCCCAACGCCCTGGCCGCGGCTTCGATCCATGACGCCAGAGCCTCGGGATCGGTGTAACCGGGGAGGCCGCGAGGGCCGGGCGGCTCCGCCAAGGCGCTCCCTCGGGGCGAAAGGCCGCTTCCCCGCGCCAGGGCGACCAACGCCTCCCCGAGCCGTTCCGCCGGCCAGGCGAGCGCCCTCAGATCGCCCGGATCGCTCGATCGCGTCACGGCCGGCGCTCCGGTTCCGAGAGCCGGCCCCGCTCCATCCGCAGCCGGCGCCAGACCGCGCTCGCCCAGAGCCCTTCGCGCACCTCGCGCTCCGCGTCGAGCAGCGCGCGGTAGCGGGAGCCGGGCCGCTCCGCCAGGTCCGACGGGGAGCCGTCCTCGACGATCCGGCCCGATTCCAGAACCAGCACCCGCGGAAAATCGAGCGTCTCCCCCACATCGTGCGTGATACAGAGCAATGTGGCGCCCCGCCACAGGCGGCGGGCGCGGGCGAGCAACTCCCGCCGGCGCTCGCGGTCGAGGCCGCGGAACGGCTCGTCGAGGATCGCGAGACGAACTCCTGCGCGCAGCAGCGCCCGGCCCAGCCGGACCCGCTGCCCCTCGCCGCCGGAGACCAGACCGCCCCCCTCGCCGAGCCGCGTCTGGAGACCGTCCGGCAGCAGGCGCAGGACCGAACCGAGATCGGCCTCCCGGATCGCCCGTTCGATCGCGGGAGCCGCGGCTGCCTCCCTCGAGCCGTAAAGCAGATTTTCCAGCAGCGACCGGTTCCAGATCTGCACGGCGGGGTCGACCCAGGCGGTCGCGCGCCGCAACGCGTTCAATCGCTCCTCGCCGAGCGTCTCGCCGTCGACCACCAAGCGGCCGGAGGCGGGCCGGTGCCAGCCGAGCAACGTGCCGACGAGCGTCGATTTGCCGGCGCCGGACGGGCCGACGATGGCGACCTGGGACCCCGGCTCGACGGCGAATTCGATCCCTTCGAGCAGAGTGTGTCCCGCGGCGCGCACGGCGACGTTCTCGAAAACAATTCGGGCGCCCTGGTCCTGCGCGGGTCCGCCCGATGGGGAGTCGACTCCAATCCCCGAGGTTTCTTCGGGCGCGCCCAACGGCTCCAGCAGGCGGAGGGTCACGTTGCGCTGCGCCGGATATTGCGTGGCGATCGACAGGATCAGCATGTGGCCCAGCGATAGAACTTTGAGCGCCCAGTAGACGAGCAGCAGCACGCCGCCGTCGAGCCCTCGGCGCCCCAGGTGCTCGAACAGGAGCGCCACGGTGATCGACACCATACAGATCTGGACGGCGGTGTCCGCCACCGTCTCCGCGCCGCGCAGGCGGAGATAGGAGCGAGCCCATTCGACCAGCAGCCCTTCGTGCTGGCGGCGCATCGCCTTTTCGGCACCGTGGGTACGGATCGGAGAGAGCCCGAGCAGCGCGTCGAGGTAGAACCGGGAGAGGGCGCCGCTGTGGCTCCTCACCCGCAGGTCCCATTCGTACAGCCGAGGTAGCAGCAGCAGCGGCACGCCGAGGGTGAGCAATCCGGCGCCGACCGCGAGCGGCGCGCTGCCGGGATCGAGCCAGACGATGCCGCCGAGCGTGAACAGCAGCTCGAAGAACGCGCGCAGGAACGACTCGCCCAGATCGGGCACCAGGCGCAGCCGGTGCGCGCCGTGGCTGCGATCCGCCATGTCGGAGGTCAAGCGGCTCTGGAAATAGCGGTCGCCAAGACGCGGGATCTTCTGTAGGAACGCCAGCCGCAGCCGCAGCTCCAGCCGGCGGCCGAGGCGCAAGGCTCCTTGGACGATCGGCAGGTCCAAAGCCAAGAGGAAGGCGATCGCGGCGATCAGCAAGGCGATCGCCGCGGCACGCTGGCGGGAAAGGTCGAGCACGCGGCCGAGATCGAAAAAGGCGCGGAACAACAGCGCCTCCAAAACCACGCCGAGCCCCGCGATCGCGAGCCCGAGCGTGAGCGCGGCAGGCGCCAAGGCACCGTCCGCCGCGAGCAGACGCAGCAGCTCTCTCCCCGGCCGGGCCGGCGGTTCCGCCAGAGCCGCGCGCAGCTCCGGCGAAAGCGTTGCCGGCGCGTCTCCGCCGCCCACGCGACGCCCCCGTACCCGTACCAGCACGGCGCCGCGGAGCCGCACCTGTTCTTCTCCATCCGCGCCCGGCGGCGCCGGCCGGACCGACCAGAACGCCTCCGGCACGACGTCCGTCGCGTCCGGCGCCTGCCGGCAGCGCAGGAGCAGCGAGCGGAGGAGCCGCGCCGCCTCCTTCTTACCCAAGGCTCCGGATTCGACGACGCTGGAAACCATCCGCGCCACGGCGTCGAACAGAGCGAGTGACCGCCAGCTCGGATCGGCCATCGCCTCTTCGAGCGCCTGCGCTATCCCGGACGGCGGAATTCCCAGCCTGCCGAGGCGGGCCTTCAGGGTGCCCACGAATTCCTCGGACCCCGCCCACTCCCGCCAGCCCGCCGCCGGGACGTTCATCCGGTGCAGGTGAACGTCGTCCAGAAAGCGCCCGACCGTCGGCCAGCGGCGGCCGGTGGCCGGGTCCATCAGTTGGAGGAAACCGCCATGCCGGCGCCAGACGACGACGAAATGGGTGACTCCGTTCGGCTGGCGCACGACGACCAACGCCGGCAGACAGCGCGCCTCGGGCAGGAGCAGATGGTCGAGCGGCACCATCACCTGCTCGGCCTCCAGCCCGAGCTGGACGGCGACCTCTTCCATCGTGTCGATCGACGTGCCGTCGAGATCGATTTGGCAGGCCTCCCGCAGGCGGCCGTAGCTCACCGGGATGCCGAACCCTTCGAGCAGCGATTTGAGCGCCGCGGGACCGCAATCCATCTCGGAGGTCTGAACCACCTCCGGCGCGAGCAGCGATCTGGAGGCGCGTTTCACGAGCCGGCCGACGCCGCCGCGCCGAACGCGGGCCGTTCGAAGATCTTGCCGACCGTCCGCAGCACGAGCACCGCGGGCGTGACCCGTTCGACCTCCACCTCGACGGTCGCCGGCAGCCCGTGCTGGAGCGGCAGGCGGGAGCCCCGGACCGGGTGGGCCGCAAGCTCGACCCGGATGCGCCCGCCCCGCGGCTCGGCGGCGACCCGGGCGACCGTGGCGGCCAGGTCGCCGTACTGGATGGACGGAAAGCCTTGCAGCCGCACGCTCGCCGGCTGGTCCGGCCGGATGCGCCCGAGCGCCTCGGCGGGAAGGAACTCCGCAATCACCATCAGGCCGCCCTCGGGCACCACCATACCGAGCGACGCTCCGGGGCCGATCACCGAGCCGACCGGCACCGGGGCGAGCTGGCCGATGCGCCCCGCCACCGGCGAGCGGATCGTGCGCAGGGAAAGATCCCGCTCCAGCCGGCGTACCGTGGCGGTGGCCGTCGCGGCCTGTCCTTCGAGCAGGGCCAGCTCGCGCTCCAGCTCTTCGAGATCGCCCTGCCGGTCGCTCGCGCCGGTGCGCTCGCTCCAGCCAAGGCGATCGAGCGCGCGGCGCTGGGACTCGACGGCGGCGCGCCGCTGCTCGGCCGTCGAGCGCGCCCGTTCGGCCTCCGCGGGCGAGACCAGCCCCTCGGCGAGCAGCCGCTCCTGACGCGCGGCTTCTTGTTCCGCCGAAAGCGCGGCCGCCTCGGTCTCCGCCAGCCGCGCCCGCGTTTCGGCGAGAGCCGACCCCGACCCGCGCCGCTGCTCGCTCAAGCCCTCTCCCCCCGCCGCGATCTGCCGGCGCAGCGCCCCGATCTGACCGGCAAGCGCGGCTTGGCGCCCCCGCTCCTCGTCCAGCCGGGCCAGCTGCTCCTCCCCTTCCAGCTCGACCAGAATCTCCCCGGCCTTCACCCGCTGCCCGAGCACCGCGCGCACCGCCGACACCCGGCCGCCGACCGGGGTCGCGATCGGATGCGCCTCCCGCTCGGTCGAAAGCCGGGCGACGTCGGTCACCTCATAGAGAACCACCTTCGCCAGGAGAAACCAGCCCGCCCAAGCCGCGAGGAGCAGGATCGCGGGCACCAGCCCGAGCAGCGAGCGCCGGTGCCCGTCGGCTTCGAGCGAGCGCAGCGTGCGTGAGAACGGACTGGCCATAGGGAGACGGCGAGCCTAGCACCTCGGTCCGATCTCGAATTTGCCGGGGCCTTGGTTCCCGGCGGAACGCCCTGCCTGACCTCTGATCCTGGCGTGGGACGAAACGCTTCGCCGCACTCACCTCGGCCTTCTGAAATCAGAGGGATACGCCGCAAACGTCGGCTGGAACGGCCCTTGCAACTTGGTCGATCGTCTGGCAGCCAGGCACGGATACTCGCGAAGGAGATCTCCATGGTTAGAATCCGACTCGGAAGCCCCGCAGCCCTCGAACTTGCACTTTCCGCCGCTCCTCTGCTCGCCACCCTTTCGTCCAGGGTGAACGACGACTCGACCGGTGGCACGGACGAATACGATTTGATTGCCGGAAACTCGCTGCCTGGAGAGTCTAAGGGCGTTTGAGAACAGATTTACTCTCGCTCCTGTCCGGTCGGAATGCCGAGCGAGTGCATCATGCGGTGGAAGGTGGATTTGGTGAGCTTGAGACTCTCGCGAGCTCGCCGCACGCACCCGCCGTATTGCCGGAGCCGCGAAAGGATCAGCTCGCGCTCGTACTCGCGGATCGCGTCGTCATAAGAAAGACCGTCGCCGAGGACGGCGCTCGCTTTGGGATTCGGCGCGCTTATGGCGATTGCCGGCACGCAACGTAAAACGAGATCGTAATCGAGCCGCACGCCGAGCCGGGCGTACATCACGAAAGCCGTGCAGGCCCGCGCCAGTTCCCGCACGTTGCCCGGCCAGTCGTAGGCCACCAGCGCCCGGAACGCTTCTTGGGTAAAGCCGAGCGTCGGTTTGCCGTACTTGCGCTCCTCGCGTAGGCGGAAGTGGTCGAGCAACTGCGGGATGTCCCACGGTCGGTTGCGCAGCGGCTGGAGGTGGATCGCGAAGGTTCGAAAGCGGTCGTGGAAATCGGCGCGTAAGGCGCCCTCCCGAACCGCCTCGTCGAGGTCGCGGTTGGTGGCCAGGACGACCGCGACGTCGACCGAGATCTCCCGGGTCGTCCCGACAGGTATCACAGTGTGACTCTCCAGAACGCGGAGTAGCTGCGCCTGGATCCGCGGCGACAGCTCGGCCACCTCGTCGAGGAAGAGCACGCCGCCGTCGGCCGCGCGAAAACAGCCAGGCTCATCGCTGAGCGCGCCCGTGAATGAGCCCTTCTTGTGCCCGAAGAGGCGCGAGGCCGCAAGCTCTTCGCCGATCTCGGCGCAATTGACGACGACCATCGGCCGCCGGCGCCGGGCACTGTAGGCATGCAGGTAGCGCGCGATCAGATCCTTGCCCGTGCCGCGTTCGCCAAGGATCAGCACCGGCTCCGGATGCACCGCTTCGAGCGTAGGAATGAATACCTCGTGGAGACCGAAGCGCAGGGCCTGCGTATGCGTCGACTCGCCCAGGATTTCGGGCGCGTTCTCGATCTCCTCTTTCAGCGCGAGCCGCTGCTTGAGCACACGCGCCTGGCGCTCGGACCGGAAGTGGTAACCGAGCAGTCGCCCCGCCGCCACGCCGTAGCTCCCGAGGCACGCCAGATCCGGATCGCGGTAGGCGGCGGCGAGACCCTGGTTCTGCAGATAGATCACCGCGAGCACCGCGCCGTCCGCAGGATCGAGAACCGGAGCGCAGAGCACGCTGAATCGCGTGTTGTCGAGCGAGACCGTACGGCAGCCTTCCTCCAACTCGAGAGGGTCGCGGATCCGCTCGGGCCGCCCGGTTTCCACGACGCGCCGAATGACCGACGGGGAAACGCCGCGCACGGACTGCCCTTGCTCGCACGCCGCCAACTGTTCGCGAGTCAGACCGCCGAGCGAATGGATGCAACGGAGCGAAAGAGGCTCCGTCCGCTCGACCAGCAGGAGCACGGCGTTTTGGGCTCCGAGCCCTTCGGCGACGGCCTTGAAGGAGGCGCGTAGAGCGTCTCGGCCGTCGCCCCGATCGCCGCCGAGAAATACGAGCAGGTCGCTTACCGCCTCGATCAGGCGCACCGGGTCTCGGGAGGTCTTCTGCGTCAGCAGGGCCGTCGGCCTTTCCAGGACTGCCGTCATTAGGAACCTCGTCCTTTCGCTTCACCAAAACTAAGATCTGCTACGCGCTAACGGCAAGCCTGGCGGGAAGGTGTCCCGCCGCGGGAGGCACCATCCAGCGCTCAAGCCTACGGAGGAGGCCCCGCTCGTTGGTGGATCTCCCTCCAATCCAGCGATGTGTTTTTCAGCCGTGAAAACCGTCAAGCCGGAGGCCGTCGACCTTTGACTCGCCACCCGAGAGGAGGGCAAAGGTCCTGCGCGACACGGCCCTAAAGAGATATGAGCTATGGAGATGCTGCTGGCGTGGAGAGACTCCGCTTATCTCGGATACGGTCCTACGGAGAAATTTGACCGCCTGTATTGCCCGAAGAAGACGCAGGCGGATTCGCCGCCAGTCGAGAAAAGATACCGGGCATTCTGGGCACATTCTGGTTGGCCCCGGGGTTTCGATAGTCAGTCGTCCCTCGATTGTCTTTCGCTTTGCTCTGCCATAAAACGAGCTCCTCCCACGTCGGGGTGCGAGCACTTGGAGTCCCAGAGCTCGCCGCGGTACCCTCTATCCCCATGTGGTTTCTGGTGCCGGCAACGCCGGCCTTGTTCCCAGCGTCTCCTGGCGCAGGCTCAACGCTGATGCCATTCGGGAAACCGCTCGAAAGCTCTCCTCTTGTCCATCTGTAATCCGTAGCCCTCTGAGTCACCCGCTGCGACGCCTCGATCCGAGGCGTTACTTCTATTACAAAGTTGACCACGACCCACATCACAAATCCCAACACAAGCAGGGTCACGATCAAAGTCACCGCAGACTTGCTGACCAGCGGTACTTCCGCCTGATACCAAGCGCTGTCGACGCGCGCCTCGCGCTCTTCCAAGGCCTTTTCAAGATCCAGGCGCAAGCTTGCGACCGTGAGGTAACGCTTTTCTGGTACGCGTTCCAGGCACCTCTGTGCGATCGAGTTTATAACCAAGACATTTTTTTGAAAAAAGACACCGCAAGGATCTTTGGGAGTCTCGTTTAGGATCGCTTGCCGAAGCTCAGCGGGAGAACGACCCTCAAAGGGCTTCCGCCCGCTGACAAGCTCGTAGAGTACAACGCCAAGGGAATAGACATCGCTCGCCGCGGTGCACCGCTGGCCTCGAATCTGTTCGGGGCTTGCGTACGCCAAAGTCATCGCCTGGCGGGTGGAAAACGCTGCCGGAGGCTCCGAGCCGCCGCCGGACCTTGCTATCCCGAAGTCCAGTATGCGCGGGTGGCCATGCCGGTCCACGAGAATGTTGGATGGCTTCAAATCTCTATGGATCACGGAATTTTCGTGCGCGTGCTCAATCGCCTTGCACACTTCCAAAAAGAGCTTGATGCGATCATCCGTCGACAGATTGTACACGGCGCAGTGCCGGTCGATCGGCAGGCCGTCAACGCGTTCCATGACGATAAAGGGCCGCCCGTCCGGCGTCGTTCCTCCATCGAATACCTTGACGATCCCTGGGTGATTCAACCTGGCCAGCACCCTTCTTTCGCGAACGAACCATTCTTCCGCGGCCGTCTCGAGCAGGTCGACACCCAAAATCTTGACCGCGACGTCCTGATCGTACAAGCCGTCGCTCCTTTTGGCCGAAAAAACAACTCCCATGCCTCCTCGCGAGATTACTTCCTGCAGAGTCCAAGAACCCAGCTTTTCGCGGCCGAGAGGTTTCCTGAGCACGCTCCGGTTGGACTCGCCCTGATCGCGGTTCATCGCCATAGACTCGACCGGTGGCATGCTCCAGCTTTGCGCCCGGTAACCTGACAACAATCGATCGACCTGGTCTCTCAGGTCAGTATCGTTCTTACAGGCGATCTCAAGAAACTCCGGGCGGCCTTCCACGGGAAGACCCAGTGCAACGGTCACGATGGCTTCCACTCGGTGCCATGTTTCTGGCGTCATGTTGGATCGCCTCTTCGGGTCGAGTCGGCGCGCAAGGCGCTGTGGAGCCACGCTTTCGCTCTCTTCCAGTGGCGGCCGATGGTCTCCTCTGAAAACCCGGTCTCGGCTGCGATCTCCTGGATCGAAAAACCGCCGAACGCGCGTAGCTCGACGATGCGGGCTTTCAGCGGGTCGAACTGGCCCAGCCGGGTGATAGCGTCGTTCAGCTCCAGGATCTCCAGAAACCGATGATCGTGAACGTCTTCGGCCTCGTCGATGTCGACACGAATCGCATTCCCACCGCGCTTCAGCCGATTCCTTACCCGAGCTCGCTCGACCAGAATTCGCCTCATGAGGTGCGCGGCAAAGGCATAGAAGTGCCTGCGGCTCGGCCAGACGAAACCCTCCTGACCATGCAAACGCATGAAGGCCTCGTGAACTACGTCCGTGGCTTGAAAGGTGGTCTGACTGCGCTCTCGGCGAATCTGGTGAGTAGCGATTTTACGCAGCTCGGCATAGATACGCGGAAGAACCCGCCGCTCGGCGTCGGTATCTCCCAGTCCCCAGCGCTTTAAGTCTGCGGTCAGGTTCAAGCTGACCAAGGTTGCAACTTTGCCCATGAGAATGCCGAGTCAACGCTCCTGACGTTCACACTCCTAGTTGACGAAACCTCTTCGCTCTCAACTGAGACACATTTTAGGCGAATTCGTTTAGAGGATGGTTTACCGCCGAGCCATGGACCGGCGGGTTCTCCCGTTCCAACGCTGGACCGCCGAGCTCTTCATTCGGCCTATCTGCGGGACACCACGCCGGGCCTCGCGGAGCCATACCTTTTCGAATCAGCGAGATACGTCGTGGCCAGCGATTGGCCCGGCGCTTGCCATTGTCTCGGGGTCGCCTGTACACCCGGCACGGAACTGAGAAGGGAGGCCCACAATGGTCAGGATTCGGCTCAGCAGCCCCGCGGCTCTCGCGCTCGCCCTCACCGCCGCACCACTCATCGCGACGCTCGCGCCCAGAGAAAGCGACGTCCCCGGCAATTCGAACGAGGACGACTTGATCACCGGAAACTCGTTGCCCGGAGAGTCGAAAGCGGCCTGAGGTAAGACCTCTATGAGGGTCCGCTGCGCTAGAGTCCGCCGCTATGGACAAAGACATGAAGCGGCTTCTGGAGCTGGTGCGTAGCGCGTGCTACTCGTGGAACGGTAACAAGCGCGATCTTGAAAGCGCGGTAGGCATCGGGCATGGCCGACTCGAAGAGATCCTCGACGGGCAACCTGAGCTGCGGGTCCGCCATCTCGTCAGCCTGGCGCGGCTCCTGAAGGTCCGGCCCTCGGATTTCCTGCGCCTCGCCTATCCTGGCGACGAGAGCACGGCGCCCAGCCAACTGGAGGACTGGGTCGGCGGGCCAAAGCCGCCAAACGCTCGCCGCAAGCCCCAACCGCTCGCTCCGGAGCACGAAGAGCGGATTCGCGAGCTAATCCGCGACGAGCTGGCGAAGCGCGAGAAGTAAATCGCGGTTACGCGCCGGGAAGCGGCTATATGCCTCCGCAAGCGGTTTCCCGGAGCGGCGGTTGGCTTCCTTCGCCGGATAGACGCTTTACGCCTCGCAAAGTGGCTTTACGTCTTTGGATAGCCGCTATACGCCCCGAATAGCGGCTATCTGCGCTGGATAGCGGCTATCCGTCCCAGAATCGGAGTATCCGTCCCGGGATCGGAATAACGGTCCCAGAATCGGAATATTCGTCCCAGAATCGGATCAGCGGTCCCGGAATCGGAATATCCGTCCCAGAATCGGATCATCGGTCCCGAAATCGGAATATCCGTCCCGAAATCGGAACTGCGGTCCCAGGATCGGAATAGCGGCCGCGAAATTGGCTATTGCGCCGAGAAACTGGGCTCTACGCGGCAGAAACGGGCTCTACGCGGCTCCAATCGATCATCCGCCGCGGAGCTTCGGCGGCCTCGGCTACTTCGCGGCGTATTTCTCCGCACCGAGAAAATGGAGAGAAACATACGGCTCGTCGCCCACCACCCAGCTATCGTGCGGATCGGGCGGAATGTAGAACAGATCTCCGGGTTTCAGCTCGACCACGCGGTCCTCGAACGCCGCCGTCGCGACGCCGGAGAGCACCAGCCCCAAATGCTCGACGGTGCAGCGCGTGGCGCCGACGCCCGGTCCTACGTGCTCCGACCACTTCCATCCCGGTTGGTAGGTCGCCCGGCCGATCGTCTGGCCGGCCAGGCGGATCACTTCGAAGCGGCCGAGCGTCATTTCGCGGACTTCGTCCGGAGTTTCGAAGCGCCTGAGAATTACGCCGACGTCCATCTTGCTCTCCCCTTCCTTCTGTGGTTTCTGCATTCCAGAGATAGAGTAGAGCCCTTCGTGTTGCGAGGCAAAGGGAGGGGCGATCTTATGAGTATGAGAACGTTGCCGACGGAATTTGCCGATCTTTTGTCCAAGAAGGGGCGCCGTATTCTCGACCGCGGGTTGCCGGACGCGTCCGAGATCTTTTCCCACCCCCGACTGGGCGAAGCGGCGATCGTCGTGCTACCCGGAGCGATCGAGCCGGAAAAAGCCCGCGCGACCCGGGCGTTGCTCGATGGGGCTCTCCACGAAACGTTGCGCGCGATCCGTTCGCCGATTCCACCCGAGGCGATCACGGGTATGCGCCGGAACTATTCCGAGAAGCTGCCGAAGACCCTGCGCCTGCGGACGGCCTACTTCAAATCCCGTAGCTCCGCCTCGTATCGCGCGGCGGCGAGCATCGGCCTGCTCACCACGATGCGTTCCGAGAGCTTTTCGGCTTTCGCCGCGGCGGCGACCGGACTGCCGCTTGAAACCGGTCATTCCATCCAGGTGATCGAGTACCAGGCGGGCGACCATTCCGGCCCGCACACCGACCACCATCCGGAATCGCCGAACGCCCGCCATGGCTTCATCGATCTTCACGTCATGCTGAGCAACGAGGCGGTCGCCCACCAGTGGCTCGTCTGCGAGCGCGGCGGCTATCTCGCCGAGAGCTACGACATCGCGACCGACGGCACGATCGCCGTCTACCGCCTTCCGTTCTGGCACTACACCACTCCCCTCGCGGCCAGGAAAGGGCGCGAGGCGGAGGCACGCCGGTGGCTACTACTGGGGACGTTCGACATCGAGCGCGGCTGAAATGGCCGCGCGGTCGCGCTATAAGCTTTGTGCCTTCGTTCCTCTTCGAGGAGCCAACAGGAGGAGACGGCCTCATGATCGCACGCACCTGGCGCGGCAGCACGAAGGCGGAAGACGCGGACGCCTATCTCTCCTACCTGCACGAGACCGGATTTGCCGAGTACCGCACGACCCCGGGCAACCGCGGCGTGCTCGGCCTGCGGCGCATCGTGGACGGCAAGGCCGAGCTCTTGCTGGTCACCCTCTGGGATTCCGAAGAGGCGGTCCGCCGCTTCGCGGGCGACGACCCGGGGCGAGCCGTGTTCTACCCCGAAGACGACCGGTACCTGGTCGAGAGAGACGAGCACGTCGATCACTACGAAGTGGTGTTCCGGACGGGCGAGCTGTAAGGTCAACGGCCCCGGGGAACCCCGGGGCCGCCACGTCATCGAAGTCCGAGGGCTCTCTCAGCAGCCGCAAGAGCAGGTGCAAGTATCGCCGTACGAGGCGCAGGTTTGATAGAACGGACCCGTCCAAACAGGGCCGGTGTCTGTGGGCGGAATCTTGTGGTCGGAACCGGGCACTCCTCCTTGAGCTACTGCGAGATACCGTTGTTCAAGCCGCGTCAGCGTTTCTCGGTTCAGTGCCAGTTTTCGGCCTTTGGATCTCATGAAACGGAAGCTCCTTTCTGAGGCGTATTTATCGCCGTCGGTAGTCGTTCCATGGATTGCATGGACCCTCGCTGTCGGAAGAGATGTTAGTTTTCGAGCACCCGTTTCTCGAACCCTCAGTCGATTCGCTAACCCAAGCACAGCAACCCTGCGGTACTCTTCTACCGATGAGCGAGATCCCCGATTGGGAGCGTCTGTTGGCGGCCGAACGCCACCTTCAAGCCCTCGTACCCGAGGCGATCCTCGTCGGCGGCACGGCTGCCGCTTTGCACGCAGGGCACCGCGTGAGTCTTGACGGCGATCACGTGGTGGCCGATCTGGGCGGGCGCTTCGATCAAGTTCTGGCAGACCTCGAGTCCGCCGCCGGCTGGAAGACCGCGAGGGTACGCCGTCCTGTTCTCATCCTCGGTAGCCTCGACGGCATCCTCACCGGAATCCGCCAACTGCGCCGTGTTCGCCCGCTCGAAACCGAGGAGGTCGCGGGCCTGCGGGTCCCGACGCTCGCCGAAATGGCGCGAATCAAAGCGTGGCTGCTGGTGACTCGCGTGACCACCCGCGACTACCTCGATACTGTCGTGCTCTTCGAGCGGCTTGGCGATGAAGGAACGCGTCGCGCCCTCCACGACCTCGACGAGATCTATCCCCAGCCGAACGGCGCTTCGGTTCTGGCCGAAGTGGTCGAACGCCTAGGAGCCGCGGAGCCGGTCGACGCCGGTCAAATCGAGCTGGCCGGCTATCGCAATCTCGTCTCGCCCTGGAACGATTGGCAATATCTGGCGGAGCGAGGACGCGCCTGGGCGCGAACTCTCACCGCAACGTTGCTGCAACCCGAGGGCGCCTCAACATGAGCTTCGATCTATCCCGCTCACAAGCCTTGTGGAATCGAGATCACCTCGACCTGGAAAGCGACGAGCAACTGGCGCAGATCCTCGACCGAGGCGAAATCGAAGCTTGGCGCGAAATCTATCGCCTGGCCTCCGGCTCCGACGAATCCGCGGCCAGGCTACGACACCGCATCGTCCATCTCTGCCGCACCGTGCCGCTCTCTTTTCCGCACCTCTTCCTCGCCGCCATGGGCTCGCTCGGCGAGGAGCTCGATCCCTATCCGCAAGTGCCGAAGCCGATGGACGACCTTGCCTGAGGTTGCCAGTTTTTCCACCGGCTGTTGCTTTGGTTTCAATACAATTTCTAACACCTTTTGGATTTCTGGTTCCTTTGCGCCGTACTTCTCGGAGAGTCGGCTTGGCGAATTGCCCGTGATCTGAGGTTGCGGCATCGAGCCGAGCTCCGGCCTTGCTCGATGCCCAGTTTTTCGAACGGATCACGCAGGCTCTCCGCGGCGCGACGCCACGGTTCCACCCCTGCCGGCGCGGAACGGCGTGCTCTTCGTTTCTTGAGCGCCGAAGGCGCGCCCGAAACATAGGGGTAGGAAGGCTCGGTTGAGTTCCCGAGCCCCCCTCCCTCCGAACCGGACTGGCGGATCTCCCGCATCCGGCTCTCCAGTTGGTGGTTTTACCTCGGAGAGGATCGACGGATCTGAGCATAGGCTGCGGCAAAGGAGAACAGCCCAAGCTCAGCAAAGAAGGCGTTGCGCCAGCGGTGGTGGTCTTTCCCAAGCGCCTTACCCTTTCGGCCTTGACGGTGCCGCAAGATGCTCCTTAGACGCATCCGGATCCAGCCGTCGAGATCCTCGAAGGTCATCCAGTTACAGTGTTTGAAGTACCCAAACCAACCTCTCTGAATCGGCGTCAGGACAGACACAATCCGCTGGAGGCTGTGCCCATTGCGGCGCTTCGTGAGGTGCCGGATCTTCTCCTTGAAGGACTGCTCGCTCTTCGCACTCGGCCAGCGTCGGCCCAAGTCGAAGTGATAGCCCAGGAAATCGAAGCCGCCAGGCTGGCCGGTATCGACGATCCGCGTCTTGTCAGGGTGCAACTGCAACCCCGCCGCAGTAACCCACTGCGTGACCTCCCTCAGCGCTGCTTGGGCCTCTTGAGCGCTACGACACAAGATCACAAAGTCGTCGGCGTACCGCACCATCTCGTAGCCCAACTGCGCCATCCGATGATCCAGTGGGTCCAGGTAGATATTGGATAGAAGAGGGCTGATCACGGCTCCTTGCGGGGTCCCCCGCTCGGGCGTCCAGTGCTTCGCACTCTCCAGGATTTCCTGCTCGAGAAACGCTCCGAGCAGATCCAAGACCTTGCTATCCGAGACCTTGCCTCCGACCCGCTCCAGCAGCGGCTGGCGCGGAATTGTGTCGTAGTAGCTCCGCAGGTCCGCATCGACCACGTACGAATACCCCTGCTTGAGTAGCTCTGCTACTCGACGAAGGGCATCCTTGGCACCTCGCTGGGGACGGAATCCATAGCTCTGTGCTGCGAAATCCCGTTCGAAGATCGGCTCCAGTACCTGGCGAAGCGAGCCCTGCACCACTCGGTCTCGAACCGTTGGAATTCCCAAGGGACGCTTTTCCTTGCTCCCTTGTTTCTTGATCCATGCCCGGCGAATCGCCTGGGGACGATACGTCCCGTCCTGCAGACTCTCCATCAAGCGTTGTAGGTTCGTTTCCAAGTGCGCCTCAAACATCCTGATCGTCACTCGGTCCACTCCGGCACTTCCCCGGTTGCGCTTCACATGCTGGAAAGACGACCGCAGGCTGCGCTCGGAGCTGACTTTGTCGATCAGGCTGAACCACTTGCCTCCTTTGACCCCCACTTCGAGGGCCGCCAACATGCGCTCGGTCCAGACCATCGGTTCCACCCAAGACCAGCGGTCTCGGATCTCTCCGACTTGCTTAGTCCTCTCGGACACTGCCGCCGGTGCCTCTTCCATCGGCCTGGCCCTCACGTATCCACCTTCCTGCCCCCCTTTGCTCCACGTCCGTTACGACGCTTCATCGCTCGTATGGGGGCTCTGACTCCTCGCCGGCTCTCAGCCTCCGGCGAGGTCTCCCTGCTTCACGCACTCACCCTTCGTGACCATTCCGCCTCCAATCACCTGACGCTCCCTGCCATCGCTTTTGCACGCTACCCCTCAGCGTGACAGGTCTCCCTTGCGGGTCTAGGCTTCGCCACTGGCTGGCAGGCTCGCCGACGCGTCCGGCCGAATCAAGTTCGTCATCCTGCGGACTGGTCCTTCACCTCCGGTTGCTCCCCACCTCGCTTTGGGCGACGCAGTTTCCGTCAGTTACAGGCCGGAGAGCGCCTGCCTGGAGAGGACTTTCACCTCTCTGTGTGAGTGCGCTTGCAGGCGCACCAGCCTGGGGCGAAGCCCCAGGACACCGAACCGCAATCCCGTCGGGGAGGGCTGAAGGCCCGATCCATCGGATCTCCATGAGCATGGATCGGGCCTTCAGCCCTTGTGGATGTTGGACGAACCGAGATCCTGGGGCGTTGCCCCAGGCTGGTTTAGGGCGGGCCTTCGGCCCTCAAACGGTGGTCGCTTCACCTCCACGGGCCTATGCGGTCCAGAGGAACTACAATTCCTTCTCGAAAGCACCATGCCCACGAAATCCAAACCATCCGTGACGGGCGGTACGCACTCGTTGCCGTTCGAGAAGCTCGCACCGCTCGAATTCGAACGGTTGTGCCTATGGCTGGTCGAGCGGGAGGGGTTCGAGCGCGCGGAGGCGCTCGGTCAGTCGGGCAACGAGAAGGGGCGGGACGTGCTTGCCTGGCGTGGAGATCGGCGCATCGTCTTCCAGTGCAAACGTGTCGGAAAGTTCTCCGCGGCCACGGGGAAGGAGGAAATCGCGAAGCTCCGCAAAAAGCCCTCCTCCATCGAGCAGCCGCACGAGCTGGTGTTCGTGGTGTCGGCGGCGGTCTCGGCCGATGCGCGCGCCGCGATTCGCGCGGCGTGGGGGAACGAGACGACCTGCCATTTCTGGGTAGGGGTCGAGCTGGATCAGCGGGTGAAGCGTCACCCCGACATCGTGAGGGAGTTTTTCCAACTGCCACCCGAGGCGCAGACCCTGTCGCACTCCCCTCTCCACCAACTCCCCTCCCCTCCTGCCGATTTCGTCGGCCGCACGGAGGATCTCGCGGCGCTGCGCACTGCGGCGAAGAAAGGCGGTGCCACGATCTGCGGTCTTCAGGGTCAAGGGGGCATCGGCAAGACGGCACTGGCCCTGATGCTCGCGCACGAGTTGAAGGAGGACTTCCCCGATGCGCAAATCTTCCTCGACCTCCAAGGGGTGAGCGAACGGCCGCTCTCGACCGACGACGCAATGGCGCATGTAGTGCGCTCGTTCCATCCCGGCACAACGCTCCCCGAGGGGGCGCAGCTCGCGGCGATGTATCGAGATATTTTCTCTGGAAAGCGCGCTCTCTTGCTGATGGACAACGCCTCTGGACGCGATCAGATGGAGCCGCTCCTGCCGCCCTCGGGAGGCGCGCTGCTGGTCACCTCGCGGCAGAAGTTCGCGCTTCCTGGGCTCGTGGTTCGCGATCTGGAGCTGTTACCGGAGAAGGACTCTAGTGTAGTGCGTCAAGCGGATGCGACCTTATCGAGGCTCCGGCGGGCTCGGGTGACTTTCTCGAGGATGTCGGATGCCTTGGCAGTCCAGATGAACGGTTTGGGTTCGATGTTGTGCTGTTCGATCGCACTCAAGA
>DASYKS010000029.1:0-11474 GCA_035995205.1 Thermoanaerobaculia bacterium
GGGGGTGAGGGCTGGAGCGGCTTGACCCGAATTCGTCTCGCGCCGATCGCCCTGGCCCTCCTCGTCCCGCTCCTCCTGCTGGGCGTCGCCGGGCGCGCCGGGCACCGGTGGATGCTCGCGCACCACATCGAACGGATGGAGTCGGGAGACTTCGGTCGGCCGGTGCGGATCGTCCAGCCGAATCTGCCGATCCGCAAGGAATGGGACCCGGCGGAGGCGTACCGCGACTACAAGAAGGCGATCGACCTCGCCGCCGAGAGCTGCGAGCCGGGCGCGCTCGTCATCCTGCCCGAAAGCGCGCTCTGGCCGTTCTCGTACGACCACGATCCGGTGGTGAAGAGCGATCTTGATTCACTCATCGCGCGCGGCTGCTCGATCGTTTTCAACGGCCAAGCGGAGGCCGCGGGGACGGCGGTCTTCAATTCCGCCTACCTGCTCGCCCCGGCGCCTCGGCAGGCTCCGGGCGCCCCCACCCTGAGCCGTTACGACAAGCGCCATCTGGTGCCGTTCGGCGAATACATCCCGTTCTCCGCCGTCCTCGGTTGGGTCGGCCGGATGGCGCGGGGGATCGGCGAGTACACGCCGGGCACGGCGCCCACGCTGCTGCCGTGGAACGGTAGCTTTGAGGGGCAGGAAAGCGCCGCGTCCAGGCTGGTCCCTCCGGCCCACGACCGCATCGGCATGGCGATCTGCTACGAGGTGGTCTATCCCGAAGAGGTGGCGGAGCTGTCGCAAGCCGGGGCCACCCTGCTCGCGACGATCACGAACGACGCCTGGTACGGCGACACCGCGGCCCCCCACCAGCATCTGCGCGCCGCCCGCTTCCGCGCCGCGGAAAATCGCAAGACGCTGCTGCGCGCCGCCCTCACCGGGATCTCGGCCCTGGTCGCCCCCGACGGTTCGGAGCGGCAGCGGATCGCGCTGGGTACCACGGGCGTGATCCGCGCCCGCGTCTGGGGCGAAAGCGAGATCACCCCATACGCCCGCGCCCCCTGGCTGCCGCCGCTCCTCTGCTCGGTGGGCGCGCTGTTTGCTATCATCTTCTGCCGGTTTCGCCGGTAGGCCACCCGGCCAGTTGTGCAAGAGACCTTCACCCCGAGGAGCCCCATCATGATCGCCTCCGACACCCAGCAGCGTATCGACAAGCTCGCCCTCCAGCTCGGCAACCTCCGGGGGTATCTTTGAGGACGCTGGATTCGAAAAACGGATCGGCGAGATCGATCGCCAGATGGAAGCGCCCGGTTTTTGGGACAATCCCGCCAAGGGCGCTCCGCTTCTGCAAGAACGCCGTGGTCTAGAACGTCGTCTCGATACGCTCAAGCGCCTCCGCTCCGACGGCTCCGACCTCGAAGCCTGGAGCGAGCTGATCGCGGAGGGGGAGGCCGACGGCGACCTGACCCCGTTCCTCGACCGCCTGACCGAAGATCTCGACAAGCTGGAGATCGAGCTCAAGCTCGCGGGTCCCGACGACGACAAGAGCGCGATCCTGGTCATCCACCCCGGAGCGGGCGGCACCGAATCGCAGGATTGGGCCGAGATGCTGCTGCGCATCTACCTCCGCTTCGGCGAGCGCCACGGCTACGATGTCGAGCTGATGGAGCGCCAGGATGGCGAAGAGGCGGGGATCAAGAGCGCCACCGTGGGCATCCGCGGCGAGTACGCCTACGGCTACCTGAAAAGCGAAAAGGGCGTCCACCGTCTAGTGCGGATCAGCCCGTTCGATTTCCAAGGGCGGCGCCACACTTCGTTCGCCTCGGTCGACGTCTATCCGGAAGTCGACGACGACATCAAGATCGAAATCAACGACAACGATCTGCGCATCGACACCTATCGCGCCTCGGGAGCCGGCGGCCAGCACGTCAACAAAACGGATTCCGCCGTGCGGATCACCCACCTGCCGACCAACACCGTCGTCGCCTGCCAGAACGAACGCAGCCAGATCAAGAACCGCGCAATGGCGATGAAGATCCTCCGCTCGCGCCTCTACGACCTCGAAGTCCGCAAACGCGAAGCCGAAAACGCCGAGCGCGAAGGCAAGAAGCTCGACAACGCCTGGGGCAGCCAGATCCGCAGCTACGTCCTGGCCCCCTACCGCCTAGTCAAAGACCACCGCACCGGCTGCGAAGTCGGAGACGCCGACAAGGTGCTCGACGGCGGCATCGATCCGTTCATTGAGGCGTATTTGAAGGGGCAGATGGAGGCGGGGGCGGGGGAGGAGTTGGAGTAGGGTCGAGGGGAGTGGGCGGCGACACTTCGGCGCTCTCGGAATCCCTCAAGCCGGTAGCGTGATAATCCGCTCGCGCGGGAGCTCCGCGGCGTAGGCTATCGCGACGGTCAAATCTTCTAGCGCCAAGGTCGAATACTCGGCCAGGATTCGCTCGGGGCTCACGTCCGCCGCGAGGTTGTCGAGAACGACGGAGACAGGAATGCGGGTTCCCGTGATGCAGGGAGTTCCGTGCATGATCTCCGAGTCGATTGAAATGCTGTGATTCCAGGCCATCGTGCGCCCTCCATCAGAGGGCAACGATATCCGAACGACCAAGGGGACATAACCAAGACCTTTCGCTCGTGCTACGCTTCGCATCACGAACCCAGCGATGCGGCAAGTCTTCATCTCTTCCACTTCCGAGGATCTCAATGCCTTCCGCTTGGCGGCGAAGGATGTGGTTCTCGACCTCGGGTGGCACCCTGAGATGATGGAGCACTTTGGGACCGAAGGCACTGCCGGGATCGTCGAGGCTTGCAAACGCCGGGTGGGAGAATCTGACCTGGTTCTCGCGATCATTGGCTGGCGACTTGGTTGGGTGCCCAGACCGGAAATCGGCGGTGACGGAAAGCGCTCGATCTCCCAGATCGAGATCGAGACCGCGAAGGCGCTTGGCAAGCCGATCGTCACCCTCCTCGCAAACGATCAGTGGCCGGGCAAGCTCTGGGAGAGTGATCCCGACGCGCGCAGGCAGGTCGAAACGCTCCGCGGAACCGATCGCCTCGCAGTATTTTTTGGCTGGGAGAAGGTTGAGGTCGGAACAGCGGAGACGCTACCGCAGTTTCGCGCGAAGGTTCGGCAGGAACTCGTGCGGCACTTTCAAACGTTGGTCGCCTCGCCAGAAGCGCATCCCATTCCCCATTACCCAAACGACGAGGTTCGCGCCCTCTCCGAGGCGCTCGAAGAGGCTCAGTGGAGGGAGGAAACTGTCCTCAGCGAGGGAGGAGATGCGACGGCGGTGCGCCGCGAGATTCTCGATCTGCGTAGGCAAATCCGGGAAGGGGGAAACGTAAAGGAGGGGGATCTCCTTTCCGGCCGTTTCAGCCTGATCGAGCTCCTTGGAGACGGCGGTTTCGCGACTGTCTGGAAAGCGTTTGATCGAAGGGATCGGAACCTGGTTGCAGTCAAGGTTCTCCACCCGCAATACGCCAGGGACAGCACGCGCCTCCAACGCTTCTTCCGCGGCGCGCGCAAGATGGCGGAGCTCGACCACCCTGGGATCGTCCGCGTGCTCGAAAAGCGCCTCGACGAAGGGGGATACCACTACTTCGTCATGGAGTACGTCGAAGGAGGTGATCTCAGGGCCGCTGTTCTCGGGAATCGTCTCGCCACCGAGCAGATCGTCCCCTTGCTTAGGCAAATGGCGGAGGCTCTTCAGTTCGCGCATGACCGCGGTGTGGTTCACCGCGACATCAAACCGGCCAATATCCTTCTGAAGGAAAGCGGCCACCCGAAGCTCACGGACTTCGATCTCGTTCGCGCCGCCGATACGACTGGCGGCACCCTAGGCGGCGGGATGCTCGGCTCATTTCTCTTTGCGGCCCCGGAATGCATGAGCGCGCCACAGGAGGCGGGTGTTGCTGCCGACGTCTACTCGTTCGCGATGACCATTGCTTTCTGCTATTACGGGAAGGAGTTGCCTTACGACATTTTACGCAAGGCCGAGGCGTTTCTCGAGAAGCTGCCGTGTCCTCCAGGAATCCGCGCGGCGCTCCTCGTCGGAGCCGCGTGGGAGGTCCCGGAACGATTCCGGTCTATCAAAGCCTTTGCGGAGGCAATTGAGGACGGACTGACCGCGCCGATCAAGGTCGAGGAACCGCGCCGGAGTGCTCGACCGCCGACGACGAAGTTTCAGGCCGGTCAGTCGGGCGGAGCTCTTCTTCCCTATCTGGAAAAGGAGGTCGGAAAGCTCCCCGAGCCCGATCGTTCGGGTGCGGTCCTGAAGGCGATCGAACGTGCCTTGCCGCTGGGAGCGGAGGATCTGAAGACGCTCGGAATTGTGGCCTGGGCGTTAGACTATTTTCTTGGTCGGAGCGTGCGATCCACCGACTGCCAAGCTGCCAACGCGCTCCGCGCTCAGGCATTCGCCCCGCTCCGCGAGCGCCGCCCTCCGCCTCCGATACGGGGCAATGATGGTTCCACTTGGGCCGCCATACCGTGCGGCAACACCCTCATTGGGAGTCCTCCAGGAAAAGGTTTCGAGGATGAGCGACCTGTTCATCAAGTCACGATTTCGCCCTTCCGATTAGGAATCTACACCGTTACCGCAGCCGACTACGCATATTTCGTAGGAAAAAGCGGCATGGTTGCCACTTTGCCCGCCACAGAGATGGATTGGTACTCGGCTTACGCCTATGCCACCTGGCTGGGCGGGCGCCTTCCCACCGAGGCGGAATGGGAGTTCGCAGCGCGCGGAGGCACGAAGCACGACTATAGCGACCGCCAAGGCCGGCCGACGGCGCTCGACAATGTCGGTTGGCACACGGGCAATGCCGAGGGCAATGTCCATCCCGTTGGCCAGTTGGAGCCGAACCCATGGGGCCTCTACGACATGATCGGCAACGTCTGGGAGTGGGTGGCAGACTGGTATGGAATGTATTCGGCTGCATCACAGGTCGATCCTTGGGGGCCTCCGGGTGGAAAGGGGCGGGTGTTGCGTGGCGGTAGCGCTTGGTACGACGCGTTCAGGGCGCGCGCGGCGTATCGATACCTTGGGGACCCACTCTTCGGGAATGTGCTCAGAGGCTTTCGCGTTGCCCTACCCGTAGCTGCCCTGCCCGCGCTTCCCGTGTACTTCCCACCAGGACACATGCTATGAAGCCAAGCTCCTCTTGAGGCACCCATCCGCTCTTCTTCATTGGACAGTTCGGAATCGTCTCAGGCCGCGAACCGTACGCAGTAGATCGGCGGCAGGTGCGCCGAGAGCGACGTCCACGAATCGCCCTGATCTTCGGTGATCCAGAGCGATCCTGTCGTGCTGCCAAACGCCAGACGGTCGCCGCTGGCGTCGATGTCGAGCGAGTGGCGGTAGATCAGGTCGTAGGCGTTCTCTTGGGGCAGGCCCTGGTCGAGGACTTCGAAGGTCGCACCGCCGTCGCGGGTACGTAAGGCGACTAGTTGGCCGTCGACCGGGATGCGCTTTTCGTCTTTGATCGCGGGGACGAACCAGGCGGTGTCGGGGTCTTGCGGGTGGACCGCGGCAGCGAAGCCGAATCCGGAACGGGGGATGTCCTTGATCTCCTGCCAGGACGCCGCGCCGTCGGTCGAGCGGAAGATGCCGTTGTGGTGCTGCACCCAGAGCGCATCGGGGTTTTCGCGGCTTGCGACCATGATGTGGGGGTCCTGGACGTTTTGATCGTAGGCCCGCTCGGGTGGCATGTACTCGGCGCGCATGCCTTCCGCGCGGGGGCTCCAGGTCGATCCGCCGTTTTCGGTTACCCAAACGCCGCCGCAGGAGATGGCGACGAGAACGCGGTCGGCGTTCCTCGGATCGACGAAGACCGAATGAATGCCCGGCCAGTCGTAGCCGCCGCCGAACCAGCCCTTTCGTTCCGGTTTGTCCCAGAGCGGCCGGTTCAGCTCCCAGGAGGCGCCGCCGTCGTCCGACCGGAACAGGCCGCCGGGGAGGGTGCCGCACCAGAGGGAGTCGGTCGCCTCCGTGGCGTTGCCGTCCGCGAGCGCCCAGATTTTCTGCAGCTTCCAGGGAATCGATGTGCCGTTGTCGTCCCGGTCGTCGACCTCTTCCGGCTTTTCGGGATAGGCGGGCGCCGCGCGCTCCTCCCAGGTCGTGCCGCCGTCGATCGAGCGCTTCAGCTTGCTCCCGAAATGACCCAGGTCGAGCGCGGCATAGATCCGCCCCGCACCGTCGATGTGGACGATCGAGATCGGATCGCCCAAAAACGCGGTCTGCGCGATCCGCCAGCCGGCGGCGGCGCGTTCCAAGGTGAACAGTCCCTTGCGCGTGGCAACGAACAATCGGCTGCTGGGGGAGTGGCTCATCGGGACCTCCTGGGGATTGGGGAAGGGGAGGCTCAGCCGCCGGAGAGAGCTTGCATGACGTAGATCTGGCTGTCTGGCTTGACCCCGTCGGACAGTCCGTCACGATCGCGAACCGCCTCGCCATCGACGAACACGGTCATGTGCTTGCGAAGGGCGCCCTGTTCGTCGAGGACGTAGGCGCGGACCCCTGGATTCGTGGCGAACGCATGGTTGAGAACCTCGCGCACAGTGCCCCCGGCAACCTCCTGCGGCGGGCAGGAAAGATGCCGTTCGAGGGCCGAGGTGAAGATCACTTGGGGCACCGGGAAATGATATCCGAGCTCGAACGATATAGTCCCGGCGGCAAATCCCATGGACGAACGGATCAACCTCCACGACTACGAAGAAGCGGCGCGCGAAGTGCTGCCCGGGATGGTCTACGACTATTACGCCGGGGGCGCGGGCGACGAGATCTCGGTGCGCGAAAACGTCGCGGCGTGGGGGCGGGTGAGACTGCGGCCCCGAGTGCTGGTCGACGTCAGCCGGTGCGACCTGTCGAACACCGTGCTCGGAGTGCGCGTCGAGATGCCGGTGCTCACGGCGCCCTGCGCGATGAACGGGTTGGCGCACCCGGAAGGCGAGCTGGCCGTCGCCCGCGCGGCGTCGGGCGCGGGGGTCATCCAGGTGCTGAGCACGCTCTCGACCTACAGCCTCGAAGAGGTGGATGCCGCTGCTCCCGGTCCGCGTTGGTTCCAGCTCTATGCCTATCGCGATTGGGGGCTCACCCGCGAGCTGGTGGAGCGCGCGGCGGCGGCCGGGTATGGGGCGCTTTGCCTGACCGTCGACGGTTCGATCCCGGGGGTGCGGGAGCGCGACGTGCGCAACCAACTCCGCGTACCGCCCGACCTACGGGTCGCGAATTTCGCGCATCACATGCCGGACGCGCCCGACGGCTCGGCGCTGCTCAAGTACGTCACCGACCAGTTCGATCCGGGGCTCACCTGGGATTCGGTCGAGCGGCTGCGCGCCCTCTCGAACCTTCCTCTCGTGCTCAAGGGCGTGCTCACCGCGGAGGACGCGCGGCTCGCCGTCGAGCATGGCGCGGCGGGGATCGTGGTCTCGAACCATGGCGGGCGGCAGCTCGATACCGCGATTGCAACCTGCGATGCCCTCTCGGAAGTGGTAGATGCCGTAGCGGGGACGGCGGAGATCTTCGTCGATGGCGGCATCCGGCGCGGCACCGACGTGCTGAAGGCACTCGCGTTCGGCGCCAGGGCCGTGCTGATCGGCCGGCCGTATCTCTGGGCACTGGCGGTAGAAGGAGAGGCGGGAGTGCGCCGGATGCTCGATTTACTGCGCGAAGAGCTGCGCCTCGCGATGGCGCTCTCCGGCTGCCCGAGCGTCGCCGAGATCGTGCCGGAGCGGGTGCTTCGATGACGACCTACACGGTCCACCAAGAGGCCGAAATCACGCCCGAGGATCGCGAACGGATCATCGACGGCCTCCGCGCGCACAATCGCCGGAACGCGCCGACTCCCACCTGGCGCCCGCTCCACCTGCTGGTGCGTGCGGAAGACGGCTCGATTCACGGAGGGCTGCTCGCCGAATCCGGTTGGGAATGGATGCAGGTCCATTTCCTCTGGGTCTCCGACGCGCTGCGAGGTCAGGGATTCGGCCAGGCGCTGCTGGCCAAGGCCGAGGAAGAGGCGCGAGCCCACGGCTGCCGCGCGATCTGGCTCGACACTCACGATTTCCAGGCGCCCGCGTTCTACGAGCGGCAAGGGTACAAGCTCTTCGGGGTGCTCGACGATTACCCGGAGGGGTATAAGCGGTACTTTTACTCGAAGAGGTTCGCGCCTGAATCGACATAGAAACGAGTGCTTTTCCCCGGGACCGCCGAGCACCAGCTCGGCACCCGGAGCGGCAGATGCCGCCCCGACGGCCGAGCTGGTGCTCGGCGGTCCCGGGGCCTACTTGAGGCGTCCAAGTTTCTCCGCGACTCTTTCGGCCACCCAATCCTCCGCGCGATAGCGTCGCAGGATCTCCGCGAACCTCCGGCAAGCCGCCCCCATCTCCGCATCTCCGAGCGCGGCCCGAACCTGCTGCGCCAAATCTCGCAAATCGTGCACCCGCCGCGCCACCCCCGCGGCCTCCAACCGGGCGGCGTGGTCGAACTGGTCGTAGTCGATCGGCAGCACCAACGCGGGCAATCCCGCCCGGAGCGTGTGGTACTGAACCCCCGCGCCGCCATGGTGAACGACCAGGGCGTAGCGCGGAAGATCGCGGGCATAGGAGACGTAGCCGAGACGATGGAAATTGTCTGTCGACTCTCGGCGGTCGCTGTCGGCCCGGCCATCGGTGAAATGGAAATCGATCTCTGGGAGCGTTTGGGCCGCGGCGCGAACCGCTTTGGCCATCGTGTCTTTCTTCCACGGCAAATGCGTGCCGAGGGTGATCAGGACCGCGGGGCGCCCTTCCCGGAATGGTGGCGCAGGTGCCGCGGTCGGAGGCGTATAGAGGACAGGGCCGATCAGTTGGACGGCGGGCGGCCAGGTCCGAGGGAATTCGAGCTCGGGGATCGAGAAGGCCAGCACCCGTTCGGGTGAATAGACCGCCTCGGTGCCGTCCTCGCGGTAGAGACTGGGGAAGCCGAGCGCGCGGATCTTCTCGCGGTAGAGGCGATGCACGCCACGTTTGAAGGTACGGATCAATGCCCGCCCGCCCGCGTCGCGCAGGCGGCCAAGCGAGCCACGCCCGGGTCGCAGGCCGCCGAGATAGGCGGGCGGACCGTCGGGCGTTTCGATCACGCAGGGTGAAGGGTGGCTGGTCCACCAGGGGATGCCGAGATCGCGCGCCACCGCCCCCGCAACCGGCAGGGTGAAATCGGCGATCAGAAGATCCGGCCGGGGCTCGGCGGTCCAGAGCGCGAGAAGCTCGTCGCGGAACGCGAGCAGCAGCGCAAGATTCGCCCGCAGCTGGGCGTTCAGGTGAAGGGGGTTGCTCCCCACCGCGTGCGGTGGCTCGACGATCGCGCGGATCTCGGCGTCGCGCCCCGGCAGGACCGCGCGTCCGGAAAGGCCCGCCGCGTCGATCTGCGCCTGCGCGCCTTCCGTGCTGATCACCCGGACCTCGTAGTCGCGGGCGAGCCGGCGGCCGAGGCCGAGCAGCGGGTGGAGGTGGCCGGCAAACGGCGGGGCGACGAGATCGATTCGCGCGCGGCTCATCCGGTCCCTCCGGCCGCTTTGATCTCGTTGAGATAAGCGACGCAGAGAGCGAGCACTTGGGAGTCGCGCAGGTAGTCGAGATGGTCGCATTCGACCCGCGTCGTAGGTACGTCGCCTCGAAAGAAGAGACGGGAGATCGAATCCCGCCCCTGGACTAGGCGGCAATCGCAGTCCGGCAGGCGCCGGGCGACGGGGCCGTAGGCGAAAACATGGAGGCGGGAAAGCGCCGCGGCGGGGAGGTGGAGATTGAAGAGCAGCTCGAGGCCCGAGCTGCCGGCCAGAAGCAGCGTCCGCTCGGCGCGCTCGATTTGGGCCAGGACTGGAAACCGGTAGGTTGCGGCGAAAGCGGGGAGGCGGGAGCGGAGGTAGAGCGCCAGGTTGTTCCAGCTCGCGATGGGCAGCCGAGTCCTTCGGAACGTTTGTGGAATGTCCGGGTAGGGGAAATTGACCCGCACCTTCCACTCGTCCGGGACCGGCAACGCGTCGAGAAAGGTGTTCTGTAGAGGGCTGAGCGCGGCGTTGCCTGGGTTGCTCTGACCGGTCAGGAAGGCGATCTGGAGGGGTGGCTTCATTCGATCGCGGTGAAGTGTTGGTCGTCTTGCACTTTGTAGCGCCGGGTGCGCCAGACGATCCGCCGCCAGCAGACGGCGTGCAGCAGATGGAACGGCTGGAGCAGCTCGCTCAGAATCGAGGTGGCCGGCGCTTCGAGGGTACGGCCGTAGATCGTGCGCTGAAGCGCCGCGAGGCCGAGGCCGCGGAGCGCAAGAGTTGCGATCAAGACGGCAAGGCCCGCGGGGCTCGGGGCGATCGCGGAGGTGACCACCAGCCCGAGCAGCAGGAGTGGCGGCAGGGCATGAAGGAGGCCGATCGTGGCGCGGATTTGGAGCGGCTGTTTGCGCAGCAGAAGGAGCGCGAACAGGAACCAGCGGTGCATCAGTTGGCGGTAGTGCTTGCCGTCGCGGACGGTCGTCTCCACCCAATGCGGACGGGCGGTCTGGAAGATCGTTCCGCCCGCCGCGAGCACGGTTTCTGCGACCGCGAGATCGTCGGTCAGGTGGCAGAGCAGTGGGCTGAAGCCGCCCATTTCGTCGAGCTTTTTACGTTGCAGCGCGTAGGCCATGCCGTTGATCGTGAGCGGCGGCAGGAAGGGGAGCAGTGGCAGGTAGGTGAGGGCGGCGTTGTTATCGACGAACTGCGCGAGCAGGCGCGAGGGCCAGCGGCCGTCGTCGAGGTAGCCCGGTAGACTGGTGGCAACCGAATGGCTTTCGAGCGCCGAGAGCAGCGCGGCGAGGGTGGGACCCGGCATGCGCGTGTCGTCGTCGAGCACCAGGAAGACCGGTTCGGCGGTGCTCTCCGGGTGCGCCGGGTGCGCCGCGCGCGATTGTTCGAGCTTCCAGAGCTTCGGGTTTTTGCCGTCGGGCGGCTGGGCGTGCAGCGAGATCTCGATCTTCATCTCTGGATGCCCGGTCGCGAGGTCGTTGCAGACCCTTTGCGCCTCGGCGTCGTCGAGATCGACTAGCCAGAGGAAGCGCGCCGCCGGCAGCTCTCGCAGATTGTCGGCAAGCACTTCGGCGAGGCGCGGATCGCCTGAGAGGATCGGCTGCGCGATCGCAACGCCCGCGCCGTCGGAAGGGGGTAGCCGTGGCTCGTTACGCGCGACCTGTCGGGCTAGGCCTGATTTCTTGCCCAGAAGCAGCAGGTAGAGAAGGGCCAGTCCGACGATCCAGGAAAACGAAGTCACGCGCCGCCCTCCTGCTCCAACTGCCAGCGGACGAAGGCGTCGATCCCCTCTTCGAGCGAGACGGAGGGCGGACCTAGATCGGCGAGCGCTTTGCTCACGTCGAACGTCTTCGACCAGGCGAACACCCCCACGCCGAACCGGGTGATCGGCGGCTCGCCGCGCAGGCGGAGGAGACCCCAGACGCTTTCGAGCAGGGTCGCGACGACCATCGCCTTGCCCACTGACACTCTACGTTTGGGCGCGGGGAGTCCGAGCCGGGCGAACA
>DASYKS010000030.1:0-4959 GCA_035995205.1 Thermoanaerobaculia bacterium
TCAGTCCGGAAACCGGGGTTCGAATCCCCGTAGCGGTACTCCGAGCGAATAGCTTTGGAAAGCCAAAAACCCCGAGTTGCTCGGGGTTTTCTTGTACTCGGGGAGGTAACCGCGCGGCAACACGAGGTCGGTTCTAGGTGCTGCGACTTGAGGCCGGCGGGCGCGATAAGGGCATCCAGCTGTTGCCGTCGCGGCAACAGAGGGCAGACCGCGGCAACAGGATGCGCCCTCGCGCGCCGAGTTGCTGAGCTCGGAGATCGACCGGATGAGTCCACGTGAAAGCGGTGCACTGCCCGAGAGTGAATATAGGCGCGAATCGATAAAGGCTCGCCAACCAACGAGCGAGCCTTCGAAACCGCTGACCTCTCGGGTGCGATCCAGGTGCTCGGACTGCGAGGTCAGAAGAGAAAAAGCCGTATTCCAGGTAGAACCTGGCGACTTTGGATCGGATTAAACGCTGAAATCCGGGCGGATATGCGCGGATACACACACGGATATGCGGCGATTCGGGCGCAGGGTGTCAAGGCCGGTTGAAAACTGGGCCACTTCTGCCGGTTGAAAACTGGTCCACCCAGATTGGGTAGGGCGCCCGCGGAGCGAAGCCCGGAGGGCGAGCGGAGCGGGCGCCGGCGAGCCGACTGGGACCCGCCGGCCGAAAATTGACCCCCGACACCCGCAGGCCGGTGAGACCTGGGGTCAATATCAGGGCCTCGAAGTCATGGGGCGAGAAGAATCGCTCGGGCCCCGGCTTCTTGCGGCGTCGGTCGACCGGGCGCTTGGTCGCCGCTCGCACCTCAGGGCGCCCGCCAGCCGCGAACGCCCGCATCTGCTCGAAGTTCCAGACCCGGATCGCCCGCGGAGCCTTCCTTACGCGGGGATCGTTGCGGCGAAGGCGCACGCCCTTGAGATCGCCGATCGCGTGTTGAATGGGAATCGTGCGCGCACTCTTCGCGACCTCCCCCGGTCTTGGCCATGTGTTCCCGACGATCTCCCTAGCACACGCGCTGCGTGCCGCCGGCCACGAGGTGCTGGTGGCGACCGCGGGCGGCAAGGAGGCCGCGAACGCCGGCCTGCACGTCGTGGACACCGCGCCGGGTGTCGACATCGGCGCGGTGTTCCAGCAGGCGGCCAGCGAGCAACCCGAGGAGTTCGACTACAGCACGGACGTCGACACCGAGAAGGGGTTGGAGTTCGTCGGCGCGATCTTCGCGAAGTTGTCCGGCGTGTCGGTGGACCTGACCGTGTCGGCGGCCGAATCGTGGCGGCCGGACGTGGTCGTGTACTCGTCGATGGAGGGCACCGGGCCGCTGGTCGCCGCGAAGCTCGGCGTGCCGGCCGTGTCGCACGGCTTCGGGTTCACCGACGAGGCGTCGATGACCGAGGCGATCTTCAAGAAGATGGTCGAGGAACGCGAACGGCATGGCGTGCAAGGGTTTCCCGAGGTGCGCGAGTCGATCGACGTGGCGCCGCCGAGCATGGTCGACCGGCCGGTGCGCGGCTGGCCGATGCGGTACGTGCCGTACAACGGAGGCGGCGTGCTGCCCGAGTGGGTGCTCGAACGGCCCGCGCGCCCGCGCGTCGCGGTGACACTCGGCACGGTGCTGACCCAGGTCGGCGCGCTCACGTCGTTGACCAAACTCGTCGACGTGGCACGGCATCTGGACGCCGAGTTCGTACTCGCCCTCGGCGACGCGGACCCGTCGCCACTGGGAGAACTGCCGGACAACGTGCGGGCGGCCGGGTGGGTGCCGCTGTCCGCGCTGCTGCCGACCTGCGCGGCGCTGGTGCACCACGGCGGGGCCGGCTCGACGCTGACCGCGATCGACGCCGGAGTCACGCAACTCGTGCTGCCGCACGGCGCCGACCAGTACATGAACGCGGACGCCGTGGCGCGGCGCGGGCTCGGTCTGCGTTCGGAGCCGGATCAGGTGGACGCGGAGCTGATCGACCGCCTGCTCACCGACCCGGGGCTGGGCCGGGCCGCCTCCGAGGTGGCCGACGAGATCGCGACGCTGCCGAGGCCCGCCGACCTCGTGCCGAAAATCGCCGGCCTCGCCTGACTTTGCCAGGGGTGCACACCGTGGCGTGCACTAATCCCTTGGGCTGACTTTGGCGCGTGGCAGGTGAAATGGCGAGGGTGTCGCCCGTACGGTCGTCCACATGGCGAGGAGACGGGCGGACGCCTGCTATCGAGAACTGGGTGCGGAACTCCGAAAGCGGCGGATCGCCGCGAACTTGACCATGCGCGAACTCGCGTACCATCTCGACTGGTCACCGTCCACGGTCTCCCGGGTCGAGTCTGGCTACATCGGGCTGCCCACCACGGAAGTCTTGCCACCGCCACGCTCTTCCCGCGCGATCCGGTTCTCGGGCTCAGCCGCGAACACGTCTGTCAAGGCCGGTTGAAAACTGGGCCACCCAGATTGGGTAGGGCGCCCGCGGAGCGAAGCCCGGAGGGCGAGCGGAGCGGGCGCCGGCGAGCCGACTGGGACCCGCCGGCCGAAAATTGACCCCCGACCCCGATCTGCCCCGGACCGGGGCCCTGAGAGCCGATCTGCGGCCCACGACGGCGCCGGCGCGTGTGATCCGTCGTCCGCTTCAGGCGCGCTCGGCCGGCGGTGGGCCGCCCAGGTCCTTGTCGCGAAGCCGGTAGCTGTCGCCTTTGAGCGAGAGGATCTCGGCGTGGTGGACGAGCCGGTCGATCATCGCCGTCGCGGTCACCTCATCGCCGAAGATCTCGCCCCAGGCCGAGAACGGCTTGTTCGAGGTGACGATCATCGAGGCGCGCTCGTAGCGGGCCGAGACCAGGCTGAACATCAGGTTCGCCGCCTCGGGATCGAACGGTATGTAGCCGACCTCGTCGACGACGATCAGCGGGACGAAGCTCAAGCGACGGAGCTCGGCCTCGAGGCCTCCCTGGCGCTTGGCCTCACCGAGCTTTGCCACCCACTCGGTCGCGGTCGCGAACTGGACCCGCTGGCCGGCGAGGCAGGCGCGGATCCCGAGCGCGATCGCCAGATGCGTCTTGCCGGTCCCCGGCGGGCCCAGCATGACCACGTTCTCCTTCGCATGGCAGAAGTCGAGCTGGCCGAGGTGCTCGATCACGGTCTTGCGCACCGAGCGCTGGAAGGTGAAGTCGAACTCCTCCAGCGTCTTTCGGGCCGGGAAGCGAGCCGCCTTGATCCGGTTCTCGCCGCCGTGGGACTCCCTTGATGCGACCTCGGCCGAGAGCACGGCTTCCAAGAAGCGCTCGTGCGACCACTCCTCCTCGCGCGCTCTGTCGGCGAGCTTCGGAGCGGCCCTGGCCGCCGCCGGCGCCTTCAGGGTCCGAAACAGGTGGGTGAGCTCGGAGGTCTTGCTCATGCCGGGATCAGGGCGTCGTAGCGGGCCAGGGGCCGGACCTCGACCTCGGGCTCTCGCCGGCGTCGCTTGCGCTCACCGCGCAGCTCCTCGAGCGCGGCCTGGTGGGCGGGATCGGTGAAGGTGAGCCCGCCGGCGAAGACCCGGCGGTGGCGAGCGGCGAGCTCGCCGCTGTCGAGGGCGACGGCGATGACCTCGGCTTGGGAGGCGCGGACCTCGACCCTCCGGCCGACCAAGCGCGGATCGAGCGAGTAGTCGTTGCGGTCGAAGCGCAGGTAGGGCTGGGACGGGACCCGCAGGACCCAGCGCCGGTCGGTTGAGGGCATCGCCTCGGGCAGGGGCCGCATTCGCTCGTGCTCTGAGGCGAGGCGCTCGCAGACGATCGCCCGCGTGCTGCGGTGCTTGCGCTCGTTGATCCGATCGCACCAGCGGTCGAGCTGGTCTTGGAAGTCGGCCGGGTTGGCGAAGCACCGGCCGGCCTCGAAGTTGCCGTGAACGAAGCGGTGGTCGCGCTCGAGGGCCCCCTTGGCCTGGCAGTCGCCGGCGTCGAGGACGATCCAGCCCAGCGCGAGCTGGCCGCAGAAGGCGAGGAACGGCTCGGTCGGCTGACCGCGCGGCGCGATCGCACCCTCGCGGTCCCAAACGAGCTTTGCCGGCAGCGCACCGAGCCTCTCAAGGCAGCGGCTCATGCCCCAGGCAATGTCGGGAAACTCCTTCGAGAAGACCAGGGCGCCGGCAAAGGCGCGCGAGTAGGGCAGCTTGCAGGTGACGAGATAGCCCTTGCGCAGCTGATCCCAGCCGACCGGGATCTCGCGCCGGGGCTCGGTGAGGTCGAACTGGGCCAGCTCGCCGGGTCGGTAGACGGTGCGCTGGTGGGTGCGCGGCCGTGGCAGGTAGCGGGGGCGGAGCTCGCGCAAGAGATCGTCGAGGATCGTCTTGCCGCCGCAGTAGCCGAGCTCTTCGATCTCCTCGCGGATGCGGACGCCCGAGAGCGTCGGCTCCTGGTCGAGCAGTCGCTCGATCTCACCAACGAAGGGACCGAGCTTCGAGGGGCGCTTCGGCCGCGGCCCGTAGCTCGGCGGCTCGTCTGCGGCGAGCGCGCGACGGATCGTGTCGCGGTGGATCCCGGTCAGGCGGTGAATCTCCCGCTGCGATCGCCGCTCGACCTTCGCCATCCGCCTGATCTCCGCCCACTGCTCCACGTCAAGCAACTGCCTTCTCCCGGTCTCGACCTCTTGGTCGAGCCAGGGTCAGAGCCCGGCCGGATGGCTCCGGCCCTGCGCCGAGTGGACCAGTTTTAGACCGGCGCAGGTGGCCCAGTATTCAGGCGGCGCCTACACAGGGCGAGGGGTCGCTCGGAACGCTCTCCTTAACCATCATCGAGATGAGTTGGGGTCCGGGGCGACGACGCAGAACGCGTAGGTCCCGGTGTTCAGTCTTGCGGGGTCGCTTCCTCGCCGTCGGCGACCTTTCGGCAACACCACGGGCGGTGAGACGCCGGACGTCCGCGTCTCAGGGAGGCGCCGGGGCCGTGCCGATCTGGACGGCAACCTTTTACGCGACTAGGATCGACCATGTCCGACAGGCTGACGGGGCCCG
>DASYKS010000031.1:0-43088 GCA_035995205.1 Thermoanaerobaculia bacterium
GCGTTGCTCGATCGGGTTTGGAAGGCGGAGAAGTTGAGCACCGCGGTGGCCGGGGGGGGACGGGAGGTTCGCGGGGAAGAGCGACAGGAAGCCTCCCCCGGTCCTGGATTATGAGGTTCTCTTGCCGGGGAGCGTAGATCGCACCACATCTGCAAGCTGGCGCGCTGTTGGCAGCTTCCCCTTTAGATGCGCCGGCAATTTCGACTGAAGGTGGTACGCGGCCACCCCGATAGGATTCGCTTTCGTGCGTAGGGCATACTCCACTTCTACGTCGTCCCTTTCGGCGCAGAGGATGATACCGATGGACGGCTGGTCGCCATCCCCACGCTCTTTATCGTTTAACAGGTTCAAATAGAAATCCATCTTACCCGCATGTTCCGGCTCGAACGGACCAACTTTCAATTCGAAGGCCACCAGCGCTTTGAGGAAGCGGTGATAGAAAAGTAGATCGATGAAATATTCTTTTCGACCCAGCGTCAGCCGATGCTGTCGACCGATGAAGCAGAAGCCATAGCCGAACTCGAGCAAGAAGGCTTGCAGGCGGGAGATCAGCCGGTCCTCGAGCTTGCGCTCTTTGACTGCACGGCGGATGCCCAGGAATTCAAGGTTGTAAGAGCTCTTGAGCCTCTCATTGGCCTGCTCGGCGAGATGTTCGGGAAGGGCGAGGGGGAAATTGTGCGCCTTTTTCTCAGTGACCGCCCGTTCGTAAGCGCCAGCCTTTATCTGATTGAGCAGCACATTGCGCGACCAGCCGAATCGGCCGGCGGTGCGAAGGTAATAGAGCAGCTCTGGCGGCGATTTGACCTTGCCGAGCAAGAGGACGTGATGCCCCCAGGGGACCGTCGCCGTAATTTCTCGCACAGCTTGTGCGAGGAGCTCTCTTCCGTTGGTTCCCGCTTTCAAAGGGCGGCTCGCGCCTGAGGCGGGCAGCCCTGGAGCCTGCGGCCCTCCGATCCGGGATCGGCCTTCCTCCATTTCTCGCACAGCCTGTGCGAGAAATTTCTCGTCCGTATAGGCGAGGTGAAATTGCCGCATCCGCCATACATTGGCAGGAGAGAAACCGGTCATATCAGGGAACGCCCGCCTCAAATCGGCGGCAGCCATCTCGACCACCGCATCCCCCCAACCGTAAATTTGCTGCTTTTCTACGATGCCCCGGCCAATGTCCCAGTAGAGCAGGATCAGATCGCTGCCCACGGCCCGCGCCGCCGAGATTCGAGCGGAGATCACCCGCTCTTTCAGATCTTCGATGAACTGCCGGTACTCCGGCGAGCTCATCACAGCTGGAGCCATCGCATTCTTTGGCGAGATACCCACGGGTCTCATAGTCATCGAAGCCAAGTGCAGCCGCTCAGGGCGATAGAGCCCTTCTCGTTCCCCTTAGATTCTACCCGGGTTCCCGAAGTCAACGACGGCATCGGCGGGCTGATGCTCGAAAAAGCGACGAAGCGCTCATCGTCCGAGAAGCTCGGAAGAAGGTCGGTCGCCCCTGCCGATCGGAAGGTGAAGAGCATTCCGCAACAGAGGACGGCTAAACTACGAAGCGATGTCTTCCGCATGTCGGGTACCCCATCGACCGGATTGCCGCGCTCCGAAACCCTCGGTCGCGGATTTGGCGCTTTACCGAAACATGATTCTAGCCCTTCACTCAGGAGATCTACGATGAAGAAGCCTCTCGCCTTCCTCGCCCTCATCGCGTTCGGGGCTTCCGCCGCCTGGGCGGGTGGGCCCTCCTCCGATCTTTCGATCACCAAGACCGACGGCGCGTTGACCTCGACGCCGGGCGGGACGATCACCTACACGATCATCGCCAGCAATTCCGGCCCGAGCCCCGCGCCCGGGTCGGGTTTCGGGGATCTCTTCACCGATCCGCTGGAGAATTGCACCTGGACCTGCGTGGGCCAGCTCGGCGGCATGTGCTCGGTAGCGGCGGGCGGCGAGCCGAGTGCCAACCAGTCGGTCGACCTGCCGGTCGGCGGCCAGGTAGTGGTGACGGTGACCTGCGACATCGCGTCGAACGCGATCGTGTCGTTCTTCAACACCGCGACGATCACCTCGCCCCCCGGTAACAGCGATCCGGTCGGCGTGAACAACTCCGCGACCGACGTGAACGGGCTCAACCCGGTGGCCGATCTCTCGATCACCAAGACCGACGGCACGTCAACCTTCGAGCCGGGCGGCTCGACGATCTACACGATCGTGACTTCGAACAACGGCCCGTCCGATGCGCTGGGCGACGTGACGGACATTTTCCCGGCGTCGCTCGGCTGCAACTGGACCTGCGTGGGTAGTGGCGGTGGAATCTGCTCGGCGGCCGGAGCGGGCGACATCACCGACGAAGTAGGTCTCCCCGCGGGAAGCAATGTCACCTACACCGCGATCTGCTCGATCGCTCCCGACGCTCCCGAACCGCTGGTAAACACGGCGTCCGTCTCCGCCTCCCCGACGCTCCCCGATCCGACGCCGGGAAACAACTCGGCGACCGATGCCGACGCACTCTTGGTTCCCATTCCGACGCTGGACTTCCTCGGCCTCGCCGCCCTCGCGAGCGGCTTGGGGCTGATGGCCGCGCGGCGCCTGCGACGGCGGTAGGTCATCCGGGAGGCGCCGAGCTTGCCCTGCTCGACGCCTCCCGAAGCGGCAACCCTTTCTTCGCGCCGACTACGGCTTCTTCACCGCGGGCGGAGAGGCCGGCGCCGCCTGGGCTTCGCTGAAGAGGAACGAATAGTCGGCGGCCAACGTCGCCGAGGACGCGGCGACTCCGGCGGCCTTCCTTTTCGCCAGGGTCGAAGCGCTCAACACGACCACCGTCGATTTGGCGGCCGTGGTCGAGGCGACCGGGGCGTTGGTGTGGCAGGTGAGGCAGTTGATCGGCTGGTGATAGGTCTCCAAAATCGTGCTCGCGACCGCCTGTTGGGTCTCCGGCGGCTGGGCGTTGCCGTTGGTGAGCGGGGTGGTGGCTCCCGGCTGTATGGTCGTGTTGGCGTTCGGCCAGAGGGTGTTGACCAGCTGGTAGTTCAAGAACACCGAGGACGGATTCGCGGCGCGGATGGTGGTCCAGACGCTCTGGTTCAAGGAGACGATGTTGTTGACCGTCGAGGTGCTGAGCGGGGTCGTGCGGACCACTTGCACCGGCGCGTTGTAGGGATCGGTGCCGGGCACCGGCCGGTGGTTCGCTACGCACTTGTAGTAGTCGGTCGCCGGGTCGCAGCTCAGGTTGTAGTAGGTGTACCAGGCTTTGAGCGTCTGGTTCTGGAGGTCCGTGGTGCTCGGATCGTTGTTCACGTGCTCGAACGTGCTCCAGACGAATTGCTGCGCGTTCGGCGTTTTGCGGATGATGTGGAGCCCGACGAGGCCGACGGTGACCAGCGCGGGCGGCGTCTGGCCGCCGCCGGCCGTCGGGTAGGAGACGTAGGCCTTCGAGATCTTGAACAGCGGCCAGACGGTCGGATCGTCGAGCTGAATCCAAGCCGCCTTGATCTCGATCGCGCCGACCGTGCCATAGGTGGCGAACGCCTTCGAGCCGTCCGGCAGGTTGAGGCCTTGAGTCTGGGCGAACGGCGCCTGGATCGCCGCGTTGTACAGGAGGTTTTGGTTGATGTAGTTGAACTCGTCCTGGTTCAGCCGCTTCTCGAAGAGCGTCAGGTAATTGTTCATCTTGGGCTGCGCGGTGAGCCAGGCGCCGCCGGTGCCCGCCTCGACGATGTCGCCGAGATCGAGAAGGTCGAGGGTGGGACCGCCGGTAAACTTCGAGCGGGAGATCAGCCCTTTGACCCCCGGCCGGAGCGTCGCCCGGAGGCCCGCGAATCCGTTGATCTGGGCGAAGGCGGCCGGCAGCGCGCGCGCGGCGACCCAGGGGGCGGGCGCGGCGCCGTCGGGCAGGAACACTTCGGACGATTCCTTGTAGGTTTCCCAGACCACGGGCGTCGTATTACCCGGGGTGCCGAACGCCGAGGAGGGAACGCTCGCATCGGGCTGGCCCGGCAGAGCGGGATCGGCGGCCCAATTCAGCGTGATGAACTGCTGCCACGCGAGATTGTTGAAGTTGAACTGGCTGACGGGGGTCTTGACGTCCGGCGGCATGATGGCCGCGACCGTCGGGACGCCGTTCCAGGCAGCCGTCGAGCTCGTGGTCTTGACGACCGCGAGCGACGCGGGCAGCGCCACGGCCAGGAGGACCGAAAACGCCAGAAACCGGCGCCGCGAAGGCGCCGGTCGGGTGGAAGTGGAAGGGGCGTCATTCATCGGCGTCGTGCTTAAAGAGTGGTGACTACGTTCAGCATCGCGGGCATCGCCGGCTGGGGCGGATCGCCGAAGTTTATGACCGCCACGCCGCGCAGACCCAAGGCCGCGGATTGGGAGGCGAGCACGAAGACCGAGAGCTTCGCGCAGGTCGAGGGGTACGAATTGCCCGGCACGGCGTAGAAGACGTTCGGATCGAACGCCGTCACGGACGCCGTGATGCCCGGCCCGAAATCGACCGTGGGCCGCTCTCCGCCCGGCCCCAGCTTGGCGGTGCAGGTGATCACCATCTCGAGACCCGTACCGCGCAGGATCTTCGGTGCGATCAACGTCGAGTTGCTGGCGAGCGGCAGGGGCATGTTCATCGGGTTCGGCACCGGGGTGTTGTAGTACGCATCCCACACCCCTTTGGCGAACAGTTGCAGCGGCTGGGCGTAGTCCGGCGGCTCCGGCGAATCGGGCGGCGCCTCGACGCCGCTGGGGGGCGGCAGCACGCAGTCCTCGTCGGCGGGCGTTTGCGCGAGTGGAATCGGTCGCGCCCAGAGCCCGACGTCCATCTGCTGCACCACCTGGCCACCCCACTGGATCGCCTGGCCGTTACCGTCCAGGATGTCGCCCACGGTGAACTTCACGCCGGCCGCCACCCAGGCCGAGGGAATCTGGAACACCGCATGCAGGACGAAGTTGCCGCCGGGGCCGTTGGGCACGCCGTAGGGCAGGCCGGTGATCGGATCGATCAGAGTCTCCGAGCCGCGCACGATCTGCCAGCAGTCCTGGGCGGTGGCGCCCGGCGGCAGGTTCGGATCGGCCGGCAGCCGGAAGGTCGAAAGATCCGGCACCTGGATGTAAAGACCCGACGGATTCGCCAACGCCACCTGGTTGGGGCCGGAGACGACCTGGTTGACCGACTGGCCGATGTGCGGATCGCTGTTGCGGTAGGCCTGGCCGTACTGGGCGCAGCAGATCAGGATCTGGGCCTGGGTATTGCCGCAGACGCGCTGGATCGTGGCGCCGCCCGCGAGCTGCATCTCGGTCTGGAGGGTGTTCGGCGTGGCGGTGAGGTGCATCGCGCCGCCGGAATAGGCGTTGGGGTTCGTGCCGTCGGTCGGCCGCTGCCCCGCCGGGCCGGTGTTCCACTTGTTGAGGGCGTTGTACGCGGCCCGGCCTGTCGAGGGATCGATCACCTCCTTCTGGGTGCCCGGTTCATAGAGCTTCAGATCCTCGACCTTGACCAGGATGTGCGCCCCGGCCGGGGCGTCCCAGTTGAGCGTGCTGGTATAGAGGTCGGCAACCTTCTGCGGATCGACCATCCAGAGGGTGTTCCAGTACTCGGGGTTCTCGCAGGTGAAATCGATGCGGGTGATCTTTTGGCTGCCCGGATCGCGCACCACGCACCACTCGCAGTATTCGTCCTGCCACCCGCGCGGACCGTAGGGGCCGTACATCTGCAGGGGCGGCTGCCAGCTCGCCTGCGGGCATACCACGGTGGGAATCTGTTGAAAAGCCGGCACCGGCAGCGCCAGGGTGCCGTATTGATCGGCGATCGCGAGCAGCTGCTGGTTGGTGTAGCCGTACGGGTTGGCCGGGCTCGCCCCGGACCCCAAGTACTGGTTCAGGCGGTTGGGGAACGCATGCCAGGTGACGATCACCGCGGTCGAGCCCGGCGGGATGGGGGTCACCGTGGTGTCGAAGTAGTCGTACTGCTTCGAAGCGTAGAGCAGGTTCCACGGATTGCCGAGGATCGCCTGCTGGGTGAAGCCGGTCATGTTGGTGTTCCACTGGGAACAAACCGCCACATCCTGCGGCGATCCTTCCGGAAAATCGTGGATGTCGGCGGGCGTGTTGAACGTGAACGCGGAGCTCATTCGTGGCTCTCCCTCTCCAAAAGATACGGCGGGGTTGAAATTGCTGCAGGAACTATATCGACGACTCTGAATGAAGCAAGCTGTCATATTGCCCTCCCCCTCCGGGAATCGTGCCCTCTCAGAATGCCCCGGCGCTGCAACCTTGCGCTCCGCGATACGTTCTTTTGAAGAAGCCCCTTCTCGCCTCGGGGCCGATGTTCCTATTTCTCGAAGGAGACCGGACCCATGGAAAGTTTCGGCACCGATCTGCGCTTCGCCTGGCGGAGCCTGTGGAAGCATCCGAGCCTGACCTTGATCGCGGTCGTAGCTCTCGCGCTCGGCATCGGCGCGAACACGGCGATCTTCAGCGTGGTCCAGGCGGTGCTCTTGAAGCCGCTGCCGTTCCCCGAGCCGGACCGGGTGATCCGTCTGATCGACGTGGCGCCGGACAAGCTTCGCGCCGGGGCAACGTCGCCGCCCGATTTCGCCGACTGGCAGGCTCAGAACCGGGCCTTTTCGCACCTCGCGGCGATCGGTACCGAATTCGTGAACCTGACCGGCGAGGGGGAGCCCGAGCGCCTGTACGCGGGCCAAGTCTCCGGCGACTTCTTCGGCGCGTTGGGAGCGAAGCCCTTGCTCGGCCGGCCGCTGCTTCCCGCAGAGGACGTGGCCGGCGGTCCGAACGTCGCGGTGCTCTCCTCCCGCTTCTGGCAGCGGCGCTTCGGCGGCGATCCCGGGATCGTCGGCCGGCGGTTGATCCTGAACGGCGAGCCGACCGTGATCGTCGGCGTCGTCGCTTCTTCGTTGGATCTGCCCAAGGGCGCCGAGCTTTGGCTGCCGCTGCGGCTCACGGTCAAAGAAGAGCAGCGCGGCGGCCACTACCTCCGCGTGCTCGGCCGGCTTCGCCCGGGCGTGTCGCTCCCGCGGGCGCAGAGCGAGATGAGCGGCATCGCCGCCCGCCTCGCCATCGCGCACCCCGATACCAACACGAACTGGGGAATCCGCCTCTCGCCGCTACGCGAGACGATGGTCGAAAACATCCGGCCGGCGCTGTTCGTCCTGCTCGGCGCGGTCGGCCTGGTGCTGCTGATCGCCTGCGCCAACGTCGCGAACCTGCTGCTGTCGCGGCTCGCGGCGCGAGAGCGCGAGGTTGCGGTGCGCACGGCCTTGGGGGCCGGGCGCGGCCGGCTGATCCGCCAGTTCTTGACCGAGAGCACGCTACTTTCGCTCGCCGGCGGCCTGCTCGGCGCGCTGCTCGCCGCGGGCGGCACTCCCCTGCTGCTCGCCCTGTTCGGCGACCGCATCCCGCGCGCCCAGGAGGTGGGGATCGACGGGGCGGTGCTGGCGTTCACGCTCGTCCTTTCGCTCGGCACCGGCCTGTTGTTCGGGCTGCTGCCGGCGCTTCACGCATCGAGCCCGAATCTCCAATCGACCCTCCGCGATGGCGCAAAGGGCGCGGGCGACCGCCGCGGCCGGCGCACCCGCTCCTCGCTGGTGTTCGCCGAGGTGGCGCTCGCGATCGTCCTCCTGGTCTCCGCGGGGCTCCTGGTGCGCAGCCTGCGCGAGCTGCAAAACGTCCGGCCGGGATTCCGCTCCGACCATGCCCTATCGGTCCAGGTGGCGCTGCCGGAATCGGGCTACAAGGAGGAACCGAAGCAGGTCGCCTTCTACCGCGACCTTCTCCCCCGGCTCGCCGCGCTGCCCGGCGTCAAGAGCGCCGCGGCCGGCTACCCGTTGCCGCTTTCAGGCAATCGCTACCGCCTCGCGTTCCAGGCCGAGGGGCTGCCGGCGGAGGTCACCGATCTGCCGCGCGCGAACATGGCTTTCGTCTCCCCCGATTATTTCGCCACGCTCGGCATTCCGCTCCAACAGGGCCGGGTCTTCGACGGCCACGAAGCCATCGGCGGCGAGAAGGTCACGGTGATCAACCGCACGCTCGCCGAGACGATCTGGCGAGGCCAGAACCCAATCGGGAGGCGGATCTCGTTCGACGTGCCGGTGAATGAGAAATCCGAGTGGTTCCGCATCGTCGGCGTGGTCGGCGACGTCCATCACCTGGGGCTCGACGAGGATTCGGGCAACCAGTCCTATCTGCCGCTGTTCCAGTCGCCGATCTCGGAGGCGGGGCTGGTGGTCCGCACCGCGGGGTCCCCCACCGGCTTGGCCGCGGCGGTCACCCGCACCGTCCGCCAAATCGATCCGGCCCTGCCGGTCGCGGACGTCAAGACGCTCGACGCACTGCTCGCCGACTCGGTCGCCGAGCCGCGGGCCAACGCCTTCCTCCTCTCGCTGCTCGCGGCGCTCGCCCTCGTCCTCTCGGCGGTCGGGGTCTACGGCGTCCTTTCCTACTCGGTCGCCGAACGAACGCGCGAGATCGGACTACGCATGGCCCTGGGGGCAGGGGCCGGCCAGATTCTCCGCCAGCTCCTCCGCGAAGGGCTGGGCATCGTCCTCGCCGGCATCGCCGCCGGACTGCTCGGCGCCTTCTTCCTCGCCCGGGTTCTCGCGAGCCTGCTCTTCGGCGTCACCACCCGCGACCCCTTGACGTTCGTCGGAGTGCCGCTCGTTCTGCTCGCCGTGGCCCTGATCGCCACCTGGGTGCCCGCCCGGCGGGCGACGAAGGTCGAGCCGGTGGTGGCGTTGCGGTACGAGTAGGGGGAAGGCGGGCTCCGCGAAATTCGACGCCCGGGACCTTCGCGGGCTCCGGGCGCGCCTCTTTTAGGACTGGACCGGAAGCCTCGCTTCAAAGCCCAAGCGGAAATACCGTAACGCTTTTCCCCGACGGGGCGCCCAAGGAGAAAGAGTCGCTCCGCGTCCCCTCGACCTTGCCGTCGAGAGAAACTCGCGGGAGTGGCCGTCCAAATTCCTTGGATGACGAAGGCCCGGACGGCAACCTGAGTGGAGGCCCACCATGAGCAGAGAGATCGATCGCCGAGACCCCAACGTCAATCGAGCCACTCCCCTGCGCGAAGCCGAGCTGCAGGAACGGGCGGCGGTCGCATCGGATCAGCTGCCGGGCGCGCATCGCGTTCGGGTCGCGGGAGTCGACGCCAGTACCGGCAACCCTTCCCTGATCGCTTCGGACAGCGCCCCGGCGGAAGCGGGCAACTACGTCCAGCGCGCCCTGGATCACGTCCAGGGTTTGAGCGAAGTGATGGGGCTCGTGGCGGACCAGCCCAAGGAGTACCAGGCCGATCCCGATTTTCAGCAGACCAGCAGCGGCTCGGTGGCCGTGCACATGCAGCAGCGATACAAGGGGATCCCAATCTTCCAGGCGGCCGAGACGGTTCGTTTCGATCCGGCCGGTGCGATCCAGGAGACCGTGGGCAGCAGCATCTCCATTCCCGAAGAGGTCCCCGTGTCGGCGGCCTTGACCGTCGAGCAGGCGGTGCTTCGGGCCGCCGAACACGTCGCGGTGCCCGACGCGGATGAGATCGGGGCGAAAGACCCGTTCGGCGAGTCAATGGAGCCGAAGTCGGTGGATCTCTCCGGTTGGCAACCGAAAGTCAGCGCGGCGTTCGCCGAGAAGCCGGAACGTCTGACCGTCCTCGAAGGCGGACCGTTCAGCGAGGCGATCAAGGCGCGGCTGGTCTGGTTTCCGTTGGAGGGCGAGCTGCGCCTGGCCTGGGAGGTCATCCTGACGATGCCCGAGGGGGAGGGACAGTTCCGAACGCTGGTCGACGCCCAGACCGGCGAGATCCTGTTCTGCCGTCAGCTGATGCAGAGCGTGAGAGGGCGGGGCAACGTCTTCCGCGTGGACGGCGGCACCGCCCGCCAGGTCACCGACTTTCCTCGTCCCTTGGCGGACTACGGCCTGCCGCTTCCCGCGGGCCTGCCCACGACCTTTCCCGACGATTGGGTGGGCACGAACCAGACCGCGGGAAACTGCGCCTTCGCTCACCTCGGCGTCAGCGGCGCGTCCGGCACAGGGGCGATCCAAGGCGGAACCTTGGAGTTCAATCCCGCCAACGCTTCCGGCGACGATCAAAAAGTGCTCAACATTTTCTATTTCAACTGCGTGATGCACGACTTCTTCTATCTGCTCGGCTTCCGGGAACGGGATGGCAACTTCCAGCGCGACAACCTCGGGCGCGGGGGCCTGGCCGCCGACGGGGTGGATGCGCGGGCGCATTCCGGGGCGGTGACCGGCACGGCCAACATGGGCACCCCCGTCGACGGTTCGAGCCCGGTGATGAACATGGGGTTGGTGACCTCGACGAACCGGCACACCGCGTTCGATTCCAGCGTGGTCTTTCACGAGTTCACCCATGGCGTGTCCAACCGACTCGTGGGCGGTCCGGCCAACGACCGGGCGCTGGAGGCGATCCAAAGCTCCGGCATGGGCGAAGGATGGAGCGACTACATCGCGTGCAGCGTGAACGACACGACGGTGGTGGGCAATTGGGTGGTCAACGATCCGACCGGGATTCGCGGGTTTCCCTACGACAGCCACTTCCCCGATCACTTCGGCAAATTGGGGACCGGCCGCTACACCGAAGTCCACAACATCGGCGAGCTTTGGTGCGCCGCGCTGATGGAGATGAACCGGAACATCGGCAAGGTTTTGGGCCTGCAATTGGTGGTCGACGGCTTCAAGTTGACCCCCGCCAATCCCGGATTTCTCGAAGCGCGCGACGCCATCCTCCGGGCGCTCGACGGCAAGCGGGCGGCGGGCCAATTGACCGCCGCGCAGTTCGACGCCGCAAAGAACGGCGCTTGGGCGGCGTTCGCCAAATTCGGCATGGGTCCGAACGCGCGCTCGAACGGCGCGACGCTCTCCGGCATCGTCGCCGACTTCAATGTGCCGCAACCAACCGTTCCGCCCACCGCGCCGACGGTGAAGGTCGAAGGCAGCCCGAACCTGGCGATTCCCGACAACACCGCCGCGGGCATTTCGCACGTTCTTTCGGTCGCCAACGAAGGGCGCATCCAACGCCTGACCGTGTCGGTCGACATCGCCCATACCTACATCGGCGACTTGACGGTCAAGCTGGTCGCTCCGACGGGAAAGACCGCCGTCCTGCACAACCGTGCGGGCGGCAACCAGGACAACCTGGTGACCACCTACCGCAGCGAGGACATCCCGGCCTTGGCCGCCCTGCTGGGCGATTCGGCCAAAGGCAACTGGCAACTTCAAGTGGCCGATCTAGCGAGCGCCGACGTCGGAACTCTGCGCCGCTGGGGTTTGGAGATGAACCTCGAAGCCGCGGCGCAGACCGTCCACCAAGAAACGGCGCCGGGATTGGCGATTCCCGACAACCTCCAGGCCGGCGTGAGCAGCAGCCTCGCCGTGGCGCAGGCCGGCACCGTCAAGGGCGTCAAAGTGAGCGTCGACATCACCCACACCTACATCGGCGACCTGCGCGTCGAGCTGGTCGCCCCGTCGGGACAACAGGTTCTCCTGCACGACCGGTCCGGCGGCAACGCGGACAACCTGATCCGCGGCTACGATTCCGTGACCAGCCCGGGCCTGGCGGCCCTCGCGGGAGCTGCGATCCAAGGCAACTGGACCTTGCGCGTCCGCGACCTGGCGGCGCAGGACGTGGGGAAACTCAACCGTTGGAGTTTGGATTTGTCGCTCTAGGTGAGCGGCGCGCCCGGGCGGAGCTTTTTTCTCCCGGGAGCGCCGAGCACCAGCTCGGCCGTTGGAACGATCTCGCCGCCTCGGGTGCCGAGCTGGTGCTCGGCGGTCCCGGGGAACTGCCCCGTTTCACGGGGTTTCACTCAGCCGCGCCGCGCGCAGGATCAGGTAGTTTCGCTCCGGCACGCTGGTCGTTTTCTCCGCCGCCGCGCGATAGAACGATATCGCGGCCGCCCGATCGCCGGCGCGTTCGAGAAGGTGTGCCCGCACCGCGTCCAGGCGGTGGTGGCCGCGGACTCGCTCGTCCTCGTCGAGCGGCGCCAGCAGGGCGAGGCCCGCGTTCGGTCCTTGCACCATGGCGATTGCGATCGCGTGGTTGAGCGCCACCATCGGATTGTCGGACATCCGCAGGAGCACGCTGTAGAGCGCGACGATCTCCGGCCAATCGGTGTCCTCGACACGCGGCGCCTCGTCGTGGACGGCCGCGATTGCCGCCTGGAGTTGATACTCCCCGACCGATCCTTTGCGCAGAGCCGCGCTCACCAGCTCAACACCCTCCTCGATCGCCGGGGCGTCCCACAGCGTCCGGTCCTGCTCGTCGAGCGGGATCAGCTCGCCGCCGGGTCCCGTCCGCGCCGCGCGGCGGGCGTCGGTCAAGAGCATCAGCGCCAGGAGGCCCGCGACCTCGCCGTCGCCGGGCAGAAGCCGGCGGACGATGCGGGTCAAACGGATCGCTTCGTCCGAGAGGTCGGTCCGGTGGAGCGCGGGTCCCGAGCTGGCCATATAGCCTTCGTTGAACACCAGGTAGAGCACGTGCAGGACCAAGCTCAAGCGCTCCGCGCGCTCCTTGGCGTCCGGCAGGCCAAACCGCGCGTGCGACGTCTTGAGGGTCTGCTTCGCGCGGCTGATCCGCTGCGCCATCGTCCCTTCCGGCACCAGGAACGCCTTCGCGATCTCGGCGGTCGTCAAGCCTCCGACCGCGCGCAGAGTTAGGGCGATCGCCGACGGCGGCGAAAGCGCCGGATGGCAGCACATGAAGAGCAGGATGAGCGTGTCGTCCGGATCGATCTCCGGGTCGCTCTGCGAGTCGCCGCCGATCGCCGGGCCGACGACGACCGGCGTCTCCTCTGCCACCGCGGCCTCGCGGTTTCGGCGCGAGACCTCGCTGCGGACGTGATCGATCATCCGCCGCACCGCCACCTGGATCAGCCAGCCACGCGGATTGCTCGGGATTCCCTCAAGCGGCCATTGGGCGGCCGCGGCAATCAGCGCCTCCTGGACGGCGTCCTCGGAAGCGGCGAAATCGCGGAACCGCCGGACTACCGGACCAAGCACCTGCGGCGCGAGGTCGCGCAGCAGGCGGTCGAGGGATGGATCCGGCGGTGCGGAGGTCATTGGATGTCGCTGTCGGCGAACAGTTGGCCCGGCAATCTTAGCGCCGGCAGCGGCTCGACCGCTTGGGCGTATTCGCCGCTTCGTGCCGAGCTGGTGCTCGGCGTTCCCGGGGAACTGCGCCGTGCCCGGCTAGGCTAGACTTGCCCCATGTCGACGGCCGATTCCAAGCAGGCGCCAACTCTCCCCGAGCGTGGGCTGAGGTTTGGCTCGTGAAGAAACTGGAGATCTATCTGGACACGTCCGTTCTCGGCGGATGCTTCGAGCCCGAGTTTGCAGTGTGGTCGAAGGGCTTGGTATCTGACTTTCGAGCCGGAACCTTCACACCGGTTTTCTCCGAGCTTCTGGAGCGGAGATGGTCCGCGCTCCGGAGCGGGTACGGACGGCGTACCTCGAGCTTGCTACCTATGGAAGAGTGGTTTCGGTGAACGACGAGGCATTGAATCTCCTCGCAGCCTACGAAGCACGAAGGGTGCTGGGTCCGAAGTTTCAAGCGGACATGCTTCACATCGCCCTTGCCACGGTCGCCGATGTGGACCTCTTGGTGAGCTGGAACTTCAAGCACATCGTGAGGTTCGATAAGATTCGACTGTTCAACGCGGTAAACTTGGAGCAGGGGTACAAGCCGCTTTCGATCTACTCCCCTCGCGAGGTCACCACCTATGGAATCGAACCCCCTCCAAACCATTGAGATGGTTCGTAGCATTCGCGATGCGATCTACGAGGAAACGAAGGATTTGTCGCGGGAAGAGCTCAAGTCTTACTTCGCGCGCGAGGCTGCGACCCTGCGGCGAGAGAGCGCTGAGCGACGGCCGGGGCGCCCGGCCGCGTAGGAACAGCTCCCATTTAGGGAAGAGTCCCCGTCTGGAAAAACCCCTTTTCTTGAGCGCCGAAGGCGCGACCGAAACCAGCCTGGGGCATCGCCCCAGGACATGGAACCGTCCCCGACCGAGAGGACTGAAAGCCCGATCCATCGGATCTCCGCGAGCATGGAACGGGCCTTCAGCCCTTGGGGATGTTGGGCGAACCGAGATCCTAGGGCGTTGCCCTAGGCTAGCTTGGGGCGGGCCTTCGGCCCTCAAACAACGGCTCTATCGTTATCGTGCGCCAACCCCGAGACTCTCCGTTTGGCGATCGTGATCGCCCAACCCAAAACGCTGCCGAGACGGCGGCGGTCCCAGGAAAAGCCGGTTCGGAAGAAACGGCGCTACTTCCACTTGAAGATCTTGAGCGCGACGGCGAAGCTCACCACGCCCCAGGCGGCGACGATCAGGAGGCGGGGCCAGATTTCGGCGAGGCCGTGGCCTTCGTTGATGATGGCTCGGAGGGCCTGGTTGAGCGCGGTGAGCGGCAGGGCGTTGATGAACGGCTGGACCACGTCGGGGAAGCGCTCGGAGGAGAAGAAGGACCCCGAGAGGAGCCACATGGGCAGGAGGATCATGTTGCCCAGGCCGCTTGCTCCTTCCATGGTGCTGACGCGCGAGCCGGTGAGCAGGCCGAGGCCGCAGAAGGACATGGCGGCGAGCAGCGAGGTGAAGAGCAGCAGCAGGATCGAGCCATGGACGGCGACGCCGAAGGCGATCCAGCCGAAGCCGATCAGGATGATCAGCTCCGGAATCAGAAAGATCATCCGGCCTAGAATCTGGCTCAGCAGGTAGTCCGCCTTGCGCATGGGCGTCGCGACCAGGCGTTTCAAGACCCGGCGCTGGCGGGCGACCGCGATCGAGAAGGTGAGGCTCCAGATGCCGGTGCCCATCAGGTTCAGGCCGAGCAGGCCGGGGATCAGAAAATCGATGTAGCGCGCGCCCGGTTCGGTGAGCTTTTCGGTGCCGACCGGGAGCGGATCTTTCCGGCCTGCCGCGCGCTGGAGCGCGTCTTCCGCTTCGAGCCGCGCGGTGCGCGCGTCGGGCCGCGTTTCGTCGAGGATCACCCGCAGAGGCTTTCCCGCGGAGCCGGGCGCCACCAACAGCGAGATCCGGCCGGTCCGCAGGGCTTCACGGCCGGCGGCTTCGGTGTAGGCGCGAGGAGCCAACTGCGGCGAACGCTTGAGCGCCGCGAGCGCGGTATCGGCCTCCAGGGCTGCCGGGTACACCGGATCCGCGGCGTTCGCTTCGGCCTGGATGACGCCGACCGGAATCTTGTCCGGCGCCTTTTCGCGGAACGCGAGACCGAGCGCCACGGCGAGCAGGACCGGGAATAGGAACACCCAGAACACCGCTTCGGGCTCGCGGGTGAACTCTTTCGCGCGGCAGAGCGTGAGGTGGCCCAAGGAGGCCAACCGCCGGCTCCAGTTCGTCCGTTCACTCATCGCGGAGCGCCCTCCCGGTGAGCGCCACGAACAGATCTTCGAGCGTCGCGCGGTGGGTGGAAAGGTGGAGGAGCTTCGCTCCCTCGCGCTCGACCGTGGCGAGCAGCTCAGGCACGGTTTCGGTGAGCGAGGTGACCGCGAGCGACCAGACCTCGCCGAAGCGGCGCGCCTCTTGGACGCCGGGGATCGCGCGCCACTGCTCGGCGCTCCAGCTCGGCTCGGTGTCGATCTCGACCACGTAGGCCGAGGGCAGCTGGGAGATCAGATCGCGCGGCGTGCCGAGCGAGATCACCTTGCCCTTGTCGACGATGGCGATCCGGTCGCACAGCTTCTCCGCCTCGTCCATGTAGTGCGTGGTCAGCAGCAGGGTGCCGCCGGTCGCGCGGAAGCGGGCGATCTGATCCCACAGCTCGCGGCGGCTCTGGGGATCGAGCCCGGTGGTCGGCTCGTCGAGAAACAGGATGTCCGGATTGCCGACGAGCGCGCAGGCCACCGCGAGCCGCTGCTTCTGGCCGCCCGAGAGCTTGCCGACGCGGGCGTTGCGCTTCTCGGTGAGCGACAGCTCGGCGATCACCGTCTCGGGGTCGCGTGCTTGGGCGTAGAACGAGGCGAACAGACGGACCGTTTCGCCTACGGTGAGCTTTTCGTTCAGCTGGGTTTCTTGCAGCGAAATGCCGAGCCGCTCGCGCAGCTCGCGTTCGGACTTTTTCCACCCGAGACCGAGCACCTCGACCTCGCCCGCGTCCGGGTCGGTCAACCCTTCGAGGATCTCGATCGTCGTCGTCTTGCCCGCGCCGTTCGGACCGAGCAGACCGAAGCATTCGCCCGAAAAGACTTCGAGATCGAGCCCGTCGACGGCGGTGACGTCGCTATAGCGCTTGACCAGGCCGCGGCAGCGGATCGTGGGTTGGTCGGAAGAAACGCTCGACATAGGGGCGTGAAATTAACACACCGCTTGGGGGCAGCGGAGACCCCGCTGACGAATGACCTTTACCGCACCCCCGAAGCCCGCCGCCGCGCCTCGACCGCCATCGCCAGGGCGATGAAGACCGCTCCCGCCGCGAGGTAGGCGGCGCGCACCGTCAACCCCAGGTCGCCGCCGAACAGGCCACAGAAATCGAGATACGGCACGCGGTTGAGCGCCGCGTACCAGAGCGCCAAATAGATCCCCACGAACAGCTTGCCGCCGCCGGAGAGCACGCCGAAGCTGACGGAGAGGGCGGCCACGAACAGCAGGCCGGAGAGCGCGGCGAAACCTCGCGCCGGGGAATCGACGAGCGCGCGGAGCAGGAACGGCAGGGACACCGCGACGACGAACAAACCGACCGAGCCGAGCTTCCACAGCACGGTCGAGCGCGGCACACCCGGCTGGGAGAAGACCAGCGGCCCGGCCCCGGCGAGCGCCTCGCGGCAGGAGGCCTCGGAGATCAGCGGCGCGAGCAGCAGCAGGAAGCCGCCCCCGACCATCGGCGCCGCCGAAGCGGGGAGGAACGCCGCGAGAATCACCAGGATCAGCACCGCCCAGCGCAGGATCGAGCCGGTCTTCCACAGCAGCACGGCGTCGGCCACGATCGCGAGAAAGGCGGAGGGGCGCGCGGCGACCGGGGCTAGCGCGGCAAAGCTCGGTGCCGCGATGGGCACGGTCCCGGCGGTCGCCGCGAGCGGATCGAGGAGAGTTGGCGCCGCAGCGATGGCGGTCGTGGGAGCTTTTTTTCCCTTCCGCCGGAGCGAGAGGCGCCGCCGGGCCGGATCGAAGCGATCGAACAGCAGGAGCGCCAAGCCCAGCGGCGGCAACGCCCAAAGGATTCCTCCGAGACGGCGGGCCACGAAGTCGGCGTCGAGCGGCAGTCCCCCCCAGGCGACGGCGGGAACCACCTCTTTGCGGAAGATCAGGCCGGTCGAGATCGAGCCCGGCACGGCCTGCGGCAGCGAGCGGCCGATCAGCACGGCGACGGAGGTTGCCCCCATCGGATCGAAGACCGGCAGCCGGTCGGTCCTGCCGGTCGCCGGATTCGTCGCCTGGGCGATCGGCAGCGCGGCGGCCACCATGGAAAGGACGAAGAACCAGATCACCAGCCCCATCCGGCCGGACAGGACGGGCGTGACGTCGAACAGGACCGCCATGGCCGCGACGAACGCGATCCCCGGCAGGGTGAGCAGCACGAGCGGGCCGAAGAACGCCGCGGCATCGAACGGGCCGACGCCGAAGCGCAGGAAATGATAGACGCCGATCGGCACGATGAGGCTCACCACCAGCGCCAGATAAGCGACGTGCGCGAAGTACTTGCCGAGCAGGTAGGCCGCGTTCGGCAGCGGGGTCGCCGCGAGGATCGCACCGACCCGCCGCTCGCGGTCGCGCCGGATCGAGCCGGCCACGAGGTAGAAACCGACCACCACGGCGAAGAAGCCGGCCAGAAACGACATCGCGGAACCGATGTAGGCGGCGCTGTGAACGCTGGTCTGCAACCGACCGTCGGCCAATTGCCAGGAGACCGAAGTGGCCTTGCCCCCCGGATTGGGAATCCAAAGATAGGAACCGACCAGCATCACCGCGAGCGCCACCAGCGTACCGGTCGAGCGGAGCCGGGTGCGCACCTCCGCGCCGACCTGCGCGCCGATCTGGAGCACGAGCGCGCTCATGGCGTGCCGCCGAGCTGCGCGAGCAGGTAGGCGTCTTCGAGCGACGGCTCGACCGGCTCGGAGTTGGCGAGCACGGCGCGATGCCCCGCCGTACCGGCCGCGTCGACAAACCGGACGTGGACGCCATCGGCGCGCCGGGCGAGGTTCGAGACCGGAATGCGCGCCTGCACTTCGGCCAACTTTTCGCTCGGCACCACCGCGCGGAAGACTTTGCCCTCCGCCGTGCGCAACAGCTCTTCCGGCGTTTCGTGGACCACCAGGCGCCCGGCGCGCACCACCGCGATCGTCGAGGCCACCGCTTCCACGTCCGAGACGATGTGGGTGGAAAGAATCACCACTCGGCCGTGCGCCACCTCGGCGAGCAGGTTGCGGAAGCGCACGCGCTCCTCCGGGTCGAGCCCGACGGTCGGCTCGTCGACGATCAACAGCTTCGGATCGCCGAGCAGAGCCTGGGCGATCCCCACCCGCTGGCGCATGCCGCCCGAATAGCCGCCGAGGCGCCGGTCGGCCGCGCCGTGCAGGTTGACCAGCGCGAGGATCTCGCCGATCCGGCTTTTTAGATCGCGGCCGGAGATCCCTTTCAACCGCCCGAGGTAGAGCAGAAACTCGCGCGCGGTGAGCTTCTCGTAGACCCCGAAGTCCTGCGGCAGAAAACCGAGCGCGCGACGGACCGCGAGAGGGTCCGCCACCCCGTCCTTTCCTTCCCAGACAAACGTGCCGGCGGTGGGCTTGGTCACCGTCGCGAGGATCGACATCAAGGTCGACTTGCCCGCCCCGTTGGGCCCCAGCAGGCCGAGCACGCCTTCCCCCACCGCCAACGAAAAGTCCGACAGAGCGACCGTGCCGCTCGGATACTTCTTGGTGAGTCCGCGAATTTCAAGCATGAGATCCAACTCCCCCCGCGAGGCTGTACGCCGGGGGTCGGGGTTTGTTTCCGACCTAATACCAATCGAACGATCCGTCGTCAGACCTCTTCAGAACCCCGGCTCAACCCCGAGCCGCGCGGGAACGTTCGAGCCTCCCCAGGAGAGCATCATGAAGCTGCGCCGTACCCTTCCTCATTGGGTTTGTAGCTCCGTCCTGTTTTTCACCCTGCCGCTGCTCGCCGCCGAGCCGCCGCGCATCTGGATGCCGCTCCAGGGCGTGGGCGCCGATTGGCACGGCCAAATGCTCCAGCCGCTCGCCGAAGGCAACGTGCAGACCACCGAATACGCCAACGGAATCAAAGTCGACTTGAACGACTTCGGCAACGCCGTGCCGAACGGCAACGGCCGTCTTTTCGTCGGCCTGTCGGACAACACCGGCGGCTTCACCAGCCTGAATTGCCAGAAACCCGACGGCCACAGTTGCACCGGCGGCACGCTGTTTCTTGGGCTGGAGGTCCACGCCCAATCGACGATCCTGGGCGACGAGAATGGATTCGTCGCGGTCTATCTCGACGCCAGCCGCCAGAAGACGCTCGACAATCAGAGCTGCTTCGAAGCGGGTCAGCCGACGAGGAAGCCCGCCCCGGACGATCGCAAAATCGTGCTCGCTTATGTGGCCACCCGCGGCCAGGCAACGCCCACGCTCTCCGTCCGCCAGTTCAAAGGCGATTGCCGCGAGTGGATCGAGATCACGCCGCCGGGCCTCGATCCGGGATTGGAGGCCTGGACCGTCAAGGCGGCCGCGCGCGAGACGATCGGCGCCAACGGTGTGCCCAACTTTCTCCACTTCGAGCTCGCGGTGACCGCCCAGCCGCGGAGCTGGATTCCGCTCACCAGCGCGATCGTCAACGACCGGCTGTTCGGCCTCGGCGTGCGTCACGTCATCAACAGCGCCGTCACCGTCGGCTCGTTCGGCTGGTTTCCGAGCGTGTTCAACCAGCCGCCGATGGACCTCGACACCAAGAGCTGGGCGACGATGGACCTTCACGAGCCGGCGCGGATCGACCTTTCGATGACCGCCTACAACGTCGGTCAGCTGCAGATCGTCGGCGACGGCGGCTACGGCGAACCGAAAGATTTCGCCAAGCTCACTTACCGCAGTGACATCATCTGCCTCACCGAGGAGATGATCGACGGCAAACGCGACGACACGGTCGCCGAGGTCAACCGGCTGCGTAAGCTGGAAGGGCTCGATCCCGTCACCCCCGTCTACCCGGGCGAGGGGGATCCGCCGAACAACATGCTGCTGGTCGCCGGGCCGATCATCGATTCCGACTTCGTCAAGTTCGGCGAGCTGCCCGAGGTCAAAACCTACTGCGCGGGCGAGTTCGACGGTCTGCCGATTTCCGCCGGCGATTGCAGCGGCGCCGGGGCCGGCCATAAGGGAATCGTCTGGGCGCGGGTGGGCGTCAAGAAATCGACCGTCGCCCCCAAGGGAGGCAAGACCCAGAACTGGTTCTCGGATCAGTTCGTCGACGTCTTCTGCACCCACAGCCAGGCCGACTACGAATCCGACGGCGAGTTCGCGCGCGATCAGTGGTGCAGCGATCCGATCGGCACGCCGGCGGCCAACCTTAAAGACTGCTCTAAGGGAGATTTCGGCCCCCCCGGCGACCCCTGGCTGACCAACGTCCGGCTGGAGCAGTGGCGAGGCCTCAAACATTGGGCGCACAGCAAGCGCGCGGGCGGCAACGGCTCGCCGAACGGTCTCGACCGGCCGGCGTTCCTGCTCGGCGACTTCAACCAGATCGGACCGAAAAGCGTCTCCGCCGCCCATCCGAACCAAGACGTCGACGACTGGATCACCGCGACCTCCGCAAAGGCCGGCTTCGGCACGGAGTATTCGGAGATGCGCGCCGCCCTCGGAACGCTGCCGATCTCGTCGTTCGATCAGGCGAACGGCTGGGCCTGGGATCTCTACGACCTGATGGCGCGCGACCCGCGCGGCAGCTGGATCGGCAAGTCGATCGAGAGCGCGATTCCGGGGACCCAGTCGGGCGCCTGCATCACCCAGGGCCAGTTCTCCGGCTACGATACGGTGAGCGAGTTGCCGAAGGAGGCGCGGCTCGATTACATCCTGGTGCTGCCGGCCGAAACGGGTTTCCCGTTCTACAGCCTCACCGGCCCCTCGTCTCAACCGAAGGAGCCGATCGTAGAAATCTCGGCCAACCCCGGGTCGTGGACGGACGGTCTCGGCTGCGCTTCGGACCATGCGCAGGTCTCGGCGCAGATCGGCCTCGTCCAGACCGGCACCTCGGCGCACTACAACCCGAACAAGTCGCACTGGGTGACCTACCGCGTCACCCATCTGTGGGATTTCAACAACTCCGATTCAGGCAACACCGACTGGTACGTCAAGGATGGCGACTTCGAGATCCGTCGCCTCTCGGTCGCCAACGCCCTTCTGAGCTCGAGCTCGACCGGCTTTACCGATGACCAGACGCCCGATGGAATTGCGGTTCCCGTGCAATGGAGCGAGTTGATCGACGTGACGGCCGGAGAGAAGGCGCGGGCCGGCGTCTACGTCAAGGACCACGACGTCGGTCCGAACGACCTCTACGACACGAGCGATTTCGGTTCGGGCTTCCGCGGGCCGCACTTCGAGTTCGATCACGCCTATCCGGGAACCTTCCGGCTGATCGGCAACTTCGCCGACGCGCCAGGCACCGGCCGGCTGCTCGGAACCGCGGATTCGAGCGGAGTCGATCCCGACGGTTCCTGCGCCCTCGGCTGCCTGGGTATCATAACCACCGGAGACGGCGACGAGCCGGGCTACGACGGTCAGGTGACGCAGAACGTGTTGATCGAAGAGAAGCCCTGACGGGTTCCTTCGGACGAAAAAAACGGCCGGCCTCTGAGAAGAGGCCGGCCGTCGCTTTTTCTCTTCGGGAGGGGTCGAGGGGAGATTTCCCCATCTCGCAGGGTTTGTTCGATTTCTTTCCGCATTTCTGCCACGCGTGACCGTTTGATGGCACCTTTACGGTTAAGGAAAGAACGCGAACCGATGTCTCCTCCTCTCCTCTCGCCACAAGCCGTGGCGCTGGCCTACCTGCGCCGGGTCGCGATCCTCTCCCGAGAGGACTTTGGACAACCCCTCGGTCTCACCTCGAAGACGATCGCCGAATACGAGGCGGGGAATCGGCGGGTTTCGCGCAAACGGGTCGAGCGGTTGATCGCGCCGCTGGGATTCGGACCGGACACCTTGGATGCTCTCCTGCTGGAGATCGAGTATTTCCGCGGCACCCCAGGAAACTCGGAAGGATCGATCCCGCTGCCGGCGGAGGATCTCCGAGCCGTGGCGCGAGAGGGCGCGCAATTGCACTTCGCCAAATCGATCGAGATGGCAAAGATTCACCGCCCGCTTGAACAGGATGCTCAGTTCGAGTCGAAGCTGACGGGGCGCCGTGCGATTCGCGAGCTCGCGATCGAGCAGCGCAAGGCGCTCGACATGGTTCGCGTCGTCTGGCTCGAAGGGCGGGTCTTCGCGGGGCTGGGGCAATGGGAAAGAGGCGCCGCAGGGCTCGAGCAGGTGCGGCGGAGCTTCACAGCCTCCGCGATCGATTTCGATGCGGCGCTCGCCGCCCTGGAGCTGGCGGCGCTTGAGCTGAACCGGGGAGATGCGCGCGCGGCACGCCTTCTGGCTCAGGATCTGGCACCGTTATTCGACGCCCAAGGGGTGACGACGGAAACCATCGCGGCTCTTACCCTATTCGTCGAAGCGCTGGAGAAAGAAGTCGCGACCGCCGAGGAGGCGCGCCGTCTTCTGCTGATCTTCCTGCGTAGGCCCGATCGGCATGACCCGGGTGAGGCTTGAGCATCGGCGCCGCGTGTCGTCACCGGACGCAGCGCCCGTTGGGATCGATGTCGCACCCGGTCGCAAGTTCGATCCTAGGCAAGCAGCTACCGGGACGCCCGTCGGGGTTGATGTCGCAGCCGGTCGCCAGCTCGGCTCTCGACATGCAGACTCCAGAGCGCCCTTTGGGGCCGATGTCGCAGCCGGTTTCGCGCTCTACGGTTGAGCTCGGACCCCAGGCCGAGGCCATGACTCCCTGGAGGTGGCTCCACCAAGCGGCCAGGCCTGGGAGGGTGGGGAGAGCGGACGCGGAGGGTGTGAAGCCGATGAAGAGGATGCCCAAGATCGGTAGAACGAGACGGGCTGCTGCGAAACGACGGGACATGGCCTGCTCCTTTCGAAGGGGCCTGCTTCAGATCGGCCTCCTTGGCCGGCCGGCGGCCCTTCGGGGAGTCATGGTGCGCCAAAAGGGGAAATCTCCCCAGCGGCAAAGCGGGGAATTTCGAGATGACCGGTAAACGGGAGATGAGGGTCGCGGTAGGAATTCTTCGCCTGCTCCGGCGCTGGACCCAAGAGCGGCCGGCCGGCGAGGTCGGGGGCATCCGGAGCACGGTTCTACGCTACGAGCCAAGCGACCGAGCGCCGCGGACCCGGTCTCAGCGGAAACTGCACGAGGCGGCGGGGCTCTCCGCCGCCAGCTGGGAACGTCTCCTAGCTTTCATCGACGATCTCCTGCGGGAGATCGAAGCCAACGAGGAGCGCGGGTTCGTAGCGCCGAGGCCATCCGGAGACGACGACGCCGCCGCCGAGGATCTCTTAGCCGCCCTGTCCCCACGGATCCGCCAGGCCCTCGCCGCCTTTCCGCCGATCGAACGTGAGGCTCCTACCGCAGGACTCGTTCAGGGCAATTGAGGGGACCTCCTCTGTAGGCCCTCACCCGTGGCACTTGCCGGCGTAGCGTGCTTCGCGATGTAAATTCGCGCACGAACATGACACGCGACGAGCGCGTCCTCGCCCTAGAGGACCGCGGCGTTGGGAAGCACCCCTCGCGCTACCGCAAACTCGGCCTCGTCGGCTCCGCCTCCGGCACCTGACGCCGCCGAAGGTCCGGCCATCACCCGGACCGCCTCGCGAACGACCCGCCACGATTCCTGCGCGACCGCAATCCCGGGCTGAGACGCCTCGCTTCAAGAATCCGCGTCCGGCGAGGAATTACGAGACACCGCGGTCCATGTACCCGCCGTTCCCGAAGTCTCCAGCATCACAAGAAGCCGTTCCCGTCTCACTCGGAGGCTCCGATACATCACAAGGAGACACTCGGCAGCCCTCTCCTTGTGTTTGCACATCACAGCGGAGCATTTCGGCATTATTACGAGCTTCTTCCGCATCATTCAGATTTCCTGACACATCACTCGGACTCAGCCAAACATCACACAGGCGACATTCCGAGTGGCTTGGACTCCGTTCGCAGTGATGTTTCGCGAGATCGCCATGATCCGGAAGCCGATCGCAGTGATGGAGATCTCGATCGTAGTGTTCCAGATGGAAGTCGCCGCGATGGAAAACTCGGTCTTTGCGATGCAGAACAGGTACCCGGTGATGCGTACCCAGGTCCCGGTGATGCGGAGCCAGGTCTCAATGATGCGCACCCGGGTCCCGATGATGCGGAGTCAGGTCCCGGTGATGCGGAGTCAGGTCTCAAGGATCCGGACTTCGGTCGTAGCGATGCGGAATCCATCGGCAGCGCCCCAAACGTTGGGCGTAGTGATGCTGACCTTGCTGGGAATTGCTGCTACCGCCGTCGCGGTGCCGCCCAACGAGAAGGTCGTCTCGCAGACCGAACGGGCGCCGGGGCGGAAACCCACCGCGCGTCGCCCGGAAAGGCCCGACCTACCGCTCGATCCGCACCGCGAGGTTCGTGAACTTCCAGCCGATCGGCGGGTAGTAGGCGTTGTCGGCGATACCCGGCAGTCCGAACGCGAGAACGACCGGCGCGTCCCGGTCGGCGAGATCGAAGTTGAAGATGCCGCATTCGAACGCCATGATCGTCCTCTGCAGCCCTTCCTTCTCGGTCACGAACCAGCGCATCCGCCCGCCCTCGACGTCGTAGAAGACCCGGACGTGGTAGTTGCTGTGCGGCGTCCAGTCGCTGTTCCTCTGGATCGCCGCCTCGATCACCGGGATGCCCTGGTCGAAAATGCTCCGATCGCGCAGCCCGCGGGCGAACGAGCCGAAATAGAGCGTCTTGCCGAAGCGCGGCCCCCCGGCGTGGAACATCCCGAGCAAGCCCGTGAAAATCGGCGAGAAATCGCCCACGAACAGGTCGTAGTCGATCGTCGCCCGGCGATAGGCCACCCCGGGCACGAGCGGCAGCGCGGCCTCCAGGTAGGAGGCGCCTTCGACCGGAGTAAAGAACGAGCCCGCCACGTCCAGCGTCACGGTCTCCTCGACTGGCGGCGACGGATGATCGAGCGGAAAGAACAGGCGGGTTTTGAGCGGATCGGTGCCGACGATCGTGCCGAGCGCCCAGAACGGCTGCGTGCAGGTCACCTGCGCCGAGATCGGCGCGCCGTCGGCGAGGAAAAGGCCGGCCACCACGTTCTTCAACGTCGCATGCGACAGCGGATTGAGATTGGCGACCAGATTGGGTAGGATCGCAATCCCGGCCGCATCGAAACGCGCGACCGTGCACACCGAAGGCACGCTCGCGAAATTGATCAGCTCGATGTTCGGTTTGAACATTCCGCTCGCCGTGGCGGCCAGCTCGCGCAGGTAGGCGGTTTCGGTCTTTTCGAAGCGGCTCCGCTCGTCGAGCAGCGGCAGCGACCAGGTTAGGTTCTGGCTGCCGACTTTCAGATCCCAGGCGGCGACCGTGACGTCGAGGATGTCGTTGCCCGAGATCTCCTCCATCCCGACGCCGCGGATCGCGGCGTTGATCGACAGCGAGAGCGTGGTCCGCGCCGGGATCGTGTAGCGCTTGGTCGAAAGAGCCGAAGTTCCGCTTACGCTGCGCGGGATGAACTTCACCTTGAGCGGGCGCGATACGTTGTCGCGATTCTGCACCAGCAGGCGGGTCGCGGGAGAGCCCTTGCCGTTGGTGTCGGGATTCGGCAGGTAGAAGGTTTCCGCGGCGGCGGGAAGCGCCGCGGCGAGCAGAACCAGGGAGCGCAGGAGAAGTGTTCGGATCATCGAGAGCTCCTCGTGGGTTGAAGAGATAACCTGCGCGAGCCGAGCCGGCGCGTCGTCGAGCTATCCGGTCTTCAAAGGCCCGGTGACCTTGTAAGCACTGAGGATGATACCGGACGGCATCGCTCTCGTGCTGATGAGCTCGAAGGAGCGTGCCGGGGTTCCCTCCGCAAAGAAGCGCTTCCCCGTTCCCAACAGGAGCGGATAGACGGCGAGCAGGACTTCATCCGCAAGCCCCTGTTCGAGCAGCGTCGAGGTCAGCGTGGAGCTGCCCCAGAGGATAAGGTCCGGACCGTCCTGCGACTTGATGCGGCGAACGCCCTCGACGAGGTCCGGTCCAAGGCCCTCGAACGGGCCCCATCCAAGACTGTCCGGACGGTGGGTGGCGACATATTTCGTTGCCGCGTTGAGGCCGTCCGCCATCGGACTGCTCGGCGCCTTGGGCCAGTAGCCCGACCAGATATCGTAGGTGCGACGGCCCAGCAGCAGATCGAAGCTGTCGCCCTGCGCGGCCAGGATGGCCTCCAGGCCGGCGGGGCTCCGATAGGGCGCGGTCCATTCGCCGTGGGGAAAATCGCCGCCATCTGCGGAGTGCTGGATCACGCCGTCCAGCGAGATGTGTTCGATGATTTTGAGCTTTCTCATGGGAGCCTCCGAGATCCGGGGTTGGAGCTCAGCCGGGCGAGTTGCCCAGCCTTCACTCTTACGACGAACGACAAGACCGGAATTCGACAAGGTGTCCGGAAGAACGGCAGGTTCATGCTGTCGGCCCAGCCGGCGGTTGATCCCCTCGTTGGGCGGCGTCGCACCGCGCTTGCCGTTACGACTCCTCCGTCGCTGCCTTCGGCGGCCACGCGCCGATCATTTGCCGCAACGCGACGATCTTACCGAGGTGATACGCATTGTGCACGGCCAGACTGTGCAGCTCATCGGCCATCGTCACGCCCGGCTCGACTTCCAGCGTCAACCGCTCCGGCGATTCCGACCAAGCGACGGCCGCCCGCGCACCGTCCAGGAACAGGCGCACAACGTCGTGCCACTGCTCCTCGTGCTCCGGCGCCGCGCTCGGGTAGTAGTCGCCCTCGACCGCCGGTTCCCGCTCGACGACGGTGCGCTGCCACATCGCCGCATGCCAAAGCTCGTCGTAGATCGAGTGCGACGCGCCGGCCGGACGCAGCGTGACCTGTTCGAGGTTGAGCCCGGACAACAGCTCGGCCCGCGTGCGAAACTCGCCGGTCAGGAAAAGGTGCTGCCAAGTATCCATGGGGTCGCTCCTCCCCGATTTGCACAGGGGCGCTTTGCAACAGCATTTTGCACTTGTGCGATGGTCTTCAGGAAGAAATGGTCGCCTTCTTCGACAAAAGGCACTGTTCGCCGCTGGCTATGCAACCTGACGGCGCTGAGTAACGAGAACGGACACGCATGCGCCTGCCTGACCGAGCATCTCAATCAAGCTGTCGACGCTAAACCGGTCGATCTTCCCTCGCACCAGATCGCTGACTCGTGGCTGAGTCACTCCGAGGAGTTTCGCGGCGGCGGCTTGGGTAAGCTTCTGGGCCTCGATCAACTTCGTCAGCTCAATCATTAAATCGGCTCGGATCTTGAGGTTCTCTGCCTCGTCTTCGCCGAATCCGAGGTCTCTGAATACATTTCCGGTTGAGTGTCGAACCCGGACAGTCATTTTCTTCTCCCTTCCTCGCGGCGGAGGGCTTCAATTTGCTTGAGGCGCTCACGTGCCAGGGTGAGGTCTGCTTCGCGAGTCTGCCGGCTTCTTTTCTCGAACGCGTGCAGCACGTAGACCGCCTCTTCAAACTTCGCCACGTACATTACCCTGTGCTCTACATCCGTATGGACCCGAATCTCGTTGACACCTGGCCCAATGCTCGGCATCGGCTTCCAGTCGGTCGGCATCAAACCACGCTGGACTCGGCGCAATTCGTAGCCGGCGGTTCGCCGAGCTTCTGGGGGAAAGTCCTGCAGATTCTCGAAGGAGGCCCCAACCCAGGTGATCATTTTGTCAGGCACCGAGCCAGTATACAAGCTGGTGTATAGCCTGCCTGGGGGTTGTCGGCTGTGCAGAACACGAGGCAGACTCAGGTGCCGCTTTCCCGAGCCTTGGCTACCCGTAAGGCTCGAAAGCGCCTGGACCTTGGGACCAGCCTCGGGAGCAAACCTGGCCAGCTTGACAACAGGGCCTCCGGTCAGGCTGACCGCTCGCAGGAAGAGGTAGCTGCGACATTCAGGCTGAAGTGCCTGCATGAAGCAGCTCAACATGCTTTGAACACGCTGCTGTACCAACTGGCTCGGTCCAGACTATTTCAACCATCGCGCCATGCGCTGTTTGGCCTGGCTATGGGTAACCGTTCGGCCGTCTTCGATGGCTTTTTCTCCCCGTGCAATCCCCTCGAGCTTGTCCTTGATCGCGGTCGCCCGCGCAGCAGCGCGCAGGCGCTGCAACTCCGCTTTTCCGGCAATTGGCTTCAGTCTGCCTGCCTCATAGGCTTCGAGGATTTCGAGCTCATAGGGATCCAGCTTAGACATCGTCCGATTCCTTCGCGATGAAGTCGCGGGTCGCCTTCCGACTGGGAATGATGGTCTTCAGGAAGAAATGGTCGTCTTCCTCGACAAAGGGCACCAAGTAGGCGTACAACGACTTCGCGCTACTGATATTCGATGTATTCATCGCAGAGGTCGCAGAAGGCGCCACCGTTCCAAGCCGGATTGCCGCATCGGAAGCATCGCTCGAACTCGATAACCGCCTCGCATTTCTTGTTCGTACACACGGCGATGCCGTCTTCAACTACAGCGACAGACTCTTCGGAGCATTCCGGGCAGTAGAACAGATCCGGGGCGTCGGGGTTGTCCTTCGGATGGTAAACACACCTGGCTTTCAGCGCTTCTCGGTCCGCCGCCGACAGGCTCTTGTATCGGCGAATTCGTTCTCGGCGGAGCTTCAGCGCCTCCTTCTCCAGTTTCTCGGCGATCGCGCGCAGGCTCTGCACCCGACGCCACGCTTCAGGGCGAAGGTGCTGCTCAAGCTCTTCATCGAGATGTTCCCGCATGAACTCATAAGAGAACTCTGCGAGCTGGCCGATAACGGTTTGGGTTTGCTTTAGATTGAGCTCCAGCTTGAAGTGCTCCAACGAGTCGCGAATTCGTTTGGCGGTTCGCAGCCGTTTGTCGGCCTGTACTGAAAGCTTGATTCCGGCGCATGCTCTTAGCCGGAGTACGCTCTGATCGAAAGTGATTGTACGTGCGCTCGGGGCTGCTGCCTCCTCTACTCGCTCGAATACGAGAGAGGCATGCTCCCGGCGGAGGCGCTCCTTCAGCAATAGCTGCACTCCGGAGAAGAGATGGAGGACAGCGTACTTGTGGGCGACCGGATCGGGAGTGTCTTCAAGGAAGAACGTCTCGATACCGGAGCGAATGAAGTCGACGCCGTTCTCGAGCAAATTCAGCTCGTGAACTCGACTGAGGTCCACATCTGTCTTCTTAGTCTTCACGGATCTTCCCGTCACGAGGTTCTATGAGTTCAGCAACGCGGGGAGAGGCGGACGTTCCTCAGGCATCACTGTTTGGTTCTGGCGATTCATTGCGCTCGACGCGCTGGGCGGCTCGCCGTCCACGCTCCGCAGCACGGCCAAGCCAAGCGCCTGTCGTGGTCGTCTCGAACGCGACACCGTTGGCCATCTCTTGTTTTATGTGTTGAATCCACGGATGCAACGAGACATAAGAATCGAAGCCGGCCTTGCCGGAGCGGAGGCGAGCTTCATGAAGCCCGAGAAGTCCTGAGTAGGACGGCCATGGGCTGATGATGTCGAGGTAGGAGAAGAGGAAGAAGCCGTAGACGAGATAGACAATGATGCCCCACCAGTGCCAGGCGCGCCACACGAACACACCGCAGCCGATCCACAGTAGCCACTTGACGGCCATCAGAGCAGCCATACGGTCGGGCATTGTCCTGGTGTGGAGTTCAGGAACGCCGGCGGCCGTATCCTTGGCTAGCAGCAGGATGCCCCGAGAGACTCGCTGGCACCGGAATGTCCACTGATGAAGGAGCGCATAGGGCACGAAGAGGACCATCGCGACGACTTGGTCAGTAAGTGGACGCATGGATGGCGTTCCTCTTCTTTGTGACGCTGCCAGTCAGGCGTCGGCCCCGATGAGCTCAAGAGCCTTCTTCCCACCGGGCACAACTTCGGTGGCCAACCTTTGATCCATTGTTGCCAAACGCCCTCCGTTCGCGTGAGCGAGCGCCAGTAGGTAGCTATCGGTGACACGCGAGTGGCTGGAGAGCAGTTCCGGCGCGAAAAACTGCGTGTCGGCGATGCTCAGGTGGTCGGGCCAGAATTTGTGTCCAGGCAAGCCACGAATCGCGATGAGCGACTTGCGCACGACACTGGGTGGGCCGGGCGAGCTCGGGTACTTCGGATGGCCGATGATTCGGATGAGGCCGTTCTCGGTCAGCGGGCAAGTGGCGAAGCCCTTACGCCCAACCCGAGCGAACCACTCGTGTGCTGGATCGTGTTGGATGTGCTCAGGATCGACCAGCGCAATCAGGACATTGACATCCAGGAGATAGATACTCAAGGCAGTTCGTCGCGCAGCTGGTTGACCAGTTCTGGCGTAACTGGGGTCGCTCCTCGGCGCCTAGGCAGCAGCGGAATGCCGTTTCGCTCGGCTTGTGCAATGCGAGAACCGCGGGCAAGGCCTTGTCGGGCTAGCGCAGAGATCACTTCTCCGACGCTCTTTCGATCGCGTTCGGCGAGATGTTTGGCGGTGGCGAGGACGTCGTCATCGATGGCGAGAGTAGTGCGCATGATCGGCTCCTGATGCCGCGTATCATACATCACGCATCAATGCCTTGCGCCGCCCCGGGGGAGAGCCGGTTTGTCGTGCCATGGCAAGCACTTCGGTGTGCATGGCTGTCGTCTGCTTTGCCATGGCAGAAACTTCGGTGTGTATGCGCTGGCTCGGTCTAGAGTATTCTAACCATCGTGCCATGCGCTGTTTGGCCTGGCTATGAGTAACTGTTCGGCCGTCTTCGATGGCTTCTTCTCCCCGTGCAATCCCCTCGAGCTTGTCCTTGATCACGGTCGCCCGCGCAGCGGCGCGCAGGCGCTGCAACTCCGCCTTTTTCCGGCAACTGGCTTCAGTTTGCCTGGCTCATAGGCTTCGAGAATTTCGAGCTCATAGGGATCCAGCTTAGACATCGTCTGATTCCTTCGCGATGAAGCCGCGGGTCGCCTTCCGACTGGGGATGATGGTCTTCAGGAATAAATGGTCGTCTTCCTCGACAAAGGGCACCAAGTAGGCGTACCCGGCTACTTCAACGATCATGAATTTCTGCCGAGGGTACTTCTTCAGGTTCGGGTGGGATACCACTTCCAGAAGCGCACCGGCCTCAACAGCGACAGTGCTCTTAAAAGGAAATGTCCCGTTCGGCTTGATGCGTCAGGTCTCCGTTGCTGGACCAATAAGGTTCGCCAGAAGACGCGCGATTTCGCCGTAAGCAGAGGCGAAGTTGTTTTCAAAGCGCAACTTCGTTTTCTTGCCGACAGCATCGCTTTCGTCGGTGAACTCATCGAGATGGACCAGAGTGGCCACTCGGAGTTGGCCTGCGCGCAGGCGATTAACGTTCTTCTCGAACTCACCCGTAATGCCGCGAAGATAGCGCTCCATCTCCTTAATATGGCCGTAAAGCTGCTCCTCTTCCCTCAACTCGGGGTGCCGTTTAGCTTCGACACGAAGTTCCTCAAGGCGAAGCTGGACCTCGTTAAGAGAATCCATCTGCTTTGCGTAGGCTATTGCTGTATCGCCCGTCAGGATTTCGGGGGCCACTGCGCCGCTCCATAGACCCTCCGCGCGCAGTCGTCGGCGGATGAGCTTCGCTGCGCGATATACACTGCCGACCCGCGCCATGAACTCACGATAGATGGTCGCTCGTTGCGCCGCGAGTTCCCGGAGGCGGTCGCGTTCTCGGCGATTTTGCTCAGTGATTGAATCGCGCTGGGCGATCTCTCGTTCCCAGTGATGCTTAGTCCATGCTGCGGCTATGCCCCCCACCACAGCGATCAACCCGAGTTGAAGTAGAGACCTAAGAAGGTCTCGCTCGCGGCTGTCGGGTTCCTTGGCTGGTCCCCACAGAGAGCCAACGGCAACTGTGATGAGCAGCAGAAGCGCAACGAGGAACTTGATGGGCGACCAGCTGGCCCGCGTCATCTCGTGACTCCTATTTGTCGCGCCAGGACAGGTACGCCGGCAACAGGGTGATCGTGATCAGGCAGGTCGAGAGCGCTCCGAGAATCGCCACGAAGCCGACCGTCTTCAAGCCCGGATAGTGGGAGAAACCGATTGAGCCGAAGCCGACGATTGTCGAGAGCGCCGCGACCGCCACGGCGCCCCCGGTCTCGGTCATCCCGCGCTCCCGTTCGGCCCAGGGCTGGTTCACCGTTTCGCGGTAGCGGTGGATCACGTAGACGCCGTAGTCGACCCCGATGCCGATGATCATGGTGGTGACGAAAATGTTGATGAAGTTCATCTGAATGCCCAGGGCGGCCATCCCGCCGACCATCCAGACGATGCCGATCGACAGCGGCACGAGCGCGAGGACCGCGTAGCGCAGGCTGCGGAAGTCGATCCAGACGATCAAGCCGACCACCAGATAGCCGAGAATGCCGGCGACCCAGGCATCCGACAGCACCATCGTCCGCACTCGGTGATTGATGACGTTGACGCCGGTGAGCGTCGCCTTCGGTCCAAGCTTGGCGATGGCGGTCACGACGTCGGGCGGCGCCTCGCGGCGCCAGAGGTTCTGGGGCGGAAAGAGATAGACCGCGCTCACCCAACCTTTGCCGTCGCGGGCGAGGAACCGGTCGAGCAGCAGCTCGGTCTGGCGCGAATTGCGAAAATCGTCGACGCCGATCGGTCGGGACAGCGAGATCGCCTGATCGAGCAGGGCGAAACCGGACTCGAACGACTCGGGGCGTAGGCCGGATTTTTGCGCCGCCGCGGCGAAGCTGGCGCGGATTCGCGCGAGGTCGAGCGGCCCCGAGCGCCCCGCCGCGAGCCAGGCCAGGGTTCGACGCTGGCGATCCATCGGCGGGATCAACGAGCCGACGCCGCTCGCGCTGTTCAGCACGCCGCGCTCGACGAGCCCTTGGGCCACCGCGCTGGTGCGATCGGCGAGCGACAGGGTCTCTTCGAGCGTGTCGCCATGCAGGATGACGCTCATCGAGTCGAAGCCCGAACCGAAACGCTTGCCGATCTCGTCGGTGGTCGCGGTTGCCGGATTGCCGCGCGGGCGCATCGTCTTCATGCTCTCGTCGAACGTGACGTCCCGGGCGCTCCAGATCGCGAGCAGCGTGACCACGACTCCGAGCCCAAGGGCAGCGCGCGGGTGGCGCATCGAGGCCGCCATCAAGCGGCTGGTGCCGAAGCTCTGGATGTAGAGATTCGGCTCGGTCGCAAGCTTGGCGTGCCGGTCCTCCCGCCAGGCGAGCAGAGCCGGCAACAGCCAGAGCACCGAGATCACACAGAGAAGAATGCCGGTGCCGGTGAGCAGACCCATCTCGCGCAGGCCGATGAAGTCCGTGGTGGTGAAGGCGTAAAACGTCGCGGACGTGGTGATCGCGCCGGTCAGCACCGCACGCCCCGACAGGCTGTTCATCGCCCCCAATGCGGCCTCGAACGAGGCGCCGCGGCGCCGTTCCTCCACGAACCGGCCGTAGTTGACGATTACGAAGTCGATGCCCAGGCCAATCAAGAGGGCGGCGACCACGCTGGTCGCCGAGGAGAGCGAGCCGATCGCGATCTTGGCGAAGCCGAAGGTGAGGATCAGCCCGGTGAGCAGCGGCACGAAGGCATAGAGCAGGGCGCTCGGCCGGCGAAACGCGAACAGGAACAAGAGCAGGACGCCGAGCGCCGAGGTCGCGATGTTGACCATCATGTCGAACCCGATCAACGTGGCGTCGCCGACCGTCGTGAGATACGGCCCGCCGAGCGCCGTATCAGGAACCGGCGGGGTCTTCGAATCCGACATGCCGTTGCCGCCGCCGACGATGCCCGGCCATGACGCATCCGCCGCGGCGATCCGCTCGCGCACGCTCGCCACCATCCGCTGGCTGAATTTGACGTCCTGCGGCGGCCGCTTCGGTTCGGCGAGCAACAGCAGCAGGCGATGGTCCTTCGACAGGTAGTAGCCGCTGGTCCAATCGACGTTGAGCGCGCCGCGCGAGCTCTCCATCCGGCCGAGGAACACGTCGGCCAGCCCGAGCGGATCGAGCTTGTACAGCTCCTTCATCGCCGCGCCCTGCGGCGTTCCGAGGCGCCGGCGCAGCTCGACCGCCCGGTCGGCGATCGCGGAATCGGACAGTTTCGCTTCGAGTCCCTGCCGGCCCGCGTCGTCGAGGAACAGGACCGCCTTGGGAAAGAAGGTCGTGAGCAGCTCTTCCGGGTTGCCCAGCTTGAATTCGACCCGCTGGATGTCGGGCGACTTGGCCACCTCGGCCGCGAGCGCGTCGGCATAGCTCAGGTAGGGGTCGAGCACCGCCCCTTCGGGAATCTTCACCGCGACCAGTAGCAGCGATCCCGTGCCGAACTGTTCGAGCGCGTCCACGTAGGCCGCGATCGCCGGATCTTTCTTCGGCAGCAGCCGGAGCATGTCGGTATCGAAGCGGAGGGTCGTGGCGAGCGCGATCGAGGCCACCACCAGCAGACCGAACACCGCGAACACCCGACGGTAATGACGATGGGCGATCTCGGCGATCTTCTTCAGGACGCTTCGGCCCGGCTGTTGCGTTTCGTTCATGGCGCCGCCTTAGGGCCTTCGCTTTTGAGCAGGCGGCGGCCAAATTGCAAAAAGTAGTCGATGCCCGACCAAGCGGTCACCAGCATCGCGAGCCAAAGGGAGATCGGAGCGAGGTGGCGGAACTCGCCGAGCTCGTTGTAGACGATCAACAGCGAGATCGCGATGATCTGAAGGGTCGTCTTGACCTTGCCCGAGGCGGCGGCCGGGATGACGATGCCTTCGGAAGCGGCGAAGCTGCGTAGCGAGGTCACCGCGAACTCGCGCGCGATGATCACCACGACGATCCAGGCCGGCACCACCCGCGGATTCAGCTCGACCAGGGAGATGAACGCCGCCGAGGTCAAGATCTTGTCCGCCGCCGGATCGAGAATCTGGCCCAGCCGGGTGATTTGCTTCCTGCGCCGCGCGAGAAATCCGTCGAGAAAATCGGTCAGCGAGGCGAGCAGGAACAGCCCGAGGCCGATCCACTCCTGGCCGAAGTATTTGGGCTTCGTAAAAAGCACGACCACCATCAGCGGCACGAGCAGAATGCGAAACAAACTCAAAATGTTGGGGACGTTGAGCATGGCGGCCGGTCGAGCCGGGGAATTGTATGCCATGGGCTCGACTGCGCGGGCGCGTAAGACGTCGGTTAGCAGCCCTCACCCCCGTCCCCTCTCCCAGAGGGAGAGGGGAGAACAGCCAAGAGAGGTTTTGCTTTGCTCCCCTCTCCCTCTGGGAGAGGGGACGGGGGTGAGGGCTGGAGCGGCAATTCACAACGGACTTCGAGAGCCGTCCCGAACGCCGGTCAGGGCGCACCGAACCGGGCAACGATTCCCTGGAACGTCAGCCCCGCCACCGCGGCAACCACCCGCTCGGCGAGCGCCAGGTGGCCTGCCGGGTAAGTCTGCGCGACCCCCAGGGTGCGCAACCCCGCGTCGGTCGCGGCCGACAGCCCGGCGGGGCTGTCCTCGATCGCCAGCACCTCGTGGGGGTGGAACAGCCGGGCGGGCAGGGGGGGTTCGGAATTGAGCACGTCGAGCGCCTTCCGGTACCCCTCCGGGTCGGGCTTCCCCTCGGTGACGTCCTCGGCAGCGACGATCACCTTGAAGAGGTCGAAGCATCCGGCCTGGCGCAACGCCCCTTCGACCTCCTCTTGCAGCGCGCCGGAGACCACCCCGAGCATGCAGCCGACCGCGGAAACCGAGCGGACCAGTTCGACGGCCCCGGGGAAGAAGGGATAGCCCCCGGCGCGGATCCGCTCCTGGTAGTAGCGCGCCTTGCGCGCGATCAGGCGCATCAGGCGCGGCACGCTCACCTCTTGGCCGGCGGCGGCGAGCACCGCGCCGAAACATCCGCGATCGTCGAGCCCAAGAAACTTCTGGTAGTAGTCCTCGGCCGAAAAAACGATCCCCTCTTCGGCCAGCACCCGCTGGAACATCTCGAAGTGCAGCGGCTCGTCGTCGACCAAGACCCCGTTGAAGTCGAAAAGGATGGCCCGGAACACGACGGGATCATAGCGCGGCCGGCTGTAGGCAGTGGTTTCGATTTGCCCCGCAGCGACTGGCTGCTGCCGAAGGCGCCCGAAGGAGCGAGGAGGCAAACGAAACCACTGCCCTGTCGCCGGAACCCGTGTCGCCGGCACAAGGAAGAGTGGGAAGAGATCGAGGCCCGGCGATGTTCTTCAGAGTTGAACTAGGGTAGGCCGGCTTGCCATCGCGCCTCGCCTACTCCAGAATGATCGGCACCGTTTAAGCGCGAGAAGGTTTCGCGCCCTAGGAGCACAGATGGAAACGACCGAAGTCACCGAAACGACCTCCCCCAGCGCAATTCCCATGTCGGACCCCGATATGCCGGTCACCTTGACCAAGAAAGCCGCGGACATGATTCGCATCACCCGCGAGCAGGAGGGGCTCGATCCGGTGAGCGGCTTGCGCATCGCCGTCCGGGGGGGAGGCTGTAGCGGTTTCGAATACGCCCTCGACTTCGAGCTGGAGCCGCGGGCGAACGACTACGTCTACGAGCAGCACGGCATCACCCTGTTCGTCGATTCGCTGTCGGGCCGCTACCTCTCGGGCACCAACATCGACTACGTCCTCGGCGCGACCGGAGCGGGCTTCAAGTTCCTCAATCCAAACGCCAAGGGCAGCTGCGGCTGCGGCTCGTCGTTCGCGGTCTAGCCGCTCAGGAAAAAGGCAGGTCCACGACCTCGGCGGCGGTTCCGTCCGGCAGAGTAAGCCGGGTTCCCGCCGCCGCCGCGCGCTTGTGAATGATGGCTAGGCCGATGCCCCCAAAGCGGGTCGCCCGCGCCGTGCTCCCCACCACCCCCGCCTCCCGCCCATCGAACGAGAGAGCGGCACCGCGCTCCGGAATCTCGCCCGCGAAGCGAAGCCCGCGCAGCGAACGCTGCACCCCCCCGCGGTAGTGAATTCGCGCCACGACCTCTTGGCCGAGGTAGCAGCCTTTGGTGTAGGACACCGCGGCTTCCTCCTGCCCGGTCTCCTGCGGGAAGTTCTCCGGCCCGAAATCGACCCCGAAGCGAGGCAGCCCCGCCTCAATGCGCAGGATCTCCAGCGCCTCGAACCCAACCGGCCGCGCCCCCCGCTCACTCAGAACCTGGGTCAACCCCTCCGCCTGTTCGGTCGGCACCCACGCCACGGCCCCGGGCGCGCCGAATCGCGGCTGGCGGGATAGCTCGACCTCCGTGCCGCCGATTTCGACTTTCCCGTGCCCCCACTCCCCCTCCGGCAAAGCAGCCAGCTCCGGCAAGAACGCGGGTAGGCCCGGCCCGACCAGGGCAAGGGGTACGACGCCTTCGAGCGCCTTCACCTCGACCCGATCGGCGATCAGGTACTTGGCGAGATGGTCGGCGATCTCCGTGTCCTTCCCCGGGGGAAGATCGAGCCAGAGCCGATCCTCGAACGCGAGTAGGGCGAAATCCGCGAGCACCTTGCCCTGGCCCGAGGTGAAGAACCCGTAGGTGCCCGAACCGGCGGGAAGCGTCTTCACTTCGCAGGAAACCAGCCCGTTCAGGAACCGGAGCCGGTCGGCCCCGATCAGCTCGAGCCGGCCGCGGGAGGAGAGATCGACGAGACCAATGCCCTGGTGCAGGACTGCGATCTCCTCGTCTCGTCGGCTATCTTCGGCGGCCATGGTCTTACTCCTCCAGCAGGTACGGCACGCACTCCTGCCGCGGGTAAAGATGCCGGCTATGCTCGGCGAAGCGCGCGAGGTCGTTGTGCCAGCGGAGCTGCGAGACGAGGATCTTCTTTGCGTCGACCTCGATCCAGTTGCAGGTGTTCTTCTCCCGCTCGGCGGCGCGGCCACGATTCGAGGTCGTGGTGCCGGAATGGACGATGATCACCGGCGGCCGGCCCTCCGGGTAGAACTCCTCCGAGGTCGCGATGTACGACTGATGCAGATGTCCCGAGAGAACCAAGTCGACCCCCGCGCGCGAGAACAGGTCGATCGCCTCGTGAGCGTTGGCGAGCACCCGCTGGCTGCCGAAGTTGGGCGGCGGAATCAGGTGATGGTGGACGACCACGACCTTGAACAGGCTCTCGGGTGTAGCGGCGAACAGGTCGCGCACCGCGAGCAGGCGTTTCAGCCGGATGCGGCCGTCCTTGCGCGTCCAGTTGAAGGCCGAGTTGATGCCGACGACGAGCAACTCGTCGTCCCGATAGACCGGTTCCAGGTCGGGTGAGAAATGCCGGGCGTACGCCCCGAAGGGATCGAACGCGCGTTCCCAGACCCGCCAAAGTGGCACGTCATGATTGCCCGGCACGACCAGCGACGGCATGGGCAGGCGGTCGACCAGCTCGCGGGCGGCGCGAAACTGCTCCGCCCGAGCCCGCTGGGTGAGGTCGCCCGAAATCACCACCAGATCGGGACGGCGCGCCTCGGCCAGGGCGAGCACGCCCTCGGCGAGCCGGGGCAGGTGCTTGGGACCGAAATGAACGTCCGAGACGTGAAGGATCGACCGCACGCGAGGGTCAGGCTCGATCTTTCGCGCCGAAACCGCCATCACCCCCAAGAAAATCGCTGCTGATCCGCGCGGCCTGCTCGGCGGCGACGCCCGAGAGTGCCGCGACCACGGCGGCCCCCTTGTAGCGGCCCAGCAGGTAGCCTCCCGCCGCCGCGAGCAGCACGGCGGGGATCGGATAGGCGCGCACCAGGCGCTCCCATTCTCCGGGCAGGATGTCGTCGACCAGCTCGTCGAGGCGGGATCGATCTCGGATCGGGGCGTCGGGTTCGGTCATGGCGGCATTCTCCTGAGGCACGTCAGATCAGATCATAGGATGATCGAAAAGGGGCTCGCACGGCTCCTACAAGGGTACGGCCCGCCCGAGACCGAGGGCGGGCCGCAAACCCATCGCGCTCGAACGCTGGTCTCGATTCAGTCGTCGTCGCGCGAACGGCGGACCAGGAGGCCGACCAGAAATCCGACCGCGGCGGCGATCAACACCGATTTGCCGGGATTGTCCCGCACGTATTCGTTGGCCTGGCCGGTGACGTCCGACATGTTGGAGCGTACCTTGGCGTAGGTGCGGCGCGCCCCTTCGGCCGTCTCGTCGTAGCGCTCGCGCGCCACCCGCGCCCCCCGGGACAGCTCGCGCCGGGCCCGGTCGGCCCCATCGCGGACGTCGTCGGAAAGCTTGCGATATTTTTCCTGCACACCGTCGGAGAAGCGGCTCACCCGCTTGCGCGCGTCGTCGAGACCCCCTTCGACCGCATCGCGCACCGAGTCGGCGGCGCCTTCCAGGTGATCCTGGGCATCGGCTAGATCTTTGTTGGCCATTTGGTTTCCTCCTTGACGCTTCGTATCCTGTCGCATCGAAAGCTCGGGGTTCAATTCTCCGGAGCCGCTCTGGAAGAGAGCAGGAACCGTGCCCGCCGGACGACTCACAGGTTAGACTGGGCCCCAAGTCATGGCAACCGTCATCTTTCATGGCGCCTGCGGCGTGGTCACCGGCAGTTGCACCGAGCTCGCCTGGAGCGGCCGGCGGCTGCTGGTGGATTGCGGCCTGTACCAGGGGGACGACGACCTGGAACAGCGCAATTGGCGGCCGTTTCCGTTCTCGCCGCCCGAGATCGCCGCCGTGGTGGTCACCCACGCCCACCTCGATCACACCGGCCTGCTCCCCCGCTTGGTGCAACAGGGTTTTTCCGGGCCGATCTACTGCACCCGGCCGAGCCGCGCGCTGATCTCGCTGGTGCTCCAGGACGCCGCGACCCTCCAAGAGGAGCAGGCCCGCTTCGCCGCCCGCACCGGCTACAGCCGCCACGACAAGCCGCAAGCCCTTTATCGGGTAGAGGACGCGCGCCGGACGCTTCGCCACCTGCAAACTTTGCCGTTCGACGACGAGCGGGAGATCTTTCCCGGCATTGCCCTCCGTTACCGGCGGGCCGGCCACCTGCTCGGCGCCGCGTCGGTGGAAATTTCCGCCAAGGACACCGAGGGCGAGCGCAAGACCTGGTGCTTCTCGGGCGACGTCGGGCGTTACGGGGTGCCGATTCTGCGCGATCCCGAGCCGCCGATCGAGCCGCCCGCGGCGCTGCTGCTCGAATCGACCTACGGCGACCGCCTCCACCCGGTGGAAGATTCGAAGGAGCGCCTCGCGACGACGATCGAGAGAACCTTCGGTCGCGGCGGCTCCGTGATCCTCCCCGCCTTCTCGCTCGGCCGATCGCAGGAGCTGCTCTATCACCTGACCGAGCTCGCCGACGAAGGACGCCTCCCGGCGAGCGCGGTGTTTCTCGACAGCCCGATGGCGATCGAAGCGACCGACATCTACGACCGGGCCGAAAGCGAGCACGACGAGGAGCTGATCCGGCGGATCGACGCGGGCGACGATCCGTTCGCCGCCGGCCGGTTCCAGCGCTGCCGGACGGTCGACCAGTCGAAAGCGTTGAACGCGCGGGCGGAGCCCGCGGTGATCGTGGCCGGCAGCGGAATGGCCAACGGCGGCCGGGTGGTCCACCATCTGCTCCACCGGCTGGGCGATCCGAAGAACACGGTGATCTTCGCCGGCTTCCAAGCCGCGGGAACGCGCGGCCGGGCCCTGGTCGACGGCGCGACGACGGTCGGCATCCAGGGGCGCGCGGTCTCGGTGCGCGCCGAGATCGTCCAGCTCCAGGGGCTTTCGGCCCACGCCGATCAGGCCGAGCTGCTGCGCTGGGTGGCCGCTCTGCCCGGGCCGCCGGCGCGGATTTTCCTGAACCACGGCGAAGATGCGCCGAGAAAGGCGCTCGCGGCCGCGCTCGAAAACGCCGGCTGGGCGCGCCCGCACCTTCCCTCTGCGGAGGAGCGCGTGCCGTGGTAGATCCCGAGCGAGCGGCCGCTCCGGCCCGGGACGAGGAGCCGTCCTTCCTGCGCCGTTTCCTCTCGTTCTTCCGGCTGACGTTCCGCCAGGCGAACGACGATTCGATCCTGCTCACGGCGTCGGCGCTCGCCTTCGTCACCGTGCTGTCCTTGATCCCGCTGCTCGCCGCGCTCTCCTACGTCGGCGCCCGGGTGTTCAACCAGTACCAGCAGCGGAGCTTCGAGGTCTTCGTCAAGATCCTGCCGTACGCCGAAAAGCCGATCACCGACAAGCTCGCGGAGTTTCTCGCCCAGGCGCGCGCCCTTCACGGCTTCGGTGTGGCGGCCTTCTTCATCACCGCGATGATGGTCTTTTCGACCATCGAACGGACGATCAACCGGATCTGGAACGTCGCCCGCCGCCGGCCGTTCCGGATCCGCGTGGCCACCTACCTGCTGCTCATGTTCTGGGGGCCTGCCCTCCTTGCGGCGACGTTCTCCAGCCTGATCCTGCTGCGTCAGAGCCCCGGGTTCCGCCAGCTGGTCCAACGCTCGGTGCTGCTCGGTTTGCTGCCGTTCGCCGCGGCCCTGGTCGGCCTGGTGATGCTCTATTGGTTCGTTCCCTACACCCCCGTCCGGTTTCGCAACGCCCTGGCGGGCGCGCTCGTCGCGGCGATCCTGCTGGAGCTGTTGCGCTTCGGTTTCGGCCTCTACGTCGAGTTCTTCCGGAACGTCAGCGCGGTCTACGGCAGCTTCGCCTTCGCGCTGCTGTTCATGATTTCGATCGAGCTGACCTGGGCGATCATCCTGTACGGCACCGAGGTCGCGTACACGGCGCAGCACTTCCCCGTGCTCGCTCGCGACCTCAACCGCCACCCGCCGATGCAGGCCGCCTGGGTGGGGCTCGCGGCGGTCGCGGTGATCTCCGGCCGTTTCGTGCGCGGCGAGAAAAGCCTGTCCGAGGATCAGCTGGCCGCGCGGCTTCAGATCTCGCCGTTAGAGCTCGACCGGGTCCTGCACCCGCTGCTCAGCCACGACCTGCTCCGCAGGACCGAAGCCGGCGAGCCGGGCTACCTGCTCGCCGCCGACCCGCACGAGATCACGCTCGACCAGATCTTCCAGGCTTACGACCACCGCGCCCGGCGCGCCGTTCAGCCGCTGCCGCGCGATCTTCGCCGGCGCCTGGAAGGACTGGTCGCCGGCACGGCCACGAACCGGGGTCACGCCCTGGGCACGGCGACCATGGCCGATCTGCTCAAAGACGAAGAGGACACGCTCACACTGTTCCCCTCCGCCGTTCCCGAGTCCGGCGCCTGATCTCGGTGGGGCCAAAGCGCGGCCGGCTGCCGTAGGGGCGGAGACAAGCCTCCGCCCGCGGTTGTCGCAGATCTCGGGCAGAGGCTTGTCTCCGCCCCTACGCCCGTCCCGCCCCGCCCCGGAACCCCAAAAGAAAAGCGGGCCGGAGGTTGCCCTCCGGCCCGCTTCCAGCTCCCAAGAATCGGAGCGTTTGAGACTAGCCGCCGATCAACGTGTGACTGGCGTCGCAGGCGCTGTCGAGCTGGATCGCGTCATACCCGACGCTGAACCGGCCCGAAGCGTCCATCACCACCGTCACCCAAGCCTGGGCCGCCGCCGGATCTTCCGGCGGATTGGAGCCCGCCGCTGCCACCGTGGTGTTCAGGTTCAGGAAGATCCAGCCGAAGTCGAACGACACCGGGAAATCCTCGCCGTCAACGGCCGTACGCTGAGCCTCGGCCGGGAACGGAATCAGGAAGTCGCCCGGAGGCGGCGGCGAGAACGGCGGAACCGTCTGCAGCTCCGGAGTCTCCGCCTCGTCGAAGATCACGATCTGCTCTTCGCCCAGCGGATACCACGACGGCAAGGTGCCGCACTTGAACGCGTTCTGATCGACCTTCGAGTCGCGCCACACGAGGTAGTCCGTACCCCCGGTGAACGCGCCGCCGTTGATGTAGCGCGCGGCGAAGTTGGTCGACAGCGGCTCGCGGTTGTCCGCGGCCGTCCAGTTCACGTAACGACCATAGAAGGTGTACTGACCGGCGACCGAGGTCTCCGGGTTGGTGGCCGAA
>DASYKS010000032.1:0-113829 GCA_035995205.1 Thermoanaerobaculia bacterium
AATCGCGGGGTGAAAATCGAGCAGATCGACTCCGGAGGCGAACCAGGTTCCGGCCGCCCCGGGTTCGCGGGCGATCGCCGCGGTCCCCACGTTCGGCAGCGCCCAGCAATTCCAGGTCGCGCCGCCGTCCAGGGTGCGAAATATCCCCCGATCGGTTGCCGCGAAGGCGGTCGTCGAATCGGTCGGATCGAACGTCAGATCCGCGGTCGGGCGGGACTCGCCCTCGCCCTCAGGGGGACGGACCGCTGCCGCCCAGGTGGCGCCGCCGTCCGTACTGCGCCAGATCTGGTAGAAAGGAGCATCGCCGGAAGTGGCGGCGAGGACGAAATCCGGGTCGCTCGGAGCGACCGCGAGATGCGCGATCAGTCCGCCGTTCCACCCGCCGCCACGAATCGACCGCCAAGTGCGCCCGCCGTCGTGGCTGGCGAAAAAGCCGCGGGGCTCGGTAACCGCATACAGCCGGCCCGGGTCTGAAGTCCCTTGGGCGAGCAGAGAAACGTTGCCGCCGCCCGCGGGCCCCAACGGAACCCAACGCTCCTCGGCCCGGGCCGCGCTGGATAGGGCCGCGCAGAGAACGAGCGCTAGGAACACCCGCCGTAAAAACCTTTTCTTATGATCCGGATGCAGGTCGGACATGTGAAGTCTCCTCACCGATCTTCCAGCTTGAGCACGCTCGAACCGAGAGAGCCGGCGTAGAGCAGGCCGGGACGGGCCGGATCGGCGACCAAGGTGCCGGCGAACGTCTCGACCGGCAGGTCGAGGTTGACCGCCTGCCATCCCTGCCCGGGTACGAGCCGGAAGACGCCGGCGTAGTAGAGGCCGGCGTAGATGTCCCCCGCGGCGTCTTGGACCAGAGACGAAACGCTGGGGTTGCGGCCCCCCGAGACGCGTGGAAGACCGGCCGCGACCCGGCGAAACGTGCGGCCGGAATCGGTGCTGCGAAAGATGCCGCGCTCTTCCGTTCCGACGTAGAGCGCGCCGGAGCGCGAGTCGATCAGGATCGAGGAGGGGAACGATCCCAGCAGCTGATCGGTGAGGTTCGGCAGCGGCGCCCAGCTCGAACCGCCGTCGGTGCTCTTGTAGAGGCCGATTTGGGTCACGAGAAACCCGAGGCTCGGGCGGGCCGGATCGAAGACCACGTCGAGCAGCCATTCGAACGGGAGGAATTCGGTCCAGGTCGCGCCGCCGTCGATGCTGCGATAGCCGAAAGGATTCTCGGACGAGGCCTGGCCGTGGGTGACCCCCGCGTAGAGGACTCCTGGGTGGACCGGGTCCACCTTGAGCAACGTGATGTTGTTGTGGCCCAGCACGCCCGCCGGTCGCCAGCTGTTGCCCCGGTCTTCGCTCACGTCGACGGCGGACTCGCCCAGGGCGTAGATCCGGCCGGGATGATGCGGATCGGCGGCCAAAACGGGAAACTCCTCGAAGCCGGCGTGGCGAGGCAGCCGCTGCCATTTGTCGCCCGCGCGGTCGATCCGATAGAGGTCGTCCTCGAAGCTGCCGATCACCGTCCCTTGGGGGTTTGGAATCACGGTCAGGCGATGGACGTCGTGCGCGGCGATCCCGCGGCTCGCGGCCTGCCAGCTGCCGCCGCGGTCGGTCGAGCGCCAGACCCCGCGCCGTCCGGTGGCGATTACCGTCTCGCCCGCGCCCGCCTCCGAAAGGAACGCGAGCTGGCTGGTCGCGTCTCTCGGCGAGGCCTGGTCGATCGAGGTCACGATCGGCGGCGACCAATGCGTGCCGTCGGTCGAGGAGTAGACCCCGGCGTCGGTCGCGGCGTAGATCGAGCCCGAGGGAGAGAAATCAAGCTCCACGGCGTAGACGTCCGGCAAGCCCGCGGCGAGGCTCCAGGTCGCGGCGCCGTCGGTCGAGCGGTAGAGGGCGCCGGCCCATTGCGCGTACAGAGCGCCGGCGCGGAAGAACAGCCGTACCGGCGGATCGCCGAAGCCGGGGCCGCCGGCGCTCGGCGTCTCCCGCCAGGTGGTACCGTCGTCGTCGCTCCGGTAGATCGCGCCATGGAAATCGTCGAAGCCGCGGCCGGCTACGAACCAAGTCGTGGGCGTCCGCCCGTCGCGGGCGAGCGCGAACACGACCAGATCCGGCAGCGCCCAGGAATCCCAGGTCGAACCGCCGTCCAGACTGCGGAAGACCCCCCGCTCGGTCCCGGCGTAAACCGTCTGCGCCGAGCCCGGGGCGAACACGAAACCGTAAGGGAACAGAAAGGTGTGTCCGTGCTTGGGGGGCCGGACGGCCGGGACCCAACTCGCGCCGCCATCCTGGCTGCGCCAGAGGGGGCGGCGCGGAGAGCCGCCGTAAGTGGTGGCGAGAAGGACTTCGGAATCGCTCGGCGCGACCGCGAGGGCCAGGATGGTCGATCCTTCGAGGTTGCCTCGGACTGACCGCCACGACAGCCCGCCGTCGCGGCTGCGATAGACGCCGAACCGCTCGGTGGCCGCGTACAGACGCTCCGGGTCCGAAGGGGCTTGGGCGAGCAGGCGGATCATCCCGCCGACGGGACCCACGGAGACCCAACGCTCCGTGGCCGCGGCCGGAACGGCGAGCCCCCCTCCAAGCGTGAGCGCGAGCGCCACGAGCGCACTCTTGAGCGTTCGCAATCCGGAGCCTGGCTTCCAACCGGCGGGGGTGAGCATGAATGTCTCCTCTTACGGGTTTTCCAGCCGTAGCACGCTAGAACCGGACGTGGCGGCATACAGCAGGCCGGGCCGGGCCGGGTCGGCGATCAATCGGCCGTTGAACGTGGCGAGCGGCAAGCCGAGGTTGACCGCCGTCCAGCCATTCCCCGGGCGAAGCCGGAACACGCCGGCTTGCGCGAGCCCGGCATAGATCTCCCCCGCGGCGTCCTGGACCAGGGACCCGACGAACGGGTTGAAGCCCCCGGTCAGGCGCGGCAGGCCGCCGTTGATCCGGCGGAAGGTGCGGCCATCGTCGGTACTGCGGAAGATGCCGCGCTGATCGGTTCCGACATAGAGGGCGTGGCTCCGCGGGTCGAACAGCAGCGAGGTCGGGTAGGCCCCCAGAAGCTGGGCACGCACGTCCGGCAACGGCGCCCAGGTGCGGCCGTCGTCGGTCGACTTGTCGATGCCGGAAAACGTCGCGCGGAACACGACGTCCCGGTGGGCCGGATCGAAGGCCAGGTCGAGCAGGTAGTCGAACCCCAGGATCTCGGTCCAGGTGGCGCCGCCGTCCCCACTCCGATAGGCGAAGCCGTTGGCGGACGAGCCTTGGCCCAGCTCGGTGCCCGCAAACAGGACGTTCTCGTGGAACGGGTCGACCCGCAGCAACAGGGCGTCGCTCAAGAGCAGGTCGCCGACCGGCCGCCACGTCTTGCCCAGGTCGTCGCTCACGCCGACGTTCCGGTCGGGGCTCTCGCCCAGGGCGTAGACCCGTCCGGGGCGGTGGGGATCGGGGGCGAGGGCCGGTGCCTCGAACCCGACCTGGCGCGGCAGTCGTTGCCAGGAGCCTTCGTCGCGTTCGGTCCGGAACAGCCCTTCCTCGAAGCTGCCGAGCACGGTCCCTTGCGGGTTGGGCACCACGATCAGGCCGCCGACGATACGTACGGCCAGGCCGCGGCTTGCGGCGCGCCAGACCCGGCCGCCATCGGTCGAGCGCCAGGCTCCGCGCCGCCCCGTGGCGACCGCCGTATCGTCCGAAAGCAGCGCGAGGCCGCTGATCGAGTCGCGCGGGGAGGACTGCTCGACCGAGGTCGTCTCCGCGGGCGACCAGTGGACGCCGTCGGTCGAGGAGTAGACCCCGACGTAGGTCGCGGCGTACAACGTGCCGGAAGGGGAGATCTGAAAATCGTTGGCGCCGATCGACGGCAGGCGCGCGGCCAGAGTCCAGCTGCCTGCGTCGTCCGTCGAGCGGTAGAGGGCGCCGTTCCACACCGCGTAGAGAGCGCCGGCGCGGAAGAACAACCGGTCCGGCAACGCGCCGGAGCCGGGACCGCCGGCACTCGGGGTGGTCGTCCAGGTGACTCCGCCGTCGGTGCTCTTGTAGATCCCGCCCGGTAGGCCGGTAAAGGGACGACCGGAGGCGAACCGAACCGCGGGCGCGTCAGGGTCTTGGGCGAGTGTGACGATTAAGGTTTCGGGCAGCGCCCACGCGTTCCAGCTCGATCCGCCGTCGAGGCTGCGGAAGATCCCGTTCGTGGTCGCCGCGTAGACCGTGCGGGGAGCGACCGCATCGAACGAGAAGTCGTTCAGCCCCACGTTGCGGGGAGGCTTTGTGCCCGCAACCCAGGTCGTGCCGCCGTTGTCGCTGCGCCAGACTTGCAAGAACGGCTGACCGCCTTGCGTGTTCGCGAGGACGACGTTGGAGTTTCGGGGATCGACCCCGATTCGACGGATCTCCAGACCTTCGATCCCGCGGTCGATGGCTTGCCACGAACGTCCGCCGTCGCGGCTGCGGTAGAGGCCCGAAGGATAGGTCGAAGCGTACAGGCGGGACGGCTCGGAAGCGGCCTGCGCGAGCTGGGTGACGACGCCGCCGATGGGACCGATCGAAACCCAACGGGGGACGGCTTGGGCGGGGGACGAGATCCCCGCGACGACGACGAGCGCCAAAAGGGCGCGCCCGAGCGAACGGAAGTTGGAATGGGTTGGCTTTACATCGGACATGGAGATCCCTTTCTAAGGGTTTTCGAGCCGTAAAACGCCCGAGCCATGGGTCCCTGCATAGAGCAGGCCGGGACGGGCCGGATCGGCGATGAGCTTTCCTTGAAACGTCTCGACCGGCAGGTCGCGGTTGACCGCCGCCCAGCCTTGGCCCGGCTGGAGCCTGAAGACGCCGCTTCCGAACAGCCCGGCGTACACGGTCCCCGCGGCATCCCGGACCAAAGTGGTAACGCTGGGGTTGAATCCTCCCGTTTGGCGGGGAAGGCCCGCGTTGATCCGGCGGAACGTCCCGCCGCCGTCGGTGCTGCGGAACACGCCCAGGAAGTTCGTACCGACGAAAAGCGAGCGGGTCCGAGGATCGAAGACGAGCGAAGTCGGGATTGATCCCAGCAGCTGGTTCTCAAGGCCGGGAAGCCGCGCCCAGGTGCCGCCGCCGTCGGTGCTCTTGTCGATCCCGGAGTCCGTCAGGCGGAAGCCCACGTTGGGATGGGCCGGATCGAAGGTCAGGTCGAGCAGATATTCGAACGAGAGGATCTCGGTCCACGTGGCGCCGCCGTCCACGCTGCGAAAGGCGAAGCCGTTTTCCGACGAGCCGCGGCCGATGCCGACTCCCGCGTAGAGGACGTCCGGGTGAACCGGGTCGACGCGCAGCAGATAGTTCACGCTATGGGTGAAATTGCCCACCGTTCGCCAGCTGTTGCCCCGATCCTCGCTGACGGCGACCGTCTCTCCCAGGGCGTAGACCCGCCCGGGATGATGCGGGTCGGCGGCCAATACCGTCTCCTCGAAGCTTTCCGTCGTCCGCAGCCGCTGCCAGGTGTGGCTCGCGCGATCGATCCGGAACAGGCCGTCGGTGAAGGTTCCGAGCAGAGTTCCTTGGGGGTTCGAGAGGACGGTCAGGCTCCCGGCGTTGCGCGCCACGATCCCTCGGCTCGCGGCGTGCCACGAGCTTCCCCGGTCGGTCGAGCGCCAGATCCCGCGCGCTCCCGCGGCGATCACCGTCTCGCCGCCCGAGGCCGAGCCGCCCGGGAGGAGGGCGAGACCGGCGATCCCGTCGCTCGGAGCGGCCTGATCGATCGAAGTCGCCTCCGCGGGCGACCACCTCACGCCGTCGGTCGAGGCGTAGACGCCTAGATACGTCGCGGCATAGATCGAGCCCGAGGGAGCCAAAGCGAAATCGGACGCTTCGAGCGTCTGCAGGCGCGCCGCCAGACTCCAGGTGGTCGCACCGTCGCGCGAGCGGTACAGGGCGCCGTTCCACAGCGCATAAAGGGAGCCGGCGCGGAAGAACAGCCGCAGCGGCAGAACGCCGAAGCCGGGCCCCCCGAGGCTCGCGGTCGCCCTCCAGGTGACGCCTCCGTCGTCGCTGCGATAGATCCCATAATCGTCGTTGAACCGCCGCGCGGAGGCGTACCAGACCGCGGGCGCCGCGGGATCACGCGCGATCGCAAAGACGTCCAGGCTGGGAATCGCCCAGGAATTCCAGGTCGCGCCGCCGTCCGAGCTACGGAAGATCCCGCTCGTGGTCGCGGCGTAGATCGTGCTCGGGGAGGTCGCGTCGAACAGGAAATCCTGGGTCTGCACCAGGAAGCGACCGGCCTTGGGCGGCCTCGCGGCCGGGATCCAGGTCTCGCCGCCGTCGGCGGTGCGCCAGATTTGATAATAACGAGCGCCGCCGAAGGTCGACGCAAAGACGATGTTGGGATCGCTCGGATCGACCGCGAGATGCAGGAGCTCGAAAAAACCGCCGAGGCCCCGGCTGGCGGACTGCCATGAGTGTCCGCCGTCGCGGCTGCGGAAGAGTCCGAGCCCCTCGGTGGTGGCGTACAGACGTTGCGGATCGGAGGTGCCCTGGACGAGCAGTTGAGTCATGCCCCCGGAAGGACCCAACGGAACCCAGCGCTCTGAGGCGATGGCGGGAACCGAGAGACCGGCGAACAGGGTGAACGCGAGAAGGGTGCGCCCGAGCGAATATAAACTGGAATTCGGATTTGAATCCGGCATGGAAGGGCCTCCTTACTAAAACGGACGCCCAGAATCTTAGCCTTGAACCCAGAGCAGGAGAGAGGCCGTCCAACCCGCGGGCGGGCCGAGCCATCCCAGCCTCCCGCCGTTCAGCCTGGAGGGCGCGCCGAGGCGCTCAGCCGAGCGTTTGGAGCACGCGGTCCTTCCCGGTATTGCTGCCGGAGAGCAGCAGGCCGATCCGGCCGCCGCGCAGGTGCTCATAGCGCAGCAGGGCCGCCAGGCCCACGGCGGCCGAGGGCTCGACGATCACCCGCAGGTGCTCGATCAACAAGCCCATCGCGGCCAGAATTTCGTCGTCCGAGACGACCACGGCGCCTTTTAGGTCGCGGCGGATGATCTCGAAGTTGAGCGCGCCCGGCTTCGGCGCGGAAAGGCCGTCGGCGACGGTCTGAATCTTTTCCGGCGCGGTGGGCGTCCCTTCGGCGAGCGAGAGGATCAAGCCAGCCGCGCCTTCCGGTTGGACGCCCCAGACGTCGGTAGCGGGGGAGAGTTCCGTGGCGGCGAGCAGCGCGCCGCCGAGCAGGCCGCCGCCGGAGGTGGGAACGATCAATCGATCGAGCGGCGGAGCATCTTCAAGCAGCTCCCAGGTCGCGGTCGCCGCGCCCGCGATCACCTTTGCGTCGTCGAACGGATGGATCAGCGTGAAGCCGTGCGCTTCCCGCAACGCCGCGAGCCGGGCGAACGCCAGGGTCGCGTTCGTGATCCCCTCCTTGTCGATCGTCGCGCCCATCGCGGCGACCGCCGCGAGCTTGGCCGGCACCGCGTTTTCCGGCATCACGACGGTCAGGGCGGCCCCCGCCTCCCGTGCCGCCCAGGCCGCGCCGAGCGCGGCATTTCCGGCCGAGACAGTGATCAATCCCGCGGCAAGCTCCGGGGGAGAGAGCGACAGGATCTTGTTCGTCGCCCCGCGCACTTTGTATGAGCCGGTGAGCTGCAGGCTCTCGGCCTTGAAATGAAGCTCGGAGCCGGTCAAGGCGTCGAGAATAGGGGAGCAGAGAACGGGGGTCCGCAACACCCGGCCGGCAAGCGTGCGGCGGGCGGCGAAAACGTCGGCGAAAGTGGGCAGGCTCATCGAACGCGAGCATAAAGCATGTGGGCGACATGGAGCTTGGGCCTTGCGTTCGGCGTTTCTTGTGGGGGTAGAATCGGCGCGGCGAATCGGGACCGGCACGACGCCGAGGAGGACCGAGTGGAAAGAACTTCCGATCCGCTCTCCGGATATACCGCGACGGCAGACCGGGGCGGGTTTCACCCGGGAACGCCGGGAAGGATTCCCTTCACCTGGCGGGCTGTCTTCGGTTGGATCGCCGTGCTGGCGGCGCTGTTGGGGCTCGTGACGTATCTCGGCTTTCTCGGGATTCCGAGTTATCTGGTGAAAATCCAGGGCCTGCCCCGCGACCCGGGAGCGGCGTTTTCCCCAACCTACGTGCGCGCTTTGCCCACGACGCCGATCCGGATCGACGCCTTTCCCCGCCGGTTTGCGCTCAGGAAAGTCGAGCTGGCGCTCTACCGCGAAGCCGGAAAGGAGCTCGAACGGATCGATGACGAGTCGGTGCGCCGCCTGCCTACCGGCTTCGGCGCCGTGGCGTTCGAAGCTCGCGCGGCGGATCTCGTGGCCGGCCCGGCCCCGGGGCTCCATCGAATCTACCTCGTCGTCGCGCCCGCGGGCCGCCTGCCGCGCCGCGTGGATTTCGTCCCCGGTGAGCGTCTGAAAACCGCCCTGTCCGGCCGATCGGTGACGACGCTGCAGATCGACATGCTCGCCGACGGCGGCTAACACCTCGCGCCTGCTTCCACATCCTTTTCTTGAGGCACCTACCGTCTCCAGCCCTCTTGCCAGGAGCACCGACATGCGTCTCGCAGTCTCGACCCTCTTGATCGCTCTCTGGGCCGCCGTGCCGACCGCGGCGGTCACGCCCTACCGCGTGGCCGATATCGATCCGGTGACCCAAAGCTTCGGCTCCTTTCCTAGCGGTTTCACCGCCGTCTCCGACCGGGCGATGTTCAGCACTCTCGCGGGCAGCGGGGTCTGGTCTACGGACGGCACAGCCGGTGGGACGATTCGTATCGCGGCAGGACGATTCACGTTCTCGTTGACGGTTGCGCACAGCGGAACGACGATCTTTTTCACCACCTTCGAATTCGACGAGGACGGCCCGATCATCGCCCGGCTATGGGCGACGGACGGGACGTTGGCCGGGACGGTGGCGCTTGTCGAAGGATCGAACCTGGCGCTCGGTACGGGTTTCGCCGCGGTGCCCGGCACGCGCAGGCTGTTCTTCAGCTTCGATGATTCCGTCCACGGGCACGAGCTGTGGACGACCGACGGCAGCGTCGAGGGTACTCATCAGGTTCTCGATCTACGGCCCGGTGCGGAAGGCGGCGTTCGCGGCGATTTTTCTACCCTCACCGTGTTCCGCGGCAAGGCTTATTTTTCGGCCGACGACGGGCGCGGCCCGGCGCTCTGGGTGAGCGACGGCACCGCCGCCGGAACCCAGCGGATTTTCGGCTTCGGCGGCCCGGGGCAAGGCGCGGTCCGCCCGTTTTCCTTCGCCGCGCTCGGCGATCGCCTGCTGTTCTTTGCGGGCACCGCGGATTCGGGGTTCGAGCCGTGGGCGACCGACGGCACCACGGCTGGTACCGTGCAACTGAGCGAAATCGGCGCCGGCCCGGCCTCGATCACCCTCCGGTCGACTTTTCACATCGCGGGCTCTCTCGCCTATCTTGCAGCGGGCGCCGATCCGGAGGATGCGGCACTCTGGCGTACCGACGGCACGCCTGCCGGAACCTTCCCGTTGACCGATTTCCTGGGAGCGGACCACTTTTTCGATCAGCTGATCGCCAACGTCGGGCAGAAAGTCGCGTTCGTGGCGGACGACGGCGTCCATGGTTTCGAGCCCTGGTCGACCGACGGAACGGTTGCCGGTACCCGCTTGATCAAAGACGTCTGCCCGGGACCCTGCTCCGGAGCGGGCGGCGGCGCGTTTGTGGGGCAGGGGACGCGCCTATATTTCGCCGGGACGAGCGACCCGTCCGGGCAGGACGTGGAGCCGTGGATCTCGAACTTGAGCGCGGCGGGCACGCGCCGGCTCAACGATCTCTGTGAAGGCACCTGTTCTTCCAACCCGAACGGTTTCGTCGCGGCCGGACGCTTCGTCTATCTGGGCGCCCTCGATGCCGCCGGTCTCCGCCAGCTCTGGCGGACCAACGGGCGCACCCCCGGCACGGTACGCCTGACCGATGTCAGGCAAGGGCCCGGTGTGCTCTGGAATTTCGACGCCACGGCGGTCGGCAATGCCTTTGTGTTTTCCGGGTTCGATCCGGCGTCTGGCACCGAGCTGTGGCGTACCGACGGCTCGCGCGCCGGAACGCGCCTTCTGCTCGACCTTCCGGACGCGGATTTGGGGGGATCGAGGCCCCAAGGCTTCATGAAATCGGACGCGAAGAGCTACTTCTTCGCGGACGACGGGACGCACGGCTCCGAGCTTTGGACGAGCGACGGCACGGCGGGCGGAACGCGTCTGGTCGGCGAGCGGGAAGAGGGGCCGTGGCCCACTTCAGCTCCTCTGGTGCTCGCCTCGGCCGAGGCGAACGGCCGCCTGGTGTTCGTTCGGAAGTCCGATTTCTTCGACACTCCGGAGCTATGGGGAAGCGACGGCACGGGCAACGGCACGGTTCCGTTGCTCGACGTGGGAGTGGTTCCCCGCGAGCTTCTGCGCGTCGTGGCGAACCGGATCTACTTCATCGCGAGCGACGCCGAGCACGGCTCCGAGCCCTGGGTGACCGACGGCACGAAGAGCGGCACGCGCCTCTTGGCGGATACCGTTTCCGGGCCGGATTCCGGCGGCGAGGGTGCCTCGCCGCTGTTCGCGCTCGGGGGGCGCCTGCTGTTTCAAAGCTTCGACGGTCCCGTCGATTTCACCTTCTGGCTCTCGGACGGAACGCCCACGGGCACCGCGCCGCTCGGCGACGTCTATCCCTTCCTGGTCGAGCCGCTCGCCAAGCTATCGAGCAACCTGGTCGAGCTGGGCGGCAAGATCTATTTCGATCGCTTCGGGGACGGCCTGGAAGCCTCGCGCCTGTGGGTCACCGACCTCTCCGCTTCGGGAACGCGGGAGATCGGGGCGGTGAGCACCGAGCCGGGATTTCGCGCGCTGCGCCTGTTCGTCGCGGGCGACAGCATCTTCGTCTACGGCCGCTCGGGCGAGGGAAAGTTCAGCCTCTGGGCGACCGACGGCCGGCCGGGCGGCGGTCGCCGCCTCGGCCGTTTCTACCTGGATCTGAACCCGAGCCTCGCGCAACCGACGGCGTTCGGCGGCAAGCTCTTCTTCAGCACGAGCGGTCCGGATTTCAATCCGTTCTCCGTCTTCGCCGAGCTTTGGGTGACCAACGGCACGGTCGCCGGCACGCGGCGGGTCCGAGACGGGTCCGGCGCGTCGATCCTCGATCCGCGCACCCTCGTCGTGTTCGGACATCAATTGATCTGCTCGAACCCCACCGGGATCTGGCGCACCAACGCTACGTCCGTCGGCACCGTACGCCTGCTCCGTCGGCCGTTTTCCACCGCACCCCAGGATCTGGTGGTGGCCGGCTCGCGGCTCTACTTCTCCCACAAGGACGACGAGACCGGCACAGAGCTTTGGGCCTTTCGGCCATAGACTACCCTCATGCGTTTCGTCATGCATTTCGTCGCCCTCGCTTCCGTCGCCTTTTCGGCCGCCCTTCTCGCCGCGGCCCCCGCCGCAGCGATCACCCCGTACCGCGTGGCGGACATCGATCCGGCGGCCGTCAGCCTCGGCTCGTTTCCGGCGGGGTTCGCATCGCTCGGCGGCCGGGCGATCTTCAGCACGGAAGGCTCCGGCGAGGTCTGGTCTTCCGATGGCACCGCGGGTGGTACGGTGCGGATCGCGGAAGGATATCGGGTGTCGGTGGTCGCCAACACGGGCGCGGTGATCTATTTTGTGGCGGCCGAATTTCCGGAAGAAGACGTCCCCCTCCGCCTCTGGGTGACTGACGGCACGGCCGCCGGAACGGTCGCGTTGCTGGACGATCGGCCGCAATCGGGCTTCAGCTTCGCGTTCTTTCCCGTGCCCGGGACGCCGCGCCTCTACTTCAGCTTCGACGACGGCGTCCACGGCCTGGAGCTCTGGACGAGCAACGGCACCGTCGCCGGAACCCGCCTGGTGCGTGATCTGGCGCCGGGCGCCGCGCCGGGCTTCACCGGTTTTTTCGGGGCGCTCGCGGTGGTTGCCGGCAAGGCCTATTTCTCGGGCGAAGACGCTCTCGGACTGGCGCTGTTTTCGACCGACGGCACAGCCGCGGGAACCCGAAGGATCCGTCGTTTCGGCGCCGCGGGTCCCGGAGTGCGCGGACCGTTCGGCTTGGTCGCGTTCGGGAACCGCCTCCTCTTCTTCGTCGGCACCTCGGATTCCGGAATCGAGTCTTGGGTGAGCGACGGCACGACCACCGGAACCTTGAAATTGGCCGAGGTCGTTCCCGGCGAGGTGGCGATTCTCCGCTTGACGGGGTTCTTCGTCGTCGGACCGCTCGCCTATTTCGTGGCGGGCAACGAATCGACCGGCGCGGAGCTTTGGCGGACCAACGGGACGGCCGCCGGAACGTTTCGGGTCACCGACTTTCCAACCATCAGCCCGTTCCGGAAACCGCCTTACGATTTGTTCATCGCCACCCTCCAGGGGAAGGTGGCTTTCGCGGCCGACGACGGGGTTCACGGACTCGAGCCCTGGGTGACCGACGGCACGAGAGCCGGCACCCGGTTGATTCGGGACGTCTGTCCGGGAGCCTGCGCCGGAGCGGCCGGTCCGTTCCTTGCGCAGGGGGCGGGGCTGATTTTCTCCGGCACGGCCGATCCGTCGGGCGGCAACGTCGAGCTTTGGACGTCGAACCTGAGCGCTCCGGGCACCCACCTGCTCAAGGATCTCTGCGCGGGAAGCTGTTCCTCCCTGCCGAGAGGCTTCGTCGCCGTCGGAAATCTCGTCTACCTGAGCGCCCTGGATCCCGCCGGCCGCCGCCAGCTCTGGCGCACCAACGGACATCCTCAGGGCACCGTTCGATTGACCGACGTCGGGGAGGACACCGGCCTGTTTCCGCTCGGAACCTTCGACGTCGCGAGAGCCGGTTCCACCCTGCTGTTCTCCGCGCCCGAGGATCTCCACCGGTGGGAGCCGTGGCGCACCGACGGCTCGCGTGCCGGAACGCGCCTGCTCGTCGATCTCCCCGATCCCGATTTCGGCGGCTCCAGCCCCAAGCGCTTCATGAAGGCCGGGGCGAAGAGCTTCTTCTTCGCCAACGACGGAGTCCACGGCTACGAGCTTTGGTCGAGCGACGGCACGTCGGCTGGAACGCATCTCGTCCGCGAGCTGATCGACGGCCCGGAGCCCGCGGCGGCTCCGCCCGTGCCCGCCTCGGCCGAGGCCGGCGGTCGCCTGGTGTTCATCCGCGGCACCGGCTTCGACACGCGGGAGCTGTGGGGGAGCGACGGCACGGCGGGCGGCACGGTGCCGTTGCTCGACGAGCGGGTGATCCCCGGCGAGATCCTCTACCCGCTGGGCCAGCGAGTCGTCTTTCTCGCGCGAGACGAAGAGCACGGATACGAACCCTGGGTGACCGACGGCACGAAGAGCGGCACCCGTCTCCTCCGGGACACCCTCCCCGGGCCGGATGGAAGCGGCGCGGGCTCTTCGCCGTTCAACACGCTGGGCGGGCGCCTGTTGTTTCAAGGGCAGGCCGGTCCCTTCGATCCCACGCTCGCCTTCTGGCTCTCGGACGGCACGCCCGCGGGCACCGTGCCTTTGGCGAGCGTCTACCCCTTCCTGGTCGAGCCGCTCGCCGAGCTGTCGAGCGCACTGGTCCCGTTGGGCGGCAAGACATATTTCGATCGCGGCAGCCGCGGCTTCGAAACCTCGCGCCTCTGGGTGACCGATCTCACCGCGGCGGGAACGCGGGAAATCGGGGCGGTGAGCCACGAGCCGGGATGGAGCACGATCCGCCTGTACGCCGCGGGCAGCCAAATCTATGCCTACGGCCGGTCCGATCAGGGTTTCAGCCTTTGGGCGACCGCCGGCCAGCAAGCCGGCGGCCGGCGCCTCGGCAGCTTCCTTTTGGATCTCGATCCTGAAAAGGCGCAGCCGACGGCATTTTCCGGCAAGCTCTTCTTCCGGCCGTTCGATTCGACGACAGAGCTTTGGGTGACCAACGGCACGGCCGCCGGCACCCGGCGAGTCCAGGATTCGTCCGGCACGACGATCCGCGATCCTCGCGCGCTTCGGGTCCTCGCAAATCAGCTGATCTGCTCGACCCCGAACGAATTTTGGCGCACCAACGGCACTACCGCCGGCACGGCCCGCGTGTCGAGGCGGCGTTCCCCCGCGGGCTCCCACGATCTGGTCGTCGCGGGCTCACGGCTCTTCTTCGCCGACTTCGACGAGGCAACCGGCACGGAGCTTTGGGCTTTGCGGCCGTAGGGAGGGTCTTCGGTTGTAGAGCTCCCCGGGAAGCTCCGTATTGGTTCGAGAGCTTCCCGGGAGGAATCTAAAGTTCCCGAATGATTTCCGGGCCAGGAAAACGCCGCGGGAAGCCCGGCCAGCGAATTTTATCGGCGAAATCCGTTTTTTAACTCCCAGAATCGTTTTTTAAGTCCCAGAATCATTTTTCGACCTGGAAATTCGATTTCTGGAGTTAAAAAACGATTCCCGAAGCTCCAGAATGATTCTCCAAGTTAAAATTCCGTTCTCCAAGCCTCGCGAAGCATTTTTTACCGTCCAAAACGATTCCCAGAGTTAAAAAACGATTCTGGGAGTTAAGAAATGATTCCCGGACTTAAAATTTGATTTTCCAGCTTCCCAAGGCCCTCCGGAAGCTCGCAAACGGCGCCTATCGCTCCCATTCTTTCCGCCGTCGACATTTTGGAGTACGGCGACGTGTCGCCGCTTTCCCAAGCGCCGACGCGTCGGCGCGCTCCTGAGGTAGATTCATCGGAAGTCGACCGAGGAAGGAGAGACCCCGATGCCTCGTTCAAGATCCGCGGTTCGAATCGTTGCCCTGATCGCCGCCACGCTCGCCTGGCCGGGCTCGGCGGTCATCCGGGCGCAGGGGGCGATCAAGATCGGCGAGGAGCTGCCGTATCGTGCGGCGACCCCGGCCGACTATCCCGCTGGCGGCCCGGACCGGCCGGTCACCTGGTCGGAGACGATCGTCTCGCCCGGGGCCACCTTCCTGCGCGTCCACTTCAGCGAATTCGACCTGCCGGCAGGCGACTACCTGACACTCGCGAGTCCGGACGGGACGGAAGTGTGGACCTACCGCGACCGAGGGCCGCGTGGCACCGGTGAGTTTTGGACCTTCCTCGTCGAATCCGACACCGCCGTCGTCGAGCTGCACTCCGGCTCTTCGAGTAAAGGGCGTGAAGGACGCCACGGGGTGACGATCGACCGCATCGCCTACGGCACGGCGCCACTCAATGGGGAGTCCTCGCCGCTCATAAAGGCGATCTGCGGCACCGACGGGCGGGAGAATGTCGCCTGCCACCCGGAAGTGAACGTCCGCCCGGTTGCCCTCGTTACGTTTCAACGCGCGGGCTGGACTCTCCTCTGTACCGGTTGGCTGGTCGCAGGATCGAACCCCAACACGATGATGACCAACAGCCACTGCTTCTCGAACCAGGAAGGGGTGGACACGGTCGAAGCCAAATTCAACTACCAGACGAAGCGGTGCGCCCCTTCCTCGATCGCAGCGACGCGAAGCTACGCCGGCCGCACCTTCCTGAAGACTAGCCCGGTTTCGAAGCTCGACTACACCCTGTTCACCTTAGCGGGCAATCCAGAGGCCACCTGGGGCGAGTACACCGCGACTCGGAAGAGTCCGACGGTTGGGATGGCGGTCAACTTCCCGCAGCACTCGAAAGGGCGCGTCAAACAGATCGCCTACTGGCAGGACGCCGCCCATACCCGGCGCTGTACGGTCGCGACGGTCAATGCCACCTACGAGGACACCGCTCCGGCCAGCCAGATGGGCTTCGGATGCGACAGCGAGGTCGGCTCCTCAGGCTCGCCAATCCTGGATGCCGCCACCGGCCGGGTGATCGGCATCAATCACCTCGGAGACGTCGCCGGAGCCTGCTTGAACGCCGCGACCCAAATGAAGAACATTTGCGCCCACGCCGGAGCCTTGCTGAGCTGTGCCGCCGGACCTCCGAATGCAAAGCAAGGTTCCGAGTTCGATGATGCCTCTTGGGCTGTTCCTGGGACCGCCGGCGTCTCGCCGGCGTTTTAGAGCGAGCGCGGCTTAGCGGTCCCGAACGAATCCCCACCTCCACCGAAGGAGAGCCCTACGCCAGTTGCCTGCACATCCCGCAGGTCGCTCCCGGACCCAGCTGGCAAACCCAATCGGGACCGAACCAAGCCTGACACTGGGCGGTCGAGCTACACCAGCCAGCCTTGCACTGCGGAATCGGCTCCGGCATGAACAGTCCCGATCCATCCGCCGGAACGTCCGGTTGAGTGGGAGCCTGACTGGAAATCGCCGGAGCGTCCGGCAGCGGCAAGTCGGTGGCGCGGGCCACAGAGTTCCCACAGAATGCGACCACGGCAAAGAGCGCCAGGATCAGAGCAGAGCGGAAGATGAGTTTCGCGTGCATGGCAGATCCTCCGTATCGGGCTCCGACGGTCCATCTACCGAGCCCAGTCCTATAAGGATGGTGCTCCGGCGCAGCCAATTCGAGTCCGAAGAGGGACACGCCGGAGCCTTACCTGACAGCGCCACCAACTTTGGAACGGGCCGCCGAGGTCGTTGTATCCTTCCCTCGAGTAGGGAGATTCCGATGCCGACTTCGACGATGACCAGCAACGGCCAGATCACAGTCCCCGAGGAAGTGCAGCGGCACCTCCGGGTCGCGGAAGGAGACCGTCTCGAGTTCCTGATCGCGGAAGACGGCTCGGTCCGGCTCCAACCGGTCGTCGGATCGGTGCGCGATCTCCTCGGACTGGTCCGGCATAACGGGGCTGCGGCGAAAACGGTCGCCGAGATGGACCGAGCGATTTCCGACCATGTTGCCCAGGACCACGAGCGGATTCGGGCCGACCGGCGGTGAAAGGTGTCGACACCAACCTCCTCGTTAGGTATCTCACCCAGGATGATCTTGAACAGACCCGCCGGGTAAGCGACCTCTTCGATCGTGCAGAGCGAGAAGGGCAGTCTCTGTTCATCGCGACGCCGGTCCTCTGTGAACTGGTCTGGGTTCTCCAAGGTCGGCTCTTCCAAGTGCCGAAGCCGGGAATCGCCACTGCGCTCGAGGGACTCCTCGCGACCACTATCTTTGAGATCCAAGATCGAGATCTCGTGCAGCGAGCCATCATCGACTACCGAAAAGGGCCTGGGGATTTCGCGGATTACCTGATCGGCTGGCTGAGCCACCGGGCCGGCTGCGAGGAAACTCTCACCTTCGATCGGGCGCTGGAGGATTGCGAGCGGTTCAACGTCTTGGGGAGCGGTTAAAGTCAGCAGGCCAATCGAGCCGCAGTTTGAGGGCCAAAGGCCCGCCCCAAACTAGCCTAGGGCAACTCCCTAGGTTCCCGGAGATCCTCGAATTTTCCAAGGGCTGAAGGCCCGGGCTATCGCTGTTTCGAGTACTCTGCCGATCGCGATGACGTGGACATCGGGTGGCTGCTCGGCGAGTGGAAGAAACGCCAGCCGGGAGGGAATCATCAGCCGGAAGCGCTAGATATCTTCCGCGAATACTCCGCTGCGCTGCCATCTTACTCGCCGCCCATTTCCTAATGGCACGCTTCAGGCCGAACAGAGGTGCTCGAATCCAAAGCTGCCGGTGCGTCTCCTCGAAAGCGAGGGGGCTCAACCCAGCGCGAGAATCTCCGCTTTCTGTTGATTCTCCAACAAGGGTGAGCTGTTCACGGCTGTGTCCAGGGAAGCTCTAAGAATTTGACCCTGCGCCTCAATAATGACTCCAGTTACGTAGAATGAAATTGTAGTGAGCAACGTGCCACACAGGCCGATCAATATCCAGTTGCCGTCCGCCGCGAAACTGGCTATTGCTAGGAGGATCCCCACGAAGAAGCCCGCTCGTTTGACTCCGCTCCCGGCACCGATGATCACACGTGAGACTGCATAAGAATCCCGATATCTATGACTCAAAGCCTCCGCATCAACAGCTTTGGGCATAGATTGGATTTCTGGCGATCCTGCTATATCGGAGGTTTTACGTAGTCCTTGGAGTCGAGGGAGCAATTCTTGAACGCCAGCTGGAAGGGGGTGGCCGCAACCGAAACACCAGGGGCTGGCATGGTTGGAGTAGAGAGGCTGGTTACACCTTGGGTTTGGGCAGACTGCAACCTGTTCCCCTTGCGATTTAGCCATGAGATTCTTCCCGTTGGATAGCAGTTTAAACGGACGACGGCGTTACGGGTTGAGCGAAGATCCCGCTACCTCTGATGAAAGGGGGGTCTAAGATTCGGCTCTTCTCGTCAGAGAAACGCGAGAAAGGCGAGAACTTCGCTTCATCTGGTGCAACTGCGATTTATAGCTCAAAAGGCTGCCGGTGTTCATCTCTAACGGAGGGGCGTCGTCCGAAGCTTGCTACCCTTGAGCCTGGCCTTCTGGCTGGGTAGCCCCCGCACCCCACGACCACCCCAAACGCCCCCAAAAACCGCTCCATCTGCGGCCCGGTCCCAACCGTAACCCGCAGATGGTTCGGCAGCGCCGGGAAGAACCGGCCGACCTCGACGCCCTTTTTCTTCAGCCCCGCGATTACCGGCCGGACGTCCTTCTTCAGATCGACCATGAAGAAGTTCGTCGAGGAGGGGATCGTGCGGAGTCCCTTCGCTTCGAGGGCGGCCATCGTGGTGCGGCGGGATTCCAAAAGAAGCCGCTTCGTCTTCTCGATGTATGCGCCGTCCGCGAGGCTCGCCCGGGCGGCTTCGATGACCGCGACGTTCACGTTGTCCCAGGCCTGCTCTGCCGCGAGGCGCTCGATCGTTCCGGCTTGGGCGACCGCGTACCCCAAACGCATTCCGGCGAGGCCGTAGATTTTCGAGAAGGTGCGGGCGACGATCAGGTTGGGGTATTGGGCGACGAGCGGAATCACGGTCTCGTAGTCTGGGCTGTTGGCGAAATGGAAGTAGGCCTCGTCGATCAGGACCGTGGTTTCCTTTGGTACCTGGGAGAGGAAAGTACGCACTTCGGCCTTCGGGGTCAGGCTGCCGGTCGGGTTGTTCGGATTGCAGAGGTAGATCAGCCCGGCGCGCTCGCGGGCGGCGAGCATTTTCGGCAGGTCGTGGCGGAAGTCGGCGGTGAGCGGCACAGGGACGATTTCCGCCCCGCGGAGCTTGGCGGAGCGGCGGATCGCTTCGAATGTCGAATCGGCGAGCACGAGCGGGCGGTCGGGGGCGAGGGTTGCGGTCCCCGCGGCGCGCAGGATCTCGCTCGAACCGCTGCCGAATAGGATCTGCTCGGGCGCCACGCCGTGGAGCTTCGCGAGGACCGCGGCGAGAGCGTCGACCCGCTCGTCCGGATAGCGCCAGGCGACGCCCAGCGATTCGCGCATCGCGTCGAGCGCGGCGGGGGAGGGTCCGTAGGGGTTTTCGTTCGAGCTGAGGCGGACGACGGTGTTGGCCGGGATCGCCGGATTGGACGCTGGGGCAGTCGCTGCCGCCGTCTGGGCGAGGACGAGCGAGGGGCGGAGCGCGGCGGAGGCCGCTCCCAACCCAAGCAGGGCGGCGAAGCGACGGCGGGAGATAGGCGTGGACATGGCCGGTCCTCCTGGGGATGGATTCGTGACGTCATCATCTCTCACATCTTCAGCCCTTTGTAGGGGCGCCCCCCCGTGAGCCCAGGAGGTTACTGCGAACGAGGGCGGCCACGGGGGGCCGCCCCTACTGCTGGTGCCGTTCCCGAGAAACTACCCTGCGCCGAATGCGTACAGCGATCCAGGGCCGCGATCCGGCCGAGGAGGACGTTGCGATGCTTTCGATCCGCAATCTGTCGAAGACCTACGGCAACGGGGTGCGTGCCCTGGTCGACGTTTCGCTCGAAGTTCCGGCCGGCATGTTCGGCCTTCTCGGTCCCAACGGCGCGGGCAAATCGACTCTGATGCGCACCCTCGCGACACTCCAGGAGCCCGACACCGGCACGGTCCGTTTCGAGGGTATCGACGTGCTCTCGGACAAGCAGGCGCTGCGCCGGGTGCTCGGCTATCTGCCGCAGGATTTCGGGGTCTACCCGAAGGTCAGCGCCGAGACGATGCTCGACCATTTCGCCGTGCTCAAAGGGCTTACCAACGGGCGCGAGCGGCGCGAGGTGGTGAAGGCACTGCTCGTTCGGACGAACCTGTGGGCGGTCAAGGACCAGAAGCTCGGCACGTTTTCGGGCGGCATGCGCCAGCGCTTCGGCATCGCCCAAGCCTTGATCGGCGAGCCGAAGCTGGTGATCGTCGACGAGCCGACCGCCGGGCTCGATCCGGAGGAGCGCAACCGGTTCCTCAATCTGCTCGCGGAGATCGGCGAGAGCGTTGTGGTCATCCTTTCGACCCACATCGTCGAAGACGTGACCGATCTCTGCCCGCGGACGGCGATCCTCGCCGGCGGCGAGCTGCGGGTGGCGGGCGAGCCGCGCCAGGTGATCGCGGAGCTGGAAGGGCAGATCTGGCAAAAGACAGTGACGAAGGCGGAGCTGGCGCGCTACGAGGCCGAGCACGAGGTGCTGTCGCGGCGCCTCTCCGCCGGCCGGACCGTGATCCACATTTGGAGCGAGAGCGACCCTGGAGAAGAGTTCGAAGGCGTCGCGCCCGATCTCGAAGACGTCTATTTCCACGCCCTCCGCCGCGTCGAGCGCGAGAAGGTGGCGGCGCTCGCGGCTTGAGCCTCCGAGAAAACCCATGTCGAAAAACTTCCGCGAGATCTTCCGCTTCGAACTGCACCAGACGCTCCGGTCGCCCCTGTTCTGGGGCACCGGGCTGTTCTTCGCCACCATGACGTTCGGCGCCGTGACCTCCGATTCGATCACCATCGGCGGAGGCATCGGCAACGTGCAGAGAAACGCCCCGTTCGTCATCCTCCAGTTGCTCTCGGTGATGAGCGTGATCGGTGTTTTCGTCACCACCGCGTTCGTCGCGGGTGCGGCGCTGCGCGATTTCGAGCGCGGTACGCACGAGCTGTTCTTTTCCAAACCGATGGCGAAGCTCGATTACCTGGGCGGACGGTTCGCCGGCTCGTTGGTCGCCTCGACCGGCGTGATGGTGCTCTGTTCGTTCGGCATTCTGATCGGCAGCTTCATGCCCTGGCTCGAAGCGGAGCGGATCGGGCCGACGCTCGCCGCGCCCTACCTGTTTGCGCTCGGCGTCCTGGTGATCCCCAACCTGCTGCTCACCGGCGCGCTGTTCTTCGCGCTCGCCTCCGCCTCGCGCAGCTGGCTCGTCACCTACGTCGGGGTCGTGGTCTTCTTCGCCGGTTTCTTCGTCTCGACCCTGATGCTCGCGGACGTCGAGCACCAGACGCTCAGCGCGCTGCTCGATCCGTTCGGCGCCACGGCGATCAACGTAGCGACCCGCTATTGGACGGTCACCGAAAAGAACACGGCGCTGCCCCCGCTCTCCGGCCTGCTGCTCTGGAATCGCCTGATCTGGACGGGAGTCGGAGGGGCCGTTCTTGCGCTGAGCTTCGCCACCTTTCGGGCGTCGGCCGGAGCCCCGACCTACGGTGCGCTGGGGCGGCTCTTACGGCGGCGCAAGAAAGTAGCGGCAGTGCCGGCCCTTGCTGAAGTGGGCGCTCCGACCCTCTCTATGCCCCACGCGACACGCGATTTTTCGTCGCGCCGAAACCGCTCGCTGTTTTTCCACGCGCTTCGCCGCGAGACGATTGGGGTGTGGAAGAGCATTCCGTTCGTGATCATGGTCGCGTTCGGCATGTTCAACCTGGCCGGTAGCTCGGTGGTGCGTTTCGAACGCTTCGGCACCAAGGTCTATCCGGTGACCGCGCTGATGCTGGACAACATCCAGGGGAGCTTCCTCTTCCTGCTGGTCATCATCCTCACGCTGTACGCGGGCGAGCTGGTCTGGCGGGAGCGCGCGCTCAAGGTGGCCGAGGTGACCGACGCGCTGCCGGTACCGAGCTGGGTGCCGCTGCTTTCGAAGATCGGCGCGCTCTGGATCGTGATCCTCACCTTTCTTACGGTCGGCGGTTTGACCGCGATGGGGATTCAGCTTTCGCAAGGGTATTCGCACCTCGAGCCGGGCCTGTACGCCAAGGGGCTGGCGATCGCCGGAGTGCGCTTCCTGCTCGCTGCGGTGCTCGCCGTGTTCTTCCAGGTGATGTGCAATCAAAAGTTCGTCGGCTATCTGGCGATGATCCTGTTCCTGATCAGCCAGACCGTGCTCGGCGCCATGAACTTCGATCACCGCCTCTATCGCTTCGCCGACGTGCCGCCGATGACCTACTCGGACATGAACGGCTACGGCCACTATCTTCAGGGCTTCGCCTGGTTCAATCTCTATTGGGCCTGCTTCGCGCTGTTGCTGCTGGTGGGCGCCGCCTTGTTCTGGGTGCGGGGGAGCGAGAGCGTCTGGCAGCTCCGGCTGCGCGAGGCCAAAGCGCGATTCCGCGGTCCCTGGCGCGCGCTCGCCGCGGCGGGGCTGGTCGGCTGGGTGGCGGTCGGCGCGTGGATCTTCTGGAACACCAACGTGTTGAACGCGTACGTGCCGACCGACGAGCAGGAGCATCGCCAGGCCGACTACGAAAAACAGTACCGGAAGTACAAGGATCTCGTCGCCCCGCGGATCGTCGATGCCGAAGCGAACGTCGACATCTTTCCCGGCCAGCGGCGGGTGGAGATCGCCGGACGCTACGTCTTGAAGAACAAATCGAACCGGCCGGAGAGCGCGATCCATCTCCAGCTCGATCCGCGAGTGAAGGTCCGCCGGCTGTCGCTCGATCCGAAGTGGCGCACCCATTTCGACCAGCGGCTCGGCTATTCGATCTACCAACTGCCGGTGCCGCTCGCCCCGGGCGCCACGATGGAGCTTTCGTTCCAGTTGACGGTCGAGGAGAAGGGATTCGTCAACCAGAATTCCGACACCTCGCTGGTCTACAACGGAACGTTTTTCAACAACGGCCAGTATTTCCCCGTCTTGGCGTACGACGAGTCGCGCCAGCTGCAGGATCGCAACGACCGGAGAAAATACGGCCTGCCGCCGGCCGTCCGGATGGCGAAGCTGGAAGACTTGAACGCCCGACGCAACAACTACATTTCCGGCGACGCCGACTGGATCGGCTTCCGCGCCACGGTCTCGACCAGCGCGGATCAGATCGCGCTCGCGCCCGGTTACCTTCAGCGCGAATGGACGGTGGGGAATCGGCGCTATTTCCGCTACGAGATGGACCGGCCGATCCTCAATTTCTACTCGTTCCTGTCGGCACGCTGGGCGGTCAAGAAAGACGTCTGGCACCCCGGGAAAGAGAACGTGGCGATCGAGATCTATTACGATCCGGCCCACGCCTACAACGTCGACCGGATGATCGATTCGGCGAAGAAGTCGCTCGACTATTTCACCGTGGCCTTCTCGCCCTACCAGCACCATCAGGTGCGGATTCTCGAATTCCCGCGCTACGCGAGCTTTGCGCAGTCGTTTCCGAACACGATTCCCTATTCGGAGAGCATCGGCTTCATCGCCGACCTGCGCGACCCGGAAGACATCGATTACGTTTTCTACGTCACCGCCCACGAGGTGGCCCATCAATGGTGGGCGCACCAGGTGATCGGCGGCGCCGTCCAAGGCGGCACGATGCTGTCGGAGAGCCTGGCGCAATACTCGGCGCTGATGGTGATGCAGAAAGAGTACGGGAAGGTTAAAATGCGCCGCTTCCTGAAGTACGAGCTCGACCAGTACCTGGAAGGGCGCGGCGGCGAGCTGATCGAAGAGATGCCGCTGATGCGGGTGGAAAACCAACCGTATATCCATTACCGGAAAGGGAGCCTGGTCTTCTACGCCCTACAGGAAGCGATCGGCGAGGAGACGGTGAACCGCGCGCTTTCGCGCTATGTGGCGCAGGTGGCGTTCCAGGAGCCGCCTTATACCTACACGCCGGATCTGCTCAAGATCCTGCGCGAGGTGACACCTCCGGGAGAGCAGAAGCTGCTCCACGACCTGTTCGAGACGATCACGCTCTACGACACCCGAGCGACCACCGCCACTTGGACCCGGCGCGCGGACGGCAAGTACCTGGTGAAGCTCACCGTCGAAGCGAAGAAGATGCGCGCCGACGGCAAGGGGGTCGAATCGCCGCTGCCGCTCGACGACTCGATCGACATCGGCGTGTTTGGGGAGACGAAGAAGGACAGCAAGAAGCAGGAGACCGTCCTCTATCTCGCCAAGCACCGGCTCACGCAACCGACCTCGACGTTCGAGTTGGTGGTGGGTGGAAAACCGGTCGAGGCGGGGATCGATCCGCTGAACAAATTGGTCGATCGCACCTCGGACGACAACCGGACGAAGGTCACGGAGGCGGGCTCCGCGTAGAATCTCCGGCGTGGAGCTGCTTTCGACTCACGTCGGCGCCGATTTCGACGCCTTGGCCTCCGTGCTGGTGGCGCGGCGCCTGCACCCGCAGGCCGAGATTTTCTTTCCCGGCTCGCGGGAGGCGTCGGTTCGCCGCCTGCTCGCCTCCGGGTTCGTCGAGTTCGCCGAGCTGCGCCAGCGCCAGATCGATCCCTCGGCCATCGAGCGGGTGATCCTCTGTGACGTGCGCCAGCGCGACCGGATCGGCCGGCTGGGGGAGTGGCTGGCGGAGCGGCCGGAGATCGAGATCTGGGCCTACGATCACCACGCGGAAGGGGACCTGGAAATCGTTGGCGGCCGGGTCGATTCCGCCGTCGGCTCGACCTCGACGATCCTTTCCGAGGTGTTTGCCGAGCACGGGCTCATTCCCACCGTTACCGAGGCCACGTTGCTGCTGCTCGGGATCTACGAGGATACCGGAGCGCTGACCTTCGCCACGACCCATCCGCGCGATCTCGACGCCGCGTCCGGATTGCTGCGCCAGGGGGGCGATCTCGCGCTGGTGCGCCGTTTCGCCAGCGCGGCGCTCGATCCGGAGCGGCTGGACCTCCTGCACCAAATCGCCCGCGCGCTCGAAGTCCACCGCATCCACGGTCATCGCGTGGGGCTCGCCGAGATCGATCTGCCGAGCTACGTCGAAGAGGTGGCGCCGCTCGTTTCGAAGAGCCTCGACCTGTTCGGTCTGCCGATGCTGTTCGTCCTGTTCGGCTTCGAGGAGCGCGTCCTGGTGGTCGGCCGAGGGGACGCGCCGGGGGTGGATCTCGGCCAGCTCCTCGGCGGGCTTGGAGGAGGAGGGCACGCGACCGCCGCCTCGGCTCGCTTGCACGGCGCGCTGGTCGAGGTGCGGGAGCAACTGCTCGCCGAGCTACAGCAGCGCCTCCCCCCCGCGGCCCGGGCGCGCGACCTCATGGTCGAAGCGAGCGTGGCGCTCGATCCAGCCGCGACGATCGAACAGGCGAAAGAGCGGCTGCGGATCGGCGGGGTGAACGCCGCCCCGGTGCTCGACGGCGAGGGACGGGCGATCGGCGCGGTCACCCGCCAACTGCTGGACGCGGCGCTCCAGCACGGGCTCGGGGCTCGCCCGATCGAGACCGCGATGACCCAGGATCTCGCCTGGGTCGCGGCCGACGCTCCGGCCGACGAGGTGGGGCGGCGGATGCTCGCTCTCCAACCGCGCTTCGTCCTGGTGGGCGATTCGACCGACGGCCGGCCGCTGGGTTTGGTCACCCGCATGCAGCTGCTCCATTACCTCGGCGCGCGGCTCGATCTCGAAACCGAAGCGGGAGGGCTCTCGGAGGGCGCCGGAGCCCTGCGCGTCGCGGGAGCGCGGGAGGGGAACCCGGAGCGGCACCGCGCGGCCCGGCGCGAGGCGGCCGAGCTGCTCGCGCGAGCCGATCCCGCGACGCGGGAACACATCGAACGGATCGCCGCGGTCGCCCGGACGGAGAAGATCCCGGTCTACCTGGTCGGCGGCTTCGTCCGCGATCTGCTGCTCCGGCGGGAGAATCGCGATCTCGACCTGGTGGTCGAAGGAGACGGCCCGGCGTTCGCCCGAAGCTTGGGCAAAGCGCTCGACGCTCCGGTGCGCGTTCACGAGGCGTTCCTGACCGCGGTGATCCGCACGCCAGGCGGCGAAATCGACGTAGCGACCGCGCGTAGCGAGTTCTACCGCGCCCCGGCGGCGCTGCCCGAAGTGGCCAGCTCGGCGCTCCGGCAGGATCTCTACCGCCGCGACTTTACGGTCAACACTTTGGCGATTCGGCTCGGGCCGCTGTCGGAGAGCGGCGCACCCGAGCTGATCGATCCGTTCGGCGGCCGGCGCGACCTGGAGCAGGGCGTGTTGCGCGTCCTCCACAGCCTCTCCTTCCTCGACGATCCGACCCGAGCCCTGCGCGCGGTCCGCCTGGAACGGCGGCTCGGCCTGCATCTCGCGTCCGAAACCGAGCGCCTGATCGGCATCGCGCTCAAAGAGGGGGCGTTCGACCGCCTGTCCGGAGCCCGCCTGCGCGCGGAGCTCGATCTCCTGCTAGGAGAGGAAGCGGTCGCCCTCCCCGGCCTCGAACGCCTCGCCGCGCTCGGAGTGCTCGGCGCGATCGAGCCGAAGCTGGTCCACGACCGGGCGCTGATCCCCGAAGCCGAAACTCGCCTCCGCGGTGCTCTCGCCGCCTGGGATTGGTATCGCCTGGAAGGTCTCACCGAGCCGGCCGTCGATCTCGCCGAGCTGCTGGGGCTCGCGCTCGCCATCGATCTACCGCTCGACGCCCGCCGCCGGCTCGCGGACCGGCTCGCCCTGAACGGAGGCCCCCGCGCCCGGCGCCTCGGCGTGGCGGAGGCCGTGAAGGACGCCCTGGCGGCGCTCGCGGAGAACGCCCGGCCGAGCGAGGTCTCGGCAGCGCTTTCGGGACTCGGCGGCGAGGAGCTGCTGCTCGTCTTCGCCGCGACCGACGAGACCGGCCGATCGTGGATTCGCCGCGATCTCGCCGAGCTGCGAACGATCGAGCCGTCGATCCGCGGAGCCGATCTGATCGCGGCCGGAATCCCCGAAGGCCCGGCGCTTGGGTCGGCGCTGCGGGCGGTCAAGAGCGCGTTGCAGGATGGCGAGCTGGCGGCAGGGCGGGAGACGGAGATGGCGTTTGCGTTGGGAACGGTGCCGGTTGCGGCGGTTGGGGAGGAGGCGCTGTGAAACGTTCTTGGGCTCTCAGCCCTCACCCCCGGCCCCTCTCCCAAAGGGAGAGGGGAGCAAGGCAAAAACGGCCTCGGCTGTTCTCCCCTCTCCCTTTGGGAGAGGGGCCGGGGGTGAGGGCTGTCGTGCTTCTATCCTCCCTGATGCTTTTTACCGCTTTCCCCACCTTCGCCCAATCCACCGAGCCCCAAGTCTCCGTCCCGCTCGATCCGATCCGCATCGAGCCAACGGACGCTCCCGCCCAAACCACGAAGCACGCGCCGGCCCCGATCGTCGATGGCGATCCGCGCGAGGTCCAAATCTTCCGCTACGACTGCGAAAGCGAGCTGGAGCGGCGGGAAATCACGCTGTTCGCAAGCGGCACCGTCCGTCTGCGCATAGGTCCCCCCGGGCACGAACGGATGGGCCTCGCGGAGCTGGGGCCCGACCGCCTCGACGGGGCGATCCACCGGCTGGAAGAAGAAGATCTCTCCCGAATCGGCGAGCTGCCGCAGACCCTCACCGGAGCCTGGATTCCCCATTGCGCGCTCACCCTCGCGATCCCCGGCCGGCCGGTGCGGGAGCTGCGCTTTGGCAAAGAAGACGCCCTGCCGCTCGCCCTTTCGCGCGTCCTCGCGGTCACCGAAAGCACTGCCGCGGAAGTCACCCTGCTCGAAGGGGACAAGCGCCTGCCCGAAGGCTACGAGCCCGCCCGCTTCGACCGCCTGCGCCGAGCCGACGGCGTACTGTTCGAAGTCCAAAACCTGACCGACGACGGCAAAGGCGTCGAGCTCCGCGCGGTCGATCAGCCGCTCGCGATGTACGTCCTGAAGGAGCAACTGCGCCAGCTCTTCGTCCAGCTCGAACCCCGCTTCGGAAACCGCCACCGTTGAAAGGCGCCCGCGCTCCCGGAGTGCGCCTCTCCGGAGGAGAATTCCGCGGCCGCGTCCTAGCGGTGCCAAAAGGTGCCCGTCCGAGCGAGGGCCGAGTACGCGAAGCCCTCTTTTCCATCTGGGGCCAGCGCCTAGCCGGAGCCCGCCTGCTCGATCTGTTTTCAGGTAGCGGTGCTGTGGCGCTGGAAAGCATCGGCCGAGGAGCTTTGAGAGCCGTCGCGGTTGAAGGGAATCCTCAAGCTCTGGAGACCATCGAAGCCAACGCCGCGAAGCTCGGCAAGGGGCTGATCGAGATCCGTAAGATGACGCTGCCCGCGGGGTTGGCGCGTTTGGCAGAAACCGGCGAGCGCTTCGATCTGGTGTTTGCCGACCCCCCCTACGCCTTCAATGCCTATACCAGTCTGCTCGAAGGGCTCGCGCCCCTGCTCGCCGGAGAGGGAGAGGCGGTGATCGAGCACTCCGCCCGCGTGCAATTGGCGGGGGAGGTGGGGGAGTTGGTCCGGACGGATGTGCGGCGGTACGGGGAGATTGCGCTGTCGTTCTATCGAAGAGGTGCGGAGTAGAAGAACCTCAGGTCGAAGCGATCGATGGTCGTGGGACCGCCGCCGTCTCGGCGGCATCGTGCGCCGGGCGGCCCATTCCGCCAGGGCATTCTGTCGCTATTTGGATTGACACAACTAAGGTGTAGCGCTAAGAATTAGAAATGCGCAGGCGCTAACGCCTGAAATGCGAAACGGCAATGGGCCGGAGGTTCCGTCATGAAGACAACGCTCCTTGGTCTCGCGGCACTCTTGATCTTGGCCTCCGGTACCGGTGCTCTGTACGCTCAAGAGCCAATGGTGAGCATGCTTTCGCCGGCCAACGCTTCGCTCTGCCCGACCGCGGTATCCATTGCCTCGGACTCTGCCGTCACGATTCCTGACAGCCTCCTGCTGGCGCTCACTTCGAATGAATGCCCGGACCTTGCGTGCTTCCCGAGCCTAAGTTCTTGCCTGGACGCCTGCACGGATGGGGTTTGTGAGCGGCGAATCAACTGCGGCGGACCCACGGCCCACAAGTGCTTCTGTCCCCATTAAGCATGTCCGGCTTGCGGTAAGTCGCCGCACGAATCCCCGGCCTTTCTGTCCCCAGGAAGAAGGGTCGGGTTATGGCTGCCTGCTTTTCTGTACCGTTTCTTCCACCAAGCCCGCGATCGGTTGAAACCGCTCGCTACGGAACGACGTCCCTTGCGGGACGTGAATCATTCCTTGCGCCAATCGTGGCTCCGTAAGCGGAGGACGCCGCCCAAGAACGCCTCTTCCCGGAGGGACGACGTATTCGAGCGAGGGACTTCATTCCCTCGCGAACCCGCGACCGGGTGAGGAGAGGCTCTTGTCGCGCTGTGGATTAGGTGATTTCGGCTCTCGCTTCTGGGTGATAGGTCAGTCGCATCCGATGGCGTGGCGCGCGGACTTCATCACCGCGTCGTGAGAAAGTCCTTCGACTCGCCCCGAAGTCATCTCAAAATCACGCCGTTTGGCGGTCTCGATGGCCTCGCGAACTCCGTCCGTCGCGATCTCAACTCCGGTTAACGGACCGACGCTTTGCCAGAGTTCCTCCGCAAGCAGAACGCGGTCTCGAAGGGGAAGTTCCATGGCTCTCTCGATGATCTCTTCCTTGGACATGTGAGCAGGCTATGGGCAAGGGTGCTCGCCGTCAAGCACGGATCGGTTGCTCGGTCGAGACTCTCGGCCCGCCGTCGTTGGCTCGCGCTCTCGATCCTGCCGTTCGGCCACCTTCCAATGGGGCGGGCTGTTCCTGGGACCGCCGCCGTCTCGGCGGCGTCGTGCGCCGAGCGGGCGTTTTCCGTACTGGCGTGTCCTGGGGCCTCGCCCCAGGCTGGTATTGGGCGCGCCTTCGGCGCTCAAGAAGGAGTAGTGTGCGGCATCCCAAAACCCCTTCGCCACCTACCGGATGTGCGAGCCCGGTTCCCGTATGTGCGTTGCGGAGCACCGCAACCCCTTCTCTCCTTCCGCCGACCTCTCTTGCCGTTCCCGTTTATGCGAAGCGGAGGCGATCTTGCGCGGTGGCGGGTGATGGAGGGGGTTTTTCCACGGAGAGATGTGCGATATCGGGACCGGCCTGTGCGGTGTAGGGCCCGAACACCGGTTTGTGAAGTCGACGAAGCAGTGGATGATAGGCGGCAAGTGGTGATCGCTCCCCGCGATGTGGTTATCCGTCAAATTCCTGTACATGACGCTCGGTGGCGAGTGGTGGCGAGCAGCTGAGCACCGGTGATGCGCGTCGGTTTCGCACAGGATTTTTGCTGGTTTGCGCGTGTTTCGTTCGGAGCACCGGTTGTTTCCACCGATCACGCACAGGGCGGAGGCGGAGTCGCACAGCGGAGAGGCCGAAGAGAGCTTTCAACGGGGTCACCGCTCGTCCAAAGGATCGACTTCGTGAAAATGGATCGCGATCCGGCCGATCGTTCGAATCGGTTTGCCATCCTCGATGACGGGTTGGAACCGCCAACCGAGCACCACCGCTTCCACCTGGGCTGGGAGGCCCATCGGAAACTCGGTGACCCGGGCGCAGAGGACTTTGCCGTTCTCGGAGACGATGACTTCGACATCGACCGTTCCTTGGAGCCTGGCTCTCCGCGCGATCGGGGAGTATTCGGGAAGCGGGCGGACCGATGCACGGGCATGGAACCGCCTCGAAGTCTCATGGCGAAGGTCGGGCGCGGCGAAATCGAACGGTTCGCCGGCGCAGACCGGTTGGCGCCATGGGTGTCTCGTGCCCGACCCGTAGGCTTCGCTGTCCACTCGGAGCCGGGGCAACAGATCGTGAGGGGGCTCGACCGGCAGACCGGTTCGTAGGTCGATCTCGATCTTGCGGGGAATCTCGTTCCAATGGAGCGAGATCACGAGGCGATCGGACTCGTCGTCCAACGAGACAGGGCTCAGAAAATGGAAGGGGAACCTCTCGGCGTCCGCCGGCGTGAGTAGGTCGTCGATCGAGAACGTTCGGACCACCGTTCCTTCGGGCCGATAGATCGTTCGTACCTCGAAGTTGCGAATCACGAAGTAGCCGCTTGCGCCGACGAGGATCTCCAAGGGATACGTGGGCTCGCTCTCCAGCCGGAAGGTCGAGAGGAGCAGGTCTTCGCCTTTCGAGGTGCGCTCGAACATCGCTGCCCAGGGCTTGTGATCGACCTCTTCGGTCTCGTCCAGCTTCAGCAACTGGCGAAGATAGCGCCCCCGAGCCTCCGGGTTGGTCGGCGGCAGCTCCAGCGAGAACCGCCCCTTGGCGGAGGAAATCCGGGTCGGACGGCACGACTCCTGAGAACCTAACACCCACGAGAGCGCGGTGTCCGCGGCGTCTTCGATCTGCTCCTCGGCCGCCCGTTCGATCTCCTCGGCAGTGCCCGGCTCTTCGAGCTCTGGAAAAATGACTGTCTGCGTCATACTCCAGTCCGCCTCGGTGCTGCCGCCCAACGGCCGCTCGCCGCGCGGCGACAGCACGACCGTCAGCTCGCCGTTAGGGTTTCCTAGGATGTCCAAGTGGACATCGCGCCCCTTGGAGTCGCTCGCCGCTCCGGATTCCGCCAACCACTTTTGAGCCGACGCGAGGAGCCGCTCTTCGAGGCGTCGGGCGCGGGAAGGGTCGTTCGCCGGGCGATAGGAGTCCTCGACGGTGACCGTAAGAGCCACGGCCGGCGCGCACTCCAGAGGATGGAACCCCCGTGTCTCCGTGGCGCGGCCGACGCTCGCCGGAACCGCGGCGGCGATCGACATCCAGCAGGCCGCTACCGGCAAGGCGCTCCGAATTCTCCGCGGCATGCTCCGGCCCTCCTTCAGAATTCCGAACTGCAAATCCTGAAGGCGACGGACTGCAAAGCCCGGACCCGCGGGCCTACGGGGAAGAACTCGCCGCGACCGTCCGCGGGAGAGGGCGGTGATGCCCTACCGATCGAGCCTTCCGCTGATCTTCAGCCGCACGAGGTCGTCCGCGGAGAGCTTGCCGTAGCGGCTGACCGCTTGGCGGACGAAGGGGCCCGTGACGCCTTGGATCTTGAGCTGGACCAGCTCGTCCGCCGAGCCGCGCGGAAAGCCGGCGTCGGCGAGCTCGCGTACCCAGGCTCCCGAGACGCCCTGGATCTTGAGTTGTACCAGCTGGTCGGGGGAGAGGTCGCGGTACCCGGCGTCTGCCAAGCCGCGCACCCACTCGGCCGAGACCCCTTGGATCCTCAGTTGGACCAGCTCGTCGGCGGAAAGATCGCCGCTTCCTGCGGCGGTGAGCCCCTGGACCCATTCGGCGGACACGCCTTGGATCTTGAGCTGCACCAACTGGTCGGCCGAGAGGTCGCGATAGCCGGCGGTGTTCAAGCCACGGACCCAATCCGGCGAGACACCCTGGATCTTGAGTTGGATCAGCTGCTCGGCCGAGAGGTCGGCGATTCCGAGACCGCCCAGGGCGCGGGCGTATTCGGCCGTCACTCCCTGGATGCGCAGTTGCACCAGCTGATCGAGCGTCGTGTCTCTGAAACCGAGCGACTTGATCTCGCGGGCGAAGGAAACCGAGACGTCCTGTATCGCCATTTCCATCTGCCGCTCCGGTTCGACCGTGTAACCGAGCGTGGCCATCTCCCGCGGATAGGCGGGGTTCGGCTGGAAGGTGAAGGTTCCGGAGCCCTTCGCTCCTCCGAAGCGCCCCTCGAAGAGGAAGGTTCCCGCCTCGCGCCGCAGCTCGAAGCGGACGTCGGGTCCGGCGGTCAACCCCACGAGGTCTTTCGCCTCGTAGGTCTCTCCGACGTGCCAGCGGTGACTTTCGCCGACCGACTTCCAGCTCATCGTGGATTCGAGATCGACCCGGTCGCCTTGGCGGGTCGCGGTCCAACTGCCGCGCCGCGCTTCCCCGGTGGTCGTCTGGCCGGAGCCTCCCGCGCCAGTCGTGGTTTCGTTTGCCTCCTCGCTCCTTCGGGCACCACCTTCGGCAGCAGCCGGTCGCTGCGGGGCCAACGAAACCCCTCCCCCAGCGCCGTTTGCCGCGAAACGGGTGCCGCCGCCGTTCCATTGGAGGGATTGAAGGGTCAGGCCGAACGGCAGGATCGAGAGCGCGAGCAGGCCGGCGAGCCAGGAGCGCCCGGCCGGACGGGCCGGCGCTCCCACCAGACGCCGGACGCGATCGAGCAGCGAGCCTCCGTCGGCCGCGAGAGCGAGCCGCGGCAGGGGAGCGCGCAGCCCTTCGAGATCGGCGAGCGCCCGGGCGTAGCTCAGCCGGTCGCCGCAGACCGCGACCGCCAGGTCGTCGCAGCAGTGCTCCCGCTCCTTGCGTACCTCGCCGGAGATCCACCAGACGGCGGGATGGAAGAACAGCAGGGTTTCCAACGCCGCTTGCAGCAGGTTCACCAGCGCGTCATGACGCCGCACGTGAGCCAGCTCGTGGGCCAGCACCGCCTCGAGCTGCCAGGACGACAGGCCGACCAGCGAGCTGAGGGGAACCAGGATCACCGGCTTGAGCCAGCCGATCACCGCCGGCACCGAAACGGCGGTCGATTCGAGCAGGCGAACCGCGCGGGCAATCCCCAGCCGGCGGCCCAGATCGAGCACCCGCGCTTCGAGCTCAGCGGGGAGCGGACGGCCGCTGCCGGCCAGGCGCCGCGCCTGGCGCCAGCCGCCCAGATGGTAGACGGCGAGCAGGGCGACTCCGGCGAGCCAGAGCCCGAAGATCCACGGAAGGGTGGGGGAGAGCGCCGCGCGGAGAGCCGAAAGATCGAACCCGGAGGCCGGAAGGATCGCCGGCGAGGTCAGGTTCGGGGCCGTGCCGAGGTTCGCGGCGCGTACCGGAAGGTCCGAGCCCGGCGCTCCCGGCCCGGAAAGCTCGGTGCCGGCCGAGCCGCCGATCCAAAACGAGGTGGCGACCGGCAGCGCAAGCAGCGCGAGCAGCGCGCCGACGGCGAGGGCGTAGCGGGCGGAGGCCGAACGCGATCTCAGATGGCGCAGGGCAACCGCGGCGGCGAGCCCCACGAGCGCGCCTTGCCAGAGGAAATGCACGAGCGCCCAGGCGATCGCCTGAACCGTCGGGGCCGTTGCGAACGTGGCGATACCGCTCATCGTGTCTCTCCTTCGAGCCGGTCCAACAGCTCACGGATTTCCGCCAGCTCCTCGGCCGACGAGCGCCGGGAGGAGAGGGCGCGCAAGACCAGCCGGCTGGCCGAGCCGGCGAACGCGCGATCGAGGAGGTCCCCCACCAGTTGGCTCTGCGTCTGCTCCTCCGGCAGCCGTGGCGCGTAGAGGTGTGCCCGCTGCGCTTCGTCGCGGGTCACCAGCCCCTTCTCGGCCATGATCTGCAGCTGCTTGAGCGTCGTGGTGTAGCCCGTCGGCGCGAGGAGCGCGAGCTGGTCGTTGACCTCTTTGACGGTGCTCGCGCCGCGGCGCCAGAGGACCCGGAGGATCGCCAGCTCGGCATCGGTGGGGCGGGGGGCGTTGGCCATGGAGAGACGATATACGACGACCTTCGTACTGTCAACGATGAGTTTCGTACTTCGTTCCCTCGCGACCCGCGATCGGGTGAGGTGAGGCTTTCGCGCGCTGTTCCCGAGATGATGCGCAATCCAATGGGAGCTCGGGCTCATATACTCCGTCTCATGTCCATCACACTTGGAATCTTCTTCGGCTTTCTGGCTTGGTTCGTCGTCCGCTATCTGCTCGCCGGGTTGTTTACCGTGGGGCAGAACGAGCGGGCGGTCAAGACCGTTCTCGGGCGCGCGCAGCGGTTGCCCGGGCAGACCACTTTGCAGGATCCGATCGCGCAGGGGCTTCGGCCGGACGAGCGGGAGCGGTACAACTATCCGCAATTGCGCGTGATCCCGCCGGGTGGACCTTATTTCCGCTGGCCTTGGGAGAAGGTCCACAAGGTGTCGATCGCCACCAGCACGCTCAACATGGCATTCGACCCGGAAAATCCGAGCGTGAACTCGGGCGGGAAGCTCCTGGAGGCGGTGACCAAAGACCAGTTGAACACGGGGCTCACCGGACAGCTCCGCTACCGGGTCTCGGAGCGGAACCTGTACGCCTACTTTTTCGGGGTGAAGAATCCCATCGCTCACATCATGGGCTACTTCGTCTCGATCCTGCGCGAGCGGATCGCGAACTTCGAGGCGCCGCGCGCGCTGGCTGTCGCCGCGGGGGGCATCGCGCTCGAAAGCCAGCCGCCGGACTCGACCGAGGTGAGCGGCATCTCGATCAACGACCTGCGAAAAAATCTGCGCGACCTGAACGACCACATGGATCGCGAATCGCAGTCGTCGGCCGCGCGCTATGGCATCACGCTCGACGCCTCGCTGATCACCGAGATCGATCCGCCGGCCGAGGTCGAATCCGCCCTCGCGGCGATCAACACCGCGCATAACCACGTCTCGTCCGACATCAGCCTGGCGCATGCGGCGGCCGATCAGAAGATCGTCCAGTCCAAGCGCGCGGTCGAGATCGAGACGCTTCGGGCGCAGGGGGAGGTCGAGCCGCTGGTGCGCTTGGCCGAGCAGCTGAACGATCTGAAGAAACAGGGGCCGCACGCGCTTTCCGCCTACCTGCGGAACGTACGCCTCGGCCTGTTCGGCAAGGCGCAGGACGCCTTCGTCGAGGTGAAGCGATGAGCTTCCTGATCGCCGCGGTCGTGACCTTCCTCGCGATGATGTTCGTCGTGCCGTTCTTCCTGTTCCTGGTCCGCGTCTTGGGTCTCTACGCCATCGTCTACGAGCGCACCTGCCGCGTCTACGTGCTGTTCGGCAAGGTGATCGGCATTCTCGACGAGCCGGGGTTGCACATCTTGCTGTTCAAGCTCGGACCGTCCTGCTTTCTGGTCAACTGGATGGGCCAGTGCCACGTGCTCGACATGCGGCTCGATCAGGATTACCTGCGCAGCCAGCCGGTGAACTCCGAAGAGGGCGCGCCGATGGGCATCGGCGTCTGGTACGAGATGTACATCAGCGACCCGGTGGCCTACCTGTTCAAGAACACCGACCCGCGCGGCTCGCTGCGCGCCAACGTCAGCAACGCAACCGTCCGCTGCCTCTCGAACATGAAGCTCGCCGACATGCTGGAGACGCGCCATCAGATGAGCGCCACGGTGCGCGCGGAGGTCTCGGAGAAGTCGCACGAGTGGGGCTACAAGCTCGGCTCGATCTACATCCGCAAGGTGCATTTCCGCGACGGCGGCATGATCCGGCAGATCGAGGAGAAAGTGGTCAACCGGTTGCGCCAGGTGACCTCGGCGATCAAGCAGGACGGAGCGAACCAGGTGAGCATCATCACCAGCACGGCGGAGCGCCAGGCGGCGGTCGAGTTCGCCAAGGCGAGCGCGATGCGGCCGCAGATCGTGGGCAAGGCGCTCAACGAGATTTCCCAAGATCCGGAGATCGAGGCCGCGCTGTTCGAGATCCTGGAGACGCAGCGCCTGGTCGAAGGCACCACCCGCGTGACGCTCGTGCCGAAGGGCGGTGAGCTGCTCGCCAGTCTGTTGGCCGGCGGCTCGCGCGGCTGAGCTTTTACCCCAGCGGCTTTTCCCCAGCGAACCGGGTTGCGGTAGGCTGGTCCTGCCGCAGCCCCGCACCTTTCGATGAACGCCGCCAAGACCGTCACCCCGTCGCAACTGATGGACTTCCTGCTCAACGTGGCGGTGGTGCGTCCGGTGTTCGTCTGGGGGCCGCCGGGGATCGGCAAGTCGAGCCTGGTGACGCGGTTCGCGGAACAGTTGGGGCTTCATTGCGTGTCGTTGCTCGGCAGCCAGCTCGCGCCGGAGGATCTCATCGGCGTGCCGCAGGTGATCGACGGCGTGAGCCGCTTCTGCCCCCCGTCGCAGATCGCGCGGGCCGAGCCCTACTGTCTGTTCTTGGACGAGCTGAACGCCTGTTCGCATGAGGTGCAGAAAGCGTTTTACAGCCTGATCCACGAACGCCGGATCGGCGAGTACCTTCTGCCCGAGGGCTCGATCGTGATCGGCGCCGGAAACCGGGCGCAGGACAGCGCGATCGTCAAGCCGATGTCCTCGGCGCTGCTCAACCGGATGGTCCACGTCCATCTGACGGTTTCGCACCGCGACTGGATGGCGTGGGCGCGCGCGAGCGACATCCACCCGCTGGTGATCGAATACCTGGAGCTGCGCCCCGACCAGCTCTGGAGCGCGCCGCCGAAACACGAGGAGCCGTTTTCCACCCCGCGCTCGTGGCACATGATGAGCGACGCGCTCCACCAGTTCGGCGACGGCGTGCGCGACGAAGAGGTCGAAGCGCTCGCCTACGGCTGCCTCTCGCCGCCGCACGCCACCCAGCTCAAAGCGTTCGCCAAGCAGAAGCGGAGCCGTTTCGCGCTCCACGCGATCCTGAAGGGGGATTCCGGCTGGCCTCACGATCCGGCGGACCGCGACATCCTCTACTTCCTCGCCCAGTCGTTCCGCGCCCATCTGCAAAAGGAGCTGCCGCACGATCCGCAGGGCCTCCAGCCGCAGCACAAGCAGCTCGCGCACCGCGGCAAGGCGCTGCTCAAGGAGCTGGCAGCGATCAGCCTGGAGATGGCGCAGCTGGTGGTGGCGGAGGAGGGGAGCGACGCGTCCGGCGGGAACCTGCCCGGCTGGTTCCTGGTCGAGGTGGTGCGCGACCTGCCGCGCCTGGTCGAGAAGCGTGCCCCGTAAGCCGGACAAGGAGCGGGAGGACCCGGCGACTAAAGCTTTCCGGGAAGCGACCGAGGCGATTCGCGAGCACCCGCTGTTTTCGCCGCTCTTCTACCGCACGAATCTGTACCGCAACGTGCACCAGAACTCTTGCCCGCCCGGCGGCTGGGCGGTCGCGAGCCATCGCGGCACGATCTACGTCCACCCCAAACGCCGGGCGGCGCCGGAGGAATGGCTTTGGGTGATCGGCCACTGCCTGCTCCATTATGGCTTCGGTCACTTCCGGGTGCGGGCGCGTCCCGACCTGTGGAACATCGCCTGCGATCTGTTCGTCGATCGCTTCCTCGCCGATCTGAAGCTCGGGCGGCGGCCGGAGGAGATCCCTGCCCTCGCGCCGCCGCAGGGAGCGCCTTTAAGCTCGGAAAACGCCCTCTACGACTGGCTGTTCGAAAGCGGCGTACCGCCCGAGCTGCGCGGCGGCGGAACGGCCGGTCCGGGAGCCGGCGATCTGTCGATCGAAGAGGATCGGTGGGCAGGGAAACTGGAGGACTACGACAAGGACTGGCGAGCCGCCCTCGCCGCGGGGCTGCGCAACGCGGTCGCGGCGGCGGTTCAGGTGGCGGGGGGCCAGGTCGCGAATCTCGCCGGGGCGGTCGGGCCGAAGACGCCTTCGGAGCGCGGGCGTTCCTGGTTCATGACTCGGTATCCCCTGCTCGGCGCGCTCGCGGCGTCGTTCAAACTGGTCGAAGACGCGGAGGTCTGCCGGCGGCTCGACATCCACGTCGCCGCGGTGGATGCCGAAGCGCGCGAGCTGTACGTCAATCCGCAGATGGGGATGAACGACGGCGAGGCCTGTTTCGTCATGGCCCACGAGCTGCTCCACGTCGGCCTCCGCCATCAGGCGAGATGCCAGGGCCGCGATCCCTATCTCTGGAACGTGGCCTGCGATTACGTGATCAACGCCTGGTTGGTCGAGATGGAGGTCGGGCGTCCGCCGGCTTTCGGAGTCTTGCTCGATCCGGAGCTCAAGGGTCTCTCGGCCGAAGCGGTCTACGACCGGATCGTCGGCGATCTGCGCCGGATGAGGAAGCTCGCGACCTTCCGCGGCACGGGGCTCGGCGACATGCTCCCGGGGAGAAACCCGCGCTGGTGGCAGGCGGGGGAGGGCATGGCCCTCGACGAGTTCTACCGCAGCTGCCTCGCCCAGGGACTCGTCTGGCATCGCGATCGGGGGCGGGGTTTCCTCCCCGCGGGCCTGGTCGAAGAGATCGAAGCGATGGCGCAGCCGGCGATCCCTTGGGACGTCCTGCTCGCGCAGTGGTTCGATCACCGCTTCCCGCCCAAGGAAAAGCGCCGTACCTTCGCCCGGCCGAGCCGGCGTCAGATGGCGACGCCGGATATTCCCCGGCCGCATCTCGCGCCGCTCGACGACGGATCGAGCCGCACTTTCGCGGTGCTTCTCGACACCTCCGGCAGCATGGATCGGAAGCTCCTGGCGAAATCCCTTGGAGCGATCGCGAGCTACGGCACGGCGCGCGAGGTCGATCTCGTGCGATTGATCTTCTGCGACGCCGCAACCTACGACGAAGGCTACGTGCGCCCCGAGGAGATCGCCGGCCGGGTGCGGATCAAAGGGCGAGGCGGCACCGTTCTCCAGCCGGGGATCGATCTGCTCCAGAAGAGCCTCGACTTTCCCCCCGACGGGCCGATCCTGATCATCACCGACGGCTACTGCGACAGCCTGACGATCCGCCGCGATCACGCGTTCCTGGTCCCTGCCGGCAATTCTTTGCCTTTCCGACCTCAGGGACCGGTGTTCTGGGTGTCGTAAGGCGCGAAGCGGCAAAGAGCGGCGGAAGAATTTGCCTCCGGGGCAAGAGGGTTCCGCCCTCCTCGTCGTTTCCGCGCTCTCAGGTCGCGGCTGTTTTCCCTCTACAAATGCCTCGATTTTCCCTCTGAAAACGGGCGGATGGCACGCAGGCTGCAATGTTTCTGGGGCAGAGCCGATCGAAGCAGATCGGCGGACAACGACCCGAAGGAACGATCGCCGCCTCGATGAAAGGCTTCAGCGAGATAGAGTGAGGCGGCGGCAAACGAAAGGAGAATTCGCATGCGGAAATTCGCAATGCTCCCTCTCGCGTTCGCCACGGCGGCGCTGTTGACTCTCCCGGTGCAGGCGGCGCAGAACGTCGGCACGCAGGCTAAAGCCCAGTCGGCCACGACGGCTACGGCGAAGGCCGATATTGAGACCTGGACCGGTTGGATCACCGACAACTGCGACGGCTTGCACGGTGCCTCGGTGGACAATACTAAGGCCAAGGTGCAGGGCTGCAAGGAGCGTGGCGGTCGGGTGGTCTTCTACAACCTCGCCAACAAGAAGTTCTACGATCTGGACAAGATTGATCTGGCGCTTGACCACGTGGGCCATCCGGTCGTCGTCACCGGCGTCAGGGACTGGAACTTGATCAAGGTCGAGAACATCGTCCCGAAGCCGAGCTAACCGCCAATTCGGTTGACTCGAAGGGACGGGCGCGGTGCCGGAAACGGCACCGCGTTTTTTCGTTGGATGTGGGTCCTCCCGATCGCTGTCAATGCTATCCTCCGTCACGGTTCATCCCACGTAACGGTGCGATAGCGGTCGATCCTCTCTCCGGTGGACGCTCCTTCAGGAGTCTCGCCGGGGGGTGGATGCGGGAGGTGTACGGTGCCGTCCAAGCGAGCCCTCTTGTCGTTGTTCCTTCCGGTGTTCGTCGCCGTCGCGGTTCCCGCGTTCGGACCGGTGTCGAAGGTCGGCGCCCAGCCCGCGATGCCCGGGGGGGATCTCTGTTCGGCGACGCTGCCGCTGCCGAGCGCTTTTCCTTTCCACAAGTCGGAGTACGAGGCGATCTTCGGGCGCTTCATGAGAAATCAGTGCTACTTGAAGCTCGGCTGGCCGCACGACAAGCAGCTCCGGCCGACCGGGCCGACGGTGGCGGCACTTACCGCGGGGAGCGATCCGCACATACCCGCTTGGACCGTCACGACGCTCGGAACCCATCAAACGGTCGTCATCTACTACTCGCCCGACGTCTACCGGTGGATGTGCGAGCGGGACGCGGCGCACGAGAAGCAGTTCGTCGCCGAGTGCAAGAAGAGCTGCCCGACCTGCCGGCTCGACGGCAAGGAACCCGCGCCGATCTCGGACGGCTCGATGATTCTCAAGCTGATGTACGGAATGACCAACGCCGAGGACTTGCAAAATCCGAGGATCCCGCCGAGCGAAGACATCACCATGACCGCCCTGATGGTGAAGGATGCGCAGGGCTCCAAAGACGGTTGGTTCTGGGCCAACTGGGATCCGCAGGCGACGGAATTCTCGCAGCTCGATTGGCCGCCGCCGGTGAACCTGCCCTATCCGTGGATGGGCTTCGGCTTCTACTGCGTGAACTGCCACGCTTCGGCGAAATCGGAGTCGACCTTCTCCGATCTAAACAACGTGCTCGGCGATCCGAACACGTTCACCAAGTTCTATTTCCAGGACCAGCCACCGATTCCATCGCCCGCCGGCCACCAGCCGCATCCGTTCGAGACGCTTTCCGCCCACGAGCGGTTCGAGGCGCTCCAGGATCTTTCGGCCGTCGGCTCGGGGCCGCTGTGGAACGAAGTGCCCTGGCCGAACGCGAAGGTCAACCGGGTGAGCCAGCCGAGCACCGACTACTCCGCGGCGTTCCTCGAGACGTTCCAGGCGCAGCGGATCGTGCCGCCCGATTCGAAATCGATCACCAAACTCTACATGCCGCCCGAAGTGTACGACCACCGGCTCTCGGGACCGGAGGGGCCGCCGCCGTTCCTCACCTCCGACCAGTGCGTCGGTTGCCACGCCGCGGGCTCGACCGGCATTCATTTCGACATGACGGTGCAGAAGCCCGATCAGCCGGCGTTCACCAACCTGGTCAACATCGCCGAGTACGGCGAATGGCGCGGCTCGCCGATGGGGCTCGCCGGGCGCGATCCGATCTTCTTCTCGCAGCTGGAAACCGAGCAGGCGGCGCACCCCTCGCTCGCGAAGCTCGCGCCGGATATCTGCCTGCATTGCCACGGCGTGATGGGGCAGCGGCAGTTCTGTCTCGACCAGTTCCCGGGCGATCCCATCAAGGCGAACGAGGTCTGCAACAACAGCAACCTTCTGGGGCTGAACGAAAACTCGCAGCCGATCGTGCCGCGGCGGCTGTTCACCCGCGAGCAGGTGAACGCGATCCCGTTCCGGGCGACGACCGACGAAGAGAAGAGGAACGCCAAGTTCGGCGGCTTGGCGCGCGATGGAGTCTCCTGCACCACCTGCCATCACATCGAGATCGACGAGAAGACCCCCATCGGCCACACCTTCACCGGAGATTTCCGGACCGGCGCCAACGACGTCCTCCACGGACCGTTCGACAAGCCGCAGCAGGTGCCGATGGATCATTCGCTCGGGGCCAAGCCGATCGAATATCCGCTGGTGCGCTCGTCGAAAGTCTGCGGCAGCTGCCACAGCGTGGTCCTGCCGGTCTTCGACGGCGACAAGCCGTGGATTCGGCCGGGAACGACGAAGCCCGAGATCATCATCGAGCAGGCGACCTACCCCGAATGGGTGTTCAGCGATTTCCGCGACGACGGTCCGACCCCGCGATCGTGCCAGAGCTGCCACATGGCCTCGTCCTACCCGGGGCTCGAATCGCCGCTCACGACTAAGATCGCCTCGATCCAAGAGGCGAGCAACATGCCGCAGACAGAGGAACGGCTGCCGCAATCGGACATCGACCTCCAGCCGCGCTCGCCCTACGGCCGTCACACGCTGGTCGGCCTGAACGTCTTCTTCAACATGTTCGCCCAGCAGTTTCCGGACATCCTCGGCATTCGAATCCAGGACCCGATGCTCGGCGGCACGGGGATCGCGCCGCTTCAGACCACCTACAACTCGATGATCCAGCAGGCCGACACGGGAACCGCCACCGCGGCGGTGACCGCGGTCCGAACCACGGCGGATTCGCTCGTCGCCGAGGTGAAAGTCGAGAACATGGCGGGGCACAAGTTCCCCTCGGGAGTCGGCTTCCGCCGTGCGTTCCTGACCTTCGAGGTGCTGGACGCCGCGGGCAACGACCTCTGGGTCTCCGGCCGGACGACCGACACCGGAGTGATCGTCGGACCGGACGGCGAGCCGATCGACGGCGAGTTCATGTGGGGCGACAACTGCAGGCCGATCCCGGGCGACAAGCAGAAAATCCAGCCGCATTACCAGACGATCACCCAGGAGAACCAGGTCCAGATCTACCAGGAGCTGGTCCGCGACCCGCGCGGCCGGCTCACCACGAGCTTCCTCTCGCTCGCCAATGAATCGAAAGACAACCGCCTGCTGCCGCGAGGCTGGACGCCGAGCCTGGCGCTGGGGGAAAAGACCGGATTAGGAAGCCCGAAGCTCTCCGTCGCGGATCTGATCCATCGCATCCTCCCCGACCTGCCGGACGGCAAAGGCGGCAGCGTCAACGATCCCTGGTACAAGCCGGTCTCCGAAGGGGGCAAAGGCGGGGGAGGGGACGAGCTGACCTACGCGGTCCCGCTCAAAGATCTCAAAGGCACGCCGGCCTCCGTTCGGGTGACCCTCTACTACCAGTCGATCCCGCCGTTCTATCTCCAGGATCGGTTCTGCACGACGCCGAACCGGCCGGACACGTCGCGGCTGTTCTTCCTCGCTGGTCACACGAATTTCTCCGGCACGCGGGCGGAGGGGTGGAAGCTCTCGGTGGTGTCTTCGGGAAAGGTAGCGGTCGAGGCGAAAGCGGCAGAGGTGGAGCGCCCCGCGGCCGGATCGCGGGTGGGGGGCTTCAAGAGGTAAGGCGTTCTACGCTCGAATGTCCCAGGATGAGGAGAGCAGGTGTGCTCGTCCTGGGGCCGCCGGCAAGGTTGCTCTTCGGGTGTGCTTGTCCTGGGACCGCCGGCGTCTCGCCGGCGTTGTTTTCTTCGCCGAGCCTCAACCCTGCGCTTTGGCGCTGAACCTCGCTCAGCGTCCGGCCGCCGAGACGGCGGCGTTCCCAGGACAAGCACACCCGAAGAGGTTCGGCCTCGATTCCAAGAAAGCCGGCACAGCAATGCTCTTTGCACCTAGGTCCGGATCGTCGAAATGTGCAGCCGGGTCGTCGAGCCGCACATGCGGGAGCCTGCGAACTGCGTCGGGTAGTGCGCGCACTACCCAATAAACGGCACGCTCAGGCAGGTGAGGCTTCCCTCCGCCTTCTGCAGTTCGGAGACGTCGATCGTTTGAACATCGAACCCCCGGGCGGTGAGAAGGTCGAGGGTGTGCGGGAATCCCGCCGGGAGGAGCACCCGGTCGCCGATCGTCAGGGTGTTCGCGGCCCAAGGCTCTTCGGGCGGCAGTGGGACCACCTCGGCGCCGGAGAGGGCGGAGATCTCGACCCACGCGGGATTGGCGAGGAAGCAATCGTTGCCCGCGTAGGTGACGCCGGTCTTCAGGTGCAGGCAGTCGATGAGGCCGACCGGCACCACCGTGTAGCCGAACGGGCGGAGCATCTCGGCCAGCGCCTCGTGGGCCGCGGCGTTCGTCCGTGCGGAGCGGCCGACGTAGAGCGTCTTGCCCACGCGCATCACGTCGCCCCCTTCGAGCCGGGCTTCGAGCGGAAGCTGGACCAGCGGCCGGTAGCGGCCGATCGCCTCCGCGACGCTCTCGACCTCCCCCTCGCGGCTCGCGGCGCCCGGACGGCCGACGATCGCGATCTCGTCGAGCACGACGATCGGATCTTCGACGAACACCGCGTCGGGTGAGTCGGGCAGCTCGGGGAGCCATTCGACGGCGAGCCCGGCCGCTTCGAGCGCCGCGGCGTAGGCGCGGTGCTGGGCGGCGGCTTTTTCCAGATCGATCGGCTCGCGGTCGCGGAACGACAGCTCGCAGCTCGAAAGCGAGCGGCTGACCGGCCGGACGAGCGCGCGCGGGATCGCCATGGGCGGGCTCAGCGCTTCTTCTTCCGCCCGCGCGGCAGGGCGACGGGCGACGGCGCGGCGGCGGGCTCTATTCGGTCGCCGCCGCGCAGGTCGCCGAAATAGAAGGCGGCCCAGAGCACGAACGGCAGGCCGAGCTTGAACGGCAGATCCATCGTGTGTTTGAGCAGGCCGTAGGCGTTTTGCGCGAAGGGGCCGTAGTGGGACGCGCTCCAGGCGCCGAGGCCCGTCGCGTACTCGGACTTGACGATCAGGAAGACCAGGAGCACATCGAAAAACACGGTGATGCCGATCGCCCAGGCGAGGTTCTCCAGGCGGCGGCGCCAGGCGATGCCGGGGACGGCGAGAAACAGCGTGACGACCAGGATCAGGTGGAAATGGACGTCGGTGAGCTGGAAGCCGTGGACCAGGCTTTTGGACGGCGGAAAGTCGCGCCGCTGGATAAACGCGGACTGGCTGTCGCGCGGCAGCAGGTTGGTGACGTCCGGGTTCTCGGTCCAATGCAGGAGCGTCTGCGCCCCTCCGAGCAGCAGCCGGTTGTAGAGAGGAGTGACGAGGTACCAGACGACTGCGACCGGCACGATCGCGAGCAGCAGGTTCCGAACCAGCCCCCGCATGCGAGGGACGGGAGGGGAGTGCGGATCGGTCTGCGGCTCGGTCATGGGCGCAGCTTAAGCGAGCGTTCTAAGCCGCGCTCTCGCTCGGCGGCGCGGTGTGCGGCAGCCGGTTCGCCCAATAGATCCAGAGCAGGACGCTCGCCAGGATCACGATGGTCTGCCAGATCACGGTGTGCGAGGCGTTGAACACCTTGGGAAAATAAACGCCGGTGAGATACAGGGCGACCACGCGCACCAGGTTGATCGCTTGGATCGCGAGGCTCCCGAGTGCGAGCCCGCCGGCCTTGAATTTCCACGGCGCGGGGAACGCGAGCACCGCGGCGAGGAAGATCAGCATCGCTTCCACCCCGTTGCAGCCGTTCTTGATGTTGACTGAAAAGCGCGGACCTATGATCAGCGTGCCCTGCTGAGTCACCCCCTGGCCGAGCACTTTCAGCACGCCGGAGCTCGCCGTGGCGATGCCGCCGGTGAACGGCTCGATCACGTGGTCGTTCACCCAGTTGACCGAGATCAGGGCGAAGCTCAGACCGAGAATCACGGCGAACAGAACGAGGAACCGGATCTCCCGCCGGTTGGTCCGAAAAAAGCGGCCGAGCGCTGAGGCCGGCTCCGCGGGTGGTGTGGTCATTCGCTGTGCATCTCCGAGAAAGGGCGATCTTTGAGCCGCGCAAGCCCCGCCTGAATACCAGAAGAAATGATTCTAGCTTCAGAAGGCTGGCGCCAGAAGCTTCGCACAGAGTTTGACCTCCCGGCCCTTCCCGCCATATCCTCCGCCGGGTCCCGGGACATGCAGAAACCTCTCACGCTGAAAGCGACGATCCTCGAAGCGCCGGAGATGGCGCGGATCGTCCGTCGGATGGCGGGGGAGATCGCCGAGCGCAACCGGGGGGTGAAAGACCTCCTCCTGATCGGCATCCGCACGCGGGGCGTGCCTCTGGCCGATGCGCTTGCCGCCGAGATCGGCCGGATGGAGGGTCATCCGGTACCGACTGGGATCCTCGACATCACCCTGTATCGCGACGATCTCTCGACCATCGGCCAGCATCCGCTGGTCAAAGAAACCCACCTGCCGCCGATCGACGGCGCCGTGATCGTGCTGTGCGACGATGTCCTCTACACCGGACGCACGGTGCGGGCCGCGCTCGACCATCTGGTCGACTACGGCCGGCCGCGGGCGGTGCAGCTCGCGGTGCTGATCGATCGCGGCCATCGCGAACTGCCGATCCAGGCCGATTTCGTCGGGCGCGTGGTGCCCACCTCCGCGGACGAATCGGTCGAGGTGGCGTTTCCCTCGACCGACGGCGCCGAGCAGGTGAGAATCCTCGAACGGACGCTTACCGCCTGATGATTTCCGAGCCGAACCCCGCTCCGGTGCGCTGGACCAAGAAGGATCTGCTGGGGATTTCCGACCTGTCCGCGGGGGAGATCCAGCTGATCCTCGACACCGCGCTCTCGCTCCAGGCGATCGAGCGCCGGCCGATCAAGAAGGTCCCGACGCTGCGCGGCAAGACCGTGATCAACCTCTTCTTCGAAGCCTCGACGCGCACCCGGTCGAGCTTCGAGATCGCCGAGAAACGCCTGTCGGCTGACACGCTGAATTTCTCCGCCTCCGGCTCCGCGCTCGAAAAAGGCGAGAGCCTGATCGACACGGCGATGAACCTCCAGGCGATGGCGCCGGACATGATCGTGATCCGCCACAAGCACCCCGGCGCCCCGCATCTGCTCGCGCGTCGGCTCGCCTCGGGGGTGATCAACGCGGGGGACGGGGCGCACGAGCACCCGACCCAGGCGCTGCTCGACGCGTTCACGATCCTCCAGAAGAAGGGGCGGATCGCGGGGCTGAAAGTGGCGATCGTCGGCGACATCGGCCATAGCCGGGTGGTGCGCTCGAACATCCACCTGCTGACCAAGATGGGCGCGCAGGTCGTGGTCGCCGGTCCGCGCACGCTAATGCCGGTCGAGATCGAGAAGATGGGTGTTGAAGTGGCCTACACGCTCGAATCGGCTCTCCGCGACGCGGACGTGGTGATGATGCTGCGCATCCAGCTCGAGCGGGGGGGCGGCACCGCGTTTCCCTCGGTGCGCGAGTACTTCCAGATGTTCGGCCTCTCGAAGCCGCGCCTGGCGCTCGCCAAGGACGACGCGATCATCATGCATCCCGGGCCGATGAACCGCGGGGTCGAGATTTCGAGCGAAGTGGCCGACGGCCCCTGGTCGGTGATCCTGGAACAGGTCGCGAACGGGGTTGCCGTGCGCATGGCGGTTCTCTACCTCCTGTCCGGAGCGGAAGAGGGGGGGCGATGAGCGCGCTGTTGATTCACGGCGGCCGGCTGGTCGATCCGAGCCAGGGGCTCGACGGACGCTTCGATCTACGAATCGAGGAGGGGGTGGTGGCCGAGATCGCCGAGCGGATCGAGCCTTCGGGCAGCGGGACCGAGACGATCGACGCCACCGGCCTGATCGTCTGTCCCGGACTGATCGACATCCACGTCCACCTGCGCGAGCCGGGCTTCGAGTACAAAGAGACGGTGAAGACGGGCACCCGCGCCGCGGCGGCGGGAGGATTCACCTCCGTCGCCTGCATGGCGAACACCGATCCGGTTCACGACAACCGCTCGGTGACCGGGCATATCACCTCCGAGGCCGAGCGCTGGGGCTACGCCAGGGTCTATCCGATCGGCGCGATCAGCAAAGGATTGCTCGGCCAAGAACTGGCGGAGATCGGCGAGATGGTCGGGGCCGGGGCGGTGGCGGTCTCGGACGACGGCAAGCCGGTCATGAACGCCGAGCTGATGCGCCGCGCATTGCTCTACGCGCAGCATTTCGGCATCCCGGTGATCCAGCACGCGGAAGACCTGCACCTCTCGGGCAAAGGCGTGATGCACGAAGGCGAGTGGTCGACCCGCCTCGGCCTCGAAGGAATCCCCGGCTCGGCCGAGGACGTGATGGTCGCCCGCGATCTGATCCTGCTCGACGACACGGGGGGCCGCTACCACGTGGCGCACCTGTCCACCGCGCGCAGCCTGGAGCTGGTCCGCCAAGCGAAGAAAAAGGGGATTCCGATCACCTGCGAGGTGACGCCCCACCACCTGATCCTGACCGACGAAGAGGTCGCCCGCAGCTCGTTTTCGACCCAAACCAAGATGAAACCGCCGCTACGCTCCGAATCGGATCGCCTGGCACTGATCGAAGGGCTGATCGACGGCACGATCGACGCCATCGCCTCGGACCACGCGCCACATCACGCGGACGAAAAAGACGTCGAATACAACTGCGCCCCGTTCGGAATTCTGGGGCTGGAGACCACGCTGCCGCTCTGCCTGGAACGCCTGGTTCACACCGGGCTGATTCCCCTCTCCCGCTTCATCGAGCTGCTGACGATCGGCCCGGCGAAAGCGCTCAACCTCCCCGTAGGCTCTCTCGCTCCCGGAAAACCCGCGGACGTGACGATCTTCGATCCCGACCGGGAAGTGACGATCGACCCCGAAGCCTTCCGCAGCAAGGGGCGCAACACGCCGTTCGGAGGGTGGAAGCTGCGGGGCGCGGCGGTCGCGACTGTGGTGGGTGGGCGGCGGGTGGTGGTGTAGGGAAACTGCTCAGTTCGGTGGAGTTTCCGGAAGGCCACCGTTGCCGAGAGACTCCCAGCGGGTGCCCACCTCGGGCCACAAGACCAATCGGTAGGTGAGCTGAACGTCGTCCTCGGCGTGGTCGCCGACCCGGTGGAAGTGGTTCTCGCAGACATGGCCCGCGTACGGCGTTTTGTAGGGCTGGACGCCGAAAACCTTGTAGAGCCCTCCGTGCTGGCAAATCGCCTCGTAGCCCGCGCCGACGAATTCGAGGTCGACGGAGTACGAATAGCGACGGAAGTGCTCGGTGGAGCTTACGGCCTCGTTGGTAGCTCTGATCAATCCGGTCTTGGCGATCCGCACGACCGGCGACTTGGCATACCGTTCGTTCAGCAGGGCGCGGAGCTCGGCATCCGTTGGGAGCGGAGGCGCCGTGATCAGGTGCGGCGTGAAGGTCAGAGTTCCGTGCACCGGGTCGAACGACTCTTTATCGGTGTAATGGTAGAAGCTCCCGAACACCCCTTTGACGCACGCGACCAAGGGGTCGGTGATCGAGCCGGTCTTTTCGAGCGCCACCAGAAACTTCCCCTCCTGGGGAGGCGGCTTGACGGTGAAAGTGATCTCGCCCTCGGGCAGCGGCAACTCCGACTGAACGTAGCAGTGGTTCGCGCCGCTGCGGAGACCGAGAGCGAAGGCGCCGCCCATCTTCTCGGCGAGCTGCGGCTCGTCGATGTCGAGCTGAACGTCGCCGACTGGCAGGCGGAAGGGGAGTCCCTGGGTGGTGGCGGGAGCGGGAGTTGGCGCTGCCTCCTGCGCACGCGGGAGCAGTAGGAAGGTGATTGTCACCAGGGCCAAGCCGACAATACCGAGGACCAACGCACGAGACTTCCAAAAGGGTCGCATGGCGCCAACCTACTCGTTCCGCCTTCGCAAGACAATGTCGGAGGTCGGCTGGCGTTGAGTTCTGCGCACGGAGCAGGAATCTACCGCGCGACCTCCGCCGTGGTCGGCGGGCAGATCACCGCCGACGGCATCCGTCCGGATTCACGGTCGACCGATTCGAGGAAGGCCGCGCGCGAGTAGTTGTCGAGCAGGTGGAGCACGGCGACCTCGGCGACGGTCAGGAGCGAATAGGTCGCGAGTTGGACTCGCTCTTCGGGGCCGGGTGGAATTCCGCGGGCTCGGAGCCATTGGTGGGCGCGAAAGGCCTGCGGCGGTTCGCGATCTTTGGCGGTTTCGCTGCAAGCGCCCGACGGAAATTTGCGCTCGAAATTCGCGGGCGCACTCGAAGACCCTCCCAGCAGGAGACACGGGATCTCCTGCTCGGCGCAGAACGCCGCGATCTCGTGTTGGGCGCCTTCGGCCATGCCGCTCAGGTCTCCGATCAACGCGAAGACGGGCTCCTCGCGGTAGCGCTCCGCCAGCTCTCGTCGCCAACTCGCGGGATCTTCGCCGAGTCGCCAGACCGCGAGACGCCATTCACGATACGCGGGAGGAAAATCGTCCTCGTGCTCGAGCGGATCGGGAGAACGTTCGCGCAGGCGGGCGGTGTCCGCGTTCTTCCAACGGAAAAAGGCCTCCATCGTCGCAAGTCGCTCCCGCTCGCGTCGCCCGGAGTCCGACGACTCCGAAGAGCTTGAGACGACGGTCGCAAAGCGCAAGGTCTGAGCGTCGACGCCCGGCGCGTCCGCCGCGCCGAGGGTCCGCAGGTACGCCGTGAGATCCGCGATTTCCTCTTCGCTTAAGGCGTAGCGCGGCATTCGTGGGTCGAGAGCCCGCCCCGTGGGCTCGATCCCCTCGCGGATCGCGCGCGCCAGGGTGCCGTCTCCGTACGCGGGGCGCGGCGAACGCTGGCGGAGGCGCGCCCAGGTCTCGGGAGCGAGATCGTCTTGAAACAGCTCTTCGTAGAGGTCGATGCGTCGCGGCGGTTCCTGGCGAAAGAGCGCGCGCGACGTGATCGGCGGGGTGTAGAGCCCTCCTTCGACACCCCCCGCGCCGTTCTCTCGGTGGCACCCCGCGCACGCCGCGGCACGGCCCCGGAGCAGGCCCCCCGACGGGATCGCCACCTCCAAGGAACGCGCCTCGGATGACGCTTGGCCCTGTTCGAAAAGAAGTCGGCCGCGCGTTGCGTCGGCCGGTCGGACGGCGAGCGCCTCCGCGAGCGCCTCGACGCCGGGGAATCCTTCGAACCGGAGCCAGCTCGCGCTCCCTCTCGGGCGCAGGAAAGTGAGCGGCAGGTGGCGCATCTTGTCGCCGCGATAGGTACCGAACGCCTGCTGGACGGCGATCGAGTCGTCGCGGCTCCCCGTAAGCAACGTCCAGGCTTGCGAGACGCCGAAGCGCTCCTCATATTCGGCGAGTCGCGCGACGGTGTCGACTTCCGGATCGATCGAGATCGACAACCGCCGCAAGTCCGGCACCTTGGTGGCGAGCGCCGTGAGCGTGGCGGAGAGAGTCGGACAGACCCCGGGGCAACTCGTGAACATGAACTGGAGCGCGATGGGCTCCGAGGTCGTGGCGAGAAACTGATCGAGCCGCACCTCGCGCCCGTGCTCGTCCCGGAGCGTGACGGCGGGGATCGCGGGAGCGGCTAACGTGGAAGGAGGCTCGCAGAACGCGGCTCGCGCGGGCAGAGCGAGAAGAAACGCCGCGAGCCGCACCGTCCTGGCGCGGCTAATGAATCGACATGATCGCAACATCGTGATGGGTTGGATCGAATTGGTAGAAGCGGAGCCGCCGCGACGGATCGAAATTGAAGGTGATCTCGACCCGGTGCGCGCCGAGCTTATCGGCTCGGTGCTTCGCGTGCGCCTTGTGGGTCTTCGCGCGGTGGATGGTCACGGGTGTCATCAGGTTCGCCGCGACGTAGTTGCGCCCGAAGGTGAACCAGCAACCCGAGCCTCCCACCTTGACCGACGACTTGAACTGATTCTCCCAGCCACGTCCGCCGCCGAAGTCGACGTTCATGTAGGCATGGTCGAAGTAGTCGCCATTGCGCAGCGCGACGGTGAATTTCGCGCCGCGGGTCTGGAACTTCGGGAAGTCGATCGACCCGCCGTCCGTGAACTGGGCGTACATCGTGTTATTGACGTAGAACAGGGTCATGTCCGCGCTCGCGTCGAGCGCCACGCCGTGCGGCAGGCGAGTGCGGTCTTGCCAGTCCTCGAAGCCGCGCCGTGCTTCCTCCGTGAGCCGTTCGAGTGCCGGCCAAGGGTCCTCTCCCGGCCTGAGCCGATCCAACGCCTCGCAGAACGCTCGCCACATGACCTTGGCGGGAGCCAGGTCGCCGATCATCCCGATCGCCTTGCGCTTGTTCGCCCGCGGGTCGTCACCGAAGACGCTCCGCTCCCATTCGAGGAGGGTCTTGTCGCCCACTATTTTGGTCGAGTTCTCCAGCACCTGAATCCGCGGCGGATGCCAGCGCCAGCCCCAGGTATACGAGAGGCTGAAATACTTGGCGGGGGCCATCTTGATCTTGAGGACCGTGCGCGTCCCCTCCTCGATCGGAAAGAACGTCTGATCCATCCCGACGTTGAACGGTCCGAACTTGCCCGGCTCGAACGGCGCGCCCTTGCCGCCCGGCGGCGCGTCGTAATACATCACGAAGGGCGAAAAATCGTCCTTGCCGCGATCGAGCACGTCGAGCGTGTAGGTGATCGTCCAAGGGACCTCCGCCACCTCGGTCGGGTCCAAAAGCGCCGTGTCGGATTCGATGTGGTTGTCGTACCAGATCTGATGGATGTCGACGTTGCCGCCGATCAACTCGCCGTTCGCGCCGTAGATCGGGACGACCTTCTTGTATTTGTTCGGGCCGTCGAAATGGAGGAGCGGAAAGCCGCTGTAAGAACGGCCCGGAATCGGGTTTCCTTCCAGGATGTCGATCCCCGACTGGAGCGCTTCGCGTACCGTCCGCAGCTCCGACTCGGTTGGAGGAGAGCGGCGCGCGACGATCGCGTCGAGCCGGTCGAGGAGGTTCTCCAGATCTGTCGTCGGCGAGGTGCGATCGATCGAGCTCACCGTGGGCTCGCCGTCGTGGAGATTGTAAAAGACCGTCGGCGTCGAGGGGAGCGTGTTCGGCATCTCGTCGCAGTTCGAGTCGAAGTTGTTGGTGTAGACGTTCGGCAGGAGGTTCGTCCCCGGCGGATCGACGAACGGCTCCGACTTAGGGAACAGGCTGGTCCCCGTGGTGACGTACGTCGTGTTGTCTCGGGTCATTTGGGATTGGCCGGACATCTGGGCCTGCGGGTACGGGTGCCCTTTGCCTGAGCAGACTCCCTGGGCGATCCCTGAACGGGCAGAAAAGCCGGACAGCGCGAACAGGAGGGCGATCGTCGCCAGCTCTCCAAGCGGTCGGGGTCCGCGGCGGCGCGAGACTCCCGCGGTGGCCGCAGTCGTGCGCGGCACTACCCAGGTGAGACGTTCCGCGATCGCCTCGGGCTCTGCCTTGGCGGGCACCGAGCCCCAGAGGCCGAGGGCCGCGTTGCCGTAGCGGAAGAGGCCTCGCGAGCAGTCTTTTCCCGCGATGCCGTGAGCGTCCTGGTCGTGCGCGTGCTCGAAGAATCTCGACTTCAAGATCTCGAGATCGCGCGGCTCGGCGGAGACGAACCACCAGCCTCTCTTCGCGGTGAGGGGGCGATGACGTTGCGCAAGCTCGGCGAGCGCGTGGGGCGTCGAGCGTTCGGCATCGGTCGAAATCGAGATCACGGCCACGTCCTCGCCCATTCTTGGACCCAGGCTCGCGGCGAGCAGCTCGACGACGCGCGCCACCCTGGCGAGCACGGGATACTCCCGCTCTCCCGCTTCCGAGGTGAAGTGGACGAGCACGGCCCGCCCGCCTTTCGGATTCGAACCCGCGAGAAGATCGTCCAGGAACCAGGCGCGGCGCCCTTCGTCCGTCGCGACTACGACGTTCGGCACGAGCCGCGGATCGCGACACGCGGGGACCGCAGCGGAGCCGGCTTCGGCGCGCAATGCGAGAGGTGCCAGCGTGCCGACCGCGAGGGTGGTCAACGCGGCGCGGCGGGTGAGGGTCGGGACGGGCTCGTTCGGATCGTTCGGTTCGTTCGGCTCGCGCATCGTCGTCACCGCCCAGTTCCCTTCGGGTCTTCCTGGTCTTGCTGCTGGGTCCCCGTGCCGGGCCGAGGTTCGAGATGCGGTGGCGCCGGAGGCTCGCCCGTGACCTTGGAGGCGGGGCGCGAGCCGAGGAACCCCTTGCCGGGCTCCACGATGTCCCAACGCACCATCATCGCGTGGTCTTCGTGAACGACGTTGTGGCAGTGCATGACGTATTTGCCCAGGAAGTCGTGGAACTCGAAATAGACCTTGATCTCGTCACCGGGCAACAGCGTCGCGACGTCGCGCCGCGGCCCGCCCATGAAGGTCTCGATCCGCGGCCGTACTTTGTCCTCTGTGTCGAGTAGGGATTCGAACCGGTCGCGCTGCCCACCTGAAGTCTGGAGGAAGCTCGGCGCGTACGGGCGACCGTTGATTTCCAGGATCAGGAACTCGGCGAAGTGGCAATGGACAGGGTGCGACCAGCTGTTGCCCGCGTTGCGGAAAGTCCAGATTTCGGCGGTGTCGATCTCAATCCCCGCGTCGACTCGGTTGGGATCGAACACCTTGCCGTTGACCGTCCATAGTCCGCCGTCGTAATCGAAGTTCCAGGTGCGGTGCTGGCGGACCTTCGAGAGATCGACCTGCGGCACCGGCCGAAAGCGGTCGGGAATGCAGCTCGGATCGCCATCCGGGCACGCGACGACCTGGAACTGCAGGATGCCGTCTCCAGGGTCGAGCTTTCGGCCCGACGGCCCCTTGCCATTCGTCTGTTCGAGCCGATTGACCATCGTGAGCGTGTCGCCCACCGCGTGCTTCGAGAAGTCGAGAATGACGTCGACCCGCTGCGCGACCGAGAGGTAGAGGCTCGTCGCCTCGATCGGCTCGGGGAGAAAGTTGCCGTCTCCCGTCACCACCACGAACGGCTCACCCGTCGACAGGAACAGCTGGTAGAAGCGGGAAGGACCGCCGTTGATGATCCGGAAGCGGTACTTGCGTTGCTCGACTTGGAAGAACGGCTGGATCCTACGGTTGACGGTGAAGCGGTCGCCCAGGATGCCGTCGGTGTTGAACGGATTCCAACGCACCTGGCCATTGGCCTGAAACATCACGTCGTGGAGGATGAGCGGCACGTCGTATTTGCCCGAGGGGAGACGCCACGCCCGCGGATTCTGATCGTTCTCGTCGCCCGAGTCCTCCTCGTCGAAAAGAAGATAGAAACCGTCGAGGCCCGCGTAGACGTTGGTCGCGGTGAAGTCCATGCGGTGGTCGTGGTACCAGAGCGTCGTCAGCTTCTGGCGCGGATCGTTGCCCGACGGATAGTTCGCATAGTGGTGGTCCCAAAACTCGCCCGTGTCGATCCAATCCTGCGGCTCGCCGTCGCTCTCGGACGCGGTATGGCCATTGTGGAGGTGCTGGGTGGTGGAGGGGAGCGCGAAGCTCACCTGGGACACCCCGACGGGCGGCAGTTGGTTGTGGCGCCGCACGAGGATGGGCTCGCCGTAGCGCGCGTGGATCACGGGTCCGGGCGTGGCGCCGTTGAACCCCCACGAGAGACTCCCGCTCGCGTAGGGCTCGTCGACGTGGTACTGCCAAACGAACTCCTGCTCGAACGTCTCGTAGAGCTTTTTCGGCGTGAAGTCCCCGTAGCGTTGATGTGCACGCGGATCCGGCGGAGGATCGAGCGCGTCCACGGGCTGGAGCACGGGCGGCACGTAGAGAGGAGTGATGAACGGTCGCGCGGAGGGGCTCGGCGTCGCGAGATCGGGCGGCTCGCCATCTGGAGGGCAGAGGAAACGGAGCATCGCGCCCGGGTCGCCCACCCCTGTGACCAAACCCATGGCCAGCAGGTCCCGTCGTCGCAGCGTCGGCCCCATGCGCATCCTCCTGTCGCTGAAAAAACTGCGGCGAGTGTAGGTGGCGCGGCTTCGGGCGTCAAGGAAGGGATGCCCCCCGCGGGGGGAGACGCCCCGACGGCCAGCACCCGACGAGGATCGTGGTTGGGTACTGGGGCGTCTTTACGTCAAACCCGTACTGGCTATTCTCTTGGCAGCCGGACCTCGATCGTCGCCCCGCCCAGCCGCCCGCTCGCTGCGCGGACGTTTCCGCCGTAGCCTTCGACGATCGCTCGGACGATCGCGAGGCCCAATCCGGCGTGGGGGCTGGTGGTTCTTCCTTCGGAGCGAGAAGAGAAGAAGCGCTCGAAGACTCGCTCGCGATCGGCGGGGGGGATTCCGGGGCCTTGATCGGAGATCTCTACTCCGACTTGGGTTTCGGTTGAGCGAAGGCGCAGCGCGATCCGGGCGTCTGGGGGGGAGAAGCTCGCGGCGTTGTCGAGCAGGTTTTCGAACAACTGGGCGAGGCGGTCGGGGCTCGCGCGGGTCCAGAGTTTTTCTTCCGGCGCTTCCAGCTCGAAGCGGAGCGTAGGGTGGCGGAGCTTGAAGCCCGCGACGAGCCTGGAGATGAGATCGCGAAGCGCGACTCTCTGGGTCGGTTCGGCTTCGAGACGGGCGTCGATCGCGGTGATCTCTCCGACGCTCCCGAGCAGGCGTTCGAGGCGTGAGATTTCGGCGAGCGCCAAGTCGGAGAGGCGGCGGTGCTCTTGTTCGGAGCCTTCTCCGTCGAGCAGCTCGATCGCGTTGCGGATCGCCGCGAGCGGGTTCTTGAATTCGTGGGCCACGTCGGCGGCGAACGATTCGATAAAACCGAGGTGCCCTTCCAGCCGGGCGGTGAGCGCTTCGAGCGCGCGTGCCAGCTCTCCTATCTCGTCCCGGCGTTTCAGGCCCTTGAAGCGTCCGCGCAGCCGACCTCGCCGGTCGACCAGGTCAACGGCTTGGGCCGAAAGCCGGGCGAGCGGCCGGCTGATCGTCGTTGCGAGCAATAGGGAGAGGAGGACCGCCGCGCCGATCGAGGCGAGCAGGATCTCGAAGATCCGCAGTCGCACGGCGTAGAGCGACCGAAGCACGCGGACGGTCGATTGGGTGACGACCACGGCGCCGATGACTTCGCCGCTTCCTCGGGTTCCCAGAACGGGGATCGCGCTGTGCAGGGTGAGCGACCGTTGGCCGGGGGAGCGTTCGACGCCGCCGCCGTAACGGCCGGAAAGAGCGGCGGCGAGCGCCGATGGCAGGCCGCTCTTGCGCGGGCCGCTGCGTACGTTGCCCGACTCCTCGCGCCCCGCGAGCAGCGGCTCGAAGAAACGAAACAGCGCGGCGCCCAGGCGGTAGATCGGACTGCGGCGCTCCGGGGAGGCTCGCGCCGCTTCCTCGCCGGGGTCGGCCAAATATCTGGGGTCGGCAATTGGCGTCGGCGGGGACGGCGCGGTTCGGCTCGAATCCGCGAGCGGTAGGCCTCCCGCGCCGTAGATGCGCAGACGGCTTTCGGTGCGCGCTTCGAGCCGGGCGAGCAGCGCCGCGGCGTCTTCGGCCGTCAGGGTCTCGCGCCCGCCGAGCGCGGCGGCGAGCAGACGGCCTTGCTGGACCATTCCCTTCTCCTGCTGAGTGAGCAGCTCGCGTTCGTAGAGATCGAGGTAGAACAGCCCGGACACCGGCAGGAAGACGAGCAGAAGGTTCGACAGGAACAGGCGGGTCGAGAGGCGGAATGGCAGGGAGGGGCGCATCACTCCGGTTCTCGCAGGCGATAGCCGAGGCCGTAGACGGTTTCGATCGCCTCCGCTCCGCCCGGGTCGGCTTCCGCGAGCTTTTTCCGCAGGCGCTTGATGTGGCTGTCGATCGTCCGCTCGCTGACGTAGGCGTCGTAGGGGTAGCCGTCCTGCATCAATTGGGCGCGCGTTTTCACGTGGCCCGGGTGGCGGGCGAGCGCCTGGAGCAGGGTGAACTCGGTCACCGTGAGATCGAGCGGCTTCCCGCCCGAGCGGGCGCGGTAGCGTTTCGGATCGAGCGTCAGGGGGCCGACGTGGAGCAGCTGCTCGGGCTCCTCCGGTTCCGCGGCGAGCGCGGCGCGGCGGAGCAACACTTTCACCCGGGCGGCCAGCTCGCGAATCGAGAACGGCTTGCACAGGTAGTCGTCGGCGCCCAGCTCCAGCCCGAGCACGCGGTCGAACTCCTCGTCGCGCGAGGTGACGAACAGGATCGGCAGCCGCTCGGACAGCACGCGCAGGCGGCGGCAGAGCTCGCGCCCGTCGAGGCCGGGGAGAAGGATGTCGAGGATCGCGAGATCGGGCAGCGCGCGCTCGAACGACTGCCAGGCCGCAAGGCCGTCGGCGTACGGCTCCACCCGGTACCCCTCGCGGGCGAGCGCCGTGCGCATCGTCTCGCGCACCCCTTCCTCGTCCTCGACCAGCGCGATCCGGGCTCCCGTCTGTGGCGTCATGGCAGGGACTTTAGCCCAGCGCTCCCGCCGCTTCGATTCTCGCCACAATTCCGCCACGATCTTCCTCGCTCCCGCCTTGCCGCGGCCGTGCCGAGTCCCCGGCGGCGCGATCGAATGTCTCTCGAACGTTTCGCCCGACAGGCAAGCCGGGCGCATCTTGGGAGGGACGGAGCGATGTTCGAAACGGAACGGCCGCGGAGGTGGCGCGATTCGAAGCTGGTCAAGGTGATGGGGGTGGGGATTCTGGTGTTGTTGCTCCTGATTCCACTCGGCATGGTCGGCGGCTTGGTCGCTGAACGCCAACAGAGGCAACTCTCGGTCGAGCAGGAGCTTGCGGCGGTCTGGGGAGCCGCGCAGACGGTGGCCGGACCGGTCCTGTCGATTCCCTACGAATCGCTTTGCGAAGTCCAGACGACGGCGGCAAACGGGCAGGTGGTCACCTCCTTTCAACCGTGCGAGAAGATCGCTCACTTCCTGCCCGAGACGCTGGCGGTCGACGGGCCGGTGACGCCGGAAGTGCGTTCGCGCGGGATCTTCGACGTCGTGGTCTATCGGACCGATCTGCGCCTTCAGGGCACGTTTGCGCCGCCGAAGTTCGACGAGATGGCGCGCGACGCGGCCGTCGGCGCGGGGCCGATCGGCAAGATCCATTGGGAACGCGCCTCCCTTGGCGTCGGCATTCCCGACCTGCGCGGCATCCGCGGCCGGGTGGATCTCGACTGGCAGGGGCAGCGGGTGCCGTTCTCGCCCGGCGTGGTCGATCCGAGCCTCTGGACGGCTGGGCTCCGGGCGCCGCTCCGGCTCGATGTCGCAGCGGAAAAGTCGGCGGCGGGTAAGCCCGCGGCGGGGGGGCGCATTCCGTTCTCTTTCAGTGTCAGCCTGGCGGGTTCGAGCGGTCTCAGCCTGTTGCCGTTCGGTCGCCAGACCCGTTTGGCTTTGCGCTCCTCCTGGCGGAGCCCGAGCTTTTCCGGCGCATTTCTCCCTGAATCGCGGCGGGTGGGCAAGGACGGATTCAACGCGACCTGGAACGTCTCGTACTACGGCCGAAGCTTCCCGCAGAGCTGGTCTTCGGTGCAGACCGGCAGCCTTGCCACGGCGATCAACGGCTCGGCGTTCGGGGTCGATTTCGTCCAGCCGGTCGACGTCTACCAGCAGACCGAACGGTCGGTGAAATACGGCGCACTGTTCCTGGTGCTCACGTTCGTGACCTTTTTCCTGTTCGAGCTGTTCCAGCCGATCCGGGTTCATCCGGTCCAGTACCTGATGGTGGGCTCGGCGCTCTGCCTGTTCTACGTGCTGCTCCTTTCGATCGCCGAGCAGCTCGCGTTCGGGATTGCCTATCTGATCGCGGCCGGCGCCACCGTGACCCTGCTGGGGGCGTACGCCGCGGCGGTACTGCGAGGCAAGAAACGAGCGGCCGTCTTTGGCGGCGTGCTCGGTCTTCTCTACGCCTACCTCTACGTCCTGCTCCAGGCGGAGGATTACGCGCTGCTGCTCGGCTCGGTGGGGCTGTTCCTGATCCTCGCGCTGGTGATGCTGATCACGCGGCGGGTGGATTGGTATGGGTCCGGGACCGCGCCGGTGGAGGCAGCGATCGAAGGCGCCTGACGGATCGGAACCGGGCGGAGGAGGTAGAATGCTCTCCGTCCGGTTTTTCTGAAATCAGCCAGGCGAGCCGGGCCGCAACGGGGGAGACGGAACGCTCATGTTCGGCATCGACGACTGGCTCGTGGGACAGCACGCCTCCGGAGCGATGGCGCTGCTGGTGGCGGTCCTCCTGGGTCTGCGCCATGCGACCGATCCCGATCATCTGACGGCGGTCTCGACGCTGGTCCTGTCCGACCGCCGCCAAGGCACCCGCCGGGCCAGTTGGCTCGGACTTTCGTGGGGCCTGGGCCACGCGACCACCCTGTTCGCTTTCGGCCTGCCGGTGATCCTCTTTCGTCGCTACCTGCCGGAGGCGGTCCAAGCCGGAGCGGAAATCGTGATCGGGATTGTGATCGTCGCCCTGGCGGTGCGGCTCTTGGTGCGGTGGCGCCGCGGGGCGTTTCATGCCCATGCGCACGAGCACGAAGGGCAGACCCATGCGCATCCTCACGTTCACGAGCTACGCGCGGCGGAGGATCACGCCTCGAAGCAGGCCCACCGCCATCGGCATGCCGAGACGCTCGGCCGCTCGCCGCTCGCCGCGTTCGGGATCGGCATGGTGCATGGAGTAGGGGGGTCGGCTGCGGTCGGCGTCTTGCTCGTCGGGGCGGTCGCGAGTCGCGGCGAAGGGGTTCTCGCCCTGTTTCTCTTCGCCGCGGCGACGGCGGTCTCGATGGCGCTCGTCTCTTCCGCGTTCGGCTACGCCCTGGCCCGCGGGCCGCTTTCGCGCCTGCTCCTGCGCTGGGTGCCGATCTTCGGCGTCTCGGGAATTCTGTTCGGCCTCTGGTACGCGTTCGACGCGTTGCGCGGGCTCAACGGCGCGTCGTGATGTTTGGAACCCCCTAAAACGAAACCGGCGTCCCGAAAGATCGGAGCGCCGGTTCGTTTTTGGTGCCGCCCGACGTACCGCTTCGGGTGACTCTACTCGCTGTCGTCGTCGTCTGCCGACTCAGCCTGGCACTGGACGAGGGCCTTGCTGGTGATCGTCCAGGTCCCTTTTCCGCCGCAGATGTCGACCGCTTCCACGACGCACTCGTCACCATCTTCGTCGACCAGCTTGACGTCGTAGGTATCGCAGGGAATATCGGTCAGCTTGAAAGACTCGCCCTTGCCGATGACGTTCTCGTCGAGCTGGTCCGCGCCCCATTTGTCGGTATCGGCAGGGGACAGGAAGAACTGATGGATCTCCCATTCGCTCTGATTCGCCACGGTCACGGTGGCATTCTTTGCGGCGGCGACGGAGGGAATCGCGAAGGCGAGGGCGCACAAGGCGCCTAAGAACAGCGCGGACTTTTTCATCGGGATCTCCTTTTGGGGTGAGGCCGCAGAATACCATGCCCGCGCGGTAGAATCGCCTGCGATGTGGTCCGCCGGTTTTCTTGTCCTCTCCCTCCTTTTTGCCGCCCCGGTTTTCGCCCAGCTTCCTGCGGCCGAGCCGCCTTCGGCGCGTTTCGCCGTGCCGATCGACATCGTCGATGCCAAGGGCCGCCCGGTCGAAGACCTCACGCTCGCGGATCTCGAGCTTCTCGTCGACGGTGCGCCGCGCCCGCCGGCGGAGCTCTCCTCTCCGCAAACGGCCGGACCCTGGCGGATCGTCCTCTATTTCGACCGGGTCACGACCGGCACCCAATCTTTGCGCGCTGCGGCCGATGCGCTGATCGAGCAGCTGCCCGCGCTGGCCGCCCTCGGCGAGGTCGAGGTGATGGTGGCCGAGCCGGAGCCGCGCGAGCTGGTTCCGCCGACGCGCGCGATTGCCCCGCTCGAAGAGGCGCTCGCGCAGTTGTTCGTCACGGCGGAGGGACGCGACGATTTGCGCCAGGCCCGCGCCCGATTCGCCGCCCGGGAACCGGGAGCCGGCGCGGATCGGTCCGCCTCGGATGCCGCCGACGCGTTGGCCGCCGAAGAGCGGATCGCGTTGCGCCAGCAGGATCGATGGCTGGAGCTGCTGGCGCGGCCGTCCGGGAGTTCCGGGTCAGGGCCGGAGCGCACCGAACCGCGGGTGATCCTCCTGGTGAGCGACGGCTACGATCTCGATCCGGCGCCCGCGTACGGCGTCCGAAGGGCTGGCGCCCCGCCGCTCGACCGGGCGTCGCGAGCGACGGCGGCCGCCGCGGCCGAGCTGGGCTGGACCGTCTTTGCGCTCCGGCTGGGCGACGAGAAGCTGCCCGATCCCCGCCGTTGGGGCCTCCTCGCGCCGGCGCAAGGGATCGTCGGCGGCCGCGTGACCCTGCCCGTGCCGATTCGTCCGATCGAACCGGCGGTGCCGCTCCCTTCGCTCGCCGATCCGATAGCGCCGCTGCGCCGGGTTGCCGAGCAGACGGGCGGAGCGTTTGCCGCCACACGGGCCGAGGTCGAGGGACTCGTCGCCTCGCTCGGACGGCGGCGTTGGCTCTCCTGGGACGGTCCGGCGCTTGCGGCCGGCGGCTCGGCGGCGATCGAGGTGCGGTCGAAGAAGGCCACGCGCAGCGTGCGCGCCCCGGCGCGGATCGGCGCGGGAGTGCCGGCCGAGGTGGCGGCCGCGCGCGGCCGGGCGTTGCTCGCGGGCGAGGATCTCGACATCGATTTCGATCTGCGGGCCGAGGAGATCCCGGCGGGACCGTCTGGAGCCAGCGGAGCCACAGGAGCCCCCGAAGCCGCGGCGCTACCGGCCCGGATCGAAGCGCGGATCGAGGCGATCCCGGCCGCCCCGAATCTTCGTTTCACCCGCCTCACCGATCTGTACGCGGCGCCCGAAGCGCTCGCGCCGTCCGCCGACGCTCCCGTCGCGGAAGCTCCCGAGAGTCCCTCGGCCGTGCGGATCGCGAGCTGGCCTTTGGCGCCCGGCGACGCGGGGGGCGGCGTGCTGATCGCCGACGATCCTGGAACCGGGCTGCTCGGCGCGTCGTTGATCGAACGACCGGAGGCCTCGGCTCCGGAGGTCGCGGAGGTCGAAGCGGCGCCGGCCGGCGCGGCGTCTCCCGCCGCCCGCCGTCCGAAGAACGGCCTCGCGGTGAGAATCCTTCGGCCGACGCCGGGCAAGGCCGAAGGGCCGGTCGAGGTCGAGGCGGAGGTGCGGATGGCGCCCGAGGCGCGGCTCGATCGGGTCGAGTTCTTCTGGAACGACGAGCTGGCGGCGACCGCCTACAAACCGCCGTTCAAGCGGGCGGTGCCGGTGCCCCGCGGCGGGCCGGTCGGCTTTCTGCGCGTCGCCGCGCGGCTTGCGGACGGCACGGTGGTCGACGACGCGGTGCTGATGAACGCGGGCGCGGCGGGCGAGCGGGTGGACGTTCGCCTGGTCGAGGTGCCGGTGGTGGTCACCGATCGCGCCGGTCACCCGGTGCGCGGCCTGTTGCGCGAAGATTTCCGCCTGAAGAGGAACGGCGTGCCGCAAGAGATCTCGGGTTTCGGCGACACGGGCGACCTGCCGCTCACTCTGGCGCTCGCGGTCGATTCCTCCGCCAGCATGTTCTTGAAGCTCCCGCGTGTTGAAAGGGCGGCGCGCACCCTGCTGCTCGGCGCGCTCGCCCCGCGCGATCGGGCGCTGTTGGTCGATTTCGACAGCACGCCGCGACTGCTGGCGCACCCGACGCGCGATTTGCGCGCGGTTGCCGAGGCCCTTTCCGGGCTCCGCGCGGACGGCGGCACGGCGCTCTGGAGCGCCGTGGTCTATGCCCTGCGCGAGCTGGGCGGCGTCGCCGGTCGGAAAGCTCTGGTCGTCTACTCCGACGGCGTCGGGGAGGAGGATCCGACCTCGTACGGCGAGTGCCTGCGCGCGGCGCGCGCGAGCCGCGTGCCGGTTTATTTGATCCTCTCGTCGAGCGTCTCGGCGCGGAAGGCCGGCTCGCTGCTGCGCGAGCCGCTGGGCGAGAAGCTCGAACGGCTCGCCCGGGCAACGGGCGGCGACGCGATCTTCCTCGATGCGAGCCTGGGCGCCGATCCGGGTGCGACCGACGATCTGTCCGCGGTCTATCGCCGCATCCTCGCCGAGCTGCGCAGCCAATACCTGCTCACGTTCTATCCGCCGGAAGGAAGCGGCGACAGTTGGCAGAATCTCGCGGTCGAAGTGAAGAAGCCGGGGCTTTCGGCCCGCGCGCTCGAAGGGTACGTCCCGCGCCGGTTCGCGCCATGAGCTGAAACAGATCCCCCCGGCCCGGCGTAGGAACGAACGACGCCTTTCGGGAGGGTCTGAACGATGCGCTCGCTCCTCGACGATCTCAAATACGCGCTCCGGCTGCTGGCCAAGAGCCCTGGATTCGCCACCGCCGCGGTGCTTACGCTCGCTCTGGCGATCGGCGCCAACACGGCGATCTTTTCGGTCGCCAACGGTATCCTGCTCGCGCCGCCGCCGTTTCCCGAGCCCGATCGGCTCGCCGAAGTGCTGCGCAAGTTTCCTCAAGGTACCGTGCCGTCGGTCTCGCCGACCCGCTTTTTCCATTGGCAGGAGAACAGCAAAGCGTTCGCCGGCCTCGCGGTCTACGACGACATCGGCTCGGGCTTCAATCTGACCGGCGACGGCAAGCCGGAACGAATCGTCGGCTCGCGCGTCTCGCGGGGGTTCTTCCAGGTGCTCCGGGTCGAGCCCGCGCACGGACGTTCGTTCGTCGCCGAGGAGGACGCACCGGGCGGCCCGCGCGCCGCGGTCCTATCCGACGCCCTATGGCACAGCCGGTGGGCTGCCGATCCGAAGATGGTCGGCAAGACGATCGACCTCAACGGCGAGGCCTATACGGTGGTGGGGATCATGCCGCCCGGCTTCCGCTATCCGGCCACCGCCGAGCTTTGGACGCCGCTCCAGGCGAACCCGGCGGCGAACGAAGCCGCGAACTATCTGCGCCTGATCGGCCGGCTCGCTCCGGGCAAATCCCTCCAGTCGGCGGTCGCCGAGGCACCGCTGCTCGCCAAGTCGCTCCGGAAGCGCTTTCCCGAACTGCCGTTTGGGAACGACGAGACGGCGACCGTGCAGAGCCTGCAGGAACGGTTGGGCCGCGACGTCCGCCCGGCGCTCTTGATCCTGCTCGGCGCGGTCGGCTGCGTTCTGCTGATCGCCTGCGTCAACATCGCGAACCTCCAGCTCGCCCGCGGCGCCGCCCGGCAGAGGGAGCTCGCGATCCGCTCCGCGCTCGGCGCCGGGGCGCGCCGCATCGCGCGCCAGCTGCTCACCGAAAGCCTGCTGCTGGCGTTCTTGGGCGGCGCGCTCGGCGTGGCCTTGGGCGCTCTGGCCATCCGGCCACTCCTCGCGCTCTCGCCGGTGCCGCTCAACCCGCTCACCCCGATCGAGGTGAACGGCACCGTGCTCTCCTTTGCGCTTGGCCTGTCGCTGCTCGCGGGCCTCCTGTTCGGTCTCGCCCCGGCGCTTCAGGTGCTGCGCTCCCAGGTCGCGGATCCCCTGCGCGAAGGCGCCGGCCGGGTCACCTTGGGCAAGAAGGGGCTGTTCGCGCGCCGCCTGCTGGTGGTGGGGGAGGTGGCGCTCGCTCTCGTCCTGTTGGTCGGCGCGAGCCTGCTCGCCAAGAGCTTCGTCGGCATGCTCGGCACGAACCCTGGATTTGAGCCCGACGGCCTCCTCACCCAGAAAGTTTCGTTGCCGGAAGGGCGTTACGGCAACCCGGCCGCGCTCGAACGCTTCGCCCAGGCGATCTCCGAGCGGGCGGCCGCGCTCCCCGGGGTGCGCGGCGCGGCGTTCACCAGCAGCCTGCCGCTCGAAGGAGGGCCGGACATGCTCTTCGCGGTCGAAGGGCGCGATCCGAACGCTCCGGACGGCAGCATCGACCCGCAGGTCCGGTTCGTGACCGAAGGGTACTTCGCCACGATGGGCATTCCGATCCTGCGCGGCCGGGGGTTCAATTCCGGCGACCGCTCGACCGCCGCGCCGGTCGTGATCTTGAACCAGGCCGCGGCAAAATCGATCTGGCCGAAGGGGGACGCGCTCGGTCGGCGGCTGATCATGGGCTCGCCCAAAGTGCCGGAGCTGTCCGATCTCCGGCCGCGGCCGATCGTCGGAATCGTCGGCGACGTACGCGAAATCGGCCTACAGCAGGATCCGCCGCCGGTCGCCTACATCGCGGTGGGGCAGGTGCCGCCGGGGCTCCTCACCCTGCTCGTCCGGCTCCTTCCCGCATCGTTCGTGGTCCGTGCCGCGGGCTCGCCGGGCGCGCTCTCCGAACCGGTCGCCAAGGCGATCTGGTCGGTCGATCCGGAGCTGCCGGTCACCAACGTGCTGACGATGCGCGAGGTGCTTCGCCGCTCGGTCGGCAGCGACTCGTGGAACGCCGCGCTGCTCGGGATTCTGGCGCTCGCGGCGCTCGCGCTGTCGGCGATCGGCATCTACGGCGTGCTTTCGTTCCTGGTCGAGCAGCGCACGCGGGAGATCGGCGTGCGGATGGCGCTCGGGGCGAACGCGCGCGAGGTGACCGGGCTCGTTCTCAAACAGGGCGGCGCGCCCGTACTCGTCGGCCTGGCGCTCGGCCTGGCCGGCTCGTTCGCGCTCACCCGCTATCTCGAAAGCCTGGTCTACGGCATCAGCGTGCGCGATCCGCTCGTCTTCGCGCTCGGCGCCACGGCGCTCGGGGCGGTGGCCCTGCTCGCGAGCTTCGTGCCGGCCCGCCGGGCGAGCCGGCTCGATCCGCTGGTGGCGTTACGGCGGGACTGAGGGTTAGACCGTGCCTGAGTAGGGGGCAGCTTGCCTGCCCCCGGGTGGAGGCAAGCTCCACCCCTACGAACGGGAACGAATGACTTTCCGCGGTCAGCTCGCGGGAGCCGGCTGCACCAGCATGCGCCGCAATTTCCAGGCGCCGGCCGTGCGATGCCATTGGGCGACGAAACGGCCGGTGAACTTCGCGGCGGGCTTCTCGCCGCCGACCGCGACGGTTTGGCTGTAGTCGCCCCAGACGTACGCCTCGTCGCCGTAGAGGTCGATCGCGCGAGAGGTCATCGTGGCCTCTTCGATCTTCACCCGGGCCGCGAACGGCGCCAGGAAGGTGCGGATCGCCTCGGGGCCGACGAGAGGGTCGAGCCCCGGTTGGATCAGCTCGCCGTCCGCGGCGAACAGGTTCGCCAGGGTTTCGGCCTTGCCGCGGATCGCCGCCGCGTACGCTTGGACGGCGGCTTCGACCTGGGCGCGCTCCTTGGAGCCGCCGGCTTGCGGATCGGGCGCGGGTGCCGCGAGGACGACTCCGAGCCCCGGAAGCCAAACGGCGAGCAGGCAGATCGAAACGCTCTTCATGGGTGTCTTCTCCGAAGTCGTAAGCGGTAGAAGTCTACGCCGCCGCTTTCCGTCCGAGCACCCCGAGCGCGATCCCGCCGAGGATCAGGAGCGTGGCTCCGGCCAGGCGCAACGTCGGCGCCTCGCCGAGCAGGAGGATGCCGCCGAGGGCGGCGAGCGGGGGAACGGCGAGTTGCACGAGCGCGGCGCGGGTGGCGGTTAAGCCGCGCAGCGCGGTGTACCAGATCGCGTAGCCGACGCCCGAGGCGAGCGCGCCCGAGACCGCCGCATAGACGAGCGGCAGGAACTGGTTGCGATCGATCGCGATCGTCCGATCGGCGAGCAGGACGACGAGTAGCATCCCCGCCCCGAGCAACGCCGCCCGGAGGAAGTTCGCCGCGGTCTCGCCGAGCGGGTCGCGGCTGCCGCGTCCGCGCAAGGAATAGATCCCCCAGGCGACCCCCGCGCCGAGCATCAGGATCGCCCCGCCGAGGGGAGGCGCCGCGAGACCCGGGGCGACCAGGACGCCGAGGCCGACGAAGGCCAGGCCCAAACCGGCAAATTGGCGTAGACCGAGCCGCTCGCCGGAGCGCCAGCCGGCCAGGTTCATCGTCGCCTGCACCGCTCCGAACAGCAGCAAAGCGCCGGTCCCGGCGGTGAGGCGGAGGTAGGCCCAGGAGAACGCCGCGGCGTAGACGAAGAGCGCGATGGCGGCCGGCCAGCTTCCCGCCCCGGCGTGGATCCGGTTGCGCGGCCGGGTGATCAGGGCGAGAGCGACCGCGCCCGAGATCAGGCGGACGGCGGTGAACCGCGCGGGATCGAACCCCGGCGCGCGCAGCGCGGCGCGGCAGAGGAGGGAATTGCCGGCGAACGCGACCAGCGCGAGAGCGGTCAACAGGGCGAGGCGCGCGCCGGCCGGTCGTTCCGCCTCGGGAATCGGGGTCATCTGGCGCCGGACTCTATTCGGTTTCCTGAATAGGGTGGGATTCCGTCCTTTCCTGTTATCCTTGTCCCGCCACCAGCCGGTAGCCTCTGACAGCCCCTAGGAGAGTCTTCCATCGTGACGGAAGTGTCCGCGCCTGCCCCCACCACCCGGATCAACTGGACCAACCTCGTTTTCGTCCTCGGCACCTTCCTTGCCGCCACGGTCGCCGTGCCCTGGTATCTCGCGACCCGCGGTTTCGGCTGGCCCGAGTGGCTGACCTTCTTCGGCCTCTGGATCGCCGGGGGAATGTCGATCACCGGCGGCTATCACCGGCTCTGGTCGCACAAGACCTACGAGACGGTCTTGCCGGTCAAGCTGTTCTACCTGATCTTCGGCGCCGCGACGTTCCAGAACTCGGTGCTCGAATGGGCGGCGGACCACCGGCTCCACCACGACCATACCGACGACGAGCAGGACCCCTACAACATCCAGAAGGGTTTCTGGTGGGCGCACGTCGGCTGGGTCTTCTTCGACACCGAAGAGCACATCGATTCGATCGTCCGCGACCTGGTGTCCGATCCGCTGATCGCCTGGCAACGGCGCTGGTACAAGTGGATCGCGATCTCGGTGGCGGTCGGCATTCCGGCGCTCGTGGGCCTCGCGACCGGGCGGCTGCTCGGCTGCATGATCATCGGCGTCGTCCTGCGCATCGTGGTCTCCCACCACGGCACGTTCCTGATCAACAGCGCCTGCCACATGCTGGGCCGTCGGCCCTACAACCGCGAGGTCTCCGCCCGCGACAGCGGCGTGATGGCGGTTCTGGCGTTCGGCGAGGGGTACCACAACTACCACCACGCTTTTCCGTTCGACTATCGAAACGGCATCCGCGCCTGGCACGTCGATCCCGCGAAATGGCTGATCTGGGGCCTGGAGAAGCTCGGCCTCGCCCAGGGGCTGCGCCGCGCTTCGGACCTGCAGATCCTGCGCGCCAAGGCCGCCGTGCAGTACGCGAGCGCCCGCGAGCGCCTCGCCCGGCGGGTCGCTTCGGTTCGCGTCGAGCAGGGAAGCCGGATCGCCGAGGCCCACGCGGCGCTCGACAAAGCGATCGCCGACCTGTTGCGCTGGGAGCGGCAAAAGGTCCGCGCCGCGGCCGAAGATCTGGAGCACCGCGCCGCCGCGGCGCGCGAGGTCTTCGAGCGGGCGCTCGCCGAATGGCGGGCGGCGCTGCGCGATCTGTCGCGCGCGGCACCCGCCGCGTCGTTCTGAGCCGCGCAGTTTCCCCAACCGACTTTAAGGAGGCCTCCGTGATGGCACACGTTCGCCGCATTCCGAGCGCTCTGGCGGTTGCCGTCTCGGCTTTCCTGTCCGGCTCCTGCGGTTTCGCCGCGGAGCCCGCTCCGGCGGGTCCGTCGTCCGCGGTCGACCCGGCGGTCGCAAAAGTCGCAGCCAAGCTTCGCAGCGAGGCGCTCGCCGGCACAATGAGCTTCGAGATCGTCCGCTCCCTGACTTTCGAGGTCGGGCCGCGGTCGGCCGGCTCGGCCGGCGATCCGCGCGCGGTCGAATGGGCGAAGAAGAAGCTCACGGCGCTCGGATTTCAGAACGTCCGTGCCGAGCCCGTCGAGGTGCCGCACTGGGAGCGGGGGAGGAACGCCGGCGCGATCCTCTCTCCCTGGCCGCAGCCGGTGGCGCTCACGGCGCTCGGCGGCAGCGTCGCGAGCCCGGCGGGAGGCGTCGAAGCGGAGGTGCTCGGGGTCAAGAACCTCGACGAGCTGAAAAAGCTCGATCCGGCCCAGGCGAAAGGCAAGATCCTGTTCGTCGGCAATCGGATGGAGCGCAAGTCCGACGGTTCCGGTTACGGCGCCGCGGTGGGGGTGCGGGGAGTGGGAGCGGCCGAAGCGGCCAAGCGCGGCGCGGTCGGCCTGCTGATCCGCTCGGTCGGCACCGACTCGAACCGCCTGCCGCACACCGGCTCGATGCGGCTCGTCGAGGGGGAGACCACCGTCCCCGCCGCCGCGCTCTCCGGCCCCGATTCCGATCTGCTCGAAGCGGAGCTGGCTTCGGGCCAGCCCGTGCGCTTCCGCCTGGAGCTGGAAACCAAGAGCTTTCCCAACGCCCCCTCGGCCAACGTGATCGGCGAAATCCCGGGGCGCGACGCGGGCACGGCGAAGGAGGAATTCATCGTCCTCGGCGCCCACCTCGACTCCTGGGACCTCGGTACCGGGGCGATCGACGACGGCGCGGGCTGCGGCATCGTAATCGAGACCGCGCGCCGGATCGGCCAACTCTCCGCAGCGGAGCGTCCGCGGCGGACGATCCGCGTCATCCTGTTCGCCAATGAAGAGTTCGGCCTGTCGGGAGCAAAGGCCTACGCCGCGGCGCACGCGGCCGAGCTGCCGCGCCATGTCGCCTCCGCCGAAGCCGATTTCGGCTCCGGCCGGGTCTATCAGATCAAGACCCGCATCGCCCCGGCCGCGCTGCCGGCGTTCGCGAACATCGCCGAGATCGCCAAACCGCTCGGGGCGGCTTTCGATGCCGCCAACGATTCGGGCGGCGGCGCCGACCTCTCGCCGCTCGCCTCGGCCAACGTCCCGGTGATCGCGTTCAACCAGGATGGAACCACCTATTTCGACCTCCACCACAGCGCCAACGACACGATCGACAAGATCGACCCCAAAGATCTCGATCAGGTCGTCGCCACCTGGAGCAGCGTGATCTACGCCGTCGCGGCGGGGGACCTGGAGCTGCGCCCGGCGCCTGCGGCATCGACGCGGGAATAGTTCTCCCGGCCCTGCTCGCCGAAAGCCTGCGCGAGGGCTGCTTGCCGTACGCGGAGCGAAGTTTTAGGCCCGTGCCATCAGAGATCGCGCCATGGAGGCGTACTCGGCGCGGTCTTCCACGGAGTCGGCAAGGATCAGCGCCGCTTCGCGTCCTTCTTCCTCGTCAGGGAGCAGTTGGGTAATGTTCTTGAGCGCCGCTAGCATGCGATAGCGATCGAAGCGTCTCTCCCGCAGCTCCTCGCGCCCCAGGCCGAGAGCCTGAATCGTCGCGGCGCCCACTTGACTCCCGTTGCGCGCCCGTGGTTGTTCTGCCGCGAATTCGATGTGACTCTGCGGGTCGTCCGCACCTCCTGGATCAACGAACGAGGGTTGTTCCCGGGTGAGGTCGCCCAGGTGATTGCGACACCGAAGGCGGTCGTCGATCAAAGGGAAAAGGTTCTTCTTGTATCGCTGATTGCAGAGCTGGCAGCCAAGATAGAGATTGCCCCAGTCATAGGCCAGCCAGTAGTAGCCGGGCCGCCCCAGCGGGTCGTCCTCGCGTTGGCGGTAGCCTGCTTTCGGCCGAAAGTGCTCGACGTCGCCATAGGCGATGTGCTGAATCTTCGATTCGCAGAAAGCGCACTTTCCGTGCTGGGCCGTGATCAGAGCCTTCTTGACGGAGCGGTGACCGTAGATGGACTTGGCAAATGAAAAGACCACGGCGCCGCTGTCGAAAGGAGCGGAATCTCCCTCGTAGCGGGTGCGGTTGCCCAGATCTTCCGCTTCGCCCTTGCCGGCGAGGATCTCCGGCGGCTCCACGGGTTTGCGCACCCGAATCATCATCCCCTCTGTTGAAGTTTGGCGGCGGCCCGGCGGATTACGTCCATGGCTCGTTGGTCTTCGGCGTTCTCTCCAGCGGGTAGGCTCACGATGCGCGCTTCGAGGCTCTCAAGGTCTCGTTCATCCTGACCGCGGAGAGGGCCGCCCCGGGTCAGGAGCTCATTGCGCCGTGAGATCACGCCGTCGTATTCCGGCGGTCTGGCCGTTTCGAGTCCGAACAGGTCGCTGGTCAGAACTTGATCGATCCTCCAGCCCCGAACGGTTTCGACGTCGTTGTCGATTACGACGTGGTCGCCTTCGCGCCGCAACACCACGAGGTTTTCGTTCTCCGACGCCTGGACCACGAGCGGGCTGTGCGCCGTCACTACGAATTGTGTGCGCGGAAAACGCTCGGTTAGGTGGCTCCGTAATTGGCGTTGCCACTTCGGGTGGAGATGGAGGTCCACCTCATCGACCAAAACCACGGCCGGCTCAGCGAGCGGATTGGGGCTGTCGGGATAGAGCTCGAAGAGTCGACTCGCGAAGTCGACCGTCCAGGCGATCATCGTCCGGTACCCGAGGCTCAGGTCCGAGAGAGACACCCAGCCGTACGGGGTCAAAACCTCGATCGCTGGCCGAATCCTTTCGCCGGGTCGGCTTTTCCGTTGGGCAACGCGAAGGGCGGATACGTCGGGGAGAAGATCGATGAGGATCGCTTTGACCCTCTCGAGGCGCAGCTCCGCCTGAGGTTCCGAGATCTCGCGGGTTCGTGCGTAGTCCTCCACCAGCAGCCATTCCTCGGCATCCACCAAGTTCACATAGTCCGAGAACAGACTGGCGGTCGGATCACTCAAGGTTCTTTCCGAAAGCGTGGGCGATCCCGTCCTTCGGGTCGCGCCGTAGCCGCAGCAGCGGAAATAGGGTCCCCGATAGGGCGGCGACGCGAGTCCTCGATCCGAGCTGGTAGGGACGCTGATGTCCTTTCTCGAATACCCGGTTTTGGTCGAGGATTGCGCGTCAGCGATGGAGAGCCGTCCGCGGATCTCGGTATTGCTCGGTGCTTCTGGATCACGATAAATGTTCCACCCGCCACCGTTGGTCGGTAGATCGACCTGTGGGCGTTCGTTGCGGGGGGTGATGGTGAGGTAATGCCGAGCAGGCTCCAGCGCGACAAGGCACTGAAGGAGGGTTGTCTTACCAACTCCGTTTTCGCCCAGTATGACGGTCCACGACGCCGGCCGCCCGGCCGCATCGGTCAATCGAATCGTCTGCTCCTCCGGTCCGAAACACCGAACGTTGCGGAGACTCAGCTCCGAGATATAGACCGCGGGCACGGTCTCTCTCTCCCTTGAGGCCAACGAGTTGACCTGCGGCAATGGATTCTTCATCGCGGAACCTCCACCACAGGTGCGAAGTATAGCCCTACCTCAAGAGGTGAGTCCTTCGCCAGCGGCGAGCAGCAGGTCGAGTGCATGCGCCGGCAAAACGGCCGCACGGTCCCGGCCGCGATTCCCGAAAGCCTGCGCGAGGGCTGCTGCTGTAGGGGGAGCGATAGAAGTCGAAGGGCCGATTTCGGCCGCCGCGGGCCGCGCGGCGACGGTGGAAGGTCGATCGGCGGTGATCGCCGACCTGTCGGCAGTGACCGCCGGAGTGTCGGCAGCGACCACCGACGTGTCGGCAGCGACCACCGACGTATCGGCAGTGACCGCCGACGTGTCGGCAGCGACCGCCGATGTATCGACAGCGACCGCCGGCGTATCGTCAGTGACCGCCGACGTATTGGCAGCGACCGTCGACCTATCGGCGACGGCTGCCTACCTGTCGGCGATTACCGCCGGATGGACGGTAGGCTCCGCCGCCGCAGCAGCAACCCAACTGCCGCCAACCCCATCAGCACCCCCAGCGCCGCCAGTCCCAACCGACCCAACGTCGGGATCTCCGTTGCCGCGGGCGCGCCGACCACCTGGAATACCGTTGGATCGCCCGCGGTCGCCGTGGCCGGATCGTCGGACGAAGCCGAGGCCTCGTTCGTGCCGTTGCCGTCCGCGTCGTAGGCGACGGTCGCCTGGTTCGAGACGGTGGTGCCTGGGGTGAGGAGGCTGCTCAGGCGGACAAGCAGGGTAATCGCGACCGTGCCGCCCGCGGGGATCGAGCCGTCCCAGTTGAGGACGTTGGTGGCGATCGCGGTTCCGGAGGTCGAAGAGACCGAGACCGGGGTGAAGTCGGGAGAGAGCGGGTCGGTCAGCTCCGGGCCGGGGTTGTCGAATTGGGTGGCCGGTCCCTGGTTGGTGATGACGATCGTGTAGGTGGCGAACGAGCCGGGCTCGAAGGTTCCGGACACGGACTTGGTAACCGAGAGCGTGGCGGGGGAGACGACGGTGGTCGGCTCGGTGGCGGTGGCGACGACGGGCCGACCCGAGGATTCGAGCTCGATCGATCCAGTTCCGTCGAGGATGGTGCCGGGAGGGAGACCGGCGTCGGCGCGGACCGTCGCGGCGAGAACGGCGCTGCCGGGAGTCCAGAAATCCCGGGTGCACTCGACCAAGCCGCTCGCGCCGACCGACGGGGCGGTGCAGGTCCATTCCACCCCGGCCGGGGGAAGCAGCGATTGAAATCCGGCATTGGCCGGCACCACGAAACGCAGCGCCACGTTCTGGTTGTCGTCGAGCGTGGTGGTTGCGGTGACCGTGTAGGTCACGTCGGCTCCGGCCACCACCGGATCGGGGGTGTCGGTCACGGTGATGGAAAGACTGGGGGAGGCGGTTCCCACCGTGGTCGTCTCCTCCGCACTGTTGTCGCCGTCGCTCGGATCGGGCGTCGTGGACGTCACCGTCGCGGTGTTGATCAAGAGCGGGCCGGCGTCCGCGCGGACAGAAAGCGAGAAGGACGCGATCCCCGGCGGGAACGTCGCGATCGAGCAGGTGAGCGTGCCGGTCGCGCCGACCGCGGGCGTGGTACAGCTCCAACCGGCCTCCGGGGTGATTGCGAGAAAGCTCGCGCCGGCCGGCAGGGTGTCGTTCATCTGGGCGTCGACCGCATCGCTCGGCCCTTCATTCGAAACCTGGATCGTGTAGACGAGCGTGCCGGCGGGCGCCACCGGATCGACATCGTCGGTCTTGGTGATCGACAGGCTGGCCGAGTCGATCGTTCCCGCGAACGTCGGCGAGAGACCGAACCAGAGGAAGCCGAGGAACAGGGCGGAGAGGATGCGAAAATGAAACAGGCGCAAGGCGCTCGAGTAGACCATGACGACAAATTCCTTTTGAGCAGGGGAGCGCGCGGATGCGACGGCCTGAGATGCGCGGGATTGTACCTTGGGAGAGCGCATAGGGGCGCCGACCGATTCGCCCGGCCCGGTGCCGCGCGTTGACGCACTCCTCCCTCGGGTGTTAGCCTCCCCTGAAGATTAGGCGCCCAAGATTGGCCGGTACCGGCGATAAAGCAGCGACATTCCGCTATGACCTCTACCCGCAATTCGGGCTCGTTCGGCGCCGTGCGCGATGCGGATACGGACAATATCGACCTGACGCCGTTCTCCGAGAGCGGCATGACCGCGTCGATCAGCACTTCGTCGCGCGGCATGGAGCCGGAGTCCTCGGCGGTCGAGGTCGAAGCGGGCATCATCCTGATCGCGCACCCGGAGAACCAGCGGCTCGGCTCGCGGTTTCGCCTGTCGCCGGGGACCACGCTGGAGATCGGCCGCAGCGCCGCCACCGGCATCAGCCTGCCCGAGGTGCTCTCGATCTCGCGCACCCATGCCCGCCTGCGCTATTTCGGCCACCGGGTGACGATCGAGGATCTCGGCAGCACCAACGGCACCTACGTCAACGGCCGGCGGATCAACGGCCAGGCGGCGCTCCAGAGCGGCGACCGGTTCCAGACCGCGGCCGTCCATTTCAAGTTCCTTCATGAGCGCGACCCGGAGCACGCTTATCACGAGGCGATCTACGACTTGGTGATGCGCGACGGGTTGACCGAGATCTACAACAAGCGGAAGTACGACGAGGAGCTACAACGCGAGTTCGCCCGCGCCATGCGCCACCGCCGGCCGCTGTCGCTGATCGCGTTCGACATCGACGAGTTTAAGCAGGTCAACGACACCTACGGCCACCTGTGCGGCGACTTCGTGCTGAAACAGCTCGCGAGCCTGGTGCGCGAGGTGGTGCGGCCGGAGCAGATCTTCGCCCGCGTCGGCGGCGACGAGTTCGCGATCCTGGCGCCGGAGACCGAGCTCGAAGGGGCCGAAACGCTCGCCAACAAACTGTGCGAACGGGTGCTGGAGCTGGACTACCGCTACGAGGACTACAAGATCGAGGTCTCCTGCTCGTTCGGGGTCTCCGGCCTAGATCCGTCGATGCGCTCGCCGCAGCAGTTGTTCGAAGCGGCGGACGCGGCGCTGTTCGACTCCAAGCGCGCCGGCCGCGGGCGGGTGAGCGTGCATCACCCGGAAGCGCCGACGGCGAACACCTGAAGTCTCCCACGCTCGCCGCCTGCGCGGGTGTAAACTCTCTTCCAGCCGGCACCACTGCGTCGGCAGGTCGAGTTCCTATGAGATCACCTTCCGAACCGAATCGCATTGCGCTCCGCGGGTCCTGGGTGGGCGGCATCCTCGCCGGATTGCTCGCCGTCTTGGTTCACGAAATCGTGTGGTTCGCGGCGGCGCCCTCCGTGAGAGTGCTCGTAGTGATTCTCTTGGCACTTCTTGCCCTCTACTTGGCGCGGTTCCAATACGCCTTGAATCGCGGCTCGGGTCCCGCCGAGAAGTGGCTTCAATCGGAGCCCGCCGGGAAGTGGCTGCGCTCGAAGCGCGGTGCCGAGGCGCCGCACCCTCTAGAGGGAATCGAGAGCACGCCCGCGCAGATCGACCTGTTGAGCCTCGGTCCGCCCAGGCTTAGGGCTCCGGGCATCACCGCGAGCCAGGCCCTCCAAGAGCAACGAGAGGAACGCTTCTAGCCCGCAGCATGGCCGAGCCTGCGCTCTATCTCGAATCGTCGGCCTTGGTGAAGCTGGTGCTCGAAGAGCACGAGAGCCCTGCCCTGATCGAATTCCTCCCGGCTTTTCCGCGCCGATTCTCGAGCGCGCTCTGCGCCATCGAAGTGCCGCGGGCCGTGCGCCGGGCGCTCCCCGGTGAGGCGGCGCAGCAACGGGCGCAGGAAGTCCTCCTTGGATTGGAGCTCGTGGCGATCAACGAACCCTTGATCGCCGCGGCATCCAGGCTTTTACCCGATACTCTTCGCTCCCTCGACGCGATCCATTTGGCGACAGCGCTCGCTTTCGGCCCCGAGCTGGCTGGGATGGTGGTCTATGACCAACGGCTGAGGGACGCCGCGCGCGCGGCCGGAATCACGATCCACTCTCCCGCGGGGATCACGGTCGCCCGAATACCAGCCGGAGGCGGAGGAGAGTTGAGATGAGCATCGACCTCACCAACTACATCCACATCCTGCAGAGCTGGTGAGGGTGGGAGTAATCGTCCAGCACCTCAAGCTGAACGCTGCGGCCACGAGACGAGTGGCTTCACCCCAAAGAACCTGCGCACGTCCCTCCGCCCGGGATAGAATCCTCGTCTCTGGGAGAACCCGGTGCCGTTCTACAACTGCGATCGCTGCCCTTCATACTGCTGCTCCTATCCGCGCATTCAGGTCGAGGACAAGGATCTCGTCCGGCTGGCGAAGCATTTCGGCGTCTCCTACGGCGCCGCGCGCAAGAAATTCGTCCGCCGCGGCGAGGATCCGGGCGAGCTGATCCTGCGCCACACTCCGGACGAGATCTACGGCACGGCCTGCCAATTTCTCGACCGCACGACCCGGCGCTGCACGATCTATGAAGCCCGCCCGGCGATCTGCCGCAACTATCCGGGCGACGGCCGTTGCGGCTATTACGACTTCCTGAGCTTCGAGCGCCGCGCGCAGGAAGATCCCGACCACGTGCCCTCGACCTATAACCATCCCGCGCCGAGCCCCGCGAACCCTGCGGAACCCGCGGACGCCGCGGACGAGTAGGGACGCCCCCGCGTGCTCCGGGAGCTTCACGTCCGCAATCTCGCGGTGATCGAGAGCGCCTCGATCGAGTGGCAGGCCGGTTTCGCCGTGCTGTCGGGCGAGACCGGCGCCGGCAAGTCGATCGTCGTCGATTCGCTCTCTCTGCTCGCCGGGGCGCGCGCCTCGGTCGAGATGATCCGGAGCGGCGCCGAGGGCTTGAGCGTCGCCGGGGTGTTTTCGCCGCGCGGCGACGCCTGGCGCCGGGTGCTCGACGAAGCCGGGCTCGACGCCACGGGCGAGGAGCTGTTGATCCGGCGCGAGATCGCGAAGAACGGCCGCAACCGCGTGTTCGTCAACGACCAGCCGGCGACCCTCCGGCTGTTGGCGGACCTTGCACCGCTCGTCCTGCGCATCCACGGCCAGCGCGAGGAGCTGGGCCTCACCACCCCCGACCTACAGCGCTGGTGGCTCGACCGGAGCGGCGGCGCCGAGGCCGAGCGGCTGCTCGCGCGGGTGGCGGAGACGCATGAGCGCTGGAGCCGCCTGGCCGAGCGCCTCGCGCGGGCGAGCGGCGACCAGAAGGCGCGGCGCGAGCGGCTCGACCTGCTCCGGTTCCACTCCGAAGAGATCGACGCGGCACACTTGGTCGCGGGGGAGGACGAGAAGCTGCGGATCGAGCGCGAAGGGCTGCGCCACGCCGATGCGATCGCCCGGGCGCTCGGCGCCTCGCAGGCGACGCTGTCGGAGGACGAGGGGGCGGCGGTCGAACGGCTCGGCCGGGCGCGCGAGCTGCTCTCCGGCATCGTCGATTGGCAACCCGAGGCCGGCGGGTGGCTGGCCGACCTCATGGAGATCGAAGTGCGGCTCGCCGATCTTGCCCAGACCCTGGCGCACCACCTGGACGGCCTGGAAGCCGATCCGGTGCGGCTCGACTCGGTGGAGGAGCGGCTGGCCCTAGTCGAGCGGCTCGGACGGCGCTTCGGCGGCTCGGTCGCCGCGGTGCTCGCCTACCGCGCCGCGATCGAAGAGGAGCTGGCCGAGCTCGACGCCGACGCCGCGGATCGGAGTGACCTGTTCGTGCGGGTTGAAGAGGCCCTGGGTGCCTACCGGGAAGAGGCGCTCGCCCTGTCGGCGGCGCGCCGGGTCTGGGGCCGCGAGCTGGTGCAGCGGATCGCCGCCGAATGCAAGGATCTCGGCCTCGCCAAGGCGCGGTTGGAAGTGGCGCTCGAACGGCGGAAGCGCGCCGGAGGCACCCTGATCATCGACGGCGTCGAGGTCGAGCCTGGGCGGGAGGGGATCGACCAGGTGGTGTTCCTGTTCGCGCCCAACCCCGGCGAGGAACCGCGGCCGCTCGCGCGGATCGCCTCGGGCGGCGAGCTGTCGCGGCTCTTCTTGGCGCTCCAGCTCGCGGCCAAGAGCGAAGGGGCGGAGGCGACTCTGGTGTTCGACGAGGTCGACTCCGGCATCGGCGGCGCCGAGGCCGCGGCGCTGGGAAAGAAGCTGCAACGCCTGGCGCGCGGCGGCCAGATTCTCGCGGTTACCCATCTGGCCCAGGTCGCGAGCGCCGCGGACCGGCACTACCGGGTGGCGAAGAAAGTGACCGGCGGCCGAACCCGGGTCGCGGTCGAGGCGCTCGACGCGGCGGGACGGATCGAAGAGGTGGCGCGCATGCTCGCCGGTTCGAAAGTCACCGACCTGTCGCTGTCGCACGCGCGCGAGCTGATCGCGGGAGCGGCGCGCAAATGAGCGGAGACGAGACGGTCGGGGCGCTGCGTTGGCATTTCGGCGATCCGGTCGAGGAGCTGATCGCGCTACGCGCACGCGGCGGGGTGATCGCGTTTCCAACCGAATCGAGCTACGGCCTGGGCGTCGATCCGAGCAACGCCGCGGCGGTTGCCGAGGTCGAGCGGATCAAGCGCCGAAGTACATCGAAAACCGATGCGGACGCCGAACCTGCGGGCAAGCCGATGCCGGTGGTGATCGCCGGCCTCGACCAGCTCTCCGCGCTCGGCATCGACGCCGATTCCGCTCCGGTTCGCCGCTTCGCCGCGCTCTGGCCCGCCCCGCTGACGGCGGTGCTGCCGCTGGGCGAAGGGACCGACATATCGGCCGCGCGCGGCAGCCGGACGCTCGCGGTGCGCATTCCGGATCATCCCGAGCTGCGCGCGCTGCTCGCCGCAATCGGCCCGCTCACCGCGACCAGCGCCAACCGGACCGGCGAGCCGCCGCTGCTCTCGGCCTCGGCCGTCGCCGCGCTGCTCGAAGAGGCCGGGATCGCCGATGCCGCGGTGGTGGCCGGCGAGGCGCCGGGCGGTCCGCCATCGACGCTCGCCGCGCTCGACGGCGACCGAATTCGTATTCTGCGCCAAGGTCCGTTCCCCGCCGAGCGGTTGCTCGTGCCCGGGGAGTCCTCACCGTCTTCGAGAGGAGATTCATGAGCTTCAGAATGTCGTTCCGCATCCCGCTCGCGCTCCTGATCTTCCTGCTTCCCGTAGTGCTCGGCGCCGCCGTTGCCGCGCCGGTAGAACCCGTTTCGCCGTTCGACGCCCCTTCGATCTCGATCGACGAGGTCCAGGTCGGACAAAAAGGCTACGGCGTCACCGTGTTTCAAGGCACCACGCCGGAGCGCTTCGACGTCGAGGTCGTGGGCGTGATGAGAAACCTGGCGCCCGGCTTGAGCTACGTGCTGGTCAAGCTCACCGGGCACGGCCTGGAAAAAAGCGGGGTCGCCGCCGGCATGAGCGGCAGCCCGGTCTATCTCGACGATCGCCTGCTCGGCGCGGTCGCGTTCGGCTGGCCGTTCTCGAATGAGGCGATCGGGGGAGTGACGCCGATCGCGGCGATGCGCAGGGTCGGCCTGGACGGACCCTCCGGGGCTCCGGCGCCCGAGAGTCTGGCGACCGGGCGCCCGATCGTGCCGCTCGCCGATCTGCTGGCGCGGCGGATTCCCTCCGATCTCCTCTCCCGGGAGCTCGCTTCGCTCTCCGCCCGGTTCTCCCCCGAGGGAACCGGCGTTGCCGGCGCCGTGGTCTGGTCGGCGACCGGCTTCGGCGAGCATTCGGTCGCCGCGCTCCGGCAGGGCTTCGGCTCGACCGCTCTGGCGCTCGCCGGCCGGGCGGACGGTACTTCGGGCTCCAGCGGTCCGGCGCTCGGGGTGGCCGACCTGGTGCCCGGCGGCGCGGTGACGGGGGTCATCCTGGACGGCGATTTCCGCCTCGGGGCGACCGGCACGGTGACCGACCGGGGGGGCGATTCGCTGCTCGCGTTCGGGCACGCGTTTCTGGGCGCCGGTCCGGTGTCGATTCCAATGGCTCCGGCCGAGGTGGTGACGATCCTGTCGAACCAGTACAATTCGTTCAAGATCGCCAATCTCGGGCCGATCGTCGGCGCGGTCGAGCAGGATCGCCGCTCCGGTATCGAAGGGCGGATCGGCGCGGTCGCCCCGATGTTTCCGATCGTGGTGAAAGTGCACGGCGAGCGCGAGCATGAGTACCGGATGCGGATCGCCGACGTTCCCGACCTGGTGGCCGGCATGGTCGGCACCGCGGCGCTCGCGAGCCTGGAGGCCGCCAGCCGCACGGCGGGCGGCCAGTCGCTCGATCTTTCCGCCCGCTTCCGAATCGCCGGCCAAGGCGATCTGGAGGTCGCCCAGAGCTTCGACGGCGATGGTGCGACCAACGAGGCGGTCGGCTACCTCCTGTCGATCGCGTCCTATCTTGCGCAGAACGATCTCGAACGGCTGCATCTCGAAGGGGTGGAGATCAGCTTCGACCAGGCGAGCGCGCCGCGCGGCTTGACCATCGACGGCGCGCACGCCGAGCGCACGGTGATCCGGCCGGGCGAACGGGTCCGGTTGCAGGTCGATCTGCGGGCGTTTCGCGGCGCCACCTCGCGGCGCACGCTCGATCTTGCGATGCCGAAAGACCTCGGCCCCGGGCGCTACACGGTCTGGGTGGGCGACGGCGCGAGCGTCGATGCCGCGCGGTTGCAGCTCGAACCGGCCAATCCGGAGACGCTGCCCCAAGCGCTCGCGCTGCTCGGCTCGTTCCATACCCGGCGCGAGCTGGCCGCGATCGTCTCGCTCCCCCGGCCCGGCGTGGTCGCCGGAGGCGCCACGATGCCGCAGCTGCCGGGCAGCGTCCGCTCGCTCTGGGGGGCGGGGGGCGCGGGGCTCGGCACGCCGTTTTCCGGCGCGGTGGTGGCGCGCGCCGCGCTGCCGCTCGATGCGCCCGCCTCGGGGCTGGTGCGCCTCGATCTCGAAGTGCGCGCCCCGGGCGGCGAGCCCCCCGAGGGCGGCGCCGATTCGACCGAAGCGACCCCCACCGAGATCGCCGAGATCGCCGCGCCTGCCCCCGCCGGTCGAGCGATCGCGGCGGCGACTCAAGTCCCCGCAGCCACCGTCCAGCCCCACGAATCACGGGAGAGACCATGAAACGAACGCTCGTCCTGATCGCCAGGGTCGCCGTTCTCGGCGCCGGAATCCTGTTCTCCGTTGCCCCCGCGCAGGCGACCGAGGTCCGGATCTTCCAGGTCCAGACCGGCGCCGACTTCCGCGCCGGCACGCTCTCAGGGATCGCGCTCGACCCGGGCGGGTTCCTCGATCTGGCGCCGCGCGTGGAGCGGATGGCCGCTCTGGACGAGCCGTTCGTGCTCTCCGCGGTCGCGATTCCGGGCGGTTGGGCGGTCGGCACCGGCAATGACGGCAAGGTGCTGCGGGTGACCGCGAAAGGCGAGGTGAGCGTGCTGTTCGACGCCCCCGAGCCGGAGGTCTTCGCGCTCTGGGCCGATGCCGACGGCACGCTGTTCGCGGGCACCTCGCCGAACGGCAAGGTCTATCGGATCGCGACCTCGGCCAAGGGGAAATCCGGCAGCCCCGAGGCGAAGCCGTTCTTCGATCCGGGCGCAACCTACATCTGGGCGATCCGGCGCGCCGCGGACGGCGCGCTGCTGGTCGCGACCGGCACCGAGGGAAAGCTGTTCCGGGTCGACGGCGAGGGCAAAGGCAAGGTCTTCTACGACGCCGACGAGCCGCATATCCGCAGCCTGCTGCCGCTGCCGGCGAGCGCCGGCGGGGACGTCGTGGTCGGCACCTCGGGCGAGGGCCTGGTGGTGCGGATCGCCAAGGACGGCTCGGCGCGCACGCTGTTCGACGCCGCGGAGCCCGAGGTGGCGGCCCTGGCGCTCGGACCCGACGGGACGATCTACGCTGCGCTGGTCGCCTCCGAGGCGAGCCTGGTGCCGACGGCCGGCGCCGCGCCGTCCGCGGCGGGCGGGGGAGGGCCGGCCGCCGGCGGGCCGGGACCCGGAGCGGGCAAGCCCGGGGAGCCGACGGTCACCGTGTCGATCGGCGAGCCCGAGCCGGCGAGCAAGAAGGATGGCGCGCCGCGGAGCGAAGTGGTGGCGATCGCCACCAACGGCCTCGCGGAAGGCGTCGGCAGCTTCGCCGACGAAACCGTGTTCGACCTGCTCTGGCAGGATCGCCTGTGGGTGGCGACCGGCCTGGAAGGCAAGCTCTACTCGTTCCGCCCGTCGGGCACCTCGGCCGGCCGGATGCAGCTGGAAAAAGATACCGACGAGCGCCAGCTCGTCGCCCTGGTGGCGGGCGCGGCAGGTCCGACGATCGCGACCACCAACGGCTCCGCGCTTTATCGGACGACCGCGGAGCTGGAGCGTCAGGGAACGTTCACCGGCGCCGTGCTCGACGCCGGCGCGCCGGCCAAATTCGGCCGGCTCCGCTGGCGCGGCGAGGTGCCGGCCGGCACTTCGGTGAGCTTTTCGGTCCGCAGCGGAGCGAGCGCCAACCCGGATCGGACCTGGTCGCCCTGGAGCCCGTGGAAGGCGGTCGCGAGCCGGGATGAGATCGCTCTGTCGGACGCCGACGGCGCGCCGGCCGGCCGGTATTTGCAGTGGCGGGCGCAGCTCTCCGGCGCATCGTCCTCATCGTCCGGCGACCTCCGCTCGCCGCGCATCGCCGCGGTCGAGCTGTCGTACCGGCAGTTGAACCAGCGGCCGAAGATCGAGGCGTTCGGCGCGCTGCCGCCGGGGCAGATCCTGGTGCCGCAGAACTTCAATCCGTCCAACCAGGTGTTCGAGCCGGTCCATCCGAACCGGGAGGGGCTGTTCACCACCCTCGCGCCGGCCGACGAGATCGACGACAGCGGGCGCCTCAAACCGTTGTGGAAGCTCGGCTATCGCTCGCTACGCTGGAAGGCGAGCGACCCGAACGGCGATTCGCTGCGTTATCGCCTGACCTTCCGCCCCGCGGGCAAAGGGGTGGGAGAAGACACCGGAGCCGCGTTGGGACAGGGGCCGGACGGCGAGGCGGGCTGGCTCAAGCTGGCCGACGACCTCTCGGAGGAGTACCTGAGCTTCGACGTCGGCGCGCTGCCGGACGGCCTGTACCGATTCCGCCTGGAGGCGACGGATGCCGACGCGAACGACGCGGGCGAGGGACTCTCCGCCGAAGAGATGAGCCCGGCGCTCACCGTCGATCACTCCCCGCCGACGCTTGCCGGGGTGGAGGCGGACGGAACGCGCCTGCGGGTCACCGTCGAAGACGCCTGGAGCCCCGTGCGCGACGCCCAGGTGAGCGTCGACGGGGGAGAGTGGCAGCCGGCGCGCGCGGCGGACGGCCTGCTCGACGGCCGACGCGAGGAGCTGATCCTCGAAGTTCCGGTGGGAGCCCGTTACCTCCTGTTGCGGACGACCGACGGCGCGTACAATGCGGCGACTTTCGATCTGACCGGGAAGATTGCTGGGGGCAAGGGCCGATGACAGGCATCTCGACGCGACGGATCGCGGTCTATCCCGGTTCGTTCGATCCGTTCCACAACGGCCATCTGGACATCGTCGAGCGCTGCTTGCCGATCTTCGACGAGGTGGTGGTCGCGGTGCTGTTCAACGAGGAGAAACGGCCGATGTTCTCGGTCGACGAGCGGGTCGCCATGGTCCGCGAGCTGCTCGCCGAGCGCTTCCCGGGCGCGCCTTGCCGGGTCGAGAGCTTCTCCGGGCTGTTGGTCCACTTCATGGCCCGCTTGGGCGCGCGTACGGTGGTCCGGGGCCTGCGCGCGGTCTCCGATTTCGAATTCGAGTTCCAGATGGCGTTGATGAACCGGCGCTTGAACCCGAACGTCGAGACGGTGTTCATGATGCCGAAGGAAGATTTCAGCTACCTGTCGAGCCGCCTGGTCAAAGAGGTCTTCGGGCTGGGCGGCGATCTCACCGGGTTGGTGCCGCCGTCGGTGCTCGCGTTGCTCGCCGAACGGCTGCACCCCGGGAGCCGTTCGTGATCGAGGGGGACGAAAAAAGCGAGGAAAGCGCCGCGGGCCTCGACCGTTTCGCGTTCGAGATTCCGAAGGTCGAGCTGCACGTCCACCTGGAAGGCTCGATGCGGCCCGACGTGCTGCTCGATCTCGCCCGGCGCAACCACGTCTCCCTGCCGGCGGCGGATCTCGCGGGCCTTCGCGAGTGGTTCCGCTTCCGCGATTTCGACCACTTCGTCGAGATCTATCTCACCTGCTCCCGCTGCCTGCGCGCGCCGGAAGATTTTCGCGCGCTCACCGCCGACGTGCTCGCCGAACAGGCGCGGCAGAACATCGTCTACACCGAGGCGCACTTCACGATCCAGACTCACCTGGGCAACGGCGCCGACGGCGAGGCGGTGCGGCAGGCGATCGCCGACGCGGTCGCGGAAGCCGAGCGCGATCTGGGTGTCACCCTGCGGCTGATCCCCGACATCGTGAGGAACGTCAGCGTCGAGGCGGCGGACAAGACGATCGAATGGGCGCTTGCCGACACGACCGGCCTGGTGGTCGCGGTGGGTCTCGCGGGGATCGAGAACGGCTATCCGAACGAGCCGTTCCGGGAGCATTTCGACGCCGCGAGGAAGGCGGGGCTCAAGGTGGTCGCTCATGCCGGGGAGCACGGCGGGCCGGAATCGATCCGCTCGGTGCTCAAAGTCGTCGGCCCCGACCGGCTCGATCACGGCGTCCGCGCGATCGAGGATCCGGCGCTGGTTCGAGAGCTGGTCGAGCGGCAACTGCCGCTCGACGTCTGCCCCTCTTCGAACGTTTGCCTCGGCGTCTATCCGGACCTCGCCGGCCATTCGTTCGACCGGCTGCGGCGGGCCGGCGCGGCGGTCAACGTCAACACCGACGACCCGCCGTTTTTCGACACCGATCTTGCCACCGAGTACACCCGTCTCGCCCGAACGTTCGGCTACGGCGCGGACGATCTCGCCGGCTTCTCGCTCGCGGCTCTTGCGGCGTCGTTCCTGCCCGAGGCGCGGAAAGCCGAGATGGCACCAGAGTTTCGCCGGAGCTTCGCCGAAGCGGCGGCGCGCCTCGCGGCCGGCGGGAGGTAGCCCCGCGACCGAGGCGTCGATCGACGAGCTGCGAGGGTTACGGCACGCCCTCGAGTCTGTCGGGTACGTCTTCGGGCACGGCCAAGGTATCCGGCTCTACGCCCTCGATCGGTTCGGTCCCGTCCTGCGGCCCGGCCGGAGCGTTCGGGTCGTCGGAGAGCGGGTTGTTCTTCCGCTCCAAGCGGCGCTGAAGCTTCTCATCGTGCTTCTGCTTCTTGGCCAGCTCGCGCTGGCGCTTCCCGTGTTGGTAGTTCTGACGAGCCACATCTCCTCCCGTAGACCGAAAGGTCAAGTTTTCGATGCCGAGGATCTCCGGCAGGTGCCGCGCAAGTCGCGACAACGCGTAAGAGTATCATTCCCGCGCCGTCCCGCGCCTGGAGGGTAGCGGCTTGAAGCAAGCCTCCTCGCTCCTTCGGGCGCCTTCGGCAGCAGCCAGTCGCTGCGGGGCTTGCCTCAAGCCACTACCGCCTGGAGCCGCGTCGCCCCTCGCCTCGCCTACAATGCTCCCCCCATGACCGAATCCGCATCCCCCCAAGCCGCCGCCAATCGTCTCGCCCAAGAATCGAGCCCCTACCTTCGGCTCCACGCGCACAACCCGGTCGACTGGTACCCCTGGGGGCCGGAGGCTCTGGCGCGCGCCAAGGAAGAGCAGAAGCCGATCTTTCTCTCGGTCGGTTACTCGACCTGCTACTGGTGCCACGTGATGGAGCGCGAGTCGTTCTCCGATCCGAAGACCGCGGCGCTGATGAACGCCAAGTTCGTCAACATCAAGCTCGATCGCGAGGAACGCCCGGACCTGGACGAGATCTACATGACCGCGACCCAGATCCTGACCAGCCAGGGCGGGTGGCCGAACTCGGTGTTCCTGACGCCGGATCTGCTGCCGTTCTATGCCGGGACCTACTTTCCGCCCGAGGACCGCCAAGGCCGGCCGGGGTTCCGCGCGGTGCTCGCACAGCTCGCGGAGGCCTGGGCCACACGGCGCGCCGACGTGCTGGCGCAGGGCGAAGAGCTGGAAGGGGCGATGCGCCGCTACCTGGAGCAGCGGAACGCTCCGGCGGGAGCGCCGCCCGCCCCGGTGGGTGCGTTGCGCGCGGCGGAATCGCAGGCGCGACGGTTCGATTCCGCCTGGGGCGGATTCGGCGGCGCGCCGAAGTTCCCCAGCCCGTCGAACCTTCATCTGCTCGCCGAAGTAACGGGGGAGATGCCGGCCGCGGGCCAGATGCTCAGCTTCACCCTCGACCAAATGGCGCGCGGCGGGATCTACGACCAGATCGCCGGTGGCTTTCATCGTTATGCCACCGACCGCGAGTGGAAGATCCCGCATTTCGAAAAAATGCTCTACGACAACGGCCTCCTGCTGGAGATCTACGCCCGGGAGCACGCCCGCACCGGCGACGCGCAGGCGGCCCGCGTGGTGCGCGAGACGGCGGCCTGGCTGGCGCGCGAGATGACTTCTCCCGAGGGGGCGTTTTGGAGCGCGATCGACGCCGAAACCGACGGTCACGAGGGCGCCTTCTACGTCTGGACGAGGGATCAGCTGGAGGCCGTGCTCGGCCGCGAGGACACGCCGTTTTTGGCGCCGCTCTACGGCTTCGACCGGCCGCCGTTCTTCGAAGAGACGCATTACGTGCTCCACCAGCCGCTGTCGTTCGAAGAGGTCGCGGCGCGGCGCCGAATGCCGATCGCCGAGCTGCTCGGCGAAATCGTCCCCGCGCGCGAAAAACTGTTCGCCGCCCGGGCGGAGAGGAAGCGCCCGGCGACCGACGACAAGATCCTCGCCGACTGGAACGGCACCGCGATCGCGGGGCTCGCGGTCGCGGGCGAGCTGTTGGCTGAGCCCGCTTTGGTGGCCGCCGCGGCGCGCGCCGCCGATTTCGTGCTGGGGAGCATGCGGCCGGACGGCACTCTGCATCACGCTTGGCGCGGCGGCGCGGCGAAGATCCCGGCGTTCCTCTCCGACTACGCGTTCCTGGTCCACGGCCTGCTCTCGCTCCATTCCGCGAGCGGCGAGGCGCGTTGGCTGGAGCATGCGCGCGAGCTGACGGCGGAGCAGATCGCCCGGCTGGGAGATCCGAACGGCGGGTTCTACACCAGTGCCGAGAGCGCCGACGTGTTGTTCCGCTCGAAAGACGTGTTCGACGGCGCGCTGCCGGCATCGAACGCGATCGCGATCGACAACCTTCTCGGTCTGTTCGAGCAGACCGGCGACCATGGTTATCTGGATACGGCACGCAGCGCGCTCGCGAGCGTGGCGTCGCTCGTCTCCCAGCACCCGGAGGGGGTGAAATCGACCGCGATCGCCGCCCGCCGCTACTGGCGCCTTTCGGCGGAGATTCCTGGCGACGAGCCGGTGGGACCCTCGTTCGAGGATCTGGCGAGCCAGGCCGAGCGCCTGGTTCAGCCGCGGTTCGAGCTTTCCGAGCCTAGAGTCGACGGCTGGCGGAAGTTCGCACTGATCCTGGCGATCGAACCGGGGTGGCACATCAACGCCAATCCCTCGAGTGCGGAGTTCCTGGTCCCCACCCTGATCGAAGCGGAGGGGGCGCGACTCCAGGAGATCGTCTATCCGGAGGGACGCGAAGTGAAGATGGCCTACGGCGACGGGCCGCTCTCGATCTACGAAGGAACGGTCGAGATCGTCGGCGAGCTGCACCAGGACGCCGAGGCCGCCCGCCTGATGCTCACCTACCAGGCCTGTGACGAGAACCGCTGCCTGCCGCCGATCACGCGGCTGGCGGTGGTGGAGTAGAGCGCGTCTTCGCCCCGCCGTCGCGGGCGTGATGCGGTTTTCCCTCCTTTTCCGCCCTGAGGTTTGAGGGCCAATACGGCCCCTGCCAGATCAGAAAGGAATTGTGAGATGACCACATCGCGGCACCTTCGAAAAATTATGATGTTTGTTCTCTTGGCGGTCGGGATGCTTTCCGGAGGCGGGCTCTACGCGCAAGGACTCGCCATTGATACGGACGTAATCTCCTCGGGATCGGGCTGGCGCTTGATCGATACCGATCCGAACAGCCGCAGCGGCAACAACACGATGCTCTGGGAGGTGAGCCCGGCCGGGGTTGCGAACCTTCCCGTCTCCCAGGCGCAGAAAGACCTGCTGACGGCGGCCTTCGCCGACCTGCCGCCGTCGGCGAGCGAAAGCAATCTCATCTTCATCTCGCAGGAGCTGCTCGAAGCGCTGGAGCAGCCCACCTTCCCCACGGGCTACGAGCAGTACGCCGACGAGCCGCTTAGTGAAAAATCGCTCGGTTGCAGTTGGAAGACCGAGACGCGGAACCGCAGCTGGCCCTACTCGAAGAACCTGCTCGACAAGAGCTATCCCTTCTCCGGCGGGATTTTCAGTGGCAGCCTGGACATCGATCTGCCGATTTCCGGCAACGTCCAGATCGCCACGACCTACCAGATCCGGAAGTGCTTCGGCGTCCCCACGGGTTTCCGGTTCGTCAACGCCACGGCGAGCGGCAACGCCTCGATCAGCGGCAGCGGCGCCCTCTCGGTGACCGCGAACGCAAGCCAGGTGTGGGAGAAAGAATGGTTCGTCGACGCGCCCGAGCTGGGCGAGGTGAGCTTCTCGGTCGGGCCGATTCCCGTGCGTCTGGTCTTCACTCTGCCGATCTACGTCGGCGCGAAGTTCGAAGCCGCGCTCTCCGCGCAGCTCTCGGCCTCGCTCGACGCCTCCGCCAGCGGTTCCTTTACCTACACCTGCACGCCGGACGACTGCTCGGGCACCAGCAGCTTCTCGGATCAGTTCGAATTCGTCGGTCCGACCGCGAGCGCCTCGGTGGATTTGAAAGCGACCGCCCACGCCCGAGTGATGCTGCGGGTAGCGCTTTACAACGACGGTTTCGCTTACGTCGAGGGAGGCCTCAAGGCCTACGCGAGGGCGGGCATCTGGGGCTATATCGGCAATGCTTGCGGTGATGCGGACGGTGACGGAAACAACGAGACGGTACGCGCCCTGGTCGCCGACCTCAACTGGGGCTACCAGCTCGCCTACGGCTGGGGCGGCTGGGCGCTGCCCGATCGCGTGCACTTTACCTCTCCCAACGAGTACTACCTCGGCTGGCGCGATCTGCTCGGCACGGGCGGCTCGACCGCGCTCCAACCGATGATCCTCGGACCTTCTTCCGTCGCGGAAGGAGCCACGGCCACCTACACGGTCAAGATGCGCCCCTGCTACAAGTATCCGAACGCGGTCAACCTCGCGATGGCGCCCGGCACCTGGACCGGCTCTACGGTAGTGACGCCGCCTGGGGGAACGACAACCTTCTCGCGCGTCTTCAACAGTTCCGGCAACCAGACGCTGGTCGCGACCGCGGTGAGCGACAGCTACGGCCGCAATCTCAACGTTCCCTACAGCCGCGTGATCTCGGTGACCAGCACGACACCCGCCGCGCCGACCGGTCTAACGGCGACGGCGCTCTCGGCCACCTCGGTCCGCTTGGCCTGGGTGGACAACAGCAGCAACGAAACGCAGTTCGAGCTGCACCGCCGAGTCTTGCCTTCCGGAGCGTTTGCTACGGCCGCGATCGTCGGGGCCAACAGCACGGTGGTCGTCGATACCGTGCAGGGATCGACCTCCTACGAGTACCGCGTGCGGGCACTGAACGGCACCGACGGCTCCGGATTCTCGAACCTCGCAACGGTCACCACGCCTTCGGCAGGCCCCGCGGCGCCGTCCGGCCTCACCGGTTCGTACAACGCCTCGACCCACCGCTTCACCCTCAACTGGGCGGACAACAGCACGACGGAACAAGGCTTCACGCTCCAGTTCTCCTTCAACGGTAGCGCATTCTCCGACATGGCGACGCTCGGCGCGAACGTGACGAGCTACACGAGCGCGGTCAATCCGCCGCTCGGGTCGTATCAGTTCCGCATCCGCTCCTACACCGGCGCGCTGGTCTCCGCCTGGAGCAACACCTTCTCCCTCTTGGTGAACAACCCGACGCCCACGACCAGCATCGCCTGGATCCAGAAGGCCGAAACCTCCTGGGGTCCGGCGGGTACGCTCACCGCCGCCGGCTACGCCGCGAATGGCTCGGGTACGGTCCAATTGTTCTGGCGCGAGCGCAACAGTCTGAACGTCTGGGGCGCCTGGAACGCGGTTGCTTTCCAAGCGACCCCGGCGGCCGACACGACCTGGTCGAACACCATCTCCAGCGGCAACCCGACCAACGCCTGCCACTGGTTCGACGCCTACACCATCTACTCCGGTGTAACGTCGGCGGTCTTCCACTTCATGGGCGCGCCCGGCTGCCCGTAGGCTCCGCGTAGCTTCTGAGCTTTACGTTTCCCGGAGGGCCTTCCCGCGGTCGGGAAGGCCCTCCGGCTTTTTGTCCGGGGAACTTCGATTCGGCCCTTAGGGTCCAAAAGATTCGAAGCGTTGGCGGGCCTTGAACGGTCCGCCGGAGGAGGAACGAACGATGGATCTGTCTCCAGCCCTGTGCTGCTTCAGCTGCCCGTTGCCGCCCGGCCTCGCGGTCGGGATGATCCTTCTGTCGCTCGCGCTTCTCGGCGTCGGCCGATACCTGAACACCCGGCTTTTCAAAGGGAGCGAACTTGCCGGGCAGGTGATCGCGGGCCTGGGCATGGTTCTCACCCTTTTCGGGCTCACCGCCGTTCTCCGCTTCGGGATCTGGCCGAGCCCCGCCGTCCTGCAAATGGAAGTGACGCAGCAGGAGCGGATTCTCTTCGGCTCGACCCGCCTAGGAATACCGGTCCTTTGGCTCGCGGCCGCGATCGCAGTGTGGATGTTCGCGGAACGGTGCCGGCCCAGAAGCGATCCCCGGGAACTTGACGTGCAACCGTTTGGTTGCATAAGTTCACGCCGTGAACCATGACAAGATGAGTAAGCCTCACTTCATTTACGTGACTTTTATCTTGACCACGGCGGAAAAGCTGTGGAACGCGCTCACCCGCGGCGACCTCACCCAGCGCTATTGGTACGACCGGCGCATCGAATCCGACTGGCAGGTCGGCTCCCCGGTCCGTTTTTTCGATGGCGACAGCGACGTCCTGACCGACAGCGGCGAGATCCTTGTTTGCGATCCGCCGCGGCAACTGATCTACACTTTCCGCCCCGAAGCGGGTGAGGGCGAAGAGGCGATGGACTTTTCCCGCGTAAGTTTCGGGATCGAGTCGCTCCCTGGAATGGTCAAATTCACTCTCATCCACGACCAACTGCCGGATCAGGAGATGGCCAATGCCTTCCGCGAAGGCTGGGCGCCGATTCTCTCGTCGCTCAAGACGTTCCTCGAAACGGGAGAGCCGATGCCGCGTATCCGCAAGCTGGAAGAGGAGGGGAGGCCGGCGGCCGGGTAGAACTTTTCGTAGAATAGGTGGCGATGAAATCCGTCGCCGCCCAGAACGCGCCCAGCTCCGATCCCGCCGAGCAGCTCGCGGGATTCATCGCGAAGTTCGAGCCGGAGGTCGGCCTTCTGATCGATGCGTGCCGGGCAGAGGTCAGGAAGCTCCTACCGACGACGATCGAGCTGGTCTACGACAACTACAACTTCTTGGCGATCGGCTATTCGACCACGGGGCGCCCTTCGGACTGCATCGTCTCGATCGCTGCTGCGGCGAACGGTGTCGGCTTGTCGTTCTACTACGGCGCGACGCTGCCGGACCCGGAGGGCTTGTTGCTCGGCAGCGGGAAGCAAAATCGCTTCATTCGGCTGCCGAGCGTCGAACCCTTCCGCGCGCCGGGCGTCCTGGCCCTGATTCAGGCAGCGATCGCCCAGGCCGAACCGCCCCCACTCCCGAAAGGCGGCGGCACCACGGTCATCAAGTCCATCTCCGCCAAGCAACGCCCGCGGCGTAAGGTGTGATTCGTTCGCGCCCGCGGCGCGCGAGAGCCTCGACCGCGCACTCCTATTCATAGAGGCTCCGCGCGATGATCGCGAGGTGTGCGCTTCCGGCAGCTCTCCGGAATGGAGGTTCCATGTATCGAACCGTCGAACGAACGATTTTTCTCGCCCTGATTCTGGCCGCTCTTGCCATGGCGGTTCCCGGTTCGGCCGCCACGCTGCCGGATTCCACGACTCCTGCGGCGAACGCTCCCGCACCGCTCTGGCTGACGCCGCTCTCCGCCTGCACCGGCGTTTGCGTCGGCCCGAGCGAGCAGTTCGCCCAGATCGCCTGCGATTTCCAGGATCCTCCCCTCACCGCCCAGCAGTGCTGCACCCGGGCGCACCAGTTGGCCTGTCCGGCGGGCTATACGTTCCAGGGAGAGTGCTACGACCAGTCGGTGGAGATTGCCTGCTGAGGTGAAGGAGCGGGATCTAGAGGTCGAAGGGCTACCGAAGGGCGGTCGACGCGGAACTGCGGAAGTCGAGCCGCCCTTGCCGTGGTAGCATTTATCTATGCGGGTGCTGCGCGTTTACGTCGACACTTCGGTCATCGGCGGTTGTTTCGACGCAGAGTTCTCGCCTTGGTCGAATCGACTGTTCGAGGATTTTCAGAGCAAGCGATTTGTCCCCGTTGTTTCCTCCATCGTGGCGACCGAGATCGAATCGGCGCCAGAAGCCGTTCGGGCAAAACTCGATGAGATCATAGGCCTTGGCGTTGATTTTCTAGAAGTGACGGAGGAGGTCGTGGCGCTGGCTGACGTTTACGCTGCCCATGGCGCAGTCCCAACCAAGTTTCGAAACGACTTGCTCCATATCGCCTTGGCGACCGTTGCCAACGTGGATGTTCTGGTCAGCTGGAATTTCAAACACATTGTCCGCTTGGAAAAGATTCGGATTTTCAACGCGGTGAACCTGGAGCTTGGCTACAAGCCGCTCCAGATTCATTCGCCGCGAGAGGTGGCAAGCGATGAGTAAGGACATTGATGCCGTCGGGATGGTGAGGCAGATCCGCAACGCCATCTACGAGCAGACGAAAGAGATGTCGGCCAAAGAGCTCGTCGACTACTTCCGGCAGCACGGCGCATCCGTTGAGGCGAGGCGGCGGAAGGCCGACAGGGATCAAGAAGTGACAAGCCCAGCTAGCAGGTGACCCGCGAGGTGGCAGCCTGCCCCTTCAATCGGCAGCCGATTCGCACCGATAGCGCGCGGGCATTAGAATTTGCCCATGCCCTCCTAAGCCAACCAGCAGACCTCCGCGGATCAAAGCTCCACGCCCGACCGCCGAATCAGCGCCGCCAGGCACCGCTCCGACTCGCGGAAGATCTCCTCGGCGTCGAGCCTCGTGAGCCGGCCGTCCTCGACCAGGAGTTGGCCGTCGACTACTACGTGGCGCACTGTGCCGCGGCTCGCTCCGAAGGCGACGAGGTCGTGCGGGTCGGCTTGCGGTGCGCCCCAGAGCTCCGGATGGCCGGCGGTCGGGGCGGCGAGGACGACGAGGTCGGCGGCTTTGCCGGCTTCGATCGTGCCGATTTCGGCCTCCAGGTTGAGGGCTTTGGCTCCTTCGGAGGTTGCGAGACGGAGGGCGTCGAGGCCGGAGAAGGCGTCGGGGCCATGCTTGACCTTCTGGAGCAGGGCGGCGAGCCGGAGTTCGGCGAAGTTGTCGAGCTGATTGCTGCAGGCCGCGCCGTCGGTCCCGATTCCCACCGGCACTCCCGCGCTCCGGATGGCCAGGAGGTCGGCGACGCCCGAACCGAGCTTCAGGTTGGAGCTGGGGCAGTGGACGACGCTGAAACGGTGGGTGCATACCCGCTCCAAGTGCTCGGCGGTGATCCAGACGCCATGCGCGAGGCGGAGGTCGGTCGACAGCACCCCCTGCTCGGCGAAGTATTCAATCTCGTCTCGGCCGTTCTTGATCTCCCGTACCGCGAGCGTTTCGTCCCGCTGCTCCAGGGCGTGGGTGTGGACCGGCCAGCCACGCCGGTGCGAGAGATCGCGGATTCCCGTCCAGAGCGGATCGGAGCAGGTGAGGATGAAGCGCGGATTGAGCAGATAGCGGAGGCGCGCTCTTTTTTCACTTTTTCCCGCGCTCTCGAACCGGTCGCCGAGCGCCTCGGTCGCCGCGAGCACGGCATCGGTGTCGCCGCGCATCGCACTCGGAAGCCCCACGCCGCTGTCCATCAGGCACTGGCCGGCGAAGGCGCGAAGGCCTGAGTCCGCAATCGCCCGCAGCAGGCCCGGGGCTCCCGGTCCGATCCCGATGTCCTGGATCATCGTGGTGCCGCCCAGCAGGCATTCGATCGCGCCGAGTAGGCCGCACCAGTAGGCGCTTTCGTCGTCGTGCGCCGCTTCGAGCGGCCAGATCCGCTCTCGCAGCCAGGCGAGAAGCCGTCGCCCTTCGCCGAGGCCGCGAAAGAACGTCTGTCCGAGGTGGAGATGCCCCTGGATCAGACCGGGCAGAACGAGACAGCCGGCAACGTCCAAGACCCGCGTTCCCGGCGGTACTTCCGGCACTCGCCCTACGGCGACGATGTTCCCGCCCTCGACCAGCACGTCCGCGCCGGGCAGAACCGTCGCCGCCGGATCGAGCGTCAGCACGGTGCCGCCCTGGAGCAGTAGGGGAGGATCGATTTGCGTCATCGCTTTTTCCACGTCCGGGCGATCCTATAGTCTCGTCGTTCTCCGATGAATCTTCCCGACCTCATCGTGCGCGGCCATCGGGTGATCACTCCCGAAGGCGAGATCTCCGCTTCGATTCACATTCGCGACGGCCGTATCGAGCGGTTGGCGCCGTTTTCCGAAGTCTCGCCTAGAGTTCTTGTGATCGAGGCCGAAACGCGGATAGTGATGCCGGGAATCGTCGATACCCACGTTCACGTGAACGAGCCGGGCCGGACCGATTGGGAGGGGTTTGCGACCGCGACCCGCGCCGCCGCCGCCGGAGGGGTGACGACCCTCGTCGACATGCCGCTCAACAGCATTCCCGCGACGACCACGCGTGCGGCGTTGCGAGAAAAGATCCTCGCGGCCGAAGGCCAGTGCCAGGTGGACGTCGGTTTCTGGGGCGGCATCGTGCCGGGTAACGCCAACGATCGAGAGGAAATCGCCGGGCTGGTGGCGGATGGCGTCCTGGGATTCAAGGCGTTTCTGGTCCCGTCCGGCGTCGACGAGTTTCCGGGCGTGGGCGAAGCCGAGCTGCGGCCGGCGATGAAGGAGCTCGCGCGCCATGGAGCCGTGCTTCTGGTTCATGCCGAACTGCCGGGGCCGATCGAGGTGGCGACCAAAGTGTGGGACGGTGCCGCTCCGGCCGAGCTGCGGCAATACGACCGCTGGCTCCGCTCGCGCCCCGCGGCGGCGGAGGTCGAGGCTTTCGAGTTGATGGTCCGGCTGGTCCGCGAGACGGGCTGCCGTGTCCACATCGTGCACCTCGCCACGCCGGAGGTACTGCCGGCGTTGCGCGCGGCCCGTGCCGAAGGGCTGCCGATCACGGTGGAAACCTGCCCTCATTACCTGACGTTTTGCGCCGAGGAGATACCCGACGGCGCGACGGCGTTCAAATGCGCGCCGCCGATCCGGGGGCGGGTGGAGCGCGAGGCCCTCTGGCAGGCGCTCAAGACGCGTGACATCGATCTCGTCGCGACCGATCACTCGCCGAGCCCGCCGGAGCTGAAGCATCTCGACTCCGGGGATTACCGCGCGGCTTGGGGCGGGATCGCTTCCCTTCAGCTCTCCCTGCCCGCGGTATGGACCGGGGCTCGCGAACGAGGCTGTTCGATCTCCGATCTGGCAATCTGGATGTGCCTGGCGCCGGCCCGGCTCGCCGGAATCGACGACCGCAAGGGATCGATCGCGCCGGGGTACGACGCCGATCTGGTGATCTGGGAGCCGGAGAGCTGCTCGACGATCGACCCGGCGAAGTTGGAGCACCGCCACAAGCTTACGCCCTATGCCGGACGGGAACTGTACGGCGTGGTCCGTTTGACCCTCCTGCGCGGCAAAACGGTTTACCATGACGGCGTCTTTTTCAATCGATTCAGCGGCAGACACATCCTCCGGGAAGGAAGATGACCGGATGACCGACTTTACCGACCTCGTGGACCTTGCCGCGGAACGCCTCGGCGGTGCCGTGCTCGCGGCGAACGACGAATTCTTCGCGCCGAAGGAGAATCTCCTCAAGGCCGCCGAGCCCGTGTTTATTGAGGGCAAATACACCGATGTCGGCAAGTGGATGGACGGTTGGGAAACCCGGCGTCGGCGCGAGCCCGGGTACGATTGGGCGATCCTCCGCCTCGGTCTGCCCGGAATCCCGCGCGGCGTGGTTGTGGACACGCGTCACTTTCGCGGCAACTACCCCGAGTCCTGCTCGATCGACGCCTGTGTCGTCGAAGGGTATCCCGCCCCGGCGGAGTTGGCCGGCGCCGATTGGGAAGAGATCCTGCCGCTCTCGCCGCTGGAGGGGAACGCTCCGAATGTTTTTGCCCTTCGCGGGGATCTGGGCTGGGTCACCCATCTCCGCTTGAACATCTATCCGGACGGCGGCGTCGCGCGGCTACGCGTTCACGGCGAGGTGGTTCCGGACTGGGGGAGTCTGGCACGCCGCGGCGAGATCGACCTTGCGGGAGTCGAAAACGGCGGCCGGGTGATCGCGTGCTCCGACATGTTCTTCGGCAATCGGCACAACCTGATCCTCCCCGGGCCGTCGCTCGGCATGCACGACGGCTGGGAGACGAAACGGCGCCGCGGGCCGGGCCACGACTGGGCGATCGTCCGCCTCGGCCGGCGCGGTCGGCTGGAGCGTGCCGAGGTGGATACGTCCCACTTCAAGGGGAACGCGCCGGGAAGTTGCGTCCTGGAGGGGTGTGATGCGTCGGGCGAGCCGGCGACCGACGCCCTTTCGGACTGGCGCGAGATCCTGCCGCGGACGGATTTGCGCCCGCACACCCGCCACCTGTTCGAGCCGCTGGCGGCGGACGGACCGTTCACCGACGTGCGGCTGAGCATCTACCCAGACGGCGGCGTTGGCCGTCTGCGCCTGTTCGGCAGGATCTCGGAGTGAACCTGAACGCCCTGCCGCCCGCGGAGGCCGAAGCGGCGTTCCTTGCCTGCTGCGGTTCCCGCGCTTGGGCGCGGTGGATGACGGAGAGTCGACCCTATGCGGATACCGCTAACCTGCTGGAGGCGGCGGATCGGGTTTGGTGGGACCTCGCGCCGGAGGATTGGCTGGAAGCTTTTGCGGCGCATCCGGCGATCGGGGGAAAGAAAACCGATGGAGACGACCGGTTCCGTCGCTGGTCCGAGCAGGAGCAGGCCGGCGTGGGGTCCGCCGAAGAGGCGCTCCTCGCGGAGCTGGCGGAAGCGAATCGGGCCTACGCCGAGCGCTTCGGTTACATTTTCATCGTCTGCGCCACGGGCAAGAGCGCGGAAGAGATGCTCGGCCTGCTGCGCTCCCGCCTGGGCAACGATCCGGAAACGGAGCTGCGCGTCGCGGCCGAGGAGCAACGCAAGATCACCCACCTCCGTCTTCTGAAAGCCGAATCATGAGCGGAATCACCACCCACGTTCTCGACACCGCCCGCGGCAAGCCGGCCGTGGGGGTCGCCGTCACCCTGGAAATCCGTACCGAGGACGGCTGGAGTTTGCTGGGCCGTGCCGAGACCGACGACGACGGCCGCGCTCGTCATCTGATTTCCGAGGGAGCGGTCCTGATCCCCGGCGTTTACCGCATCACTTTCGCGACCGGAGCCTATTTTCGCGATCAGGAGGTGGAAGGTTTCTACCCGGAAGCCTCGATCGTGTTCGATGTGCGGGACGCGGAACAGCACTACCACGTGCCGCTCCTGCTGAGCCCGTTCGGTTACTCGACCTATCGGGGGAGCTGACTTGATGACCGTCACGCTGGCCGACAATCGTTATGGAAAATCCGGCGTCCGCCTGGTGACCGTCCGGCGCGGCCCGGAGTGCCACCAGCTGAAAGACGTCACCCTCGCCATTGCCCTGGAAGGGGACTTCGTCGCCGCCTACACGGAAGGGGACAATGGGGGCGTGGTGGCGACCGACACGATGAAGAACACGGTCTACGCCCTGGCCGCGAAGCACCCGTTCGACGATGTCGAGGATTTCGGCCTGGTTCTTTCCGAGCATTTGATCCGGACCGACCGACATGTGGCGAGTGCCCGGATCGAATTGGTCGAGCATCTATGGGAGCGGATCGAGAGTGGCGGCGCCCCTCACCCCCATGCCCTCCGGCGAGCCGGAGCCGAGCGCAGGACCGCGGTGGTCTCCCGGACCGCGGAGAAGGTGGGCGTCACGGCGGGCATCGAAGAGCTGGTGGTGATGAAAACCGCGAAATCGGCCTTTGAAGGTTTTCCGCGCGACCGTTTCACGACGCTTAAGGAGACCGCTGACCGGCTACTCGCGACCGCTCTTTCGGCCACCTGGAAGTATGCGCGGCCGGACGTCCCCTTCGGGCACCTCTGGAACGAAGTCCGCCGCGTCCTCCTCGAAACCTTTGCCGAGCACGACAGCCGCTCGGTCCAGCACACCCTCTACGCGATGGGCGAGGCGGTGCTCGAGCAGTTGGAGGTCGAGGAGATTCACCTCACGATGCCCAACCGGCACCACATTCCAGTAGATCTGACTCCGTTCGGATTGGAGAACCGAAACGAAATCTTCGTCGCGACGGCCGAGCCGTATGGCTTGATCGAGGCGACGTTGCGGCGCGGGTAGACCTACCCCTTTCGCCCGGCGAGGATCTTGACGAAGGACCGGCTGCGCAGCTCTTCGAGCGTCAGCCCCGATCGCTCCAGAGTGGCCTCTTCGGTGATCGCGCCGCAGCTCATGGCACGGAGGAAGAAGTTGAGCAGGCCTTGGCCGGTCGCCGCGTCGTCGAAGATGTCGCCGACCAGGGTTGCCTGGGCGGCTTTCTGCATGAAGTTGTGCAGACGGTTGGATGCCGCGTCGAGCCCTTCCAGGAAGAAGGCGTAGACCGTGGCATAGCGGGGCACGAACTGCGCGGGATGGAGGTCCCAGCCCTGGTAGTAGGCGTTGATCAGCGAGTGGCGCGTGTGCTCGGCGTGCAGCCGCCAGGCGCGGTGGACGACGGCGCGGTTCTCGTCCTTCTCGACCGAGGTGAGTGCCGGGCCGCCGGGGGTTGCGCGATGAGGTGCTACGGGCAAGACGTTGGTGGCGCCGTTCGACAGCCAGAGCCCCGTTCCGGCATAGGCGACCTTCATCATGTGCAGCGCGAAATCGCAAGCCGGGTGATCCATCCGCTGCTCCGCCGCTGTGATGTCGCACGATGCCGTGTAGTCGTAGGTCCCGAAATGGACCGAGGCGCAACGGCCGCGCGCCGCCGTGGTGAGCAGTGGCAACCTCGACCGGCCGTCTTCGCCGAGGATCGCCGACGTCGTCTCGATCATGATCTCCAGCCGCAGCGATCCCGCCGCGAGGCCCAATGCCGGCTCCAGGAGATCGAACACGTCGGCGAGCGCCGCGACCTGCTCCGGGATCGTCACCTTGGGCAGCGTGACCACGAAGTTGTCCGGCAGGCGTCCGCCCGTCTCCCGGGCCAGCGCCGTCACGAAGAGATCGAGGGTACGGAGCGACCGCTGGCGCAGCTCCTCCGAAAAAGGCTTGATCCGGATGCCGATGTAGGGCGGCAGCGTTCCGGCCGCGAGCCCCGCCGCCATCTCGCGGGCGCAGGATTCCGCGTGGCCGTCCTCCTCGGCGTCCGGCCGGTTGCCGTATCCGTCCTCGAAGTCGGCGCGGAAGTCCTCGACCGGCTCGCGGCTCAGCTTTTCGGCCACGCGCCCGTGGATGACCTCGGCGAGCGCTTCGGGGAGGTCCAACGCCGTGGCCAGATCGGCCGGGGTCGGGGCGTATTCGTCCAGGGCGCGCAAGGCGATCGCTCCCAGCTTCGCCGCCCCATCGGCCTTGAACAAATGCGCGCCGCCGTAGACGGTATGCACCGGCTGGCGTTTGCCCGAATCGCCGGGATGGGTGCGCGAGAGCGCGAGGTTCGCCTGGCTCAGCCGGTAGAGCGTGGCGCTTAGGGAAGCTGCGTTGAGGGTCGTTGGCATGGCGTCATTCCTTGAAGCAAATCGGTGGGCAAAAGAACCCGTTCGACGTAGGGTTCCTCCCCCCGGGAAGGGGGTTGGAGGAATCGGGGGGAGGACAGGAGGGGGGCTCGGCTTGGCCGCGGGATTGCCCGCTGGAGCGACCCCCATCCTGTCCTTCCCCCGGCTCCAACCCGCCCCCGCCCCGGGGGAAGGGACCCTTCGCTCGGCGACCAGCGATCAATCAACCGGCTCCCAGCCCCAACACCAACCGGCGCACCACCCGTTCCAGCGCAAAGCGCCGATAGTCGGCCGTCGAGCGCACGTCGTCGATCGGCTCGACCGCGTCCGCCGCGGCGCGTCCGGCACGCTCGGCGGCTTCGAGTCCGGGTGGCATGCGGCGGACCGCCTCTTCCGCGGAGCGAAGGCGGACGGGGATCGCGGCGACGCTTCCGGCAGCGAGGCGCAGGTCGGCGATCCGGCCCTCTTCCACCCGGCCGGCCATCGCGACCACGACCTTGCTGATCGCCTGGGCCTCGCGAGTGCCGACTTTGCGGAACGCCTGGACCGTGCCGGGCGGGGGAAGAGACAAGCGCACGGCGGCCAGGATCTCACCCGGCAGCAACGCCGTCTTCCGATAGCCGGTGTGGAACGTGGAGTAGGGGATCTCTCGCCGTCCGTCCGGTCCCGCGATCACCACGCTCGCGTCGAGCGCCAAAAGGACCGGCAGCGAATCTCCCGCCGGGCTCGCGTTCGCGAGATTCCCTCCAAGCGTCGCGCGGTTCTGGATCTGTCGCCCGCCGATCGAAGCCGCGGCCTCGGCGAGAGCGGGGAAGGCGGTGCGGACGGCAGGGGAGCGACGGATCTCGGAGAAGGTGGTGGTCGCACCGATTTCCAAGTTGGATTGCGACTCGCGGATGCCGCGAAGCTCGGGGATCGCGAGCAGATCGATCACCCGCTCCATGCCGTGGAGCGCTTCGATCGAACGCACCATCAGATCGGTGCAGCCTGCCGCCAGCACGATCGCCGGATCGTCGGCGAGAGTCCGGATCGCTTCGTCCAGAGTGCGAGGGGAGAGCGCAGAGCTCAAGCCGGCGGCTCCGAAGAGAGCGCGCGCAAGATCCCCTCGTAACCCGTACAGCGGCAGAGGTTCCCGGCCAAAGCTTCTCGCACCTCGGCGCGGCTCGGCGTCGGGTTTTCCTGAAGGAGAGCCCAAGCGGAGACCATGATTCCCGGCGTACACGCTCCGCATTGGACGCCGCCCGCGGCGACCAGACGATCCAAAAGGTCTTTGGCCTTCCCGTCCGCGGTGAGGGCTTCCACCGTCTCGACCTCGCGGCCGGCGCATTGGGCGCGCGGCACCAGGCACGAGAGAACGGGCACGCCGTCGAGCAGCACCGTGCAGGCGCCGCATTCGCCTTCGCCGCACCCTTCTTTCGTACCGGTCAGGCCCAACGGCTCGCGCAGCACGTCGAGGAGCCGATCCATGGGCCGGCCTTCGACGTTCACTTCGCGTCCGTTCACGGCGAACCGGGTGCTCATAGGGATCGTCCTTCCGCCCGCGACCAATCGAACAAGCGCTCGGGGGTCGCCGGCACCGCCGTGGGGACGATCCCGGTCGCGTTTTCGATCGCCTGGAGGATCGCCGGGGCGCCGCCGTCCATCGGCAGCTCGCCCACCCCTTTGGCGCCGAACGGCCCCCCCTCCCAGCGGCTTTCGAGCAGGTGGACGTCGATGGTTGGGCTGTCCTCGATCGTCGGGATGATGTAGGTCGCGAGCCGGTCGTTCAGGTAGCGCCCGTCCTTCATCTTCATCTCTTCGAGCAGCGCCCAGCCGACCGCCTGGAGGGTGCCCCCTTGGATCTGGCCGGCGCACAGGGTGGGATGGATCGCGCGCCCGATCTCGCAGACCGCGGTGACCTTGACCGGCCGGACCGCCAGGGTGTCGGGATCGATCGTAACCTCGGCCACGTCCGCCCCCCAGGCGTAGGTCGGATAGGCGGCGCCGCGGTAGGTCGATTCGTCGAACGTCTGCCACTCGGGAGGCTCGTGATGGACGGTCACCTCGACCGGGCCTTCTGAGCGCAGCCGCCGGGCCGTCTCGCGAAAACTCTCTCCCGGCATCGCTGCGGCGCGCACCCTTTCGCGAATCTCGGTCACCGCCCGGACGATGACGCCGCCGACGATCATCGTGGTCCGCGAAGCGACGGTCGGGCCGGAGTCCGGCACGTCGCCCGTGTCGGGCTCGGCAAACGAGAGATCTTCGAGGCCGACTCCTGCCGCCGCGGCGGCCATCTGCGGAAAGACCACCGCGCATCCCTGCCCCATGTCGGTCATCGCGGTCGCGATCTCGATCCGGCCGTCGGGGAGGAGCCGGGCGGTCACCGGAGACTTCATCCGTCGTTCGCCGTTGCCGGTGAACCCGGCGCCATGGAAGAAGAGCGCGAGGCCGATGCCTGGAAGCGAAGCGCCGTCGCCATTCGTCGCGCCTCGCGCGCGCTCCGCTTCGATTTTCCGCCAGCGGGCGCGGAAGCCGGTCCGGCGCTCGGCCTCTTCAAGGCACAGACGGGCGGAGGTCGAGGCGTCCAAAACTTGTCCCGTTGGCAGCCGGTCGCCCGCCTCGACCACGTTGCGGTCGCGGATCTCGTACGGATCGAGCCCGAGCGCGCGGCCGATCCGATCCATCTGACGCTCCATCGCGAGCTCTACCTGGGGGGCGCCGAAGCCGCGGAAGGCGCTGTTCGGCGTCGTGTGGGTGCGGACCACCTTGCCGCGCACCCGTACCGCGTCACATCGATACGGTCCGAACGAGTGGAGCAGCGCGCGCGACAGGACCACCGGAGAGAGCGTCGTATAGGCGCCGCCATCCATCACGATCTCAATATCGAGCGCGAGCAGATGTCCGTCGCGGTCCACCCCGGTGCGCGAGCGAACGATCGCCGGATGCCGTTTCGAGGTGCCGATGATGTCCTCGTGGCGGTCGTAGATCATCTTGACCGGCCGGCCCGCAGCCCGGGCGAGCAGCGCGGCATGGATCGCGAGCGCGCTGGGAAAATCCTCCTTGCCGCCGAAGCCGCCGCCGACCACCGAAGCGCGAACCCGGACCTGATCGTCGGGCAGATCGAAAGCATGTGTGAGCGCCTTGTGGACATAGTACGGGCACTGCATCGAGCCGAGCGCGTGGAGCGTGCCGTCCGCCATCCAGGCGATCATTCCCTGGCATTCGATGTAGATGTGCTCCTGGTGACCCATACGAACCTCGCCCTCGATCACCCGGTTCGCCCGGGCGAAAGCAGCTTCGAGGTCGCCCGGCTTGCCGGATTCCATCGCCAGCTCATAGAGCGGCGGCAGCGGCTCGGCCTCTTCCATCGTAAGGACCGGAGCCAGCACTTCGTACTCGACATCGAATGCCGCGAGCGCCTGCCGCGCGGCAAGCCGCGTGGGAGCGGCGACCAGGGCGACCGGCTCGGCCACGTGCCGCACCACGCCGTCCGCGAGGATCGGCCAGCTATCGTCGAGGAGCTGAACGCCGTTCGGGCCGGGAAGGTCGGCGGCGGTGACACAGACGGTCCCCTCCGGCGCCCGTTCGGGATGAAACCGCAGCGACCGGATGCGAGCATGCGGATGCGGGCTCCGCAGCGTCGCGCCAAACCACATCCCGGGCAGCGAGATGTCGTCCACATAGCGCGCCGCACCCGACACCTTCGCCGCCCCATCCGGGCGCGGCGGGCTATCACCGATTCCGCTCTTCGTCATTGGGGCCGCAGTCTGGAACATGGGAGTGCGCGGCGCAAGGGGAGCGGCGCGCAGGAGCAGGGGAGAAGGCGGCCCGGGCCGCGAACTGGTGTTCCCCCGCGATCACCAATGCGTCTCGACAGCGCGTCGACGACTCCGCCCACCGGTCCGCTAGGCACGGGGACCGCGTCGCGGCAGCCGGACACGACTCCGCCGGCTCGCGGAAGCGGTGCGTACAGCGCGAACACCGGTCCGCGAACCCGGCGAAGCGGCGGTACGCCTCGCAACACCGGTCCGCCAAGTCGGGGGAGCGGTGTTGCGGCTCGTATCACCACTCCCCTGGGCCGGGGGAGTGGTGTGCTGGAACTTTGCACCACTCCTCTGGACCAGGGGAGTGGTGTGCTGGAGCTTCGCACCACTCCCCTGGGCCAGCGGAGTGGTGATCTGGAGCTTTGCACCGCTCCCCCGGGCTGGCGGAGTGGTGTGCTGGAACTTTGCACCACTCCCCTGGGCCAGCGGAGTGGTGTGCTGGAGCTTTGCACCGCTCCCCCGGACCAGCGGAGTGGTGTTGGGGCTCGGATTACCTCTCCCCGGAGCTGGTGGAGCGGTGCCGCGGCGGGTTGCACCGCTTCGCCAGGCTCATGGAGTGGTGGCGCGAATGAAAACAGCGCGTTCCGGACTCGGCGCACAGATGTTCGCGTCGCGCGCACTGCATCTGCACCTTGACGGAGCGGTGTTCCGGTTCGCACGACCGCACTCCCTGGCGGGTGGAGGGGTGTTCCGCTTCATCGCACAGCACAGCGGCTTCGACAACCGCTCGCGGCAGTGCTACCTTAAGTTTCTGCTGTCAAATCTTGGGAGACGCGCTCGATGGAACTCGCTCCGCTCGCCGAGCAGGTTGTCGCGGCCCTTGCGCCCGCCTTGCCGTTCCTCTTGGACAAAGGCGCCACGGCCGCGGATGCCGCGATCAAGGAGATGGGCAAGGACGCCTGGGAGAAGGCGAAGAGCGTCTGGGCTCGCCTACGCGGCAAGATCGCCAAGGACGAAGACGCTGAGAAGGCGACGGAGAAGCTCGCGCTGGATCCGAAGAACGGCCGTTTGCAGCGGTTGCTGGCGCCCCTGCTCGAAGGGTTGCTCGAAGGGGATGAGGGCACGGTTGCGGCGTTGCGCGAGTTGCTCGGGGCGGGCGAGACCATTCAGCAGGTTGAGGTGTCTGGAGCCGGGGCTGCCAGTCAGGCTCTGGAAACGGCGATCTCGGCGGGAGCGCACGGGAACGCGATCGGCGGACATCAGATCAACGTCGAGACGCTCAACCTCTACGTGCAATCGATCGTCGGCTCGCTCGCCGGAGCGGTGCCGCCGCCAGACCTCGAGCGTGGCATGGCGATCTACCAGCGGAAGCTACTGCAGCGCCATACCCATCTTGAATTCCGCGGCATGGGGGTCAACGACCGGATTCCCCTCCTGCTCCCGCTGCTCGATCTCTACGTGCCCGGCCGGGCGCACGCCCGCCTTCCGGAGGGTGAAGCTGCGGAGCGCGAAGCGGGGAGGGAGGTTCGCCTCGGCGGGCGCCGGCCGAGCGCCGAGGAAATTGAAGGGATGGGCACCCGCACACGGGCGAAAAACGTGCTCGATCTTTTGCGCACGCACGACGGGCTTGTGCTGCTCGGCGACCCGGGCGCCGGCAAATCGACGCTTCTCAAGTTCTTGGCACTTCGGTTCGCCCGAGGCGAGGGGGAGGCGCTCGGACTCGGCCTGCGGCTGCCGGTGCTCGCGCCCCTTGCGACCTACGCGGGCAAGCTCGCGAAGGACCGGAGCCTCTCGCTCCCGGCGTTCCTTGCCGCTCTGTTGGAGGAGCAGGGTGTCGTGCAGGCGAGTGCGTTGGTTGACGAGGGACTGTGCCGCGGGCGCCTGCTCTTCCTGTTCGATGGCTTGGACGAGGTCTCCGACGAAACGCTCCGCCACCTGGTCGTCGCCCGGGTCAAAGACTTCTACTGTGCGGCGCGGCAGGCGGGCAACAAATTCGTCTTGACCAGCCGGATCGTCGGTTACCTCGAAGTCCGATTGGAAGCCGAAGGGCTCGCGGAAGGCACCTTGACCGATTTCGACGACCGGGAGATCGAGATCTTTGTCATCCGGTGGACCGCGGCGGTGGAGAACGCCGCGCGCGGGGCAGGCGAGGTTGCCTCGATCGATGCGGCGCGCGAGCGCAACGATTTGCTGCGCTCGATCCGCCGTGATCCCGGCGTGCGGCGGCTAGCGGCGAATCCTCTCTTGCTGACGATCCTCGCACTAGTAAAACGCCAGGGCATCGAGCTACCCGAACGGCGAGCCGAGCTATATGACCTCTATCTTAGAGTGCTGCTACGACAGTGGAACCTGGCGCGCAGCCTGAGCGGAGAGCCGAGCCCGGCGCTCGAAGTTCGCGAGACACTCCAAATCCTCGCGCCTCTCGCTCTTTGGATGCAGGAGGAATCGCCGGGCAAGAGTGAGGTCGCCGAAGGGGCTCTACGCGCCGAGGTTACGCGGCGATTCGAGGTGCAGGGCGAGGGCAATCCCGTTCTCGCCGCGGATCGGTTCCTTGATGGAGTGCGCCGACATACGGCGCTGTTGATCGACCGTGGCGGCAAGCGCTTCGGCTTCATTCACCCGACGTTTCAAGAGTACCTGGCGGCCGTGGCCTGGGTACGCACTGCACAGATGGGCATCGAGAAACTGGTCGAGGCGCTCGCAGAGCGGATGGGGGATCCGGCTTGGCTGGAAGTTTCGCTTCTCGCAATAGGCGATCTAGCCCGCGAGCGCGAGGAGGCGGCAGGCCAGGTTCTGACTGTGCTCCTCACAAACAATCCCGGCCCGCCGGGAGAGGTCGAAATCTTCGCCGGCCGAGCGGTGCTCGACGCGGGCCACATGGGCGTGCCAGCCGAAGTGCGCGCGCAAGTGATTGATCGGCTCCTTCCGATACTCCGAAACGAGTTGATCCCTGCAGCGCGGCGAGCCGCGGCCGGTGAAGTGCTGGCTGGGCTCGGTGATCCTCGAATCGAGGTGATGACTCTAGCGGGGATGGAGTTTTGTTGGATCCCCGCTGGGCGATTCTTGATGGGAAGCCGAAAGAACGAAGAGGACTCCTTAGAGGAGGAGTGCGAGCAGCACGAATTGGGCATCGATTACGGTTATGGGATCGGCCGCTTCCCAGTCACGGTCGCCCAATTCGTGGAGTACATCGAACGGAGCGGTAATCGTCCGAAAGACGCCCTGCGCGGCGCGGCGAACACCCCAGTTAATTGGCTGAGCTGGCATGAGGCGCTTGGTTTCTGCCATTGGCTTACCGAGACCTGGCGCTCGGAAAAGAGAATTCCGGAAAGGTGCGAGGTTCGACTACCGTCTGAGGCGGAATGGGAGAAAGTGGCGCGAGGCGGGCTGGAAATCCCAACGACGGTGAAATTCTCCACACTTGAGGACCTAAACAGGGTGATGACCCTAGAGCCGAATCCTGAGCCTTCCCGGGCCTATCCATGGGGAGCCAGCTTCGACCCGAACCGAGGAAATTGCTACGAGACGGGGATTGGTAGGCCGAGCGCCGTAGGGTGCTTCCCCGGCGGGGTAAGCCCTTACGGGACGGAGGAACTGACCGGGAATGTCTGGGAGTGGACGCGGAGCGTGTGGGGCATCTATTACTGGCCGCCGACCTACTGGTACCCCTACGAGCCTAGAGATGGTCGGGAAAGCCTTGAATTGCCGAGCCTGCGTGTTTTGCGCGGGGGCGCATTCACCAGCGTTCCGACGGGCGGTCGCTGTGCTACGCGCCTTAGGGGCGTTCCCAAAGAGCGATTCGACATCGGCGGGTTCCGGGTCGTCGTGTCGCCAATTCCCGCTCTGAGCTCTGACCCTCTGGACTCTGAGCTTTGGGCTCTGAAGTCCGGGGGGGAGTCCAGAGGGGGGCTTGCCCCCCTTTGATGCGTTCACTTGCTTGGACCCCTGGTTCGGGCTAGCCTGTCGGCCAGGAGGGTTCTCCGATGGAGACTTCGGTGACCAAGAGGGGACAGACCAACATTCCCGCCGCGGTGCGCAAACGCCACCATATCCAAGAGGGTGATCGGTTGGCTTGGCTGGACGATGGGGAGGTTATTCGGATCGTACCCGTTCCGAAAGATCCCTTGAAGGCTCTCCGGGGAGCCGGTCGGGGCGAGGGCCTTCTCGACCGATTGCTTCGAGACCGCCGAGAGGACCGGGAGCGTGGGACCTAAGACCTATCTCCTGGACACTTCTGCGCTTTTGGCGCTGATTGAAAACGAGGAGGGTGCCGAGAGGGTCGAGTCTCTCATTCGCGATGAGGTCACCCTCGTGCCCTTCCTTTCGATCCTGGAATTGCATTACATCACCCTCCAGGAACGCGGTCAGGCTGAAGCGGATCGCCGCTACGCCCTGCTTAAGCAGCTTCCCTGCAAGATCCTTTGGCATCTTGATGAGCCGCTCGTTCTGACGGCCTCCCGCTTCAAAGCCGGCCATAAGATATCGCTGGCCGATGCAATGATCTCTGCGTTCGCCCATCGCCACGGAGCTGTACTGGTGCATAAGGACCCGGAGTACGAGGCGCTCGCGGAGGAAGAGTTGGAGCTGGAGGCTCTGCCTTACAAAGCCGGCCGCAAGGGCATCCCGGCGGGCTGAGCTCAGCTACTCGCCCGCCTCACCCCGCCGCCGCCCGTTCAACCGAGCCGACCGACGCCGCCCCCGCCGCATCCCGAAACCGCCGCACGATCGTCGCCGTCGGCTCGATTGAGTGAATCCCCGCGACGCTCCTTCCGGCCTGTAGGTAGTCCTTCGAGGAGTAAGCCTTGACGCCCTTCTTGAGCTTGGAGAAGGCCCGCACGGTGTAGATCAGGCGCATCCAGTGCTTGGTCTTGTGGCCGCGGAGCATCCAGCGGGCGATCGGGCCGGCTTTGGTTCCGATGCGCTCGACATAAGGGGTGCGGATCACCGCGACGGGGACACCGGTGAGGCGCTCGGTGAGCACGATGTCGTCCTCTTCGGAATCGAGGATCGCCTGCTTGTAGGCGGCGGGCGCGCTGCATTCGGTGGTGGCGATGAAGCGGGTACCCATCTGGACCGCGCCGTAGCCGAGCTGGAGCGCCTCGACGAAACCGGCCTCGTCGCCGATTCCGCCCGCGCAGACCAGTGGCACTCCTAGATCGACCAGCTCGGCGTAGAGATCTTCGGTGCTGCGCGGACCGGCGTGGCCTCCCGCGCGGCGGTTGACACCGATCAGGCCGTCGACTCCGGCATCTAAGCCCTTCAGCGCCCATTTCCGCTCGGTCGCGTCGTGATAGACGACTCCCCCAACGGCATGAGCCTTGTCCACCACCCAGCGCGGATTGCCGAGCGAGGTGAGGAAGAAGCGCACTCCCTCTTCGATCGACTCGCCGACGTAGCGCTCCATCCGCTCCAGGTAGGTCTTGGACGACTTCTCGACGATCACGTTCAAGCCGATCGGCTTTTTCGTCAGGCTACGGATCAAACGCAGCCCGGCGCGAAACTCGTGGCCGTGGACGTAGGTGAGCGAGAGCGGTTGGACCACCCCCATCGCCCCGGCTTCGGACGCCGCGGCGACCAGCTCCGGATTACTGCAGGGGTACATCGGGCCGCAGATCAGGGGGACTTCGATGCCGAGCTGACGGGTGACGGCGGTGTCGAGAAGGCTCATCGTGGCGGGAGGCTACAATGCAGGGGGTACGGCGGTCGAGGGTGAGCCGCTCCCGCTATAATGAAAGAGATGAATCGGTCCCCCCGCCTCCGCGTGTCACTCGCTTCGTGCGGCCTTCGTGCCGCCTGCGCGTTCGCGCTGGCGCTCGGCGGGGTTGCGCTGGCCGCGCCCCCTTCGGCCGCTCCCACGGGCGAGGTGATTCTGCTGCGCGCCTCCTCGATCGTTCATCCCCTGCTTTCGGATTACCTGTCCGAAGGGATCGCGAAGGCGGACGCGGCCGGGGCGCGGGCGGTGGTGATCGAGCTCGACACCCCCGGCGGGTTAATGGATTCGACGCGCGAGATCACTACCGCGATCCTGGGCGCGAAGACCCCCGTGGTGGTCTGGGTGGGACCGGAAGGGGCGCACGCCGCCTCCGCTGGATTCTTCATCCTGGAGGCGGCCGACGTGGCGGCGATGGCACCCGGGACGAACACGGGAGCCGCCCATCCGGTGAACGGCGACGGCGACGACATTCCCGGCGTGATGGGAAAAAAGGTGGAGGAGGACGCCGCGGCGCAGGTTCGCGCGCTCGCCGTGCGGCGGGGGAGAAACGTCCAGCTCGCAGAGGCCGCCGTCCGCGAGAGCCGTTCGTTCACGGCCGGCGAAGCGCTCGACGCCAAGCTGATCGACTTCGTGGCGCCTGACCTGCCGGCGCTGCTGAAGGCGATCGACGGCCGCGAGATCGTCCGGGGTACCACGCGCACGCCGCTTCGGGTGGCGGGGGCGACGATCCGCGAGATCGAGATGCCGGCGTTTCGCGCCGCGCTGTCGAACCTCGCGAACCCGAACATTGCGCTCGCCCTGCTGGTGCTCGGCGGGCTCGGCCTCTACTTCGAATTGATGCATCCCGGGGCGGTGTTGCCCGGCGTGGTCGGCTCGATCTGCCTGGTGCTCGCGTTCTGGGCGCTTTCGGTCTTGCCGTTTCGCAGTGCGGGCGTCGCGCTCGTCCTGCTCGCCCTGCTTTTTTTCATCGCCGAGGTGAAAGTGACCAGTTATGGCCTTCTGACCGTCGCCGGCATCCTCTCGCTCGTGCTCGGGTCGATGCTCCTGTTCGATTCGCCCGAACCGGCGCTCCACGCGTCCAGGAGCCTGGTCGCGATGCTTGCCACGTTTGCCGGCGCGATGGTCGCCTTTTTGGCCTGGATGGCGTTCCGCAGGAACCGCCTGCCGGTACGCACGGGGAAAGAAGGCATGATGCACGAACGGGGGACCGCACGCACCGTCCTCGATCCCGCGGGTAAGATCTTCGTTCACGGCGAGATCTGGGCCGCCGTCGCGGATGCCGCGGCCGGGCCGATCGAGGCCGGCGAGCCGGTCGAGGTGATCGGGGTCGAAAATCTCACCCTGCGCGTCCGTGCGGTCGCACCTCGCCGACCGACGGTCGCGGGCGCCAAACCGTAGAAATCTCTAGGGAAGGAATCCATTCACATGCAAAACTGGGTCGGGTGCGGCGTCGTCGCGATCATCGCGCTGTTCTGTTTCTCGCGCTGGGTCAACATCCTGAACGAGTACGAACGGGCGGTCACGTTCTTCCTCGGTCGATTGGGCAAGGAGCCCAAAGGGCCCGGGCTGGTGCTGATCTTCTGGCCGTTCGAAAAGATGGTGAAGGTGCCGCTGCGGACCGTCGTCCTCGAAGTGCCGCCGCAGGACATCATCACCCGGGACAACGTCTCGGTGAAGGTCAGCGCGGTGCTCTATTTCCGCGTCGTCGATCCCTCCCGGGCGATCGTCTCGGTCGAAAACTATCTCTATGCGACCCGGCAGCTGGCGCAGACCACCCTCCGCTCCGTTCTCGGTCAGGCCGAGCTCGACGAGTTGCTGTCGGAGCGCGACAAGCTGAACACGCAGCTCCAAGACATGATCGATCACCAGACCGAGCCCTGGGGGATCAAGGTGACGATGGTCGAGGTCAAGGACGTCGACCTGCCGCAGGAGATGCAGCGGGCGATGGCGCGCCAAGCCGAGGCCGAGCGCGAGAAGCGGGCGAAGTTCATCCACGCTCAGGGCGAGCTCGACGCCTCGATCGCCCTCAGCAAAGCCGCTGACGTGGTGTCGGCGAATCCGGTCACGCTTCAGCTGCGCTACCTCCAGACGCTCACCGAAATCGCGGCCGAGAAGAACTCCACCATCCTGTTCCCGCTGCCGATCGACTTGGTGCGGCCGTTCCTCGAAGCGTTTCCGAAGAAAGATTCCAAGGAATGACCGAGCGGTTGGATAAACTGGCGGTCCCGGGCGACGGTTGCACGTCCGGCGCTTGGCGCGCCGATGTCGAGCCAAGCCCGGCGAGGAGTGACGGTTGAGCACCAACGACGAGCCGAGTTACTACGAGATCGCGCTCACAAACCGCCAGGTGGTGACCGCGTTCGTCATCCTTTTGGCCTGTCTACTGGTCGCCTTCCTGTCCGGAGTCTGGATCGGCAAGGGCCAGCTCGCTTCGGTGGACAGCGCCCAGGTGCTGCCGACGCCGCCCGAGAACGCGACGGTCGAAGCGGGCAAGCCCGAGGCGCTCGATTTCTTCGAGGACATCCAGACGGCGGGCAGCGACAAGGGACCGGAGCCCAAGCCGCCGCCCCGGCCGGGCACCGCGCCCGCGGTGGCCGAAAAGCCGGAGCCGTCGCCGGATACGATCTTCGAAGGGGAAGGGGAGTCCGCTCCCACCCCGGGCGCCATCGTGCCGGGCGGCCGTCCGGCCGTGGATCAAGCGTCGGGAAAACCGTCGGACAAGCCGCTGGTTCGGTCGCAACCGCCACGCGCCGACGCCGCGGCGGCGAAGCCGGCGACTTCGATCCCCGGAGCCCCGGCAAACACCGACCGGCCGGCGGACCGTGCGCGGCGCGAGGCGGAGAAGACGCCGCGGCCGAGGGTGGCGGGAGGCGATCCGGAACCCGCGCCGGGCGCGCTGATCATCCAGGTGTTCGCGAGCCCGAGCCGCGACGAGGCGCTGAAGATCCGCGACCGGCTGCGCAAGGGGGGCCAGAAAGCCTACCTTTCCCCCTCGTCTTCGAAGGGTAATACGCTCTACCGGGTGCGGGTCGGACCGTTCAAAAAACGCGAGCGCGCGGTGGCGGTGGCGGCGAAGATCCAAAAGACCTACAAGCTCGACACCTGGGTGACCCAGTAGGGAACCGCTTGGGCCTTCGTCTCGGGCGCTTCGCGCCGTTTGCGCCCTACCTGGTCGCGCTGGTTGCCGGCCTGCTCTGGGGCGCGGCGTTCGGTCGCACGCCGTGGATCGTCTCCGGCTGGTTGGTGCTCGCGCCGCTGATCGTCCTGCTCGGCCATCCGAAGGCGGGGCGCCTCGCGTTCCTCCACGGCCTCGCGGCATGGACCCTCGGCCTCTCCTGGATTCCCGCGACGCTGATCGGCTTCGGCGGTCTGCCGCGGCCTGCCGCGATCGTCTGCCTGCTCCTGCTCGCGAGCTACCTGTCGCTCTTCCAAGTGGCTTTTGCCCGGCTCGGCCGGGCCCTCTGGTTCCGCGGAGGGGCCTTCGCGTTCCTCGGCCTGCCGGCTCTCTGGGTGGCGCTCGAATGGCTGCGCGCCCACCTGATCGGCGGTTTCCCCTGGAACCTCGTGGCCTACGCCTGGGTGGACGTGCCGGGTGCTCTGCCGCTATCGGCCTGGATCGGAGCCTACGGGATCTCGTTCCTGGTTCTTTTTGCGAACGTCGGGGTGGCGCTCGCTTGGGTGCAGCCCTCGCAGCCCTCACCCCCGGCCCCTCTCCCCGAGGGAGAGGGGAGCAAAGCAAATACGGTTCTTGCTGTTCCCCCCACTCCCTCGGGGAGAGGGGCCGGGGGTGAGGGCTGGAGCGGC
>DASYKS010000033.1:0-139353 GCA_035995205.1 Thermoanaerobaculia bacterium
CGCGCTACTTGCTGAGCTGAACCCACACCAATCACAGGCCCGCTATTTCGGCCGCCGCCGCGAGGCGCGGCGTGGGCTTCGCCTATCTGCGCCACGGTCGAGTGAGCGAACGATCCGCTGGTTTCCGCTCAACGAGTCGAGGGGATGCTCGGCATCAAGAAAATTTCCTCTTTCCGCCATAAAGAATCATGAGCCACCGCGCAAAACCGACGCTTTCAGGACAGGAACTAGTTAGTTAGACAACTCGGGATCCGGATTCGAGAGGGCGATTGATGGCGCGAGACAACAGACGCATTCGCTACCCGTCTGGAGCCAGGCAGGCAATGGACGCTGTTAGCGAGTACATCTCAGCCCGAACAGCTGCCCTTGTGCTGTCGGCTGGCGATGCGGTCGATGTGGGAAGTTCAACAGCGATACGGATTGGTGACACCTGCCTACTCGCAACCGCGGGACACAACCTCTGGGATTTTAGCGGCCCCCGATCAGATTAGCTTCCTAGCACGAGACGCCGTTGCTCCACTTCCGGTACTTCGTCGGAGCCACCCCCCACGTGAGCGTGGCGTACCCGACATCGGTTGGATCGAGATCGACTCAGCTGTGGCTGACACAGCGGGACTGAAGTTTTTCGGTCGCGATGATCTTGAGATCGGTCGCAGACATACGCCCGATCGCGCTTTCTTTGTGCAGGGCTATCCGGCGGCAGAAGTTAACGTGACGCAGACTTCCTCTCGTCCTGTGCTTGACCTTCTCTCGATGGGCCTCGGCACAGTCTCATTGCCTCCCGACACAGACCAAGATGAACTCGTGGTTGAGTACCCGCCCCGGTCGCCGGAAGACACCGGTCTTGAACTTCCCCATCCGAGGGGGATCAGCGGGGGCGGCGTTTACGTGCTGCCGCCCGACGACAGGGCGGTAGTGTGGTCACCTCAGCAATCAAAGCTTGTTGCCGTCGCGCACTCTTTTGATGCGCTGCACTATCGCTTGGCTTCAACGCCCATCGAGCTTTGGCTCACCATGGTGACCGAAGACCATCCTTATCTGCGCGGACTTCTCCCGCATTTGCACTAGCGACGCGTCGCCGTGCCGTACCCCTTCACGCATACCCTCGAGTGTCGGAGTCGAAATAACAGCACTCTTCTCAATCAGCTTCAAGGTCCGAAGGAGTAGTCCGCCGACGCCGGCGCAGCTCGGCCACCTTGGCCTTGTTCCCGCACCCGGCCATCGAGCACCAGCGCCGCTCGCCGGAGCGGGAGGTGTCGACGAACAGCAGGGCGCACCCCTCGCCGGAGCACTGGCGGATCCGCGCAGCCAGCGGCCCGCCGAATAGTTCGACTCCGTCCCGCGCGAGCATTGCGAAGAACGCGCGCACGCCGGTACGGTTCCACTGGATCTCTCCCTCGGGTCCGAGCTGGGGGACCGGGGGAGGCTCCGCCGCCCAGCGGTTCAGCAACTCCCGATCCGCCGCTTCGAAGCCGCTCCCTTCGACGCAGGCCAGACCCAAACGATAGAGAGCCTCGCGAAGCGCCCTCGCCTGGTCGAGCTCTTTCGCCGTCGGCTCCGGATTCCGCTCCGCAAGCCCCGCCGCCACCAGCCACCGCCCGAGATCTTCGGGCGTCGCGAGCAGCTCCCTGGGCTCAGCCTTCAGGCGGGCCGCCACCGTCGCCGGCAGATCCAGAGCCAGCCGCCCCGAGCGGAACTTGAATCCATCTCGAATCTCGGCCAAGGGTTCTTCGGCCGTCTTCGTCATCGTCACCGCCTCACTGTGTCGCTCGCTGCAACCCCATTGACAGGTTACATCGTCTCCCCTATAACTGTCGCTGTAACCTGGCGAACAGGTTACGAATTCCTCGCAGGAGGTTTCCCATGCAGCTCGAAGGCAAGAAGGTCGTGATCGTCGGCGCCGGCTCCGGCATCGGCCGTTCTCTCGCTTCCGCCGCCTCGGAAGCCGGCGCCACCGTCGTTCTCGCCGGCCGTCGAAAGGAGACCCTAGATTTCACTGGAGCCCTGCTCCGTGGTCCCTGGCAGTCGTACCCGCTCGACGCTGCGGCCGAGGAGGGGGTGGCCGCGTTCTTCCAGGCGGTGGGACGCTTCGACCACCTGGTGAGCACCGCCAGCCAGGGTATCGCCGGGCCGATTGCCAAGCTCGACGCCGAAGCCATCGGCCGGGCCTTCACTGCCAAGCTCTGGGCTCCCATCTTCCTGGTGAAGCACGGCGCCCCCTGGATCGCCGCGGACGGCTCGTTCACTTTCTTCTCGGGGATCCGCGCCGCCCGGCCCGCGGCGGGTACCTCGATCACCAGCCTCGTCAACGGCGGCCTCGAAGCCTTCGCCCGGGCGATGGCCGTTGAGCTCGGGCCGGTGCGCGTGAACGTCATTTCCCCCGGCATCGTCGATTCCGGCCCGTTCTGGGAAAGGCTCGGCCCCGAAGGACGCGAGAAACTCTTCACCGACTTCGCCCAGAAATCTCCTGCCCGCCGGGTCGGACAGCCCGAGGACATCGCCGCCGCCGCGCTTTTCGCGATCGCCAACCCCTTCCTGACCGGTACCGTCCTCGCCGTAGACGGCGGCGGCCTTCTGATGTAGTGCGGAGAAAAGCCCATGAGACGCACCTTTCTTTTCCTGGCATTCGCCTTGGCCGCCACCCTCTCCGCCGAGGAGCCGCCGGAAACCTTTGCGGGAGCTTGGACCCTGGTCTCCGTCGCCAACGTGCTTCCGGACGGAACCCGAACGGAGCCGTATGGTCCAAACCCGCAGGGCCTCCTCCTGCTGGACGTCGAGGGGCGGTACTCGCTGCAGATCTTTCGCGCCGGGCGGACCGGCTTCGCGTCCGGCGACAAGAGCCGCGGGACCGCCGAGGAATACAAGGCCACGGTCGAAGGGACCAACTCCCACTTCGGGAGGTACGCCGTCGACCCCGCGAGCCGCGTGATCACCTTCCGGATCGAACACGCGTCGTTTCCCAATTGGGAGGGAACGGAGCAGAAGCGCTCCTTTACCAGGACCGGCGGCGAGATGCGTTACTCCGTACCCACGACGACGAACGGCGCCGGAGTTACCGGTGAGGTGGTTTGGAGGCGGGAGGGGCTCTGACTCGCGGCTCGATCGGTGCGGGCGGGGCACTCTCTATAGAGAAAGGAGATCATGAACCGCCAGCTCGTCTTCGCCCTGCTCTCAATCGCCGCCCTCTCCCTGCCCGCGCTCGCCGCGACCCCGCAACCGGAAGCCCCGCTCTGTTCCTCGCCGGAGGCTTCTCAAGCGACGTTTCCGAGCTATGAATTTCCCGCGGCCCAGCCCCTCACCAGTTTCTGTGGCACCTGCGGCGTCATCCTGAGTTGTCGCGGAGTGCAGATCGGCGCACCCTGCACGGGCATCTCCGGCGCTCCCGGAGTCTGCGAGCCGACCGGCAAGCTCTGCGTCAACCATCTCCCGCAGTGCGCGTGTTTCTAGCGGGCGCCTCGCTCCCCCGGTCCTTATTTGCTCGAAGACCTGAGGCGAAGGCCGCGCGGAAGGGTGGAGATAGGCTGGTCGTTCTGTCCCGAGCACCGCTGATTTCCACGTGGTTGGAGCCGTAGGGATAACTCGCCGAAAGCGGGTGCCGAGTGCGGCCGGGGCGGGATGTGCCGCACGTTTCAGCCTTCCCCCAAGGGTTAGACTTATGGCCTCCTACGAGAGGGAGTCATCGCGTCCGCCGCGCCCGTCGCGGTACGCACGAGGCTGTAAGAAATGGCGAGATGTTCGATGTGGAATGGTCTGCTCCTCCGGCGGCTTGTCCTCGCCGTTTTCCTCTTTGGCGTTGTCCCGCCGCTCGCCGCCCAAGGGCCGGAGCTGGTCAAGGATCTCGCCCATGGTCCGGCGTTCTTGGCCGGATCGGGCGCGAGCCTGCCGGTTCGCCTGCACGGCCGCGACTATTTCGGCGCGAATGACGGATTCCTCGGCTACGAGCTTTGGTCGACCGACGGCACGCCCGGCGGAACGCGGCTGTTCGCCGACCTCTGCCCGGGGCGTTGCGCGGGCAATCCGATCCTGCTCACCGTCGTCGGCGACCACCTGTTTTTCGTCGCCGGCAACACCACGTTGGGCGGTTCGTTCTGGGTCTGGCGCTCGGACGGCACGGTCGAGGGGACGTTTCCGCTCGTCGATCTGGCGATTCCCGGTTTCGGGGCGTCCCTGCCGCTCTCCTACTTCGGTCCCTACGGCAACGGCGTGGTGTTCCTCGTTCATGAGCGCGACCGCGAGGCTTGGGGCCTTTGGGTTTCGGATGGCACCCGCGCGGGGACGCGGCAGATCGCGCCGCTGCCTGGGCGGTTCGATGGAGACTTGCCCACCGACTTCGATTGGCCGCGGGCGGAGGATGCCCCGGGGATCCACTATTTCCGCTGGCGGGACCGCCTTTGGGCGACGGACGGCACCGCGGAGGGAACGCACCCGCTAGCCACTCCGGTCGTTCCCTGCGGTCAGAGCTGGGCACGGCTCGAGCGGCTGGCGATCTATGCCGGCGAGGTCGAGCGGCAGAATTGCGAGCCCTGGGTGAGCGACGGCACAAGTCGCGGCACCCATCGGCTGCGCGATCTCGTACCCGGCATCGAACCCTCATTTCCCGAAGATTTCGTGGTCGCCGGGAATCAGGTCTACTTCACCGGCTTCGACGAGCGCGGCCGCCGGCGATTGTGGAAAACCGACGGAACCCCCCGGGGAACCGTAGCGGTGCGCGCCACGAATCTGGCGCGCGGCTTGGGCAAGGCGGAGATAGTCGCGGCGGTCGGGAGCCGTCTTTATTTCGCGGCCGACGACGGCGAGCATGGCGTCGAGCTTTGGCGCACCGACGGCAATCCGGATTCCACTGTGCTCGTCGCCGACCTCACGCCGGGTCCGGGCGCCTCTGGGTTCAGTATCTACGGTGGACGGTCTCGCGGCCGGCAGCTGTTTTTCGTCGCCTTCACCGGGGCGGTGGGGACGCAAGCGTTGTTCGTGACCGAAGGGACGGCGGAATCGACTTTACGTCTAGCCGAGCTCGGCACCGGGGCCACGGCGGTTTCGGTGATAGGCAGCCGGATCTACTTTGCCGGCGTCCTGGGCGAGCTGGGGGACGGGCTCGGCGTGACCGACGGCACCGTCGCGGGAACCCATTTTTTCGACATCTCCCGGCCGGCCCGCTCTTCGGATCCGCGGCAGCTGACGGCGACGACGGGGGGGCTTTTGTTCACCCTCGCTCCCGACTGGGGCGGGCCCGAGGTCTGGCGCACCGGAGGACACGCCCAAGACACCGAGCCGCTGGTCGGCCCGGTCTCCACCCCCTTTGCCGGCACCCGGCTTTTTCCCGGTCTCGGCGGCGCTTTCTATCTCACTTCCGAAGGGTGGCGATTCGGTTGGACGGACGGGCGGACCGCTCGCGAGATTCTGCCTCCCGGTTCGATCGGCGTGCCGGTCGGGTTCACCGAGCGCGCCGGCCGCGCGACCTTCCTCGCGTCTCTGACGACTTCGGAGGGCGGCACGGAGGTCTGGGTCTGGAACAGCGACGGCACGCCGGAAGGAACGGCGGCGGTCGCACCCGCGATCCCTCGCCGGGCGCCTTTTCTGAAGTCGTTCTGGACTTGGGCAGCTGCACCGGAAGGAGGGGACCTCCGCTATCTGGTGCAGGAGTTCCCCGATAATTTCCCCGATTTCCTCTCGAACCTCTGGGAGACCGACGGCACCGCGGCGGGAACCCACGGCCTGGCTCGGTTTCCGGTGCCGAAGGCGTGGATCGTGCGGGCATTCGTCGCGGCCGGCTCGAACGTCTTCGCCCTGTTCAACGAGCAGTCGCCGCGTCAGGCGCTTTGGGTGAGCGACGGCACGGCGGAGGGTACGCGCGCGGTGATCGTCGGCCCCGGGGACGACCGGTTGTCGTTCGTCGACAACGCCCTCGTGGCGGCCGGCGATCAGGTCTTCCTTCCCGTCGAGACCGCTTCGGCGGGGGTCGAGCTGTGGGTGAGCGACGGCACGGCCGCGGGGACGCATCCGGTGATCGATCTCGCGCCGGGCGCCGCCTCGTCGGACCCGACCGATCTCGCCGCGTTCGGCGATCGATTGCTGTTTTCGGCCGACGACGGCGAGCACGGCCGCGAGCTGTGGATCACCGACGGCACATCTGAGGGAACCCGGCGGCTGGAGATCCATCCCGGCCCGAAAGGCTCGTACCCGCAGGCGTTCCGGTCGCTCGGCGATCGCGCGGTATTCGCGGCGGACGATGGCGTCCATGGCCTGGAGCTGTGGACGACCGACGGCACCCCCGAAGGCACCCGCCTCGCGGCGGACGTGCAGCGCGGCCCCAAGGGTTCGAGCCCTCAAGGGTTCGAGGTTTTCGGCGACGAGCTGTTCTTTTTGGCCGGAAGGCCGCGTGAAGGCTACGAGTTGTGGAAACTGCCGCTTTCGGAGGTCGTGCCATGAAGAAAGGGAATCTCGGAGCCTGCGCGCTCGCGGCCTCGCTCTTCGTTGGGCCTTGGGCCGCCCTACCGGCCGCGGGGGAGGGGCCGGAGTTGGTCAAAGACATCGCCCCCGGCCCGGCCCTCGCGGGAGGTTCTTTCCTCAGCCTGCCGGTTTCGTTTCGGGGCAGAGGCTATTTCGCCGCGGACGACGGATTCCTCGGCGACGAGCTCTGGTCGACCGACGGCACCCGCGGCGGCACGCGGAGGGTCGCGGATCTTTGCCCGGGGCGTTGCGGGAGCAACTCGATGTCGTTTACCGCGGCAGGGGACTTTCTGTTCTTCGTCGCCGCCAACACCACGAGCGGCGTCGATTCGTATTGGGTCTGGCGCTCGGACGGCACGAACGAGGGGACGTTTCCGCTCGCCAACCTGGAGACCGGCGGTTTGGGATCGTTTCTTCCGCTGAGCTATCTGGCGCCGTTCGGTCGGGGCGTCGTGTTTCTCGTTCACGAGCGCCACCGCGACGCCTGGGATCTTTGGTTCTCGGACGGCACGCGCGCGGGCACCCGGCGGATCGCGCCGCTGCCCGGGCGGTTCGATCCGGTGAACCCCCCGTTCGATAACGATTGGCCGCGAGTGAAGGACGAGCCCGGCTTGCACTATTTCGCCTGGCAGGGGAGTCTCTGGGCGACCGACGGCACGGCGGCGGGTACGCGCCCGGTGGCCACGCCCATCGTCCCCTGCACCCTCGCTTGGGCGCGGCTCGGGGGGCTCGTGGTCTATGGCGGCGAGGACGGGCGGGAGACCTGCGAGCCTTGGGTGAGCGACGGCACCCGTCGAGGGACGCACCGACTGCGCGACATCGTGGCCGGAGACAGAGCCTCCTTCCCGGGCGATTTCGTGACGGCCGGGAATCGGATCTATTTCACCGCGCTCGACGAGGCCGGCCACCGGGTGCTCTGGAAGACCGACGGCTCTACGCGGGGCACCGTGCCGGTACGCGCCGCGGGCCTCGCGCGCGGCCTGGGGCGGGCCGAGATCGTGTCGGCCGTCGGCTCCCGCCTCTACTTCGCGGCCAACGACGGCGCGCAGGGGCTCGAGCTCTGGCGGACCGAAGGGACTCCGGAATCGACCGTCCGGATCATCGACCTCTCCCCCGGTCCGGCCGACACCCAGTTCTCCTATGCCACCCCTCGGGGTCGGCAGCTGTTTTTCACCGCCATGCCTTCGGGCGCCGCCTCGTACGGGCTGTACGTGACCGAGGGAACGGCGGAATCGACGGTGCGCCTTGCCGACTCCGACAGCCCGGTCGCCTTGGGGATCGGCGGCCTGGTTTTCTTCGTGGGACATCCAGGCGGGCAAGCCCGCGGCCTCGGCGTCACCGATGGCACGGTCGCAGGCACGCGGGTTTTCGGACTCGCCCGGCCGGTCCGCTCGTCGGATCCGCGACAGCTCACCGCCACGCCGGGCGGGCTCGTCTTTTCGGTCGGCGGGCCCGAAGCGGGGGGCGAGATCTGGCGCACCGGGGGGAACGGCCAAGACACCGAGCCGCTGCCCGGCGTGGCGTCCGGCACCTTTCCCGAAGCCCGGCTGTATCCCGGGATCGGCGGGGCGTTCTATTACATTTTCGATGAAGACCGGCTCGGCTGGACCGACGGGCTCACGTCGCGCGAGATCCTTCCTCCGGGATCGATCGGGAATCCGGTCGGCCTGACCGAACGCGACGGCCGCGCGATCTTCCTCGCGCGGCGCCCGACCGGCGGCGGCGAGGAGGTTTGGGTCTGGGGCAGCGACGGCACGCCCGAGGGAACGACGGCGGTCGTCCGGGCGACGAACGTGTTCGCGCCTTTCCCCTTCTCGTTCCGGATCTGGACCGCCGAGCCGGACGAGGGCGGACTTCGCTATCTGGTGCAGGATATCCCCGGCGCTTTTCCCGATTTCCTGTCGAACCTGTCGGAGACCGACGGCACCGCCGCCGGGACCCGCGGCCTGGTCCGGATTCCGGTGCCGACGAAATTCGTGGTCCACGACCTCGTCGCCGCGGGCCGGAACGTCTTCGCGCTCTTCGACGACCGGTCGCAGCGCCAGGCGCTCTGGGCGAGCGACGGCACGGCCGAGGGGACACGCGCGGTGCTCACCGGCCCCGGAAGGGAGAGGATTTCGATCTTCGAAGGACTGGTGGCGGCGGGAGACCAGGTGTTTTTCCCCGTCGATACGGCCGCGACGGGCGTCGAGCTGTGGGCGAGCGACGGCACACGGGAAGGAACGCGGAGGGTGATGGACCTCGCCCCGGGCGCCACGTCCTCTTATCCGAGCGACTTCGCCGCGCTCGGCGACCGCCTATTGTTTTCAGCCGACGACGGCGAGCATGGGCGCGAGCTGTGGATCACTGACGGCACCCCCTCCGGAACCCGGCGGCTGGAGATCCGTCCCGGCCCGCAGGGCTCCTATCCACAGGCGATCCGCACGATCGGCGACCGAGCGGTGTTCGCGGCGGACGATGGTGCCCACGGCCTGGAGATCTGGACCACAGACGGCACGCCCGAGGGTACCCGCCTCGCGGCGGACGTGCAGCGCGGCCCCAAGGGTTCGAGCCCGCGCGGGTTCGAGATCTTCGGCGACGAGCTGTTCTTCTCGGCCGGAAGGCCGCGCGAAGGGTACGAGCTGTGGAAGCTGCCGCTTGCGGTGGTCGCGCCCCGTTAGCCCGGTTACCCGGTGCCGCGGGGTTTTGTTTTTGCGGCCTGAAGGGCCGCGTCCCGTTAGCCCAGGCCAACGGCCTGGGTAGAGTTCCGTCCCGTCACGACGAAAACTGCGTCTTCCGTTTCGAGATCTCCGCCAGCCGCCCGAGCGCGAACAGTTCCGGCGGCGTGCTCTCGCCGAAAATCCACGCCGCAGCGTTCTCACCCAGGGCGGGGCCGAGCTTGAAGCCATGGCCGGAGCCGCCGCCTAGAATCCAGAGGTTCGCGACTTCCGGGTGGGTGCCCGCGATCAAATGGCCGTCGGGGCTGTTTTCGTACTGGCAGACCTCCGCGCCGACCATCGGAGCGCGGGCGATCTCTGGGAAGCGCCGGGCGATTACTTCGCGCGCTTCGGCCAAACGCGCCGGAGTGACGCTTCGCTCGGCCCCCGTCGGGTCGATCGGCTCGCCGCGCGTGTCGTCGGCGACCTTGAAGCCGCGCTCCAGGTTGCCCGGAATGCCGTAGAAGATCCGCTCGGAAAAATCGATCCAGATCGGCAGGGTGCCCTCATCGAAGCGGCGGTCGCCTTGGGGCGCGCCGAAATAAAACACCTCCTGCCGGGTGGGCAGGACACCGTCGCCGACGACTTGCGGGAACAGGCTCCCGAGCCACGGCCCGCAGGCGAAGACGTAGGCGTCGGCTTCGACCTTCGATCCGTCCGCAAGATCGAGCCGGGAGAGCCGGCCGTGCTCGATCGGCCCCGGCCGGGCGGCCACCCGGCGCAGCTCGCCCCCTTCCGCCACGAACGCCTCCGCCACCGCCTGGCTGGCTAAGCGCGCGGTCAAATACCCCGCTTCGCGCTCGAAGTAGACCGAGCGGACGCCGTCGAACCGGATCTGCGGAAAGCGTTTCCGAGCCTCGTCGAGCGAAAGCTCGTCCACGGCCAAGTTCGCCGCATGAAGAAGCGGAATCGAGGTCTTGGCGTACCGGTCATCGACCGAGAACATCCAGAGCACGCCGGTCGGATGGTAGAAACGACGGCCCCAACGGCGCTCGGCGTCTTTCCACAGCTCGAACGAGCGAACCACCCAGTCGACATAGACCTTGTCGGCGCCGTACATGCCGCGAATCACCCGGGTCTCGCCGCCCGAGCTGGCGCGCAGGTTGCCGGGACCCCAGGCGTCGACGAGGGTGACGGCCACCCCGCGCCGCAGCAGATGGAGGGCGGTCCAGCCGCCGAACGCCCCGGCGCCGACGACCGCCACCTTCTTGAGGTCAGGCCGCGTGGGGATCGGGCGAGGGGCAGGTTCGATCCGGTTCTCAGGCATCGCGTTCACTTCCTCTCGACCGGCCAAGCCGAACGCTCCGGCCCCCGCCAGGCTCAACGCGGCGGCCCCCTGAAGGATCGCCCTGCGGGTCGGCGGCTTGGAATCTGGACGCTCCGGCATCGCGTCTCCCCCCGGTGGATCGTGGGAAGCAAGCGTATGCGATTTGCCGCGCGCGACGCGACAGACCAGCTCACCACTCCGCCGGTCCAGGGGAGTGATGTTACGGACGGAAAGACTGTTCCCTTCTTCCGGCGGAGTGGTGTTGCGGTCGGAACGCTCGCCTTGGCGTACACTTCCGCCGCATTTCCAGCCGATCGTGGAGGTTCTCATGTCGAGCGCATCGAGCGACTCCGTCCGTCCCACCTTGCCCGTCGAATCGTCGGAGGGACGGCAGGTCTCCCCGGCGGAAGAGCGCCGGGTCATCTTCGCCTCGTCGCTCGGCACGGTGTTCGAGTGGTACGACTTCTACCTCTACGCGACGCTCGCGCCGTTCTTCGCCTCGCTGTTCTTCCCCAAAGGGAACGACACGGCGGCGCTGCTCGCGGCGTTCGCGACCTACGCTGCCGGGTTTTTGGTACGGCCGTTCGGCGCGCTCGTGTTCGGCCGGCTGGGCGACCTGGTGGGCAGGAAACACACGTTTCTGATCACCATCGTGGTGATGGGCGCCGCGACGTTCGGAGTCGGCCTGCTTCCTACGTACGAGACGATTGGCCTCGCCGCGCCGATTGCCCTGGTCGCCTTGCGCCTGCTTCAGGGGCTCGCGCTCGGCGGCGAATACGGCGGGGCGGCGACCTACGTCGCCGAGCACGCGCCGGACTCTTCGCGCGGCGCCTCGACCAGCTGGATTCAGACTACGGCCACCCTCGGTTTCTTCCTGTCGCTGCTCGTGATCGGCACCTGCCGCGGTCTGCTCGCGCCCGAGGCGTTCAGCCGCTGGGGCTGGCGTCTGCCGTTCCTGGTCTCTCTCGCGTTGCTCGCTTTCTCGATCTATATCCGGCTCCGGCTCGAAGAATCGCCGGTCTTCCGGCGGATGAAGGCCGAGGGGCGCGGCTCGAAGGCGCCGCTACGCGAAAGCTTCCTTCGCTACCCGAACAACAAATATGTGCTGTTGGCGCTCCTGGGCGCCACCGCCGGTCAAGGGGTGGTCTGGTACACGGGGCAGTTCTATGCTCTGTTCTTCCTTACCATCACGCTCAAGCTCGACTACCTGACCGCCTACACCCTGGTCGGCATCTCGCTCCTTCTCGGCACGCCGTTCTTCTTCGTCTTCGGCAAGCTATCGGACCGGATCGGCCGGCTGAAAATCATCCTCGGCGGTTGCCTGCTCGCGGCGCTCACCTACCTGCCGCTGTTCCACGGTCTCGCCCATGCGGTGAACCCGGCGCTCGAAGAGTACGCCGCGAAGAATCCGATCTCGGTCGCTGCCGACGATTGCAGTTTCCACGTTTTCGTAGGACCGAAGACCCGCTTCAGCGACTGCGACCGGGCGAAGGATTTCCTCACCAAATCGGGATTGTCGTTCGAGTCGCGGCCGGCGGAAGCGGGCCAGGCGGTGGTCACCCGCATCGGCCCGGTCGAGCTCTCTTCTTGGGACGAGGCCGCGTACAAAGAGGCACTCGCAAGCACCGGGTATCCCGCGGAGGTCGACCGCTCCCGGATCGACCGCGTCACGGCCGTGCTGATCCTCTTCGTCATGGTGCTATACGTGACGATGGTCTACGGCCCGATCGCGGCGTTTTTAGTCGAGCTGTTCCCGGCCCGCATCCGCTATACCTCGATGTCGCTGCCGTACCACATCGGCAACGGTTGGTTCGGCGGGATGCTGCCTCTCCTCGCGACCGCTCTCGTCGCCCGCACCGGCAACGTCTACGCCGGGCTCTGGTATCCGATCGCGGTGGCGCTCTTGACCGTCTTGATCGGTTCGATCTTTCTGCGTGAGACCAAGGACCGCTCGATTCACGACTGAGAGGCTGTGAAAAAAAGGGGTTGTTTTGGGAGCGCGATCATGGAAAATGTCGTCCATGGCCGATACGCTCTTTCCTCTGGCGGAGTCAACAGCGAAGTCCGATGAGTTTCGCGGTGCGCCGCGTTTGGTGCTGCCCAACCGGGACCAGATGGAGCTGCGGGCGGTGGACTTGGAAAGCCTGTTGCCTGCGGACCATCCGGCCCGTGCGGTGTGGGAGTTTGTCGAGTCGCTGGATCTGAGCCCGCTGTACGCCAAGGTGCGGTCGGTGGAAGGGGAAGCGGGTCGTCCGGCCACGGATCCACGGATCTATCTGGCGCTGTGGCTGTACGCGACCGTGGAAGGCGTGGGCAGTGCGCGGGCGTTGGAGCGGCTGACCGAGCAACACGACGCGTATCGCTGGATCTGCGGCGGGGTGAGCGTGAACTACCACTCGCTGTCGGACTTTCGTGTGGCTCACGTCGAGTTTCTCGACGGGGTGCTGACGCAAAGCGTGGCAGTTCTAATGTCGCAGGGTTTGGTGAAACTGAATCGGGTCGCGCAGGACGGAATTCGGGTGAGAGCCAGCGCAGGCGCGTCTTCGTTTCGGCGCCAGCCGACCTTGGAGCAGTGCCTGAAGGAGGCGGAGCAACAGGTGGCCGCATTGCGTCGCGAGCTGGAGCACGATACCGAAGCGACGAACCGGCGTCAGGCGGCCGCCCGTCAGCGTGCGGCGGAAAATCGTCAGCGTCGAGTGCAGAAGGCCTTGGCGCAGATGCCGAAGGTGGCGGCGAAGAAGTCCGGTGGCAAGAAAGAGACCGCGCGCGTTTCGACGACGGATGCCGAAGCGCGGGTGATGAAGATGGCAGACGGCGGCTTTCGCCCGGCGTATAACGCACAGTTTGCGGTCGACACAGCGACGCAGATTGTGACCGGGGTCGAAGTGAGCGACTTGGGGAGTGATCAAGGCCAGCTGATGCCGATGCTCAAACAGCTGCAGAAGCGTTATCAGGTGGTGCCGATGGAGACTCTTGTGGATGGGGGTTTCGCCCGGCTCGACGACATTGAGAAAGCCAGCGAGCTGGGAACCACGATTTACGCGCCGGTGGCACGCCCGAAGGATCCGACGCGCGATGCGCATGTCCCGCTGCCCACGGATGCACCGGCGGTGGCGTTGTGGCGCCGCCGGATGGGCACTCCCGAAGCCAAGGCGATCTACAAGTACCGAGCGGCAAGCGTGGAATGTGTCAACGCCATCGCTCGCAATCGAGGATTGCAGCGCCTGCTGGTGCGGGGCCAGAACAAGGCCAAGGCGGTGCTTCTGTGGTTTGCGATCACCCACAACATGATGCGCACCCTTTCGCTGGGCACCGCTGGGACAATCGCATGAGCTTGGAGTAGCCCGAGGAGCCGACAGAGCCCAAAAGGATGGCCCGGTGGGGTGCTGAGGGCGCGACAAGCGGATCAGACCGATTCGGGACGCCCTCCAGCCCGCGGTTGTCCCTCTTTTCGAAATCTGGCTAAAGGCTGGCCAACTCTCCTTCCGCTGCCGCAATTCCCAGACAACGGCGATTTATTCACAAGCTCTGAGGGTAAAATTGCCTCCCGACCCAGAGGTCGCGTCCATGGATCAACTCGAAATCCACCGTCGCTGGTTCGCCCAATTGATCACCGCGAATGCCGGAGTGCCGACCACGAACCACGCACTGATCGAGGCGTTCGCGACGACGCCACGCGAGAAGTTCGTCGGTCCGGGTCCCTGGCAAGTGTTTACCCGTCTCGGCTACATCGAGACCCCCTCGGACGATCCGGCCCTTCTCTATCAGGACATCACGGTCGCCTTGAAAGGCGAGCGGCAGATCAACAACGGCCAACCCACGCTCCACGCCGTCTGCCTCGCGGCCCTTGCGGTCAAGGAAGGCGAAAGCGTAGTGCATGTGGGAGGCGGAACCGGCTATTACTCCGCCCTGCTCGCCAAGCTCACCGGCCCGACCGGCTCGGTCGCCGCCTTCGAGCTGGAGCCCGATCTCGCCGCGCGCGCGGCGCGGAACCTGACGGACCTACCCCAGGCCACGATCCATCCCAAATCGGGAACCGAAGGGCCGCTCCCCGAGTGCGACGTCCTCTACGTGAGCGCCGGAGCCACCGACCCGCTCGACGTCTGGCTCGACGCCCTGCGCCCGGGAGGGCGCCTGCTCTTCCCGCTGACTCCGAATCAAGGGATGGGAGCCATGCTCCTCGTCACCCGCGGAGAAGGCGATACCTTCGCCGCCCGCTTCGTCTGCGGCGCCATGTTCATCCCCTGCGTGGGCGCCCGCGACGAAGAGACCGAGAAAAACCTCGCCGCCGCATTCGCCCGAGGCGACATGGCCAAGGTTCGCTCCCTCCGCCGAGGCACTGCACCGGATGCGACCTCCTGGTGCGCCGGCCGCACCTGGTGGCTTTCGACCGAACCACCTTCGTAGCGCTTTTCCCTGGGACCGCCGAGCTTCAGCTCGGCTGCTTTTCGCCGGATGAAGGGTCGAGACCGAATGCTAAACTCTTTCGCACCCAAACCGGAGCCGATAGGCTCAAGTCTGTGAACCCGTTTTCCCGAAAGAGGTATGTTTCATGGGACTCGACTGGGTGGTTCTCGACCGAGAGATCGACGGTACTCAGGTAAACCCGACGGAAGTCCTCGGGGCCAAGCGCGCTACGCGAATCGACCCCGAGGTTCTGAACGAAATGCGTCGGATTTGGGAGACCGGTGATCGTGAGGTGCCTTTCGAAGAATTTGTCGAGGGCCTCGTCTCGCGCGAGACTCCTCCGATCGTCATCTCCTACGGGGAGGGTTTCGAAGCGGCAATTCCCGCGGTAAAGGCGGAGGCCCAATACTATGGATACAGGGCCAAGGCCATCGAGCCCGACGTAAACAGGATCTCCGCGTTCGCGGTGGCGAACGGCATCAGTATGGATTGGCTGTACGACGAGATGTGCAGCCCCGCGGAAATCCTCCAGAAGATTCAGATTCTGGAGAAGGTTTTTGATCGATACCGTGTGGCCAACTCTCCCGCCGTGCAGCTGGCCGAGAAGTATGACGAGGAGTGGAAGCGAAGAGGGAAAAAATCCAGGGTCCCGATGAGCGAATTTTCAGGCGGCGATGCGGCGATGGAAGAGCATCTCTACGAAATCCACGCCTTCCTCGGCGCCATCGAATGGCTTCGATTCTGGTCCGACAAAGGCTTCGAGATCGTCGCCGACTACTGAGCGCCGGGCAGATCCCGTCCAGATGTCCTTCGGCTGGCCTTCCAGCCAGCGGTTGTCGACGTTGAGAATTCGCCGTAGGTGCTGGTCCATTCAAGTCCCCTCCTCGGAGCACCAGAAGCGAGCCCTGCTAATTTCTGGCGCCACCAGAAACTAGTAGGGATAATTTCTGGTGTCGAGAGGAGCGCACCCTGAGAGAGCCGAGCACCAGCTCGGCCGTTTGCGCCTGCTGAAGACCGCTGACACCGAATGCTAAACTCTTCTTTCTGGCTTCTGCTGCTGTCGGAAAGCGCACTTCGTGACGTTCCCGCTCGAAGGGGTTCCGGCGGAGGCCCAGGCGTTTCTTCTGGAGCGAGTGAAGACCCACGGCGGCAAGGTCACCTGAAACGCCTGGAGGGCTTGCCGGTCCGACCCGCAGTCGTGATACATCTCCCCGACATCCGAAGTTGATCGTTCCTCCGTCGTCCTCGCCGCGATCCAAGGAGAGCCCATGAGCCTGCCTGCCGATTTTGCCGTGTACGCCGAACACTCCGACAAACTGGTGAAGGTGGAAGGGGGCTGGAACCCACGGATCTTCAATCGGACCGAGGTGGAGGAGGGATCGAGCATCCGGTTCGACGCGAAGGCAGGGATCCTCCGCTTGGGTCCCGGCGTGTACCACATCACGGGCAGCTCGCAGGTCACCTACGACAATCTCGACCCGGACCCTCCGACGCCCGGGTGGAACACGGAGCCGCGGCCGAACGGCGGGTACAGCCGGTTGCGCTATGCGGCGGATGCCGGCTGTCAAAACGAGAAGGCGATCGTGGTCGGCACGATCAGCAACGCGAACATGCTGCCGAGCCTGATCGAGACCTATCTTGACGTGCCGGAGTACGCGGAGCTGGTCTACGAGCACCAGGTCGGCTTTGGCACGATCGAGGGGATCTACTTAGAAGACGACGCGACCGGCTCGACTTGGCACGTCTTCGCCCGCATCTCGATCCATCGGATCGGGGCGACCGTCGCGGAGCATGCGAAGTCGGCTCTCTGCTCGGCGTTCAACGCGGCGTTCAAGGCGTACCTGGCCAACCCGGAGCCGTATCGCCGCCTGTTCGCCTCGTACCTGGGCGTTACGCCGAAATTCGTTCCGACGGTCGAAGGGGGCGCGTGGCCCACTCCGGGGGAAACCGCGCTCGCACGGGTCTTGAAGAGCGGCGTGCTCAGGTTCGGCTATTCCGAGGGCGCTCCGTACGTCTTCCACGGCGCGAACGGAGAGCTGTGCGGGTTCGATTGGGAGCTGGGCAACGCGCTCACCGCGATTCTACACGAGCAATATTTCCACTTCGCGCCGGGCAAGGGGCTGCGCGCGGAATGGGTGAAAATCGAGGTCCCGGAGGGAGGTGACCCGGAGGCGCTACGGTTCGAGGCTCTGCACGACGGATTGCGCCGGGGGCTGTTCGATGTAGCGATGTCCGGCCAGGCGAACCTCGGTGCCGGTCTCGGCACGTCGGACGCCACACGATCGGTCGATTGGACGGCTTCGACCGCGCTTCTCTTCACCAACATTCTCTATACCGGCCGCGACGGCCATGATCTCTCCGACTTGGTCGGCGCGACCCGCGAGCGGTTCATCGAGCGGGTGAAGGGCTGGCCCGAGGTGATCGTCATGTGCGTCGCGAACCCTGGCCCTTCGCCGATCAACTCGGCCGCGCTGGTGGCGGCGATCAATCAGGCCGGGGGGCACGCCACGCTCCGGGACGATGGCACCCTGCCGTCGATCACGGAGGCGATCGCCGAGCAGACGATTCACTTCTCCGTCGGCGACGCCGTGGCCTCTTCCTGGATCGGCAACCAGGCGGGATTTGCGGGTTTGAACCTCGACATCGCGGCGGGGACCCAGCCGCTTCAGACGGCGCAGCCGGTGGCGGCGTTCACGCTCCGCGAGGGCGGCTAGACGGCCTTGCCCTTACGCCAGATGCCGAGGCCGCTGGTGCTCTTGGTGTAGCGGCCGCGGAACGTGCGGTCGATCGCCTGGCGGAGCGCTTCGATGCGGCCGACGGATGTGGCGTCGGCGGCCTTCACTTCCAGCTGCCAGTCGAAATCGACGTTGTCGACAAGAGTGGTGTTCCAGGTGCCGGCCTTCGCGTCCCACCGGCCGCCGTCCCACTTCAAATGCCAGCCGTTGGGCAGGTAACTGCGGACTTCCGTTTCGTCGTAGCTCAGCTCGCTCATCGTGCGCGGATTGTGCCACGCGGGGGGCGCGGGGGGAACCCCGGGGCCGGAGGAATCGTCCGCTCCAGCCCCGGGGGCGTGTTCGATCAGTCGACGGAGTAGCCCTGGAGCTCGACCGGCATCTGGCTGTTGCCGTTGACGGTCATCACGAGGTGCATGTTCGGGAAACCGATGGACGCGACGTTGGTGATCTCGCTGATGCCGCAAGAGGAGGCGCGGATGAACGTGGGGCCGCTCTGTCCGAGGGCGTTCGAACCGACGAAGAGGCTGTGTCCGGCCGCCTGGCCGCTCGGGGTGAAGATCTCGACCACCAAAATCCCGGTCGCGACCGTGAACACCGGCTGCGTCGTGAGCGGAATTGTGAGCAGGCTGACGGTCTGGTCGGGGACCTGCACCGTCACAGTCGACAGGACCGGTCCCAGCGTCGCGAGGGTCGGCGGGTTCGCCGAGCTGCTGAAGATGTTGATCGTGAGCGGCTGGGTCGTGCCGGTGCCGGCCGCGTTCGCCTGCTCGATGCCGATCGTGACCGACTGGACCATGAACTGGAGCTGGTTGAGCGGCGGGTTGAACGAGGCGAGTGTGAAGGCGCGGTAGTAGCTGTTGTCGGTGTGCAGGAAGGTGGGGGAGCCGGCGTTGCATGAGATTGAGCTGCCCGCGGAAACCGTCGTCGCGTTCGTCGATTGGGTGATCGACGTCGCTCCGATGACCTGGATAGGGGGCGTGGTGGAGGCCGGGACCGACGGAGGGGCACCGTTGTGGCTGAAGGACTGCGCGCCAGCCGAAAGGGCACCGAAGACCGAGAGCACCAAGGCGAGGAAAAGCCGGACGTTTCGCATGTCAATTCTCCTTCTGTGAGGAAGAACCTCGTCCTCCCCCTGGGTCGATGAAACGTAGTGAGATTATGCAGGAATGCCATAACCCGCGTCAATATCACAGGAAGCAGGTGCCTAACCGGCGCCCCTCGTCGGCGTTGCAACCTATCCGAGGTGCCCAAGGCATTTTCGATCATTTCACGATCGGCAGTTCCAAGCGGCTCGGATGCTCGCGGTCGTGGAGCAGGCGGACGTGGACGGTGCGGGCGTCGCGGATCGATTCGCGGGCGACCTCGCCGCCGCCGGCCCAGTTCTTCTGCGCGCCGATCCAATTCGGACTGGTGAGGGTCAGCCGCAGGCGGCTGCCCGCCGCGATCTGGCGCGAGAAGAAGGTGAAGGTCTGGAAAGTGTAGGGGAGCGCCTCGCCCGGCTTGACCGGCTTCGCCTCGCGGACCGATTCGCGGTAGCGGGCGCGCATCTCGGCGGCCGAGAGCTGCACGCTCGTTCCATTGGGCAGGATCTCATAAAGGACGGCATAGAGGTCGACGTCCGGCGCATCGAGCGCGATCCAGGCGATCAGCCGCGGCCAGCCGGTGATCTCGGTCGCCGCGGCGAACGGTTCGGAGACGTAGACCAGGCCGTCGCCCGCAAGGCGCATCAACCCCGACTGGTCGACCAGGAAATCCTCGTCGTCCGCGGTCTGCCAGGTCGCCGCGCGGGTGTCTTTCGGATCGTAGACATAGGAGTCCGCGCCGGTTTTGGCCGGATCGGCGGACAGGCGTCCGGCGTGGAAGGCGTCGGTGGCGGACTTCGGCGTGCCGTCGGAATCGAGATTGAACGTCCGCGTCTCCTTCGCGATCTCTTCGATCGAATCGGCGTAGGTCCAGCCGTCGCCCGGCGGGGTGTACCAGGCGACCCGCTTCTCCAGGAATTTCGGCTTCGGACCGCCCTTCATCGTCCAGTCGTACCACTCCTTGTGAAGAGCGTTCAGGTCGAGGACGCTGCCGGGGCCGAATTCGAGCCCGCCGAATTTCGGGTTCGGCGTCCGGGTGCCCGCGTGGTCCCAAGGTCCGACGATCAGGTAGTGGCTCGCCTTGGCCGCCGCGTTTCCGTACTTCATATGGTCGCGGTAGAACGCGAAAGCGCCCTGCTGGTCGGCGTCGTAATGGCCGGTGATGGTCAAGATCGGAATCGAGATCTTGGCGAACTGTTCCGGCGTCGGCACCATCGCGTCCCAATAGGCGTCGGGGTGGGGATGGGCAAGCCAACGGTCGAAAATCGGCAGAGGATTGCCCGCGATCTCGTCGAGATCGGCGAACGGCCGCCCCGACAGGTACAGCTCCTTGAACTTGGCGAACCAGAACGAGCTTTCGCCGAACAGTTTGGCGTTGCCGGTCTTGCCGCTGGTAAAGGTCAGCCACTGCACGTCGTAGGGGTAGAAGATGTTGTTGTCGAACGGAAAATCGACCCCCGGGTGCGCCGAGGCCGCCGGCACGATGGTCGCGAGATGCGGAGGGAACTCCTTCGCCGCCGCCCACTGATCGAACCCGGCGTACGACCCGCCCCACATGGCGACCTTGCCATTCGCCCACGGTTGTTTCGCGAGCCACTCGACCACGTCGTAGCCGTCACGGTCCTCCTGAGCGAACGGATCGAATTCCCCCTCCGAGCTGCCCCGTCCGCGCACATCGACCAGCGCATAAACATAGCCGTTGCGCGCAAAGTACATCGCCCGATCGTGGTAGCTGTCGGCGATGTACGGCGTGAGCGTGAAGATCACCGGCAGACCCTCGCTCTGCCCATGCGGCCGGTAGATCGTGGCGTTCAGCTTCACCCCGTCGCGCAAGGGGATCTTGGCGCCCCAGATGAGATCAACGTCAGGAGGAGGTGGTGCATCGGTCGCGCTGGCGGCGCCGGGGGAGGTGAAAACGAGAGCGGCGACGAGCGCAAAGAGTGCGGCGGGAACGGTTCGGTGCATCGGGGTGGCCTCCGGCAGGATGATGGTGAGGGAAAGGATATGCCAGAGAGAAGCGTGCGGGCACGAGACGGAGCCACGCTCCGCGTCCGGAGAGATACTCTTGCATGATCAAGTGTTGTTTGGCTACGATTGCTGCAACAAAAGGAGACACTCATGCGCCGCCGAACCTCTTTGTTTGTCTTCGCCATCTTCGCGACCCTGTGGGCAGCTTGGCCGAGCGTTGTGGCTGCCTGCGAAGATTGCTTCTTTAACGCACAGAACATTGCGACCTGTCGTCCCGTTTTTGACGATGACGTAGGCGTTACGAGCTGTCAATCAATCGCGGTCGATTGCATCTTGTCAGGGAGCTTTTGCACCGAGATCACTGTCGGTGGGGGCGGCGGGGGAACCGGTGGTTCAGGCGGTGGCGGCGGCTCGTGCCACGGTGGTGTAGGGGGCTGCCCCGCGGAGTGCTTCAGCTGCTCGGGCGGTGGACGGCCTAGGATTTGATGAAGGAAGCACTGCAGCTGAGCATCCTCCTCTTGGCGACAGCCCAAGGAGCCCAGGCCGTGGGATCGGATAAAGCTGCCGATCCTCAGCCTGTTTCCGTGTGCTTCGATGTTGCGTTGCAGGCGCCATCCAAGGCTCCCTTTCGCGGTGAAGTGAAACTCGCACGCCAGGTCTCCGCGGATTTCAAGGGGAACGAAGAGTTGTCGGTCGTCGTCGAGACCGGGCACAAGACCTGCGTCGCACCTTCCGCCAGTTCAGTGTGGGAGGCACAGATTGTAGCTCCGGGCTTCTGGGTACGCCGATTCACTCTAGCCGTAGGCAGCTCAGGTGAACAGATTCAGCAGCTGGAAGCTTGGCCGCTCGGGCATGTGGTCGGTCGGCTGGTGTCTTCAGAGAAACCGCCTGCGTTGCCGAAGAAGTTGATCGTGACGACTCTCCCTGCGAGGAGCTCTGCAAAGAACCGAAAATCACCAAAGGGTGAGATCGAATGCCCGATCGATAGCGAGGGGCGCTTTCGGTGCGACGTGCCCGCGGCGACCTATGACCTTTCGATCTTTGCGGAGACCTTCATTCCTCACTATTCGTGGGATGTTTCTGTGGTCGGAGGGGGAGAAACGGATCTGAAAACGTTCACCCTCCGTCGCGGAGCTTCCCTCGCAGGATGGGTCGAAACGGCTGAAGGAGACGTGGTCGATCCCGAGCGCTGCCGAGTAGTGCTTTCACCGACGGTGACCTCGGGCGCGGGAGATCTCGGCGCGCTGGAAAAGCTTTCCCTCATGGGACGCGAAGCGAGAGTCAATGAGCGGGGATTCTTCCAGGTCGTGGGTCTCGCACCGGGTTCCTATACGGTCGGAGTGGAACAGGAGGACGCGCTCGCCGAGCCCCGCGGACCCATTCAAGTCGCAGCCGGCGGCGAGACGTACCTCCCCGAGCCATTTCTCCTTGAGGCTCCGCTCGATCTAGAGCTTGTGGTTGAGCCTGCGAAAGACTGGCTGGGACGGCCGTGGGCGATCCATGTTGAGCGAGCTCTTGGCCGCGGGGATTTTCGAACCGAAACGATGTTTGACGGCAAAACGTCCAAAGAGGGCGTGGCTCGGGTGAAGAAGCAAAAGCGGGGGCGTTTCACGGTCTGGGTCTCTGACTCGACCGGACAGAAGATGCTCACCGAACACGACCTCGAAATCATTCATCCAGTCGACGCTCGGCACACGTTCCAGATCCGGTGGGTCGAGATCAAAGGCGAGGTTCGCCTCGGCAAGGCGCCGCTCCGTGCGGCGCTTTGGTTTGGCGGTCAACACGGCGTAACCTCGATTCGTTTCGACAGCGACGAGGAAGGGAAATTCTCGGGGGTCCTTCCTAGGGAAGGGCACTGGCCAATCGAATTGACGGCGGAGAAGCCTCGAATCTCTCTGGAGCTGCATCGCACCGTCGAGGCGCGAAAAGGACGAGCCGAGATCGAGATCGAGGTTCCGAGTACTCGCCTCTTCGGTCGCGTGGTCGATACCGAGGGGCATCCTGCGGCGCAGGCGACGGTTTCCGTTCTCGAAGGCGACGGCGCGAATCAATGGCTGGTCACAGAGGCTGAGGGCCGTTTCGAGTTCCGCGGCGTAGCCCCTGGCAATTTGACTGTTGGGGCTCAGTCGCGCCGCGGAGATCTCATCTCTGCCGATCAAGCGCTCGCCCTCCCTGAGGACGGTGAGGTCGGACCGATCGAGTTGGCTCTCCGGCCCACAGCGCGGTTTTCGGGTGTGGTGCGCTCGTCCCGCGGTGCGGAAGGTGGTGCGGCGGTAACCTTCATTGGCAGTCGACCCGCCCGCTATGGCAACGATCGTACCCTCACGGCGGTTGATGGTGGTTTCGAAGCGAAGCTTCCCGCGGCGATCGAGAGTGCGGTGGCGGTGGTCGGCGTGTTGGGTTCCGCGCTCACGGCATTTGAGCTTCGGCCGGGAGAGAAAGCGGACTTGTTCGTACCGGATGCCGGTGGAGCCGTCGAAATCGAGCTCGGCTCGCTAAGACAGCGCTTTCTGGAGCAAGAGGCGTGGCTGATGTTGTTCCAGAATGGCATGGAGCTGCCGGCCAATAGCCTTGCCGATTGGGCGCGATCCCACGGAGAGCCTGCATTTGGATTGACGCCCAGTCGGTTCTCCGAGCTTGCGCCGGGCGAGTACTCGGCCTGCGTGGTGCCGCTCTCGGCGCGACTCGCCCTGAGCCAGACCGGCTGGTCTCCGAAGCTGGCGGTCGAGTGCCGCTCCGGCTCGCTCGCTCCGGGACAGAAATTGCGCTTGGCGTTCAGCACGTCGGACGAGAAATAGTAAGGCGCGGCGGAGTAAAACCTTCCCTCGCGATTGCCAGACCATCTGCAACTGCGCCTGGTTCGGCTGCAATGGCCTGCACCTGCCGAACGGGTGCTAGAAGTGCACGGGAGGCCGAGGGCGTTTTGGCCCCGGTCCGGGAATTTCGCATCACCGTCCGTCTAATCTTTCGAAGCTTCTTGAAGCCGTCATGGCGACGGCTTCTCTCGTCGCTTCGAGAGGAGACGACATGCCGGATAAATTGGATGCCGCCGGATTGCTGGAGCACGAGCTGGCTTCGATCTCGACTCCTGCCGACTTTTGCAAAGACTGGAAGACGAAGTGGCGCGGTACCGCGATCGCGGCCCAGGGCATTCTGAAGATCTTCTTCCCGGCCGGCGCGAAGGTGCTCGGCAACCTGATCGCCATCGCCGACACCTTCTGCGCGCTTCCTCACTAAGCGCCGGCGGTTCCGGGCGGCGCTAGGAAGGTCAAAGGCGGCCGGGGCCCCCGGCCGCTTGAAGTCAGCGCTTTGCGCTCTTGGGAGGTCCGCTGCTCGCCCGAGCAGCGGGCCGCCATGAAGATCGCGGCCGTTGCCGGTGCCTCCGGCAAGTCCTATCTCCTTCTTCCTTGACCCCCTCTTCCGCCGGTTGCTACGATCCGCGGCGGTTTCCGGGCGTTCGCCCTTCCGATTTTTCCAACTGGATCCCCTCCGCGAGGCAGGTTTCGCATAGGAACGCGCATGAAGATCGAGCTCACCGAGGAGCAGCAGCTACTGCGCGAGAACATTCGCCGGTTCGCGGACGAGGTGGTCAAGCCGCGGGCCAAAGAGATCGACGAGTCGGGCGAGTTTCCGCGCGACTTTTTCGACCAGGCCGGGGAGCTGGGGCTCGGCGGTGTCGCGGTGCCCGAAGAGTATGGCGGCGCGGGGATGGACATGATCTCCTACGCCCTGGTGATCGAGGAGATCAGCCGGGTCTGCGCCACCTCCGGCGTCATCCTGTCGGTCAACAATTCGCTGGTCTGCGATCCGATCTTGAAGTACGGCACCGAGGCGCAGAAGCAGGAGTTCCTCGCCCCGCTCGCGGCGGGCAAGAAGCTCGGCTGCTTCGCGCTCACCGAACCGGGCGCGGGGAGCGACGCGAGCGGTCTGCTTTCCACCGCCAAGCGCGACGGCGACTCCTACGTCTTGAACGGCAACAAGGTGTTCATCACCAATGGCACCGACGCCGACCTCGCTCTGGTGTTCGCGAGCATCGACCTCGAAAAGAAGCACAAGGGGATCACCTGCTTCATCGTGCCGACCGATCTGCCCGGCTACAGCCACGGCACGCACGAGTTCAAGCTCGGCGTGAACGCCTCGGGCACGACGGAGCTGGCGTTCCAGGAGATGCGCGTGCCGGCCGCGAACCGTTTGGGCGAGGACGGCGACGGTTTCAAGATCGCGATGTCCACGCTCGACGGCGGCCGGATCGGCATCGCGGCCCAGGCGGTCGGGATCGCCCAAGGGGCGTTTGAAGAAGCGGTCACCTACGCGCAGAACAGGAAGCAGTTCGGCCAGGCGATCTCGGAGTTCCAGGCGATCCAGTTCTACCTCGCGGACATGGCGACCGAGCTGGACGCCGCGCGCCTGTTGACCTGGAAGGCGGCGTGGGCGAAAGAGAACCAGAAACGCTACACGCTCGAAGCCGCGCAGGCGAAATTGTTCTCGGCCGAGATGGCGCAGCGGGTGACCAACAAGGCGTTGCAAATCCACGGTGGCTACGGCTACACCAAGGAATACAACGTCGAGCGTTACTTTCGCGACGCGCGGATTACCGAGATCTACGAGGGGACGAGCGAAATCCAGAAGATGGTGATCGCGGACTGGGTGATCAACAAGGCATGATCGACTTCGCCCTCACCGAAGACCAGGAGCTGCTCCGCGAGCAGGTGCGCCGCTTCGCCGAGGAGCGCATCCGCCCCGGGATCGAGCAGCGCGAGCGCGACCACGAGTTCCCGAGCGACGTGATGGCCGAGATGGCCGAGCTCGGCCTGCTCGGCATGATGATCCCCGAGCAGTACGGCGGCGCGGGGACCGACGTGCTCACCTACGCGATCGCGGTCGAAGAGCTGGCGCGCGTCTGTCCGTCCGTCGCGGTCACGATGAGCGTCACGAACTCGGTCTGCGCCTGGCCGATTCAAACGTTCGGCGGCGACGCGGTGAAGGACCGCGTGCTGCCCGAGATCGCGGCGAGCGGCAAGCTCGGCGGCTTCGGCCTCACCGAGCCGGGCGCCGGCTCCGACCCCTCCTCGATGCGCACGACCGCGCGGCGTGACGAAGATTCCTGGGTGTTGGACGGCGAGAAGGCGTGGATCACCAACGCGGGTTTCGCCTCCTGGTACGTGGTCCTCGCGCGCACCGACCCGAACGCGGGTAAGAAGGGGATCTCGGCGTTCGTGGTGCCGTCCGACGCGCCTGGATTCGCGGTCGGCAAGCCGGAGGAAAAGATGGGCCTCCGCGCTTCGCGCACCGCCTCGATTACGTTCTCGGGATGCCGCATTCCGGCTGAGTATCTGCTTGGGGAAGAGGGCAAGGGATTGGCGATCGCCAAGACCACCCTCGACCACTCCCGGGTGGGGATCGCGGCGCAGGCGCTCGGCATCCACCAGCGCGCCCTGGAGCTGGCCGTGGCCTACGCCCGCGAGCGGGTCCAGTTCGGCCGGCCGATCGCCGAGCATCAGGCGATCCAGTTCAAGATCGCCCAGATCGCAACCGAGCTTTCCGCCTCGCGCGCGCTCACCTATCGCGCCGCGATCGAGCACGGGACGGAAGCCGGCCGCTGGGCCGCGCAGGCGAAGCTCTACGCCTCCGAAGCCGCGAACCGCGCCTGCGCCGAGAGCCTGCAAATTCACGGCGGCAACGGCTTCCACGCCGACTACGAGATCTCGCGGCTGTATCGAGACGTGCGCGTTACCACGATCTACGAGGGGACGAGCGAGATGCAGCGCCTGGTGATCGCGCGGCATCTGCTGCGGTAGGGGCAGGCGCGCGGGAACGATCGTAGGCCTATCGCCGCGCCGCGGTAGTGGTCGCCGCAGCGACGTCGAAGTCCCAATTCCTGGACGGACGTCCCGGCGCCGATTAGGGCGGCCCATTCGCCCACGGTACGTCCCCTATTGGCTAAGCACGTCCCGTATTCCTGGTACACGTCCCATTCTCTGGAAAATGGTCTTATCCTCTGGTTTTACGTCCCATATTCTGGAAGTACGTCCCAGAAATCTAGAGGTCGTCTCGTATTCTGGCTGGGCGTCCCGAAATCTACATACGCGTCCCGATTACTGGCTATACGTCCCGTATTCATGTAGTACGTCCCGTATTACCGTCGTGCGTCCCGTATTAGGGTAGTACGTCCCGTAATTTGGCTATACGTCCCGGATTCTGGAGCTACGCCCCTACTCCTGAAAATATCCGGCACCTTTGGTTCTGCAGGCAAGCTCGCTCTGCGGGGACCGAGCAACCGCGCTCGCGGCCGTCGACCTACCGCGCCGCGATCGAATACAGAACCGACGTCGGCCGCTACGCCCCCCAGGCGAAGCTCTACGCCTCCGAAGCCGCGAATCGCGCCTGCGCCGAGAGCCTATGGTTCCACCACGGCGGCAACGGCTTCCACGCCGACCACGAGATCTCCCGGCTCTACCGCGACGTGCGGGTCACCACGATCTTCGAGGGTACCAGCGAAATGCAACGGCTGGTGATCTCGCGGCATTTGCTGCGGTAACATTCCGCGGAGGGAGTTTCCCTGGGCGCGCCAGGCTCCAGCCTGGCGTTTTTCAGAGCACGAAAGCGCTCGGCGCATCGAGTCCAAAAGCGCCACGCTGGAGCGTGGCGATCCCAGGAGAGCCTCACTCTTCCGGTATCGGCTCGACCGGCCCGGCCGGCGGCTTGATCTCCTTACCAGCATCCCTTACCGTCGCGCCATGAAAGCGACCCTTACCTCTAAAGGTCAGATCACCATCCCGACCGCGATTCGGCAGCGCCTCGGGCTCAAGGCCGGCCAGGTCCTCGAATTTGACGAAATCACCCCTTACCTGGTGGCGGTGCCGGTATTCGACGAGCCGGCATGCGAGCGCTCATGGGCTGCACGAGCGGCCGACTGGGGAAGACCTCTGATCAGTGGCTCGATGAGACCCGCGGACCGGCTCTCGCCGAGGAGCGATGCCGCAGCAGGTCGCGGCCTAATGGCTGGAGGCTGAGGCGCGGCTAGCCGGCCACGGCCTTCTTCAACCGCCGCAGGAGCGCCTCAATTACAGGCTCGAAGTCGCTGTCGAACAGCCCTTTGAGGTTCCGGGGCATGAGGATATCGTTCACGAAGAAAAGAATGTCCGCCGCGTGCCGGGCGATGTCTTTCGCAAGACGGGTCTTATTGAAGCCATCGTTCCCGAAGTCAGTTCCAAGCTCCTTGAGGAGCTTATCGAGATCGGCGGCCTGCTTTTTCCAGGCCCGGACGTATTCTGCGCGCTGTCCGGGCCGCTCGATCTGCACTTCAGGCAGCACAATGGGCACCACGATCTCGGCGAAGCGGTTCGCGTCCGCTTGGCAACGTTGATAGACGCGGTAGATCTCCTCCATGCAGGCGACGGAATGGAGGTACTTCTCGCTGATCACGGCGACGACTCGATCTCCGTCACCGAGTCGCTTGATGAACAGGGAGATCAGATCGCCCGGCCGTTGCGCGTCGCGATCGCGTTGAACGTCGAAGCCCGTTTTTTCGAGCGCTTTCTCCAGGCGGTCGACGACCTCGGCGCGCTGGAGGCCTTCCGGGGTGTCGTCGCCCCAGGCGTAGGAGATGAACACCTCCGGCCGCCGATCCGGGTCGGGGGCTGGCGCCGGATCGAGGTCGAGGTGTTCTCTCCCATCCGACCCCTGGCTCTCGGCCCGCTCCGCTTCGCGCCCCTCGAAGAACGCGGAGAACGGTTCCGCCGGGATCTCCCTCCCTCCGCTCGCGCGCACCCGGCCGCCGATCGCATGAGCCAGCTCGCCGCGCGCGACGACGGCGCCGTCGATTGTTAGAGTCTCGTTGGGCTCCTCACCGATCCGGTTCTCGAACACCGACCTCCGGATCTCGCGCAGCAGGCCGAGGGCGTCGCGTCCTTGGGCTTGGATTTCGAGTGCCCCGGCTCCTGGAGCGTCGGCGGTGGAGGTGTCGATCTGCCGCACCAGCACCTGCGCCTCCCGCTTTCGGTCGTAGAGCCAGAGGCCGTATCTCCAGTATTCGGCCTCCTGTCCTGCCATCCGGCCGATCCGGCTCATCAAGCCTCGGATGATCGCTTGGTGGAAAAACCGGTAGTCGAGGCGAAGGGTAGAGGTGGGGCGATCGGCTTGCCAGGCGCGGAGATTCCGCGCCATGGCCTCGAACGGAGGAAGCAGATCGGGCGCCACGTATTCCGTTTCGCCGCTGAATTTCTTCCCGTGCTCGAAACAAATGCCGCAGCTCTCCATCAAGCCGAGGAAGAGGCGCTGCTCGCTCTCCGAGTACCTGCCCCAGGCGAGGTACGCCAGATTTTCGCGAGTGAAGCGGCCGGAATCGCGAAGGAATGGCGCGGTCTGGCGGCGGTCGAAAACGGAATAGATGGCATCGAGCGCCCAGGTCTGATCGAGCAGGATTCGCTGCGAGAAAAGATCGGGGCGGTAGAACACCACGCCGGTCTGGTGGAAATAGTCGAGCGCATGCTCTGTGGAGACGATGCCGCCGACTTCCTCGCACAGGGTTTGGAACTCGTCGAGCGAAAGGGTTCGGTGCCGCCGCTCCTCGGGCGGAAGCGCCTGGTCGTCGTCGCGCATCGCGTAGAGCCGACGGCGAGCTTTGGCCCGGCCGCTACCGATCGCGACCGCGCCGGACTTCTCCCGCAGGTAGCGAATGGCGTCTCGAACCTGCCCTTCGAGCGTCTCGCGGCCGAGGTCGGTCCACGCGCTGTAGGCGGAAGTGCGGAAGAATTCGATCCCCTCGGGGCGCGGGGGGGCCGGCAACTCCTCGCCGAACGTGTCGCATTGGCTCTGCACCACGATCACCGGGCTGTCGGACCCGGCGAGGGAGCGCACGTAGTCCAGCCAATACGCGAGCGGCTGGTTGCGAAGGGGGATGCCGTTTTCCTCGACCTCCTCCCGGTTTTCGAGCGCCGGGGTCCAGAGGACCAGGAAGACGGCGCGGCTCCGCAGGAACAGCGCATGCGTACCGTGGTAGATGTCCTGGCCGCCGAAGTCCCACCAATTCACCTGGAACGCCGATTCCTCACCCCCGGCGCGCATTCGCAGCTCTTTGCGCCAGAGCTGAACCCCGTGGGTGGAAGGGGAATCGTCGGGCTCCAAGCCCCGAAAGCGGCGGCAAAGCTGCGTCTTCCCCACCCGGCCATTGCCGAGCAGGATGATTTTCACCTCGTTCTCCGCCTCCGCAGCCTGGTCGATTTCGGCAAGGTGGGTGCGGAGGCGAGGGAGGCAGTTGTCGTAGGGATGGCGACTGAGGATCTCTTGCGGAACCTTGTCGCCGCGATCGCAACTGAGATGCGCCAGCTCGGGAAGGGCAGCCAAGTGCCGGAAGAGAGACTCTGGCACGGCGAATCCACAACCGGACAAATCGAGTCTCCTGAGACAGTGAAGCTTCCAGACGGGAGTCAGATCCGTCACTCCCGTGCAGAAGCTGAAGTCCAAGGTCTGGAGGCTGGAGAGGGAACCGAGCGGGGTCAGGTCCGTCGCTCCCATGCAGAAGCTGAGCTTCAGGGCCTGCAGGCTGGAGAGGGAGCCGAGCGGAGCCAGGTCCGTCACTCTCAGGCAGGTGCTTAAGTCCAGGCTTTGTAGGTTGGAGAGGGAACCGAGCGGAGTCAGGTCTCTCACGCCTACAGCCCGGAAGACCAGGCTCTGGAGGCTGGAGAGAGCGGCAATCGGCGAAAGTTCCACCACTGCCGCGCATCCACTGATGCTCAGAAGTTGAAGGCCCGTGAGCGCACTCAACGGCGCGAGGTCGGCAAGCCTTAGAGCCTCGCGGTCACCGGGCCACGTCAGCTCTCCGGTTTCCGTGAGTCCTTCCCGGCCGAGCGCCAGCCTCCGAAGCTGCCGGAGCTCCCCAATCCGTGCCGGCAGCTCATCCAGCGCCAGATCGCCGAGATCGAGCCACTCCGCGCCCGTGCGGAGGGCTTCTTCGATCCTCCGCTCCGCTTCCGCCTTCTTGGAATCCATGATGACGGAATGCTAACCGATTGACGTTGGCGCGAGCGGGCGCTAGGGAAGCGAGGGTTGCCCCTACGGCCGCGGCCGCCCGTACCGCGTCGCGATCAGGCGCGCCGTGCCGGTCTTCGGCACCTCGACCACGTAAAAGCGATCGAACTCGGAGTCGGTGATCTCCGGGACCGTCTTGCCCGTCAGGACCTTCACGAACGCGGGCACGGTGTCGTTGTGGCTGATGATCAGTACCACCTTCCCCGGATGTTTCTTGAGAATCTTTGGGGCTTGATCCTGCGCATAGGCGCCGGCCTCGGCGGTGCCGCGGGGCCGGATCTCGGGCGTCAGGCCGAAACGTTGGGCGACCGGTGCCGCCGTCAGTTGGGTTCGCCGGAATTCCGTGACGTAGATGGCGGAGACCGTTGCGCCGTCCAGGGCCTTGGCGAGCTCCTGCGCCCGCTCTTGGCCGGCCGGTGAAAGGGCCGGGTCCTGGTCCTGCGGATTGTCCGTCACCTTCTCGGCGTGCCGGACCAGGATGATCGTCGTGACTTGCGAGGAAGCGGCGGAGGCGGGAGGGACGGGCAGGGTCGAGATCGTCGTCAAGAGGATGATCCTCGTGGCCAAGGTGATCCAACGCGAAACTCCGGTGTGTGAGCACATGGGTGAAGCCCTCCTCAGCGAGCCGGTTTATAGGCGACGGCGTCGATCTCGACGCTCGCGCCGAGCGCCAGGTCCGCGCCGCCGACGGTGATCCGGGCGGGCGGGTCGGACCCTAGGATCGCAAGGTACGCCGCGTTCATCTCGGCGAACGTCCCGATGTCGGCGAGGTAGACGTTGATCTTGACCAGATCCGCGAGCGTGGCGCCGCAGCCGGCGAGGATCGCCTCGATGTTTCGCAGCGTCTGCGTCGTTTCCGGCCCCGTGCCGCCGGGTACGAGAGTCAACGCATCGCCCGCTGTGCCGAGGGTGCCCGAGACGTAAATGAAATCGCCGGCCACGACCGCGTGGCAGAACGCCGGCAACCGGGCAAGATTCGGAAGGTTGATCCTCTGTAAGGGCATGGCGGACTCCTATCGGAATGCGATCTCACCTATGACTTCAACGGCGCCTTTTCCTCTTGTTTCCCGATCGATGATGAATCCTTCCCATGCGGCGGCAGCTCTTCCGGGTGCAGATGTCCGCCTTCGCGCCCCGAGGGTTCGGTGCCGGTGGTATCGCCGGAATAGGAGGCGAGGATCTCTTCGGTCGGGCCGTCGCCGCGCAGATGGCCGGCGTCGAGCCAGAGACAGCGGGTGCAGCTCTTCCGGATCGCCCCTTCGCTGTGAGAGACCAGCAGGATCGTCGTGCCCGCGGCGTGGAACTCGGCGATCCGCTCCTCGCAGCGGCGGGTGAATGCGGCGTCGCCCACGGCGAGCACCTCGTCGAGGATCAGCACGTTCGGCAGCCAGGCGGTCGCGATCGCGAAGCCGAGGCGCGCGACCATGCCGGAGGAGTAGTTGCGGATCGGCGCGCGGACGAAGTCGCCGAGGCCGGAGAACTCGATGATCCGATCGAGCGCGGCGTCGATCTCCTTCTTGGTGCGGCCGAGCAGCAGGGCATTGAGATAGATGTTTTCCAACCCCGTCAGCTCGTGATCGAAACCGGTGCCCAGCTCCAGGATCGGCACCACGACGCCCCGCACGTCGCGCTCTCCCTCGGTGGGTTTGAGCACGCCGGAGATCACCTTGAGCAGAGTGCTCTTGCCCGCGCCGTTCCGGCCGATGATGCCGACCGTCTCGCCGTCGCGAACTGAAAAACTGACGTCGCGCAGCGCCCAGAGCTTTTCGTAGGAGAGCGCGCCTTTCATCATGTGAATCGCGTAGTCCTTGAGCGACGGAATACGCTGCTTGGCGAGCCGGTAGCAGAGCGAGACGCCGTCGAGGCGGATGCGCAAATCGGAGCCGGAGGAGTGGGGCATGGTCGCGGGGCGCTCGGAGCTAGACGTAGAACGGAATCCGGTCGCTGGACTTCTTGAACGCCCAGGCGCCGATCGCGAGAGCGATGATCGCGATGCCGGTGGAGACCGCGATGTGCGTGATCGGCGGCACCTTTTGCAGGTAGATCGGATCGCGGAAGATTTCGAGGATCGACCGCAGGGGATTGAAGCGGACGATCCAGCGCACGCGGTCGGGGAGGATCTCGTAGGGGTAGATCACGGGGGTCAGATACATCAGCAGCGTGAGCAGAACCCCGACCAGCTCGACCACGTCGGAAAAGAATACGGCGAGCGGCGAGAGCAGCAGCCCGGCGCCGAGCGTAAACAGCGCGGCGAGCAGGATCGCGATGGGCAGGAACAGGATCGCCCAGCCCGGGCGGTGGCCGGTCAGCAGCAGGATCGCGAACAGCGGGATCAAGGCGAGGGCGAGGTTGATCACGCCGGAGATCACGGTCGCGAGCGGAAAGACGATCTTCGGCACCGGCAGTTTCTGGAGCAGCTGGGCGTTGCCGCGCAGGCTGTTCATCGAGGCGACGATCGACTGGGAAAAGAAGTTCCAGAACAGAATCCCGGCCAGGGCGTAGATCCAGTAGTCGGGCCGATCGAAGCGGAAGATCGAGGCGAACACCATGGTGAACACCAGCATCATCAGCAGCGGCTGGAGCATCGTCCAGAGGAAACCGAACGCCGAGCGGCGATAGCGCACCTTGAGATCGCGTTCGACCAGAACGCGAATCAGGTCGCGGTAACGAAGCAGCTCGCGCATCGTGTCTATTTGCTCATCTCGGCATTCGGTCGTCGGTTCGGTCGGGCGGTTTGATCGTCGTTGGGTTCGCCCCGTGCTTCAGCGCATGCCGGTCGCGTGGTCGGCGTTCGCGATCAGCTCGACGAACGCCGGGTCCTGCCGCAACGTCACGAACACCGCGTCGACCCGCGCCTCTTCCATCTCTTTTTGCCGCACGGCGGGGCGCTGCTCGTACTTGTAGAAGTGGCGGGCGAGCAGCTCGATCGCTTTTTCCCCTTGACCCAGCTGGGCCCAGATCGCGGCGAGGTTGTAGGAGGCGGGCAGCAGCGAATCGTTTTCCCGCGCGATGCGGGCGGCTTCCTCCGGTTTGCCGAGCTGGATCAGGTAGGTGGCGGCGAAGATCTGGTTGTAGGGGTCTTCCGGATCGAGCGCGATCGCCTTCTGAACGTAGCCGTAGGCCTTGTCGAACTGCCCTTCGGAATTCCAATAGACCGCGAGGTTCCGATAGGTGAGCGGCAGCGGATACGTTGCGGCCGACTGCTCGAACAGCCCGAGCCCCTTGGCGAACTCCCCGTCGTGGATCGTCATCTTGCCCAGGCCGTGGAGAGCCACCGCTCGCGACAGCGGATCGGCGGGCAGGTCGAGCAGGCGGGCAAACGCCTCGCGCGCCTTGTCCCACTCTCCCGTGTGATGGCGGTAGAGCTCGCCCAGGTAGCGCAGCGGCACCGGGTCGGCCGGATCGATGCGCCGCGCCCGCTCATAGGCTTTGGCGGCCGCGGGCAGGTCGAGGTCGTTCTCGGCACGCAGGCCCTCGGAGAGAGCGCGGGCGATCCGGGTTTCGGTCGACCGGCTCGCATCGGGCAGCGGCAGGTCGAGCCGGGCGTCCTTCGCCACCGGGCGGCCCATTTTTTCCAGCGCCTTGGCGGCTTTCTTGGCCAACCGGGGCGCGAGGCAGCGCTGCTCCCAGACCTGACCGTAGAGCGCGGCGGCTCCCTCCGCATCCCCCTTCTTCTCGTTCGCCTTCGCGCCGTCGAGCTGGGCGTCGAGCGACTTCTCGCGCTGGTCGAGCGCCTGGTCGAGCATCTTTTCGACCTCGGCCCGACCGAGCGGCTGGCCGGCTCGGATCGCGGCGCGGCCGATCTCGGCGCCGTCTGCCGCGGAGACCAGGATCGCGCTCGCCGTGCCGGCGGCCACCTGATAGCGGTCGTGCAGCTCGGCATGGTTGACGGGGACCAGGGCCATCGCGACGCAGCGCCCGGCGGCGAGGGTGAGCACGCGCGAGCTCAGCAGCTCCGAAGCGCGGGCTTCTTCCGGCGAGGTCGGGAACCAGTAGAGGATCCAAGCGCCGGCCGGCGCCGGGTCGCCGGGCGAGAGGACCGTCCAGGAGACCCGGTAGGTCGCGAGATCCTCCTGGGGAAAACCCTGAGGCGACGGCGAGATGCCCCCTACGCCGCCCCCGCCGCCGCCCCCGCAGGTGGCAACGGCCGGGATCGCGGAGACCAGAAGCGCGAGGGTGAGCGCGAGCAGATGTTTCATCGAGGAATCTCCCGAAGCGAATCTTTTGAGCGGGAAAGCGTCGTGGGCGCGAGGTAACCGTAGGCTTGGAGCAGGGCCGCGGTCCGAAGAACCATGATTCTACGGGATTTACTCCCGTGGCATGGCGGCGAGCGCGCGGTGGGCGCGGCGAAACGCCTGGTCGTCGGCCCGGAAGGCCGCGCGCCCGCCGGCCGGCACGAAAGGGCGCCGGAGCGCGCGGCCGATCGCGCGGAGCGCGGCGCCCGCGCGGAGGGCGCGCCGCGCGGAGGCGCCGCCTAAGGGGCCGCGGTGCTTTTCCGCCCAGCGCAATAGATCGGTCCAGAGCAATTCGGGCTGTTTCTGGTCCGAGCTCGCTCCGGCGTCGCGGCCGATCGTGGCGCCATGATGATGGCGGACGCGGAACGTGGAGAGAATCGCGATCTTCCATCCCGCTTGGCGGAGCCGCAAGCAAAGATCGAGATCCTGGGCGTAGAAGAGGAAGCGCTCGTCGAGCGGCCCGGGTGCCTCGATCGGTTCGAGGGCGGAGCGGCGGAGCCCGAGCGCCGCGCCGGTCACCCAATCGGCCTCGCCCGTCTGCCGCAAGGGGCGCGCGCGACGATAAGGCGCGAGCCGACCGAGCAGCGAAGGGAGACCGCTCGCGAGCCCGAACAGCCAAAGGTCGCTTGGGGCGATGCCGCCGCTCCACTGCGGCCGGCCGTCGGGATAGAAGAGGGCGGCGCCGGCCGCGCCCAGCTTCAAGTCGGCGGCGAACGCGGTGCGGAGCGCGGTGAGTCCGCCGGGTTCGACCTCGGTGTCGCTGTTGAGCAGCAGGAGCAGTTCGCCGCGGGCGGCGATCAGCCCCCGGTTTGCCGCGCGGGTGAACCCGGTGCCCTCCTCGGAGCGGAGAACTCGGACATTCCGGAGGGTGGGGCTCGCCTTGATCGCCTCGGCCGTGCCGTCCCGGCTGCCGTCATCGACTACCAGGATCTCGACCTCGGGGCCTGGCTCGCCGAGCGAGGCGAGACAGGCGAGAGTGAGGTCTCTGGTGTCGCGGCTCGGGATGACGATCGAGAGCGCGATGGGAGCTGACGCCGAAGGGAAGGGTGGCAGAGTCACGTCGAAGTCCCCGGCTTTTCAGCCCTCACCTCCGGCCCCTCTCCCAAAGGGAGAGGGGAGAACAGCCAAGAGATGCTTTCGCCTTGCTCCCCTCTCCCTTTGGGAGAGGGGCCGGGGGTGAGGGCTGATAGTCGCCGACTCTGGAATGGCAAGCTTCTCGCTCATCCGTCGCGCGGCGGCGCTGCGCTTTTCGGGGTTCGCTTCGCCATCGCGCGCAGGAAGAGCCCGTAGGCGGGGATCAGCAGCGCGGGCGGCGACCAGTCGAGCACGCGCTCCTTCCAGCTGGTGGCGCCGCGCCGTTTCCAGGCCGCGACGACGCGCTGGATCTCGGTTTCGACGGCAGGGTCGATCGGACCCTTGCCCGCGAGGCCGACCACGGTGTGCGGCAGCTTTTCCAGGCCGCACATCGCGGTCGAGATCGGGTGATAGCCGGCGAGCAGCGCGTCGAACGCGCTCGCGGTGAAGCGCCAATAGTCGTCCGGATAGGCGTGGATCGGGAAGTACCAGACGGAGGTCATCAGGATGATGCCCCCCGGCTTCAAACAGCGCAGCACCTCGGCCGTCGCGCGCCAGGGTTCGCGGACGTGCTCGATCGTATCGAACAGGATGGCGGTGCCGACCGAAGCGTCGGGCAGCGAGAGCGCGTGCAGATCCTGGATCTCGTCCACCCCGTCACCCGGCCGCATGTCGCAGCCGACGTAGCGCTTGCCGGGAAAATAGTCGCGCACGTAGGGCAGGTGCTGCTGGCCCGGCACGCGAAACGCGCCGAATTCGTAGATCGGTTCCGGAAAATCGACCGAGCGGGTGAGCCCGTCGAGCAGCTTGAGCAAGGTGACGCGCATCGGATCTTTCGCCGCCGGAAGATATCAGGCGGGCGGGTCTTACGGTTCCACGACGACGTCGAGCGCCTTCGGTGGCAGGCCGAGATCCTCGAACCAGTCGACGTTTTCGTCCACCAAGTCGATCACCAGGCGGTGGCGGCCCGGGGGGAGATTGGCGACCACGGGCAGGTCGAGTACCACCGTCGCGCCGCGCATCGCCTTCGAGGCGATCGATACGCGTCCCCCTTCGATCGAGGCGGAGCCGTCGGCCGGGCGCCAACGGTAGGAGAGATGGACGTTGTTCGACAGCGGCATCAGCAGATGGGTCCGGAAGCGCACGGTGTAGGTTGCCGCGGCGTTCTGGCGAATCCGGTCCGGGCCTTTGGCGTCGAGCCAATCGATGTCGCCCGGGCTCGCCGCGGCCGGAATGCAGCGACAGCCCCGCAGGTGTTCCGCGGTCTTTTCGTCGAGATCGGAGAACAGGGTGTACCCCCCGATCGTCGCGCGCTGGTGGGGGAGACCGCGCCGCTCCAAGAGCTCGGCAAGGCGCCGCCGATCGCTCCCGGTGAGAAGGAAGCGGGGATGCGCGCTCGCATCCACCCGGGCTTGCAAGGCGAGGTCGCGGACGAACGAGTTGGTCTCCGTGCCGAACGGGCTCGCGGCGACCTTGCCGCGGGAGAGGAAGGCGATCCGATAGGCGGTCCAATAGGAGGCATAGACCGTATCGACCCCGCGCGCTTCAAGCTGGGCGACCAGACGCGTCCCGTCGACGTCGAACCGTCCCCCCTCGTGGCCGGCGAGCTGCGGCGCGGTCCATTGGCTGCCCACGTTGAGCGCCAGAGCCGCGGCGGCGAGCAGCCCGGCAAGCGGCCGGGGACGGATCGCAAACAGCGCCAGACCGAACAGGGGGGCGAGCGCCAGATAGGTCGGCAGCAGATAGCGCGGATCGATGAAGTCGGTGCGCGCTACGCTCAAGTTCAAAAGCGGCACCGTAAGAAGGATCGAGCCGAACATCGCCGCATTCCGGCGCCTCTCGCCGTTCGCTCCCCGGCGGACCTCCCGTAGGGCGAAGACGAGCAGGGTCGCGAGCAGCGCTACGGCGAGCAGGGTCGAGCCCGGGAAGGAGGTGCTGAGCGCCCAGGTGGATCTGCCGCCGAGCACGATGTTCCAACCGAGGCGGAAGAGCTCGGCGACCCGTTCGCCGAGCGGATCGACCCCCTGGGCGGCGGTCGCCGCGGCGAGCTCGGGCGCTTTCAGGCTCGCCCACCCGTGGCGCGCGTTGTGCCACCACCAGGGGAAGTCGCCGACCGCGAAGCCGGCGAGCAGCAAGCCGAGATGGCGCGGGGAGAGCCAAGCGCGCCATTTCCCGGAAAGTGCGAGAACGGCGATCGGAACGCTAAGAAAGATCGAGAGCGGATGAACCCACCAGGCCGCGCCGAGCAGCGAGCCGAGCGCCAGGACGTCGATCGTCGCCTTGTCCCCGCGCGTCAGGCGGGCATCGATCCGCAAGGCGAACAGAAGGGCGAGCGCGGAAAGCAGCAGCAGCGAGGTGTAGGCGCCGTCCGAGGTGACACCCTTGTAAAAGAAGAAGGAGGGGCCGAGCGCGAGGTAGAGCCCGGCGGCGAGCGCCTCGCGCTCCCCGAACGCCCGGCGGGTGGTGGCCCAAACCGCGAGGACCAGCGCCACGACTAGGGCCGCGAGGGTCGCCCGGAAGACCAGCGGCGTGGCGCCGAACAAGCCGAACGTCGCGGCGAGCAGGTGGGGTTCTAGCGTGCCGCCGTACTCCGAGCCGTAACAGAAGACCGGATGTTTGCCTTGCTCCAGGATGTCGAGCCCGATCAGCGCGATGATCGACTGGTCGGAGGAAAAAGGCACCCGGCCGCGCAGCTCGAACGTGAGGATCGAGCCGGTCGCGACGAGCGCAAGCAAAAGCGCGGCGCCGAGAGGGCGGAGGAGGCGGGAAGGAAGTCTCAAGCGCGCTGGACGAATCCGTCGGATCGAGAGGAGCCCGGACACAAAAAGGCCGCCCGGCGGTTGAGATCGCCAGGCGGCCCTCGGTGACTCCTACCGGATGCGCTGGAAAGCGCTACTGGAAGTAGCCGGTGGCGTCGATGACCACGTGGGTCGTCGCGGAGCCACCGCCGATGCCGTAGACCGCGCGGAGGTCGGGCGTCGTCACCTTGAGCGGGACGATCGCGCCGTTGCCGAGCGCCGGTTCGCCCGCGTTGAACGTGAGCGTCGCGACCAGCGGCGGGCTGGCGAGATCCGAAGGATAGAGGGTCAGGAAGCCGGTTTGGGTCGGCCCGACGACGGTGGCGTTGACCACCACTGCGGCCGCGCCCGACGGGATGCCGCAGACACCCTGGACCGTGAAGTCGCGGGTGGTACCTGCGGTCATGATTCCGCCGAAGCCTGAGCGGGTATCCGCAATGCGGCAAGGCGAAATGGCGTGAAACTGGAACGGACCCGCTGCTTGTGCTGCCTCCGGAAGAACCGCGGCGAGCAGGCCAGCAGCTAGGAGGAACTTGCCGATGCGTGCGTTGATCATGACCACTCCTTATTGGACGGGTGAAACCTACCATCGGCAGGCTATGGGCGTCAATGGATGGATCGCCCCGAAGATGAATTTGTCTCGGCGGCGTTCCGGCATCCTCCGGAACTGCCGAGGCGGCACGCTTTGCGATAAAGCTCCTGAGCGCGACCGGCGTCCTCCGGCTCGATCAGAATGCCGAGATTATTGCACGCCGCGCCGACGTCCTCAACGCAAGCCCGTTCGAAGAGCTCAATCGCGCGCCGTTCGTCCTTGCCCACACCGCGGCCGTCGCGCAGGAAAATGCCGAAATTGAGGCAGCCGAGAGGATCGCCGGCCGTGCAGGCGTCGCCCGCACAGGCCCGCTCGTAGAGCTTGGCGGCGCGTTCGGCGTTGGCGATCACCCCGATCCCCCGGTCGTAGAGAAATCCCAGGTTGGTGCAGGCCTGCGGGTATCCCCCTTCGCAGCCGTGGACGTAGCCGAGCAGGGAGCGGGCGTCGTTTCTCGGCACGCCGCGCTGCTTCTCGTAGTTGAGGCCGACGTTGTAGCAGCCGGCCGGATCGCCGCCGTCACAGGCGATTTCGTACAGACCGGTGGCGCGCGCGTCGTCCTGCGCCAAGCCGCGCCCGGTGGAATAGAGGAGGCCCAGATGGACGCAGGCCGAAGGGAAGCCGCCGTCGCACGCTTTTTTCGCCAGGCTGGCGGCCCGTTCGTCGTCCTCGGGATGCCGCTCGATCAGGTTGCCGGCCAGCTCGGAGCAGCCGGAGGCGTCGCCCCCTTGGCAGGCTTGGTCATAGAGCGCGAGGGCCGCTTCGACGTCCGAGCCCGATGCGCTCTTCCTGATCCGGCGCCGGCCCAGCTCGGCGCAAGCGTCCGCCTTCCCCTCGTGGCAAAGCCGGTCGAAGAACGTTTCGCCGTCGATCGGCTCGATCTCCATCGTTTCGTTCGAACCCCCTTCTCGAACGAGGCCGATCGCCACCTTCCGGCCGACCGGCATCCGGTCGATCCGGCGCTCCAGCTCGCAGGCGGAGGTGACCGGTTCGCCGGCGACGCTGACGATCCGGTCGCCGGCCCGCCAGCCGGCGAGAAAAGCGGGGCTTCCTGCGATCGTGGTCTCGACCTCCGCGCCGGGCTCCTCCGCGGGCCAGGACAGGTCGTCGGGATGTTTCGGCCGGGAGTTGCGGAACGTCGCGCCGAGACTGGTCCGGGAGAGGGTCGGCCCACCCGTGCGCGGCTTCGGGCACCAGAGCGCGAGCAGAAAAACGGCCGCGACGGCAACCGCGCCGAGCGACAGACCGAGGCGGGGAACGAACCCCATCCGCCGCTCCGGCGCGGTCACGGTGCGGCGGTTCCCGGGTCCCGGGGTTTCGGCGGCGCCGCTTTCGGTCGGCGATTGCCGCGCACCCGGCGCCAGAGCTTGCGCAGCAGGAAGAGCGCGAGCCAGATCACCAGGAGGACGGGGAGGCCGACGATCAGCGCGAAGATCAGGAAATCGCCCAGACCGCGCAGAAAGTTGACCAGCGTACGGGCGCTGTCGCGCACCCGATCGCCCGGCTGCCAGCCGTCGCCGGTCACCGGACGCGCGGCGGAGACCGGCGAGATCTGCACCTGCAGCGTCGAGTAGGCGACCTGGCGGTCGAGGCCGACGACCTGCGCGCCGATCTGCTCGATCTGGGTGCGGATCTCGGTCAGCTCGGTGTAGATCGCCATGATCTCATCAACCTTGCGCGCCTTGGCCCGCGACTCGGCGAGCAGAGCCTGCAGCTCCACCTCGGTCGCGCGCAGGGTCTTCAAGCGCGCATCCAGATCGACCAACTGGTCGGTGACGTCCTCGGTGCGCAGCTGCTCGGAGAGCACCTTGACCGCGAGCTTCTTCACCTCCGCCCGCGCCGCGTCCAGCTTCTCGACGGGAATACGCAGGGTCACGGCGACCTGCATCGCCCCGTCCGGCAACCGGCTCGCGCCGACCCCCGAAACATAGCCGCCGAGCGTCTCCGCGAGCTTCTGAAGCGTCGCCGAAACCTCCTCCGGCCGCCGCACCTCGATCGCCATCTCGATCGTCTTGATCAGCTTGCGGGGAGAAGGCCTCGGCGCGGCCGGCGCCGGGGCGTTCGGTTGAGCGGCGCCCCCACCGGGGGCCACGTAACCCAAGCTCGACAACTTTGCGGCATTTGCGTTCGTTGCGGCTCTGGTCTCTTGCGGGGCGGCGGACTCCGACAGGGTTCCAGCAACACCCTCGGCTTCGGGCGTCTCCCTCTTGGCGCAGGAAACGGCCACGACAAGGGACGACAGGATGACGCCGATCGCGAGGCAGCCGGCTTTTTGGGTTGCTCTAGAGCTCATGGAGGGAAGCCTAACCCAGCTGAGGATCAAATCTCGGGACCACGAATTCTGCGGTTCTTACCAGCTTGGAGTTGGAAGAGACAGACCTTCGTATCCATGTCTCAACAGAGTTTCGAACTCTCGTGTCCATCCCGTGCAGGCTACCGCTCCCGAAGATTGATCTAACCCAAAGGAGAACGACCATGAGGCGTGGAATCCGGTTCACACTCTTCTTCTGGCTCTTTGCGGCTCTCGCTCCGAGTGCGAGAGCCGAAACTCCTCCGAGGTTCCCGGCGCTTGCCGGAGCCCCCTCTACCCTGGATGCTCAGAGCCACGCGGTCTCTGTGCAGGCGGAGCGAATCGAAACCCTGATTGAGAGAGTCAAGGCATTAGGGCAGAGCTTCAAGGCCGTCAATCCGTTCGCGTCCTCTCTGCGGGCAGGGGTCGCTTGGCCCGAGACTCGCGAGGCGCTCAAGGATGGGCTCGTCCTTTCGGTGGATTTCGGCAAGCTGCGCACCCTGCTCAGCGAGAGTCCGGACAACATCGTCCTCACAGTCCCCGGGCTCGACGGCGGAACGGTCAAGTTGGAAATGACCCGGGTGAATTTCCTGACGCCGGATTTCCGTGTCGTGGGCAGCGGTTCGCCGGACCGGGCAACGGCGGTCGAGCCGGGGCTTCACTACTGGGGAGTGGTGCAAGGAGTGCCGGACTCGCTCGCCGCGGTCAGCGTGTTCAAGGGCGAGATGATGGGGATCTTTCGCACCAAAGACTTCGGCACTATGGTCCTCGGCCGCCTGAAGGGAGAGAACCCCCGGGGCGACCACGTCGTCTACGCGGAGAAGGATCTGACTGCGAAGAATCCGTTCACCTGTGGGACGACCGATGGGGCGGGCGATCTCGGCAGGACTCTGTTCGGCAGTCTCCGACGGTTGCCAACGAGACCGCCATTGGAGCGACCGGGCAGTCCATAAGGGTGTATTTCGAAGCGGACAACGACCTCTATCTGGCGAATGGACAGAGCACCAAGCGGGTGTCCCAGCTCGTTACCGGGCTCTTTTCCCAGTCGGCGATCCTCTATCAGAACGAGAGCGTGCCGCTCACCCTGTCCGAGCTCTTCATCTGGCAGACAACCGCCAGCCCCTACCCCTATGCTGGCTTGAATGACACCGGGAGCTTGCTCAATGCGTTTCAGGCGTCGTTTCAACCGATCGGATCGCGGCCTCCGTTCAATGGCGACCTCGGTCATCTCCTAGCCCTCCATGGCGGTGGAGGATTGGCGGCCGGATTCTCAGGCTTGTGCAACGCGGACCGGCGGCAGAGCCAGTGCTTCAGCGGGATTGACAACAGCTTCTCGACCGTCCCTCAATATTCGTGGAGCGTCGAGGTCGTCACCCACGAAATGGGGCATCTCATCGGGTCGCGCCACACCCACGCCTGCGTATGGAACGGCAACGACACGGCGATCGACGGCTGTTCGGGTTTCACGGAGGAGGGTTGTCCGCTGCCGCCGAATCCTCCGGCCAGCGTCGGCGGAACGATCATGAGCTACTGCCACCTGACGTCCTCCGGCATCAACTTCAACAATGGTTTCGGCCCCCAGCCGGGCGCCGTCCTGCGCGACCGTTTCGCCAACGCCGGCTGCTTGAACCCCACGATTCCGCTCTCGATCAGCCAGCAGCCGGTCTCCCGGCTCGCGCGGATCGGCTCCTCGGCGAGCTTTTCCGTGGCCGCCGCGAACGGAACGACCCCCTACTCCTACCGCTGGCAGTCCTCCTCCGCTGCCGGCGGTCCGTTCACCGATCTGAACAACGGTGGCGCGTTCTCCGGAGTCACGACGGCGACCCTCACGATCAATCCCGTCGCCGCCGGCCAAGCCGGCTACTACCGCTGCCGCGTCACCGACGCTTCGAGCCCCTCGCAGCAGGTGACTTCGAATGCGGCCCAGCTGACGGCGCTCACCGCTCTGGCCGTGACCCAGCACCCGGGCAACGCGAGCGCCGCGGTCGGCGGCTCGGCGAGCTTCTCAATGGCCGCCACCGGCGTCGCTCCTCTCGCTTACCAATGGCAGTCGGGCGCTTCCGCCTCCGGTCCCTTCAACAACCTCGGCAACGGCGGCGGAATCTCGGGCGCGACCACGGCGACGCTCACCCTCAACCCGGTGGCCGCCGGCCACGCCGGGTACTATCGCTGCCGGGTGACCGACGCGGGGCCGGCGCCGAATCAGGTCTTCTCCAACGCCGGGCTCCTCACCGTGGACACCACCCCGCCCGCCCCGTCCGGGCTCGTGGCCTGGTTCGACCTCCAGTCGCGGACGATCCGGCTCGAGTGGGTCGACAACAGCAGCAACGAGCAAGGTTTCCGCGTGCAGTTCTCGTACTCGGGCAGCGCGTTTTCCGACATGAGCCCTCCGACCGTGGGGCCGAACGTGACCAGCTATACCAGCGGCGCCAACCCGCCGATCGGCTCGTACCAGTTTCGCGTCGGCTCGTTCTTGGGTGCCTCGACTCCGCTCTGGAGCAACACGGCTTCGCTGATCGTGCCCGCGGCGGTCGCCGGCTATCAGGGCTGCTACACGGACACTGCGACGCGCGCGTTGCCGGTTCAGCTGGGCGGCACCACGCAGACGATCGCGAGCTGCAAGCAGGCGGCGCTCAACGCCGGTTACCTGTATGCCGGCTTGCAGTACTACGGCTACTGTTTTGCCGGCAACAGCCTCGCTTACTCCTTGGTCAGCGATCGCGAATGCAACACGCCCTGCACCTCCGATCCCTCTCAGATGTGCGGCGGTGCCTGGCGCAACAGCATCTACAGCACCGGGTATACGCCGCCGGTGAGCGTGAGCATCGCATGGATTCAACCGGCCGAGTCCTCCTTTGGGCCGGCCGGAACGCTGACCGCCGCCGGGTATGCGACCAACGGCAGCGGCACCGTGCAGCTGGTTTTCCGCGAGCGCTCGGACTTCGGCGTATGGGGGGCGTGGCAGACGGTCCCCTACACCGCGCCGGTGGCCGCCGACACCACCTGGGTGAACACCATTTCGAGCGGCAATCCGACCAATAAGTGCCACTGGTTCGACGCCTACGTCAACTATTCGGGCGTGACGTCTCCGATCTTCCACTACACGGGCTGGAGCGGCTGCCCTGCTCCGAGCGCGAGCATCGCCTGGATTCAACCGGCCGAGACCGCCTGGGGGCCGGCCGGAACGTTGACCGCCGCCGGCTATGCGACCAACGGCAGCGGCACCGTGCAGTTGGTGTTCCGCGAGCGCGCGGACAACGGCGCCTGGGGCTCCTGGCAAACCGTTCCGTACACCGCACCGGTCTCCGCCGACACAACCTGGTCGAACACCATTTCGAGCGGCAATCCGACCAATAAGTGCCACTGGTTCGACGCCTACGTGAACTACTCGGGGGCGACTTCCTCGGTGTTCCATTACACCGGTTGGACCGGTTGCCCGTAAGCTGAAGGATTCCCGGCCCCGCTCGCGCGAGCGGGGCGACTCCGCCCAAGTCTGGGCGGCATAGGGGTTGGTGGGGGATGAACGGTGAGACAGGCCCCGTCCCCCGCTGCGATCGGATCGCGTTTCGAATCGCCCCGGGGTCGGGTAACCTGCGCTTCAAAACGACGTCCGAGCCCGGGAGGCGCCCTGTGCCCCGCTACGATTTTCTCCTCGACACCTACGACACCGAGCGCCTGAAAACCCTCTCCGTCTGGTCGCAGTTCGCAGACGACCAGATGGAGCTCCGTCCCGCGCCGCTCGCGCGGTCGCCGCGGGAGCAGATGGTCCATCAATGCCTGAGCGAGGATCTCTGGATGATCCGAATGCTCGGCGTCGAGGCCGGCCTCTCCGCACTTCCGGCGACCGAGACGCGGCGGGACTTCCTCTCCCACTACGCCGAGGCCTCCGGGCGACGGCTCGCGATCCTCCGCGGCAAGCCCGACGCGTGGTTCGAGGAGCCGACCAATTTCTTCGACGTTTCCCGCCCGCGCGCCTGGGTGCTGGTGCGGCGGATCGCCCACTCCGCTCACCACCGCGGTCAGCTCACCGTCGCCCTCCGCCTGCTCGATCGGCCGCTCTACTCGACCTACGGCCCGACCGCCGACACGGGAGGCCTGGCCCAGAACCGCGCCCCGGTGATCTACCGCTACGAATCGATCGAAGATCTCCTGGCCGCCGAGGCCGAAGGGGGGCGGTTCCCCGAGCTTCCCGGTCCGGGGGTGGCGCCGCCTTTCGAACGCGCTTGAGCGGAGCTCGATTCGATGGACTTCCGCGGGTTCAGGGCTTGGGCCGGCCGGCCTTTTCGGCCGGTTGAGACCGCTGGGTCGCGGGGCCGTCCTTTGCCGGCCTCGGCTTCCTGCTGAATGGAACGATCGGCTCCACCGAAACGCGCACCCTGGCGCCGACCGCCAGAGCGAGCTTCGCCAAGCTATGGAGGGTGAAATTCGCGTTGCCGCCGAGCACCTTGGTGACGTACGCCTTGGACGTTCCAAGTCGTCGCGCCAGCTCGGCGCGCGAGACTTTCTCCTCTTCCATCCGCGCCCAAAGACCCTCGGTAAACTCGACGATAGCGCCCTCGGCCCAGTAGTCGACGCTCTGCTCGGCCTCCTCGACCATCCTCTGCCACCGATCCATAGTTTTTTCCAATGCGCTCACTGATTCCTCCATCGTTCCGCTCAGCGATTTCGATGGTCGAAGTTAATCTCCAGGTTAACTCGCTGTCAACCCCGGACCATCCGGCGATCGAGGCTCCGGTACTGGATCGCTTCGGCGAGGTGGGCGGGTTGGATCGGACCGCCGCCGTCGAGGTCGGCGATCGTTCGGGAGACTTTGAGCACCCGGTCGAGCGCGCGGGCGGAGAGGCCGAGGCGTTCGAAGGCGGCTTCGAGAAGGGCGCGCCCTTCGGTCGTGGTGGTGCAGAAGCGGCGCAGCTCCTGAGTGTTCATCGAAGCGTTGATTGGGGAAGGGGAGTCCGGGCCGAAGCGGGCGGCCTGCTGCTCGCGCGCCCGGCCGATGCGGGCGGCCACGTCCGCGGTGGTTTCACCGCTGGTGCCGCGCAGATCCTTCAAGGAGACCGCCGGTACTTCGACGTGGAGGTCGATCCGATCGAGCAACGGACCGGAGACCCGGCCGCGATAACGCTCGACCAACGGCGGCGGGCACCGACAGTCATATCGGGGGTCGCCCAGATGGCCACAAGGACACGGATTCATGGCGGCAAGCAGCGCGAAACGGGCCGGAAAAGTGAATCGGGCGCGGGCTCGGACGACGCTCACCTGCCCCTCTTCGAGCGGCTGGCGGAGCGCTTCGAGGGTGTCGCGGCGGAACTCCGGCAGCTCGTCCAAGAACAGCACGCCGTTGTGGGCCAGGCTCGCTTCGCCTGGGCGGGGCGAGGGTCCGCCGCCGATCATGCCAACCGTCGAGGTTCCGGTGTGCGGGCTGCGGAACGGGCGTTCGAGCACCAGGCCGGCGGGGGGTTCCTCCGCCGCGAGCGACCAGATCTTGGTCACCTCGATCGCTTCGGCCAGGGCGAGCCGGGGGAGCAGTCCGGGCAGGCGGCGCGCGAGCATCGTTTTTCCCGATCCGGGAGGACCGAGAAACAGCAAGTTGTGGCCCCCGGCCGCCGCGATCTCCAGCGCCCGCTTGGCGCCCGCCTGGCCGCGCACGTCCGAGAGGTCCGGTCTCTTCTTGGCGGTGGCGGGGTGGGTGATCTCGTGCGGCGAAGAGGGGACGAGCGGCGCGCTGCCGAGGATGTGGTCGATCGCCTCGACGAGATGGGCGACGCCGAAGATCGGCACGCTGCCGAGCGCCGCGGCTTCCGCGCCGTTCGCGGCCGGCAGCAGCACCTCGTGCATCCCGAGCCGGGCGGCGAGATCCGCGACCGCGAGCCCGCCGCGCACCGAGCGGACCGTGCCGTCCAGGCCCAATTCACCGCAGAACAGGCGACCGGTGAGATTCTCTTCCGAGATCTGCCCGTGGGCGGCGAGCAGGGCGAGCGCGATCGCGAGGTCGAGGTGGTTTCCCTCTTTGCGCAGGTCGGCGGGTGCCAGGTTGACCACGATCGACTTCGGCGGCAGGTCGAAACCGCAATTCTTGAGCGCCCGTTGCACCCGTTCGCGGCTCTCGCGGACGGAGGCGTCGGGCAGACCGACGATTTGAATCTGGGGCAGGCCGTTGTGGACGTCGACTTCGATCTGAACCGGTTGTGCTTCGATCCCCCAAGGGGTGGCGGCGGTGGCGCGGGCGAGCATGGTGCGTCTCCTTTCGCTCCCAACAGACGCGAAAGGGGGGTGGACTTCTCGATGGTTTCGGGAAATTCGCCGGATATCATAGGAATCTGGAATGTCGAATCTGGAATCTGGAGCTCAAGATTCGGGATTCGCCATTCGTCATTCGAAATGAATCTCCTCTTCGTCGCCACCAAAGCCCCCTGGCCGCCGATCGATGGCGGGCGGGTGCTGCTCGCGCGGACGCTGGAGGCGCTCGCCGCGCTCGGCCATCGCGCGACCCTGGTGGTGCCGGTCGACGCCGGGGTCGATCGGGCGGCGGTCGAAGCGGCCCTCGCCCCTTGGTGCCGGCCGCGCCTGGTCGTCGCCGCGCCGCGCCGGCCGCTCGCGACCCTCGCCAACGCCTGGGCGAAGAACGAGCCGTTCTCGATCGTCCGCCATGCGCTCCCGGCCGTGCGGCGCGAGGTCGAGCAGGCGCTACGCCAGGAGCGCTTCGATCTGATCCATGCCGAGCAGCTCCAGGCGCTGCCCCAAGCGCTCGGCGCCGCCGCCTCGCGCGGCCTGCCGATCGTGCTGCGGGCGCAGAACGTCGAGAGCGATCTTTGGTTCGCCTCGGCTCATCGAAGGGACGGGCCGCTCGCCCGCTGGTTGGGGGGCGAAGGGGAGCGGCTGGCGAAGTGGGAAGGCGCGGCGCTCGCCCGGGTTGCGGCGACGGTCGCGATCTCGACGCTCGACGCCGAACGGCTGCGCGCGCTCGGCGGACCCGGGGCGCGGGTGTACGTCGCCCCCGTTCCCTTTCCGGTCACCCTGCCCACCCCCGCCGTCGCGTTGCCCGGCGCCCCCGCGGTGGTCGTCCTCGGTAGCGGTGGCTGGCTGCCGAACCGCGACGGCACCCGTTGGTTCGTCGAGGAGGTCTGGCCCGCGGTGCGCGCCGCCTCGCCCGGCGCGAAACTTCACTTGTTCGGCCAGGAGCTGCCGAGCGAAGGGGACAGCGTGGTCTCCCATCCGGCGCCGGCGGACAGCGCGGAGGCGTTCGCGCCCGGCGCGATCCTCGCGGTGCCGCTGCGCATCGCGTCCGGCGTGCGGATGAAGGTGCTCGAAGCCTGGGCGCGCGGGCTGCCGGTGGTGGCGACGCCCGAGGCGCTCTCCGGCCTCGACGTTCGAGATGGCCACGAGGCGCTGGTCGCGGTCGATCCCAAGACCTTCGCCCGTGCGATCGCCGGGCTCCATCGCGAGCCCGAGACGGCGGCGCGGCTGGTAGAAGCGGGGCGCGGCGCTCTCTCTCGAACCCACGATCCGGTCCGCGCCGCCCGCGAGCTGCTCGCCGTCTATGCGAGCGTGATCGGCGGCCGGCCGGGCGCGAGCGCGGTAGAATCCGATTTCGCCAACCTTCCCTGATCGCTACCGACCCCGAAGGAGAAACGTCTCATGCGCACGCTCCCGATCTTCGCTTTGCTTGCCGCTCTCGCCCTGCCCCTCGCCGCCGAATCGCCCGCGGCTCCTGCCTCGGCAGGCACCTATGGCGCTCCGGTCGCGGCCGAGGGGGAGACTCTCGCCGTCGCGAGCGCGCTCGACCGCGCGGCCGAGCTGAACGGCAAATCGGTGCGGCTCACCGGATTCGTCACCGCGGCCTGCCAGGTGAAGGGATGCTGGATAGCGCTCGCCGCGGGCGACGGCCGCGAGATGCGGGTGACGTTTCGCGATTACGGCTTCTTCGTGCCGAAGGATCTCCCCGGCTCGACGGTGGTCGCCGAGGGGACGCTTACCGTGCGCGAGATCTCGGTCAAAGAGCAGAAGCATCTCGCCACGGATGCCGGTCGCCCGAAGGCCGAGATCGAGGCGATCAAGGCTCCGAAGACCGAGACCGAGTTGGTCGCCGACGGCGTTCGCGTGATCGTGGCGGCGCCGTAGGCTTTAAGGGTCCCTCGCCATGCGCCCGTCCTGCCGCCCGTTCCGGTTCCTCGTTGCGCTCATCGGGTTCGGCCTGGCGGCCTGCGCTACCGCTCCTCCGCCGGCTCCCGCTCCCGCCGCGACGGCCGACGGGCTGGAGCAAAGCAGTCTGCTCTGCGGCCAGGGCGCCGCGTTTCTCTCGTTCGAGAAGCTCGGGGTGCCGAAAGGGGCGCGGCCGGTCAAGCTGGTGAAGATCGGTCCCCGGATCTGGATTCTGTTCGAGCCCGCGCGCCTGGTGCGGATCGATCGGCGGGGCGAAGCGGCGGACATCGGCGTGCGGCTGGGCGGCGAAGGGGAAAACTGGTCGTCGCTCGCGCTCGATCCGGTCGACGGCTCGCTTTGGCTCGCGGCGCGCGACCGGCTGGCGCTCTGGCACTACGAGGCGACGGGCAAGCTGCGCATCGTGCCGCTCCAGAAAGTGGAAGGCGAGGGCGGGTTCTACGATCTGGCGGCCGCCCCGTCGGGTCTGTTCGTCGAGCCGACCGCCGCGCAGCACTCGATCTGGCGGGTCGGTCGCGACGGCAAGGTGCTCTCGACCGACTTTCCCGCGCCGCCGATCGACCCGGCGCAGATCAGCAGCCTGGAAGGAAGCGAGGCCGCGCAAGGCGGAGCCGTTCGTTCCGCGGGGCGGGTTCGCTTGGAGCACGACCGCGACGGCGCGGTGCTGGTCTGGTTCGGCGGAACGGACGAGGTATTTCGCGCCGACGCCGCAGGTAACTGGGCACCGGTCGATCCGGGGATCTTCTCTTCGGGGAGCGACGAGCCGGTTCGCGGCGTCGACGTCGGTACGAAAAACGAGCATTGGTACGTGAACGGACGCGGCGCCCTGTTCTATTGGAAAGGGACCCCGGTGTTCCTCGGTTCGCACTCGATGCTCGAACAGCAGGGCAAGATGGGCACGATCTTCCATTTCCCCGGCGGGCGCGAGCTATTCGAGGCGTGCAACGGCTGGTTCATCTTCGACGTGGCGGTCGACGATTCGGGTTACGCCGCGCTCACCGATCGCGGCGTCGTGATCGGCGACTTTGCGGGTACGCCGTGAGCGACCCGAATCCGAATCTCGACCTGGCCGTCCGTTACCTGGCCGCGCTCGAACGGGGAACGACGGGCGCGGCGCTCGCCGAATTCTTCACCCCCGACGTGGTGCAGGACGAATGGCCGAATCGTCTGACGACCAAAGGCCTGCGCCGCGATCTGGCCGGCCTGCTCGACGCCGCGACGCGCGGTAGAAGGGTGGTCACCGAGCAGCGCTTCGTCCTGCTGCATGCGGTCGCGAATGGCAACGACGTCGCGCTCGAAGTGCAATGGACGGCGATCCTCGCGGTCAAGGTCGGCACCATTCCACCCGGAGGCCGCATGCATTGCCGGATGGCGATCTTCCTGGAGATCCGCGACGGCAAGATCGCCCGCCAGCGCAACTACGACTGTTTCGATCCTTGGTGAGCCGCCCGCGGCAGGTCGAGCGCGAAGGCCGCACCTGATTCCAATCGTTCCAGGTAACGCAGATCCCCTCCGAAACTGCGCGCCAAGCCGCGGCTGAGCGCGAGCCCCAGCCCAAGGCCCGGAGCCCCCTCGGCGGCGGCTCGGCTGGCGGAGCGGCGGAGCGGACGGAACAACCGGCGGCGTTCTCGCCGTGGGATGCCGGGACCGTCGTCCGAAGCTATGAGCACGACCGCCCGATCCGTCTGCTCTGCGCGGATCTCGAATCGTGGCCGATCGGATGCACCCCGAGCGAACTTCGCGGCGTTGTCCGCCAGATTTTGGAGGATGCGCTCGACCGCCACGGTGTCGACCCGCACCGGCTCCGTTTCCACCTCGGCCGGAAGATGGAGCGAGAAGTCGAAGCCGCGTCGCTCCAGGTCCGCCGCGAGGTGTCCCGCGATGGGCTGGAGCAGGTCGGCAAGGGAGACAACCTCCGTGCGGGCGGCCGGGCCGCCGCGTTCCAGGCGCGCGAACGCAAAGACGTTCTCGACCAACTGGCCGAGCCGCTCGGCCTCGGCGCGTAGGGTCCCGAGATACTCACCGGTCTTTCCGGGCGGCACCATTCCTTCGTCGAGCATTTCGGTGTACATCCGGAACGTGGTGAGCGGCGTCCGCAGCTCGTGGGTTACGGCGGAGACGAAATCGTCCCTCCGTCGGGCGAGCCGTAGCGCCCCGAGCAAGAGTGCGCCGCCCCCGGCCGCCACGAGCAGGATCGCGATCGACGCCGTGACGAGCCCCAGCCGCGCGGCGGTCCAGCCGGCGCCCGGAAGAGCGGGCGGTGGACCCGGATCGAGCCGAAGCGGCAAGAGCGCGAGCTGGCGGCCGGGATCGGCCGCGCCGCCTCGAACCGGCACCAGATCCGCCGTTGGGAGGAGATCGCGGACGCGTCCGAGGAGACTCGCGCGAAGTGCCTCGCGGTTCAGCCAGATCCCCTCGAGCGCCTCGCCGCCGTCGCGTTCGATTCGCCGGGCGAGCAGCAACTCGGGGCCGATCCAAACCGGTTGGAGAGGAGTCCGTACCCGTGGCGCGCGCTCTCTCCGTGGAAGCGGTAGGGGCGGCGGGCTCGCGGCCTGATTGGCTTCGATCCTTTTTGAGAACTCCACCGTGTTCAACATCATCTGCTGGCGCGCCTCCGCCGCCAGCGGCTCGTCCTCCTTCTTCTCTTTCGTCTTCGGAGCCTCTGTGGTCGTTTTCGTTCTTTGCGGCTTTTCAACCGCCAGCGGCCCCTGCGCCAGCGCCGCGAGCAGCGCATCCCGGCCCAACAGCGCGCGCGCTTCGGGCGAGGGGGAGCCCCCCGCGGTCACCAGGCGCCCGGCCGCGTCGATCTCGAAGCGCAGCCGATCGTATGGCCGCCGCGGGTCGCCGCCGGGCAGAGCGCCCCCGACCGGCCGGGCGTTCTCCTGAGCGAGAAACGCCGAGAGGGCGGAATCCATCCGCCAGAGCGCCAGGCGGGCGCGCTCTTCGCGGGCGGCAAGTGCGCGGGCTTCCCCCTGCCCTCGCTCCAGCTCGAACGCGGTGTGCGCGATCCAGCCGAGCGCGCCGAGGAGAATCGCGAGGGCCAGGGCAAAGCCCGCGAGCAGGGGAGCGCGCGATCTCATGCCAGGCGGTATCCCCGGCCGCGGACGGTGAGCAGCACGCGCGGCTCGCCTGCGCTTTCCGAGCCTTCGGTGGCGCCGCCGTCGCGCAGCTTCTTGCGCAGGCGGGCGACCGTCATGTCGACCGTGCGCGTCTCGATCCGCCGCGGGTCGATCTCCCAGACGCGGACCAGCAACTCGTCGCGCGGCACCAGCCGCCCCTCCGCCGCGGCGAGGTATGCCAGCAGCCGCGATTCGAGGTCCGACATCTCCTCGCGCGAGCCGTCGTCGAAACGGATCTCGTTGCGCGCCAGATCGAGGGTGCCGCCGGGGATCGCGCGCGTCTCGGGCGCCTCGGCGCGCGCCGGGGAGCGGCGAAGGAGCGCATCGATCCGGGCGAGCAGCTCGCGGATCGAAAACGGCTTCACCACGTAGTCGTCCGCGCCCAGGCGCAGCCCCGCCACCCGGTCGTCCTCGGCGCCGCGGGCGGTAATCAGAATGACGGGAAGCGCCGGTTTGGCCGCGCGGATCGCGCGCAGCACGGCGAGGCCGTCTTTCCGCGGCAGGACGAGATCGAGCAGCACCAGACGCACCGGCCGTTCGAGCGCCAGCGCCTCGCCGCTCGCGCCGTCTCCCGCTTCGAGCGTCGCGAAGCCGGCACCGCCCAGCGCATCGACCAGGCCACGCCGGATCGCGAGATCGTCTTCGACGATCAGGGCTAGGTCCGGGGTCGCCATGGCGGGAGCATAGCCCGAGGCGAAACGGCGAACCCGCGGCGGGCTCCGGCGTTACGAAGCCGTTACCGTGCGGTCGATCTCCGCGGCCTACGCTTTGGGCGTCCTGAAAGGAGGACTCTCATGAACGCCCGGATTTTCCTCACTTCCACCCGTCGCCGGCTCGGGGTCGCGTTCGCCTGTGCACTGTTTTCTTTCCTCTCCGCGCGGCCGGTACCGGCGGTGGCCGATGTGGCCAACGGGGTCGCTGCAACGCCGCTCGCCGATCTTGCCGGGAAGGCGCTTTGGAACTATCCCGAATCGGCCGATGTGGCGATCCAAGCGCTCCGCGCGGCCGGCCCGGCGGGGATCGACGCGTTGCTCGCGGCCGACCGGACGCGGGGGGACCGCACGATCGATGATGCGGAATTCGGCCAGGTGCTTGATCGAGTCTGCGCGCAGCGCGATTGCGCCGCCTCCCACCTTTATTGGTATACCGACCTCGATGCCGCGCGCGCCGCGGCGCAAGCGGAGGGCAAGCCGATCCTCTCGCTCCGGCTGCTCGGCCGGCTCGACGAAGAATTCTCCTGCGCCAACAGCCGCTTCTTCCGCACCGTGCTCTACGCCGATCCGCAGATCTCGCGCCTGTTGCGCGAGCGGTTCATCCTTCACTGGCAGTCGGTGCGGCCGGTGCCCAAGATCACGATCGACATGGGGGACGGCCGAAGTCTCTCCGGAACGATCACCGGCAACAGCATCCACTACGTGCTCGACTCTCGCGGTCGCTTGCTCGACGCGCTGCCGGGGCTGCTCGGGCCGGCCGCGTTCCTCCGTGATCTCACCGACCTCGACCAGGTGGCGGCTGTGGCGGCAGGGCTCGAGGACGCGGCGCTCGCGTGGCTCTCTTCCCAGCGCCACGGTGAGCAAGCGAGGCTCCTGTCGGGAACTTTAAGCGCCGACCTCGACCGGTATCAGAAATGGCTCCGGGGTCCTGCGCGGCATCGGGCGGGAAAGGCCGAAGCGCAGGTCGTACCGGCCGAGCTGGCGGGCGACCCGCCGACCGCGGTCGAGGCCTCAACTCTCGCCATGAGCAAGGGGGGTATCGAGATGCGTTTCTTGAACGTGCTGTTTCCCCCGACGCCCGGGGCGCAGTGGGGCGCCGACATCCCCTGGGCCGGGGTCGCCAACTACCACCGGGCCGATTGGCAGCTCGACGACGCGGCGCGCGAGCGCCTACGCCAAAAAATGGCGCTCGGCGCAGGGCCGGAAGCCGAGCGGATGGCCGCGAATTTCGAAAGTCTCCTGTCGCTCGACACCGTGCGCAACGAGTTGGGCCTCCATGCCGTGCTCCACGACTGGCTCGCGGGCGAAGTGGCCACGGTCGATCTCGACGCTTTCAACGAGCGGGTCTATGCGGAGCTGTTCCTCACCCCGAGCTCCGATCCGTGGCTGGGCTTGAACCCGGAGGACGTATTTACCGGCCTGGCGCCGCGGATGGCGGTGATCGACAGGGAACGGTAGGCGGATTACGGTGGGTGCGCGCTATGCTGTGCCCTCACCCGACAGTTGGCCAGCAGGAACCGGAGGAGCACCACCGCATGAAAACGCCGCACCTATTGCGGGTCGAGCAGGGATCTGCGGAATTCGCGCCCCTGTTCGCCGCCGCCCGCTCTCTCGATCTGCGCATCGGCTGGCTTGAGCTGGGCCAGATCGCAACACCTTTGCCGTCGAGCCTTGAAGCCGCGGCCGGGGAGGGTGCCCTCCGGGCGGTGTCGGTGGGTGGCGGGCGGACGGTGGCGGTCAAGCCGATGAAGGGCGCTCCGGTGTTGCGCGATCTGCTGCGCGAGCATTTCCGTGGCTGCGCGCTGGTCCTCGTGCGGGGCGAGTGCGCTGACGTGCCTCGGCTTTCCGCTGAGGGAGAGAACTACCGCGTGGCATCCGGTTCGGTGGTTCGAACGTTCGATGCGGCGCACCTCGCGGCGGCGCTCCGCCGGCCGCGGCTGTTCGAGGTGGAGGGCATGGAGACCGAGATCCTAGTGGAGCGGGCTCCGGCCGTGGTGTCTTGAGCGATCCCACCGCGGTGTCAACGTCTCCCCCGCGCACCACGTTCGCGCGGCGGCTCGGCCCCTGGGATGCCGCGATCATCGTGATCAGCGGCATCGTCGGGTCGGGAATCTTCGTCAATCCGTACGTCGTCGCGGGGCTGGTCAAAACTCCCGTGTTGATTCTTGCGGTCTGGGCGGTAGGCGGTGCGATCGCTCTCTCTGGCGCTTTCGTCTTCGCCGAGCTTGCGACCGTGGTGCCGAAGGTCGGCGGCCAGTACGCCTTCTTCCGTGAGGCGTTCCATCCGCTTGCGGCGTTCCTGCATGGCTGGTCGATGCTCTGGATCGTTCAGTCGGGGGCGACCGCCGCGGTCGCGGTGGCGTTCGCGGAGTATCTGGTGCGCCTGATCGGAATGCCTCCCAGATCGACCGTGCCGGTGGCGGTCGCCGTGCTCGTGGCGCTCGGCGCGTTCCATGCGCTGGGGATCAAGCCGGGCGCCGTCCTGCTGAACGTCGTGACACTCGCCAAGATGCTCGCGCTCGCGGTTTTGATCGTCGCGGCGTTCGCGCTCGCGAAGCACTCGGCGATCGAGTGGCGACCGGCGCTGCCACAGGGCATTCTTCAGGCGCGGGGCGGGTTCGGCTTGTTTTCCGTGTTCCTGGCGGCGTTGGCACCCGCGATGTTCGCCTATGGCGGGTGGCAGAACGTCAACTACATTGCCGAAGAGGTGCGCGAGCCGGAGCGCAATCTGCCGCGGGCGATCCTATGGGGCGTCGTTTGCGTGATCCTGATCTACCTCGGCGCGAACTTCGCCTATCTCCATGTGCTCGGCGCCCCCGCGCTCGCGGCGAGCCGCACTCCCGCGGCGGATGCGGCGGCGGTGCTGTTCGGAGAAAGCGGCGCCCGGACGATCTCGCTGCTGGTCGTCGTCTCGACGTTCGGTTTCTTGAATCTCGCGCTGCTCTCCGCCCCGCGGGTTTATTACGCGATGGCCGCGGACGGCCTGCTGCCGGAACGGTTCGCGGTGCTCAATCCGCGGTTTCGGGCTCCTACCGCGGCTATCCTTCTCCAGGCCGCCGTTGCGGCGCTGCTCGCGACGACCGGAGCTTACGGGCGGCTGTTGAACTACGCGGTGTTCGCCGACTGGGTGTTGTTTGGAGCTTCCGGAATTGCCCTGTTCGCGCTGCGCAAGAAGTTGCCGAACGCGGCGCGGCCGTTCGCTTCGCCGGGCTACCCTTGGGTCCCGGCGGCCTTCGTGCTCGCGGGAGCGGCGATCGTGCTCAATCTGTTCGTCGCGGATCCCGCCAACGCCTTGCGCGCGACGGCCGTGATCGCTGCCGGCGTGCCGGCCTTTTGGCTCCTGCGACGACGTTCGAAAGGCCGCCGAGCTGCAGATTGACACCTTTGCAGGCGGGCACCTATACTCGATGGCCCGAGATTCCGACGAGTTAGAGTTCCGTTGAGCTCGGCGCCCCCACCCAGGGCCTAACAGGCGCGCCGCTTCCGCCTGAATCCAAATACCAAGGAGGTAGCACCCTTTATGCCGTCCCACTTTGACCAGGACCAGCCTTCCGCTGAGTCCAATACCGACCAGGAGATGGACTACCAGGCGCTCCTGGCGCTCTACGACGAGAGCATGCGGAACTTGACCGAGGGCGAAATCGTCCCGGGCCGCGTGATCGGCGTCACCGCCAATTCGGTGATCGTCGATGTCGGCTACAAGTCCGAGGGTCTGGTCCCCATCGACGAGTTCCTCGACCGCGACGGCAAGCTGTCCGTCAACGTCGGCGACGAAGTCGACGTGCTGCTGGAAAAGACCGAGGACCAAGAGGGGCATGTCCTCCTGTCCCACACCAAGGCCCTGCGCATGCGCCGGTGGACCGAGGTCGATCGCGCGTTCAAAGAGGGCCGTGTGATCAAGGGACGGGTGATCGAGCGGATCAAGGGCGGGCTCACGGTCGACGTCGGCCTGCGCGCATTCCTCCCCGGCTCGTTGGTCGACATCAAGCCGGTGAAGAACCTGGAAGCGCTGCGCGGCATGGAGTTGGAGTTCAAGGTCATCAGCTTGGATCGGCGGCGCAACAACATCGTCCTGTCGAGGAAGGCCGTCCTGGAGAAAGAGCTCGAGAAGAAGAAGACCGAGACGCTCAAGCGGCTGGAAGAAGGGGCGCGCCTGCCTGGTATCGTCAAGAACATCACGGACTACGGCGTGTTCGTCGATCTCGGCGGCATCGACGGGCTGCTGCACATCACCGACATTTCGTGGGGCCGGGTCAACCACCCCTCCGAGCACTTCAAGGTCGGCGACGAGATCGAGATCGTGGTCTTGAAGTTCGACCCCGAGACCGAGCGCGTCTCGCTCGGCTACAAGCAGCGCTCCGAGGACCCGTGGCACCTGGTCGACAAGAAGTATCCGATCGGCTCGCGCGTTTCCGGCCGGGTCGTGTCGCTGGTCGATTACGGCGCGTTCGTCGAGATCGAAGAAGGCGTCGAGGGGCTGATCCACGTGAGCGAGATGTCGTGGACCAAGAAGGTGGTCAACCCGGCGAAGATCCTGGAGGTCGGCCACGAGGTGGAGGCGATCGTCTCCGAGCTCGACATGGACCAGCGGCGGATCTCTCTGTCGCTGCGCCAGACCGAGCGGAATCCGTGGGACGAGCTGTCCGACAGCCACCCCGTGGGCAGCGTGATCGAGGGCAAGGTTCGCAACCTGACCGAGTTCGGCGCCTTCGTCGAGATCACCGACGGCATCGACGGCCTGATCCACGTCTCCGACATGAGCTGGACCAAGCGCGTGAAGCATCCGAGCGAGGTGCTCAAGAAGGGCGATACGGTCAAGGCTCGGATCATCAACATCGACGTCGACAACCAGCGCGTTTCGCTCTCGCTCAAGGAGTTCATGCCCAACGAGTGGGACGACTTCGCGGATTCGCACCGGGTCGGCGACGTGCTCGACGGACGGGTGGTCAACGTCACCGATTTTGGGCTGTTCATCGACATCTACAACGGCCTCGAAGGTCTGGCTCACGTGAGCGAGATCGACGTAGTCGCCGGGCAGCGCCTGGAAGATCGTTTCGCGGTTGGCGAATGGGTGCGCGCGCGCATCCTGCGCATCGAGGAAGGGGACAAGAAAGTCGGTCTCTCGCTCCACGGCGTATCGCAGCCGGAGGGCGAAGAGCTCGATGCCCTGAAGGACGATGCGACCCGGCGCGCCGCGGAAGCCGGCAAGTCGACGCGCGAAGCGGCGATTCGGGCCGGCGTGGTCAAGCCGAGCGACGAGCCCGAGGGCAAGCGCGGCGCGTCGGAGGCGGACGCCGAGACCGGGGAGGCCGTGGACGATGGAGACTCCGCGGATCTTGGCGGTGCCGCGGAGACTTCCGAAGCTCAGAGCGCCTAATTTGCGGTAGTCTTGGACGGCGGTCCTACCAGGGGCCGCCGTTTTTCATCTCTGGCAATCTTCTCTGGCAACTGGGGGTCGACGGTGTTCGCAAGAGACGGAATGACCAAGGCCGAGCTGGTCGAAGAGGTCGCCCGCACGACGCAACTGACCAAGAAGCAGGCGGAAATCATCGTCAACGAGGTGTTCGACAGCATCGTGCTCTCGCTCAAGTCGGGCGAAAAGATCGAGCTGCGGGGCTTCGGCAGTTTCCGCATTCGCCACCGAGGTGCGCGCACCGGCCGTAATCCGAAGACCGGCGACAAGGTCGACGTGCCGCCGAAGCGGATTCCGTATTTCAAACCGGGCAAGGAGCTGCGCGAGCTGCTCAACGACGAGGCGTGAATCGGCCTCGCGAAGAGGCGGCAGATCGCCGGAAGAAGGAGCGGGCGTGACGGAAAGCGAAACTCCGGTGGCCGCGGCGCCGAACCTCGGGATCGGCACGGCGATCGCCGCGGCGGCGATCGCCTGGTTGATCCCCGGCGGCGGCCATCTGTATCTGAAACGATGGCGGCGCGGAGTGGCGTTCTTCGCCTTGGTCGCCGTTTCGGTGTTCTTGGGGCTGAAGCTCGAGGGGCATCTCTACCGCCCGGTTCCCGGCGAGCCGCTCTCGCTGCTCGGCACGATCGGGCAGGCCGGAGCGGGGACCGTGTACGGCGTGTTGCGCTTCGTCACCCATTACGAAGGTGACCTTCGCGGTCCGGGCTTCGAGTACGGGACGGCGTTCCTGCTCACCGCGGGCCTGATGAACCTGCTGTTGGTGTTCGACGCGTGGGACATCGCGTTGGGCAAGAAGGCGTAAGGGGTCGCCTCAAATGATCAGCCACTTCTTTTTGATGGTGGTCTTCGCTCTGATCGTGAGCATCTTCTTCAGCCTGCTCTGGCGCCGGGAGCGCGGGCTCCAAGTGAAGCTGTTCCTCCAGCTGTTTCTCGGCATGGTGCTCGGCGGGCTCGCGATCGCCTGGCTGATGTACCCCTTCCCCCAGGGTCCGCCGGCTCCGATTCCATGACTTTGCAGCTCCTCGCGGTCGCCGGGGAGGCCTCGGGCGATCTGCATGCCGCGCGGCTGCTTGCAGAGCTGGCGCGGATCGAGCCGGACGTCTCGGTTTTCGGTTTGGGCGGCGACGAGATGCGCAAAGCAGGTGTCGCCACGATCGCCGACTCGTCGGAGATCTCGGTGGTCGGCTTGGTCGAGGTGCTGAAAATCCTGCCGCGGGCGAGAGCTATCTTCGCTGCGCTGCTCGCCGAAGTGGATCGCCGCAAGCCGACGGCCGCGCTGCTGGTCGATTTTCCCGATTTCAACCTGCGCCTCGCCAAGGAGCTGGCCCGCCGCGGAGTGCCGGTGGTCTATTACGTGAGCCCGCAGATCTGGGCTTGGCGCAAGGGCCGGGTGCACGCCATCGCCCGCGACGTCCGTCGCATGCTCGTGCTGTTCCCCTTCGAGGTCGAGTTCTACCGGCGCCACGGGGTCGACGCGGTCCATGTCGGCCATCCGCTGGTCGACGAGGTGCCGCAACTGCCGCAGGTCTGGGATCGCCCCGAGCCGCATCCGCCCCACCCGTCTGCCGAGCCGTTCCGGATCGCGCTGCTGCCGGGCTCGCGCCGCTCGGAGGTGGAGGTTCTGCTACCCCTTCAATTGCGCGCGTTGGCGACGCTCGCGGCGCGGGTGCCGGTGGTTGGACGGATCATCCAGGCGCCGACGATCTCGCGCGCCTCGATCGAGCGGCATCTGGGGAGGGCGGCGGCGGGTCTGGGTTCCCAGGCTTTGCCGCCGGTCGAGATCGTCGATGCGGAGCGCTTCGCGGCGATCGCCGATTCGCACCTGGCGCTCTGCGCCTCCGGCACCGCGACACTCGAAGTCGGTCTGCTCGGCACGCCGATGATCGTTTGCTACCGCCTGTCTGCCTGGACCTATCGGCTGGCGCGACTGCTGGTAAAGCTGCCCCATGTTTCGCTGGTCAACCTGGTCTTGGAGCGCGGCGCGGTGCCGGAGAAGTTGCAGCACGAGGCGGACCCCGAGCACCTTGCCGCGGAGGCCGAACGGCTGCTCGGCGACCCGCAGGCGATCGCCACGATGCGCGGCCAGCTCGCCGAGCTGCGCGGCCGGCTCGGGGTGGGCGGGGCGAGCGGGCGCGCGGCGCGCGAGGTCGCCCTCGTGCTCGAACAAAAGGCGGCGGCGTGAATTCGATCACCTTCTTCTGGCGCTATGTGCGCCGCTATACCGGGTGGGCGGTGCTCGCGGGTTTCGGGATCGTGATGTTCGCCGCGGCGACCGGCGGCATCGTCTCGCTGATCGAGCCGGTGTTCGGCGAGGTGCTGCTGGCCAAGGACGGCGCGCCGAGCGTGCTCGGAGTCCAGATCGGCAAACCGAAGGACGACGCTTCGGCGTCTCGCCAAAGCTCGACGCCCGACTGGCTCAAGCAGTTGCAGCGGAAGGTCGACATCGAGCACAAGATCCAGAAGAGCTACGAGTCGCTCAAGCGGCAGTTGGGGATCGGCGACCGCGAGGTGATCTGGTTCGTGCCGCTCTTGTTCGTCCTGGTGTTCTTGCTGCGCAGCGTGTCGGACTTCCTCGCCGGCTATTCGTTCCAGCACATCGGCCTGGGGGTCACCACCGACATCCGCAACGATCTCTACCGGCGCATCCTGGAACAGTCGAGCCGCTTTCACGCCGAGCACCCCTCCGGCGAGCTGGTGGCGCGCGTGATCAACGACGTCGCGATGATGCAGAGCGCGGTGTCCAACCGTCTGCTCGACCTGTTCCAGCAGTCGTTGACGCTCGTGGTCCTGCTCGGGCTGCTGCTTTCCACCCATTTGAAGCTCGCGGCGATCTGCCTGGTGGTGGCACCCGTGCTGGTCTATCCGATCATCCGCTTCGGCCGCGGCATGAGGAAGACGAGCCACAGGAGCCAGGAGCGGATGGCCGATCTCGCGAGCCTGATGAACGAGGGCATCCGCGGCCACCGCGTGGTCAAAGCGTTCGGAATGGAGGACTTCGAGCTCGGCCGGTTCGAGGTCGCGACCCGCCGGCATCTGCGCACCAATCTGCGCGCGCAGCTGCTCGCCAACGCCTCCGGTCCGGTGGTCGAATCGCTCGCCGTGATCGGCGCCGCGGCGCTCCTGATCTACTCCGGCCGCGCGATTCGCGCGGGCGAGCTGACCGCGCCGGAGCTGATTAAGTTCCTGACCACGGCGCTCATGATGTACGACCCGATCCGCAAGCTGAACAAGGTGAACCTGGTCCTGCAAGAGGCGCTCGCCGCCGGCCAGCGCGCCGTGCGCCTGCTCGCGATCCCCGACGAGGTGCAAGAGAAGCCGGACGCGCGGACGATCGACAAGGTACGCGACCGGATCCGCTTCGAGGGGGTCGAGTTCGCCTACCAGGACCGGCCGGTGCTGGTTCATCTCGATTTGGAGATCCGGCGCGGCGAGCTGGTCGCCCTGGTCGGTCCGTCGGGCGCGGGAAAATCGACGCTGGTGAACCTGCTGCCCCGCTTCTTCGATCCGGTGGCGGGGAAGGTGACGCTCGACGGCGCGGACCTGCGCGACCTCACGCTCGTCTCGTTACGCGCGCAGATCGGCATCGTCACCCAGGACACCCTGCTGTTCAACGATTCGGTGCGCAACAACATCGCGTATGGCCGCTCCGATCTGCCGATCGAACGGGTGCGCGCCGCGGCGACCGCCGCCTATGCCGACGAGTTCATCCGGGAGATGCCCGAGGGGTACGACACGGTGATCGGCGAATCGGGTAGCCGCCTCTCCGGCGGCCAACGCCAGCGGCTGGCGATCGCCCGCGCGCTATTGAAGGACGCGCCGATCCTGATCCTCGACGAGGCGACCTCGCACCTCGACACGGAATCCGAGGTGCTGGTGCAAAAAGCGCTCTACAACCTGATGCAGGGCCGGACCACGTTGGTGATCGCGCACCGCCTGTCGACGGTGACCAAGGCGGATCGGATCGTCGTGCTCGAAGGAGGGCGGATCGTCGAGGAGGGGTCGCACGCCGAGCTGCTGGCGCGCGGCGGCTCGTACAAGCGCCTCTACGACCTGCAATTCCAGGCGTGAGCGACGAGCCGGAACGCCTTCGTCCCGACCGAGGAATCGCGGTGATCTCGTGGCTTGCGGCGGGCTTCATCCGCGCGTTACGCGCCACCTGCCGCCTGGAGCACCGAAACGACCGTGAGATTCGACGGCGCGAAAGTGCAGGAGAGCATTTTCTGCTCGCCTTCTGGCACCGCCATCTGCTGCTGATGCCCTATGGGTATCGGGGTGAGAAGATCTCGGTCCTGATTTCCTCCAGCCGCGACGGCGAGTTGATCGCGCGCACCGTCTCTCGGCTCGGCATCGATTCGAGCCGCGGCTCGACCACCCGCGGGGGAGCGGCCGGTCTGCGCGAGCTGCTGCGGAAAGCCAAGCAGGGGTTCGATATCGCGTTCACCCCCGACGGTCCGAAAGGCCCGCGCGGAAAAGTCCAGCCGGGCGCGCTGCTCGCCGCCGCGGCCACTGGGTTTCCGATTGTCCCGGTAGGCCTGGCCGCGAACCGCGCCAAGCTCCTAGACTCTTGGGATCGATTCGTCGTGCCCTGGCCGTTTTCGCGCGTCGTCTTCGTCTACGGCGAACCGCTCGCAGTGGGGCGCGGCGCGCCGCTCGAACCGTACGCCGAAGAGCTCGAACGCCGGCTCGACGCCTGCGAGGCCGAGGCCGAACGGATCGTCCGGACGGGTAGATCCCGGGCAGACATGTAGGTCTGCCCCTACAAGGGGCACGCGTTAATGTAGGGGCAGACCTACGTGTCTGCCCTGTAACGGATGTAGGGGCGGCACCCCCGTGGCCGCCCGGTAACCGATGTAGGGCAGACCTGCGTGTCTGCCCTCTATTTGGGGAGGATTGCCATGCGCAGCATGACCGGATCGGGCCAGGCGACGGCAGAGAACGCGCGCTACGCGATCACCGCCACCCTTCGCGGCGTCAACCACAAAATGCTCGATGTCCAGGTGCGCCTCGACGAGGCGTACCGAGCCATGGAGCCCGATCTGCGCGAGCTGCTCGCGGCGGAGCTGCAACGCGGCCGGGTGGAGCTGCGGCTCGACGTCCGGGCGCTGGGGATCATCCCCGCCGAGGTGAAGATCAACCCGGGCATCGTCGAAGCGGCGCAGGCGGCGGTGCGCGACCTCGCTGCCCGCGGCTGGGTGACGGGAGAACTATCGGCCGGCGATCTCCTGCGCCTGCCCGAAGCCTTCAAGGTGGAGGTGGCGGCGCGCGATTGGACCGATGACGACCGAGAGCTATTGCGCGCTACAACCAAAGCGGCTCTCGCTCAGCTGGTGGCGGCGCGCACCTTGGAAGGGGGCAAGCTCCGCGCCGTGCTGCTCGGCCGCCTCGCCGAGCTGGGCGAACGGATCGCGCGAATCGACGCGCTCCGCGGCCCGGTGCTCGCGGAAGCGAAAGCCGCCCTCGACCGCCGGCTCGCCGAGCTGATGGAAGGGGTGGGGGCCGGCCTCGATCCCGCCCGCCTCGCCCAAGAGGCGGCGATCCTCGCCGACCGGAGCGACGTGTCCGAAGAGATCGACCGCCTGCACGCCCACCTCGAACACTTCCGCGAGCTGGCCGAAGGAGACGCCGCGGTCGGCAAGCGCCTCGATTTCCTAACCCAAGAGATCTTCCGCGAGCTGAACACCCTGGGCGCCAAGTGCAGGCACCCGGAAGTCGTCCGCACCGCCCTCGACGCCAAGGTTCTGTGCGAGCAGATCCGGGAGCAGGTGCAGAACGTGGAGTAAATGGGGGGCGTTGCCGGGTTTCTGGTAGCATCTTTCCGTTACCCCGTGCCTTCGACCCCCTTACCCGCTTGAGCCAGAATCCACCCCACCGCGGCGAGCTGTTCATTCTGTCGGCCCCTTCGGGGGCGGGCAAGACGACGCTCATTCACAGCCTGCTCCGTGGCGGCTTGCTGGGGCTGTCGGAGATTGCATTTTCGGTCAGTCATACGACGCGCGAGGCGCGGCAGGGGGAGCAGGACGGGATCGACTACCACTTCGTTGACGTCGCGACCTTTCAGGGGATGATCGTCGCCGAGGATTTCTTGGAGTGGGCCGAGGTCCACAACAACTATTACGGCACCTCGATGGCGGAGGTCTTCCCGCGGCTGGAGCAGGGGATCGACGTTTTGATGGACATCGACGTGCAGGGGGCGGAGCGGGTGCTCGCTCGATACCCGGAGGCGCACAGCATCTTCATCATGCCGCCGAGCTACGCGGATCTCGAACGACGCCTTGCCGGGCGGGCGCTCGACGATCAGGACGCTATCGCCCGGCGCTTGGCGGTCTCCCTCTGGGAGATCCGGCGTTACGATCGGTATCGATATGTTATCGTCAATGACGACGCCCGACGTGCGAGCGAAGCGCTCGCCGCGATCCTCCTGGAGAAGCGTCACCGCCGAGAGCGGATGGAAAACCGGCTCCAGGACATCCTCAAAGACTTCCAAGAACGGGGCGCGCCCTAGGGCGTATGCCGGGAGCACCGTATCCCGGCGAGAGCCACTTCGCCTCCTGTTCGCGAACGAGAGATCGGAAGAGATCGACATGGCCACGAACATCGACAGCAAGTTTCGTTACGTCCTGGTCGCCGCCCGCCGCGCGGAGTATCTGATGCGCGGCGCCCGGCCGAAAGCCGACAATCCGCAGGGCAACAAGCCGACGCGGGTCGCGATGGGCGAGATCGACGGCGACATGGTCGCCTGGGGAATCGGTCCGGCGCCGGTGGTCGAGACGGCGGCCGACGAGGCGGGCGAGCCCGAGTCGAACTAACCGCGGCGAACCCGGGCGATAAGACGGGGAGCTTGGATTTGAGTCGCAGTCCGCGCGTTCTGTTGGGCGTCACCGGGGGCATCGCCGCCTACAAAGCCGCCGAGATCGTCCGCCGGCTGAAGAGCGGGGGGGCCGAGGTGCGGGTGGCGCTCACCCAGAGCGCCCGCTCGTTCGTCTCGCCCCTCACCCTCGAAGTGCTGTCCGGCCAAGCGGTCTACGGCGAGGAATACCTCGAACCCACCGGCACCGGAGAAGAGCTGCACATCACGGCCGCCGCCTGGGCCGATGTGCTGTGCGTGGCTCCTGCCACCGCGCATTTCCTCGCCCGTGTGGCGCTTGGGCTCGCCGATGATTTTCTCACCACCACGGCGCTCGCCTTCTCCGGTCCGCTGGTGATCGCCCCGGCGATGCACTTTCAGATGTGGGAGAAGCCTGCGGTCCGCCAGCACGTTGCGACGCTCGAAGCGCGCGGCGCCCGGCTGGTCGGGCCGATCGAAGGCCCGCTCGCCTCGGGCGAGGTAGGTATGGGCCGGATGGCCGATCCGGAGCGAATCGTCGCCGCGGCGCTCTCGGCGGCCGCGGGGAGTGGCCAGGGGCCGCTCGGTGGTCGGACGGTTCTGATCAGCGCCGGGCCGACGTTCGAACCGGTCGATCCGGTCCGCTTTCTCGGCAATCGGTCGAGCGGCAAGATGGGTTTCGCGCTCGCCGCCGAGGCGGCCCGGCGGGGCGCCCGCACGATCCTGATCTCGGGGCCGGTCGCCCTCGCCACTCCTTCCGGCGTCGAGCGGCTCGACGTCGAGACCGCGGCCGAGATGGCCATGGCGGTGGCAGCGACGGCTCCGGGAGCCGATCTGGTGATCCTGGCGGCGGCGGTTGCTGATTTCCGGCCCAAGGCGCGCGCCGAGCAGAAAATCAAGAAGGATCAAGGGGTGCCGGCGTTCGATCTCGAACCGACCGAGGACATCCTTGCCGGGCTCGGGCGGATCGCGCCGAACGCCGTCCGCGTGGGCTTCGCCGCCGAGACCGAACGGCTGGAGGAGAACGCCCGGGGCAAGCTCGCGAGGAAGGACGCTCACTTCATCGTCGCCAACGACGTGTCGCGCAGCGACATCGCGTTCGGGCGTGACGAGAACGAGGTTCTGGTCTTCTCGCGCGACGCGGAACCCGTTTCGCTTCCACGGCAGGGCAAGGCGGAAATCGCCGCCGCGCTGCTCGATCTGTTCACGGCGGCGCTGGCCGAACCCGCCGCCGCGGCCCGCCGATGAACCGACCGGAGCTGGCTCCCCCTCTTCGCGACCTGCTCGGGTACCTCGCCGACATCGGCTACGGCGATCTGTACGCCCCCCAAGCTCAGAGCCCTGAGCCGTCCGAGCCGAATGCACGATCCGCTTCGCCGACGGGCGGATCGTTCGAACCGCGTGCCCAAGCCCCCTCGGTCGCCCGCGTCGCCCCGGCCGATCTCGCGGCCCGGGTCGCCGAGCTGGCGGAGATCGAGCAGCGCGTCTCCGTGTGTACCCGCTGCCGCCTGAGCGGGGGGCGGACCCGGACCGTCTTCGGCGCAGGCAATCCGGCTGCGGAGCTGATGTTCATCGGAGAAGGGCCGGGCGCCGAGGAAGACAAGCAGGGGCTGCCGTTCGTCGGCCGGGCGGGCGAGTTGTTGACCCGCATCGTCCAGGCGATCGAGCTGCGCCGCGAAGACGTCTACATCGCCAATATCGTCAAGTGCCGGCCGCCGGGCAATCGCGATCCCCAGCCCGACGAGGTGAGCGCCTGCCGCGGGTACCTGGAGCGCCAGATCGAGCTGATCCAGCCGCGGGTGATCGTGGCGCTCGGACGGATTGCGGCGCAGACCTTGCTCGGCAACGAAGATCCGATCGGCCGGATGCGCGGGCGATGGTACAAAGTGCTCGGGGTCTCGACCATGGTGACCTATCACCCGGCCGCCCTGCTGCGCAATCCGGCGCTCAAGCGCCCGACCTGGGAGGACATGCAGCAGGTTCGGGATCGCCTCCGCGAGGGCTGAGCCCGGGGTGGTGGTTTCGTTTGGCCCGCAGCGACTGGCTGCTGCCGAAGGCGCCCGAAGGAGCGAGGAGCCAAGCGAAACCACCGGCCCGGGACTGGGCCGCGCGGCCCGCTCGCTCCGACCGGCGGCCTCGTGATACCGTCTTCGGAAACTTTTGGACAAGACATAATGCAGGTCAACGATCCAGGAAAACAAGCAAATGGGTTCGACGAGCTCCTGGAACGCGTCGAGCCGCGGCTGAAAGGTCTGCTCTACTTCTACCGCATCCCGACCGACGATGCGGCGGATCTGTTCCAAGACACCTTCTTTTCGCTCCTGTACAGCGCCCACGAGGTCAACGACCCCGAAGCCTGGCTGCTCGGAACGCTCAAGCGCAAATGCCTGATGTATTGGCGCCAACGGCGGCGGAGCCTGTACGCGGCGGTCGACGAGACGCTGCTCGAATGGCTGGCGGCGCCGATGGCCCCGCCCCAGGAGCGCGAGCAGCTACTCGTCGATCTGGAGAGCTTGATCGAACGGCTGCCGCCCAAGTGCCGGAAAGTCCTCAGACTGCGGTTCCTGCTCGGATACGAGCCGCAGGAGGTCGCGGAAAAACTCGGCTACAGCTCGACGAGCATCGGCAAGATCACCCACCGCTGCCTCGCCGCGCTCAGCCACCAGATGTTCCTCTCGCAGCCGGCCAACCGGCCTCGGCCCCTACCCCTCCCGACCATGACCAGGGCGGCGGACGTCTTTCGACGTTGAATCGGGGCTTCGAAGCCCGGGAACGAACGAAACTCGAACCGAGCGGCTCCCGTAAGGCTCGTTGGAGGATGCGATGAACCGTTCGACCCCGGAGCTCCTGACCCGTTGGCTTGCCGCCGAAGACGACCTCGATGACGAGGCCGCGGAGATGGCGCTCGCGGCTTTGGCGGCCGAGCTTCCCGACCGTTCGCCCTCGCCGGGCTTCGCCGCCCGGGTGATGACGAAAGCGCGGACAGAGGCACGGCCGCAAGGCGCTTTTTCCCGGCGTTGGGCGCAGGCCTTGGTGCTCGGTGGCGTGACCCTGTCCGGGTTCGCCGCGCTCTGGTTGGCGCCGTTGGTCTGGTGGCTCGCTCCGCGCCCCTCGGTTCCGGGAAGCGTGTGGCTCGCCGCGGAGTTGGTGCGCCGGCTCGGCGACGGTCTGGCGGTTCTCGCAACCTGGGCCGATGCTCTCGGTGCGATGCGCCGGACGCTGGCGGCGCCGTTGGAACAACCGACGATGCTTCTGAGCCTGACCATTTTGGTTGCCGTGGCGGGCGGTGCCTTCACCCTCCTCCAGACCCTGATTCGACGTGAGAGGAGCTGGTCCTATGTTGATCTTTGAACGATGGCTTTCTGAGCGTTCCGCCCGGCGATCGGTTCGTTGGGCCTTGGCGATGATGGTTGCGCTGGCCTTTCACTTCGGCACCGCCGGACTGGCGCAGGCTCAAACGGCAGGCGCCGGTCCGTCGAGCGCCACTGCGACGGCCGGCTCCTTGCGGCAAGAGTTAGAAAACCGCTACGAGATCCTGCCTTTGCGCGAAGGCGTGCTGCTGCGTCCGCGCGTCGAGCGGTCGGGTGTCCGTTCGATCGAGGTGAGCGGCGCCTCGATCGCGGTCAATGGCGAGCGGGTGAGCGACAGCGTGCTGCGCGCCTGGCTTGGGCCGGATGCGGGACCGCTGCTTCGGCTGCTGGCTCTACCCGTTTCCGAGCGTCGCGCGCTGTTCGGGTTCTCGTCGTCCGGCGGCTCGGCGCCCGCGAGTCCGGCGACGCCTTCGAGCGCCGACGTTTCCAAGAGCGCCGACGCGGCCGGCGCGACGGAATCGGCCGGCGAGACGGCCACCGAGCTGCCTGCGGTGCCGGCGCCCCCTGAGGCTCCGGCACCTCCTGAAATATCCGAGAACGAAGCCGACGACGCCGGCCGCGACTCCGATTCCTCCAGCAACGTGCGGATCGGTACGGTCTTGCGCTTTTCCGGCAGCGCCCATGTCAATGCCGACGAAGAGGCCGAAAAGGTCGTGGTGATCGGCGGCCCGGCGACCGTCGACGGCTCGGTGCAGCGCGATGTGGCGGCGATCGGCGGCGACGTGAAGGTGAACGGCCATGTCGGTCGCAATGTGCTCTCGGTCGGGGGCGACGTCCACCTCGGACCCCGAGCAGAGGTCGACGGAGACGTTACGAGCGTCGGCGGTACGGTCGAGCGGGAGCCGGGGGCCAAGGTTCATGGGCGGATCAACCAGGCCACCGGCATTGGTCCGGGAATCCAAATCGGCGGCGATCACGATTTCGATTTCTGGCCTTGGTGGAGCCCGTTCGCCGGAGCCATGCGCTTGATGTGGTCGATCCTCGCGCTCGCCGTGCTCGGACTTTTGGTCGCGGTCATCGTGGTGGTCGCCCGCGATCCCGTCGCGCGGGTCGAAGCCAAGCTCGTGACCGAGTTCTGGCAATCCGGCCTTGCTGGCATCCTGTCTCAGCTGCTCTTCATCCCGCTGCTGGTCGTGGTGTGTTTTGTGCTGGCGATTTCCATCATCGGGATTCCGCTGTTGATCGTCGGCCTCCCTTTGCTCGCGCTGGCTCTCATCCTTCTGGGCTTGGTCGGTTTCAGCGCGTTTGCGCTGCGGATCGGCCGCTTGATCGAGCATCGGTTCGATCGGCACTTCGGCAGCACGGTGGCGACCGCCTTGGTCGGCCTGTTCGCGATCGAGGTTTGTCGAATCATGGGGCGTCTACTCGCCCTCGGGCATGGGCCGCTCGACGTGTTCGGCTGGTTCTTTTCGATCACCGGCTTATTGTTGACCTACGTCGCCTGGACGTTCGGCTTCGGCGCGGTGATCCTCACCCGGTTCGGGATGGGGCCGCGCCGGCCGCGCGGCAACGAGATTCCGCCTGGCCTCGAGCCGTATCCCCTGGCGCCGATCGCTCCGATCCCTCCAATCCCTCCGAGCGCTCCACCGCCGATCGTCCTCCCCGAGGATTCGACGGAGGCCACGGAACCCGAACCGCCGAAGATAATCGAGCCCGGCGTCGAGCCGAAGCCTGAGGAGCCCTTCGCCTAGCCGCGAAGCCGCTCGGCCAGGCGGGAAAAGCGCGGCTCGCTGCGGCGGTTGGCCACTGCCGCGGCGAGCGCCCTCGGCTCGCCCACCAGCACCGCGAGCTTGCGGGCTCGGGTGAGCGCCGTATAGAGAAGATTCCTTTGCAGCAGCAGATGGTGTTGGCTGTGGAGCGGCACCACGACGCAGGGATACTCGCTCCCTTGCGACTTGTGGATCGTGCAGGCGTAGGCGAGTTGCAGCTCGTCGAGGATCGAAAGGTCGTACTCGACCTCGCGGCCGTCGAAGCTGACGAATACTTTCGACTCCTCGTCGTCGATGCGGGAAATCCGCCCGAGGTCGCCGTTCCAGACTTCGAGGTCGTAGTTGTTGCGGATCTGCATCACCTTGTCGCCGACGCGCAGGACCCGTCCGCCCCGCTCGATCGAGGCGCCGTGGGGATTGAGCCGGGCGCGCAGCTCGGCGTTCAGCCGCTCGGTGCCGAGCAGGCCGCGGTTCATCGGGGCGAGCACTTGGATCTCGGTGAACGGATCGAACCCGAAGCTCGCGGGGATCCGCTCGGCCACCATCTGCACGACCACTTTTAGGATCTCCTCCGGTTCGCGCCGTTCGATGATGAAGAAGTCGCTCCCGGCCGGGCCGGACACCGGGATCTCTCCCCGGTTGACCTGGTGGGCGTTGACCACAATCGCGCTTTTCTCCGCCTGGCGAAAGATCTCGGTCAGGCGGACGACGTCGACCGCTCCCGAGCGGATCAGGTCGCCGAGCACGCTGCCCGGGCCGACCGACGGCAGCTGGTCGACGTCGCCGACCAGGATCAACCGCCCGCGAGCCGGCAGCGCGCGGGCGAGGTGGCAGGCGAGCTGGGCGTCGATCATCGAGGCCTCGTCGACGATCGTCACTTCGGCTTCGAGCGGCAGATCGGGACCGCGCTGGAACCGGCGCAGGCGGGGGTCGAATTCGAGCAGGCGATGGATCGTCGAGGCCTCCGCTCCGGTCGCCTCGGAGAGCCTTTTCGCCGCCCTGCCGGTAGGGGCGGCGAGGGCGATCTTCAGACCCTTCTTGGTCAGGATGCTCACCAGGCCGCGGATCAGCGTCGTCTTGCCGGTCCCCGGACCGCCGGTGATCACCAGAAGCGGGCTCGCGAGGCTGCGGCGGATCGCCTCGCTCTGCTGCGGGGCAAGCTCGATCCCTTGCCTTGCCCCCAGCCAGGCGAGCGCGCGATCGGGATCGATGTTCAAAGGACCCGGAGGGGGCGGCCCCAGCAGGAGCCGGCGCAGGCGCTCCGCGAGGTCGGTTTCGGCCGCGTAGAGCGCCGCGAGATAGACGGCGGTCTCACCCTCGATTCGTGATTCCCTTTTCGATTCCTCCACCACCGCACGACCGTCGGCCGAGATCTCCGCGAGCGCCTGGGCCAACAGGGCCGGATCAGGGCTCCCGAGCAGGAGCGCAGAGTCGGCGAACAGGCGCTCTCTCGGGAGAAAGAGATGCCCGCGATCGCTCGCCTCGGCGAGCGCGTGGAGCAGGCCGGCTTCCAGGCGGCGCGGCGCGTCGGCCGGCAGCCCGAGGGCGAAAGCGATCCGGTCGGCGGTTTTGAAGCCGATGCCGAAGACGTCGGTGGCGAGGCGGAATGGATCTTCGCGCACCACCGCGAGCGCGTCGGACCCATAGCGTTTGTAGATCTTGACCGCGTGGCCGGTCTGCACCCCGTGCGACTGGAGAAACACCATCAGCTCGCGGATGCCGCGCTGCTCGTCCCAGGCTTTGCGGATGTCGGCGCTCCGCTTTCTGCCGATGCCGGAGACCTCGGTCAGGCGCTCGGGGCTGCGCTCGATCACGTCCAGGGTTTCCAGCCCGAACAACGCCACGATCCGCTTCGCCATCTCGCCGCCGACGCCGCGGATCATCCCGGAGGCGAGGTAGCGCTCCATCCCGGTGAGGGTCGAAGGGGCGACGGTCTGGAACGAGTGCGCCCGGAACTGGCGGCCGAATTTCGGATCGTGAAGGAACTTGCCTTCCAGGCGGAGCGTCTCGCCGGCTCGAATCCCGGCAAGGGTGCCGACCACGGTCGTCGGCTCGCGCGCGCCCGAGATGGTGAGGCGGAGCACCGTCCAGCCGTTCTCGGGATTGTGGAAGACGATCCGCTCGATCGCGCCCTGCAAGGTTTCGACGTGATCGCCGGCGGCGGGCGGGCCGAAGGGGAGGGTCATCGTGGTGGGGAAGTCTACGACACGGGTGACCCGAGGCTCGGGTCGTGTTTCAGTTTGCCCCGCAGCGACTGGCTGCTGCCGAAGGCGCCCGAAGGAGCGAGGAGGCAAACTGAAATACGACCTGCCGGTGCGCGCTGATCACCGGAACGTGCCAAAATGACCTCTATGGCTTCGGCACCCGATCGTCCCCTCGTTCTCGTCATCGACGATGAAACCGGCTCGCGCGAATCGATGGCGATCGCGTTGGAGAAGGCCGGCCTCGCCGTGCGCACCTTCGACGATGCGCGCAAGGCGCTCGAATACCTGGAAGAAAACGACGGCGCGCGGCTCGCGATCTGCGATCTGCGCATGCCGCACGTCGATGGCTTGGCGTTCCTCAATCAGGTGCGCGAGCGGGGCTATGAGCTCGCGGTCCTCCTGGTCACCGGCTACGGCTCGATCGAGTCGGCGGTCGAGGCGATGCGGGTCGGCGCCGACGACTACCTGACCAAGCCGGTCGACCTCTACGAGCTGCGCAAGCGGGCGATGAATCTGATCGAGAAGGACCAGCTGCGCCAGGAGGTCACGGTTCTGCGCGAGCAGCTCGACAAGCGCTACGGCTTCGAGAGCATCATCGGTCGTTCCGAGGCGATGGAGCGATTGTTCGAGCAGATGAAGCTGGTCGCCCCCACCCGTTCGACGGTTTTGATCCAAGGCGAGAGCGGTACCGGCAAGGAACTGGTCGCCAACGCACTCCACCGGGTGAGCCCACGACGTAACGAAAGGTTCCTCGCTATCAACTGCGGCGCGATCCCGAGCGACATCCTGGAGAGCGAGCTGTTCGGCCACGAGCGCGGCTCGTTTACCGGCGCGGTGGCGCGAAAGATCGGCAAGTTCGAGCTCGCCCATCGCGGCACCCTGTTTCTCGACGAGATCAGCGAGCTGTATCCCGAGCTGCAGGTCAAGCTCCTACGCGTGCTCGAAGAGCGGCGGGTCATGCGGGTGGGAGGCAGCGACCTGATCGACGTCGATTTCCGACTGATCGCCGCGACCAACCGCGACCTCGAAAAGGAGATCGCGGAGGGTCGCTTCCGCGAGGATCTCTACTATCGGCTGAAGGTCGTTACGCTGCGCATTCCGCCGTTGCGCGAGCGTCCCACCGACATTCCGCTGCTTCTCGAACATTACTTGAAGGCGTTCGGACAAGAGCACGGCAAGGAGCCGAAGCGGGTGGCTCCCGAAGCGCTCGAAATGCTGGTCCGCTTCCCCTGGCCGGGCAACGTACGGCAGCTGAAAAACGTCGTCGAATCGATGGTCATCTTCGCGACCGGAGCGACGATCGGCCTGCGCGACCTGCCCTCCGAGGTGCGCGATTCGACGGGCGGGGGGCTGCCCATTTTCCACAGCCCGACAACCGGCGCTCCGGCCGCGATCAGCTCGGCCTATTCGAGCCCCAGCCTGACCGAGGCTCCTTACGAGTCGACGGCCGTTTCGGGAGGTTCCTTCGCGGCGGCGTCTCCGGGGGGCCCGGGGGGTCCCAAGACGATGGCCGAGATCGAGCGCCAGGCGATCTTGGAGACGTTGGAAAAGACCGGCGGGCACCGGGCGCGCGCGGCCGACCTGCTCGGCATCGGCCTCCGGACGCTGCAAAGGAAGCTCAAGGAATACAAAGACGAAGGCTATTTTCACGAAGACTAAACCGGAGGTTCGAACGAGGCGATGGATCTGCCGGCGGAAGTGTTCATCCACAACGAGCTGTTGGGCCTGAAAGGGCACCTGGGGACGCTGGTTCGCATTTCCGACCTCGGGTATTACGAGGTCAACTGCACCTTCGGCGAGAAACTGCATCGCACGATGCTGCCGATCGAGCTCACGGTGCTGATCGCTCGCGCCCCGGAGGAAACGACCGGCGTCGAGCCGGAGGTCGAGCGCTAGATGGGCGCGGTGTCAGGTGCGCCGGGCCGGCCGCCGGTGCGGCTGTCGGTCAACGTGGATCACGTGGCGACGGTGCGCCAGGCGCGGCAGGCGATCTATCCCGACCCGATCGAAGCCGCGCGCCTCGCCGAGGCGGCGGGAGCCTCCGGCATCACCGTCCACCTGCGCGCCGACCGCCGGCACATCCAGGATCACGACGTCGAGCGCCTGCGCCCGGTGGTCGCCGGCAAGTTGAACCTGGAGATGGCGGCGGAGCCCGAGATGCTGGGGATCGCGCTCCGCATCCGGCCGCACCAGGTCACGCTGGTCCCGGAAAGCCCGACCGAAGTGACGACCGAAGGAGGGCTCGACCTACGCCTCCACGGCGACCGCGTACGCGCCGCAACCGAGCGCCTGGCGGCAGCGGGCATCGCGGTCTCGATTTTCCTCGATCCCGATCCCGAGCAGATGGAGCCGCTTGCGGCCCTCCGCGAAATCGGAGTCTCCGGCTTCGAGATCAACACCGACGCCTATACGAGGGTCGCCCCCGGACCCGCCCGCGATGCAGAGCTTGAAAGAGTCGCCCGCTCTGGAGCCCTAGGCCGGGCCGCCGGGCTTCACCTCTACGCCGGCCACGGCCTGATGGTCGAAAACGTTGGCCCGATTGCCGCAATCGAAGGGATGGAGGAGCTGAACATCGGCCACGCCTTGGTCTCGCGGGCGGTGCTGCTTGGGATGACGGCGGCGGTCGAGGAGATGCTGGGGGCGATGGGGGCGGGGCTCGGTCCAGGGATGCTTTAGATCGCGCAAGGGAGCGAAGGCGGCAATAGCGGAAAGCGCCGTGCGCGTCCCTTCGGCCGGTGGGCCGTTTCCGCTCACCCGTGTTAGGGTCGCCGCCAAAAGCCGGCTGTCCCAGTCCACCGGCGTTTTCGTTCAGGACACCACCGAGCTGGCCCAGTTCGGTAGTGAGCTGGCCCAGCCCACCGGTGATCTGGCTCAGCTCACTGGTGATCTGGACCAGAACAGTGGTGATCTGGACCAAAACAGTGGTGATCTGAGCCAGAACAGTGGTGATCTGGACCAGGACAGTAGTGATCTGGGCCAGAACAGTGGTGATCTGGACCAGAACAGTGGTGATCTGAGCCAGAACAGTGGTGTTCTAGGCCAGAACAGTGGTGATCTGGGCCAGGACAGTGGTGATCTGGGCCAGCACAGTGGTGATCCGGGCCAGAACAGTGGTGATCTGGACCAAAACAGTGGTGATCTGGCCAGCACAGTGGTGTTCTGAGCCAGCCCCGTTGTAATCTGGGTCAGCACACTGGGCGGCCAGCCACAGTCACTTTGCAATGCAAAGGACTTGACGGCTGAGGGTGTCGCGGATAGATTCCGCCCGTGGCCGCCCTCCGTCCCGTTGCTTCCGACCCTCCCGAACCCGAATCGCTCCATGTGCGGGCGATGGACAACCTGCGCTACATCCGCGAGACGATGGAGGGGGCGGCGCGGTTCACCGGGGTCTCCGGCTTCGGGGAAATGGCGGTCGGCGCCACGGCGCTCGGTGCGGCTTGGCTTGCCGCGCACCGTCCCGACGAGTCGTCTTGGCTCTCGATCTGGCTCGGCGAGTCGCTGCTCGCGTTCCTGGTGACGTTCGGCGCGATCGCCTGGAAGGCACACCGCGCGGGTCTTTCCCTGATCACCAAACCGGGCCGCCGCTTCGCCTTCGCGCTCTTCCCGACGCTGATGGCCGGCGCGCTGCTCACGTTCGTGCTGGTTCGCGAAGGGCGGCTGGAAATCCTACCTGGCCTCTGGCTGCTGCTCTACGGTGCCGGAGTCGCCACCGGCGGCGCGTTTGCGGTGCGCACGGTGCCGGTGATGGGGCTGTCGTTCATGGCGCTTGGCGCGGCCGAGCTGATGTTCGGCCCGTTCCTCTCGCGCGACGCGCTGCTTGCGGCAGGCTTCGGCGGTCTTCATCTCATCTTCGGCGCGATCATCGCAAGGCGGCACGGTGGCTAGGCGGGCGCTGGTGCGCGGGCCGGAGAGCGGCGAGCCGAGCGAGGAGGACGAGATGGAGAAGACCTCCTCGCCGCGCGCCGCGTCGTCCCCACCCGGGGGTCCGGCGACCCCGGGCTCTGCGCTCGATCTCGACCGGTTGATCCACGAGCGGATCCGGCTCGGCATCCTGTCGGCGCTCGCGGTCCACGACACTCTGACCTTCAACGACCTGAAACATCTTCTTGAGACGACCGACGGAAACCTGAGCGTCCACGCCCGGAAGCTGGAGGACGCCGGCTACATCGACTGCGCGAAGCGGTTCGAAGGTCGCGTGCCGAAGACCGAATACCGCCTCGCCGCGCCCGGCCGGCGTGCACTGGAGCGCTACCTGGACCACATGGAAGCATTGATCCACGCGACCCGCCATGCGTGAGCCCCTTTTTTCTCTGGAGACTTTGCCGAATGAAGCGCTTTGCTGTAGATCAACGGAGGGTGCGATGAACGGTTCCGAACCGCTCCACGTCGCGATCATCATGGACGGCAACGGCCGTTGGGCGACCCGGCGCGGGCGTTCGCGCACTGCCGGTCATCGGGCCGGGGCGACGGCGGTCCGCCGGACGGTCGAGGCAGCGCCGCGGTTGGGCGTCGGCACGCTCACGCTCTATGCCTTTTCCTCCGACAACTGGCAGCGCCCGCCGATCGAGGTCTCGGCCTTGATGCGGCTGCTGCATGCCTATCTCGCGAACGAAGCCGCGCGCGCGGCGGAAAACGGCGTGCGGATCGAGGTCATCGGCCGCCGCGACCGCCTGTCGCCCGAGCTGCTGCGGACGATCGAACGGGCGGAAGCCACGACCTCGGGCGGCGAGCGGATGCGGCTACGGATCGCGGTCGACTATTCGGCGCGCGACGCGATCCTGTTCGCGGCGGATCGACTGCGCGCGTTGCCCGCCGCCGGAGCGATTGATCGCGAGACCTTCTCGCTCCTGCTCGCGGGGGCGATCCATGGCACGACCGCGCCAGACGTGGATCTGTTGATCCGCACCGGAGGCGAGCAACGCCTGTCCGACTTCCTGCTCTGGGAGTGCGCCTACGCCGAGCTGGTCTTCACCGACCGGATGTGGCCCGATTTTGGCGCCGGCGATTTGGCGGGCGCGATCGAAGATTTCCACCACCGCGAGCGCCGCTACGGCAAGGTGTTGGAGATGCCCCTGCCACGGGAGGAAAGGCCGCAGGTGCGAATCGCGGCGCGAGGGTAGGAATAGGAAAGAAAAACGCCGGCAAGGTGCCGGCGTCTTTTCCTGGGAGCGCCAGGCTCCAGCCTGGCGTTTTCGTAGCGAAGGGGCAGGTCGGTCGTTTCGGAGGCAAAAACGCCAAGCTGGAGCTTGGCGCTCCCAGGGAAAAGCACCTCCTTGGGAAGCACCTCCTGCTTCTGAGCCCTACCCTTGGTTCACCGTCTCCGGTTCCTGAGCCTTTCCCTCTTCCTCTGAGGGCTCCGATTCCTCGGCCTTCGGCACTTCGATGATCACGTCCGAGGGGTGAATCTCCTCCGGCGTCGGCTCATCGGCCTTGGCCTCCTCGGATTTCGGTTCCTCCACCACAGGTTCCGGCTTCGGCGCCGGCTCCGGGGCGGGCGGTACGCCGTCGAGACCTCGGGTCATCAGGTCGGAGACGGCGCGGTTGAAGCGGACGACGTCCGGAATCTCGGCGCTTTCGGCGAGCAGGCCGTAGCCGAGCAGCAGTTGGGCGTAGTCCTCGACGCGCGAATCTTTCGGGTCGGCGTGCCAGAGCCCGTGGAGGCGGGTGAGGATCGGGTGGCTTGGGTTCAGCTCGACGATCCGGCGCTGTGCCGGGCCGCCGCCCTTGCCTTTCTGGAGCAGCCGTTCGAGCTGCGGGCTGTAGTCGTGCTCGGCGCCGACCAGGCAGACGGGTGAGCTGGTGAGCCGGTTGGTCAGCCGCACCTGCTTGACGTGGGTGTCGAGCAGCTTCTGGAGGTGGTCGAGGAAGGGCCGCAGGTGCTCTTCTTTGTCCTTGAGCTCCGCTTCCATCTTCTTCTGCTCGTCTTCATTACCCAGCTTGACGGTGCCCTTTTCGACCGACTTCATCTTTTTGCCCTGGACCTCTTGCAGCGACTGCACCAGCAGCTCGTCGACCGTGTCGGTCAAGAACAGGACTTCGATCCCCTTCGCCTTGAACGCTTCGAGGTGCGGCGAGTTCTCGACCACCTCGCGCGACTCGCCGGTCAGGTAGAAGATCTCGGTCTGCCCTTCCTGCATGCGGCCGATGTAGTCGGCGAACGAGGTCAGCTTCTCCTTGTCGACCGACGATTCGAAGACCAACAATTCGAGCAGCTTCTCTTTGTTCTCGTAGTCCGAGCTGGTGCCTTCTTTCAGGCAGCGGCCGAAGTGCTTCCAGAACTTCAAGTAGGTTTCGTTCTCGTTCGCCTTCATCTCCGCGAACGATTCGAGCAGCTTCTTGGTCAGCCACTTCTTCATCTGGGCGATGTGGCGGTCCTGCTGGAGCATCTCGCGCGAGACGTTCAACTGCAGGTCGGGTGAATCGACCACGCCGCGGACGAAGCGGAGGTACTGCGGCAGCAGCTCCTCGCACTTTTCCATGATCTGAATGCGCTTGACGTAGAGCTGGAGGGCCGGCTTCGACGCCACGTAGTACAGGTCGTACGGCGCCTCGGACGGAATGAACAGGAGCGCCTGGTACTCGATGCGCCCCTCGGCCTTGTACGACAGCACCTTGAGCGGCTCGTTCCAGTCGTGCGCGATGTGGCGGAAGAAGTCTTTGTACTCGTCGGCCGTGACCTCCGCCTGCGGCCGGGTCCAGATCGGCTTCATCGAGTTGAGCGTCTTGTCCTCGATCCGGACCGTGACGTCCTCGCCCATCACCTTCTTGTCGAGATCCTCGTCGTTCTCGGCCTTGAGCACGATCGGATAGGTGACGAAGTCGGAGTAGCGGCGGACCACCCGCTGGATCGCCCAGCGCTCGGCGAAGTCGTCGAGGCCGTTTTCCTTGTCTTCCGGCTTCAGGTGGAGCGTGATCGTCGTGCCGTGCCCTTTGCGCTCGCCTTCCTCCAGCTGGTAGGTGCCGTCGCCGGTCGACTCCCAGCGCCAGGCTTGGTCCTCGCCCGCGCGGCGGGTGACCAGCACGACCTTGTCGGCGGCCATGAACGAGGAATAGAAGCCGACGCCGAACTGGCCGATCATCTCGGCGATCGCCTGCTTCGATTCGGCCGCGTCCATCCGTTCGACCATCTCGCGGGTGCCGGATTTCGCGATCGTGCCGATGTTGTTGATCAGCTCCTCGCGGTTCATGCCGATGCCGTTGTCGGCGATCGTCAGAGTGCGCGGCTCTTTCGTCGTGTCGAGGCGGATTTCGAGCTTCTCCTCGCCCAACAGCTCGGGGCGGGTGAGCGCTTCGAAGCGGAGCCGGTCGAGCGCGTCGGACGCGTTCGAGATCAGCTCGCGCAGGAAGATCTCTTTGTTCGAGTACAGCGAGTGGATCATCAGGTCGAGCAGCTTCTTGGTCTCGGCCTGGAACTGATGAGTCTCGACAGGGGCAGCCATGCGGTCCTCCTCTTGCCTGACGCTCGAATTGTTGAATGTTCGGTGGACTCAACCGGGAAGGAGAGCGGCGTGGGGTCTCCCGGCGGGTCCGAACCTGGGCCGTCGAGGCGGACTCGACCCCCCAGGTGATTCCGTATTGTACCAGTGCCTCGGTTGAATCGATCGGGGACTGCGGGGCGGATACTAAGATTCCGCTCGCCAGGCTCCGGTCTAAGCTTCGAACACTCAAGGTGAGTCGCTTCATTCCCGCTGTTAGACTCGGGGCGTGCCTGCTACCTCACTTTCACCGGCCGACGAGACCCTCCGCACAGAGGCCCCTGCGCTCTGGGCCGCCCTTTCGCCGCTCGGCCGCAGGCTCTTCCAACCGGCGAACTTCCTGCCCCAGCAGACCGCGGATGCCCGGGGCACCGCCTATAACGGCACGATCGGCCAGATTACCGACGGCCAGGGCCGGCCGCTGCCGCTCGAACCGATGGAGGCGGCGCTCTCCGGTCTGCCGGAAGCGGCGCGGAACCGGGCATTTCTCTATTCGCCCGTCGAAGGGATCGCCGAGGTGCGCGCCGCCTGGCGGGAGAGGCAACGGCAGGAGATTCCCGACGACATTCCCTCCTCATTGCCGATCGCGACCTCCGGCCGCGAGCTCGCGATCTCGGCGCTGGCCGAGATCTTCTTGGAGTCGGGGCGCACGGCGCTCGTCGCCTCGCCCGATCCGGCGAGTTTCGAGGATCTGCTCACGCTCCACACGGGTGCGCGACTCGAATCCGTGGCGCTCGACGGCGACTCTCTTTCGGTGGCGCTGAGGAAGCTCCCCCCGGGGGAGGCGGCCTTCTTGCTGATTTCGGGAGCCGATGTCGCCGACCGCGCGGAGGTCGTTCGCGTGCTCGAAACGGCGGAGCGGCCGGTGGTCGTCGTCTGCGATGCCGGAGAGGGGCTCGATCCCCGGCCCTGGTTCTGGGATCTCGTAGGCCGCTCGCCGCACCTGGTGCCGTTCCTGGTCGACGGCCCGGCGGAGTCGTTCCCGGGCGCGGGCCTCGCGTTCCTCACCTTGCCGTTTGCGCCCGGCTCGGACCTGGCCGTAGCGCTCGAATCCAAGGTAAAGACGCTGCTGCGCGCCGTCGTCGGCTCGCCGCCGTCGCTCGCGCAGATGATCTGGTTGGAATCGGAACGACGTTCGGCTTAGCTGCTTTGCTTCTCGCCCGGCGGCGACGCCGGAGTCGCGGTCGCCTGGGGGACAGGCGCCAATTCCGGCGCGGCCTGGCAGCCGTCGGCGGAAGAATCGCCGCAACTGCCGGGGAACGCCGGTACGGCTGGCGGGACGGTGCCTTGCGCGTCGGTCTCCGGATTGGCTCCGTCGCCTTCGGCCGCCGCGAGGCACTCTTCATCGTCCTCCGCGCAGGAGATCTCGCCTTCTGGGGCGGCCTCCTTGTCCGCTTCCGGCGCGGCTTCGACGCCCTCGGCCGCGTCTTCCGGCTCGGTCGCATCGAACACCGCGGCCGCGGCCGCCAGGCTCTCGGGCAGCTCGGTGGTCTGCTGGAGGAAGTTCCAGGCCTTCCCCTGGTCGAGGTCGAGCACCATCACCGAACCGGTTTCGGCCTCGGTCTGGATCTGCTCGACGATCGGATCGACCGCGGCGTAGGCGACGCGTCGCGCCTTCGGGGCGGCGGCTTTGAGCGCCGCCCATTCGCCTGCGATCTCCGGCAGCGCGGCGAGCGCGGTCAGGTAGGCGTCGAGATCGTTGGCCGCGAGGAGAGAGGCTTGTGCGCGGGCGCGGAATTGCGCGAGACGGCGCGCCTCTTCGGTCTCGTGCGCGCGGCGCGCTTTGGCTTCGAGGCGTTCGAGCTGGCGGGCGAGCTGTTCCTGGGCTCGGCGGACCACCTCCAGCCGATGGGCCTCTTCGGCCGAAAGGGGACGGTCTTGCCGGTGGCGTACGCCCTCCGGGCCATAGGTGCCGCGGAAAACCCGCCACGAGGTGGCAAGCGTTGCGAGCCCCGCCTGGACTCCGGCGTTGCCGACGCCGATTCGCTGCCAGGAGGCATTCAGCTCGGCGATCCGGCCGCCCGCCCTGGCGATGCGGGAGAACAGATCGCCGGCCGGTCGCCCTCCCGGGCCGCCGCCAAGTCCCGCTCCGACCTCGGCGAGCGCCTGGTTCGCCCCTTGGAGCGAGGCCCAGAACGGCGCGACCCGCGCCGGATTCGCGGACAGCCGCGCGTCGGCCGACGCGGCCCGCTGCACCGTACCGAGAGCATTCGCGGCGATCGCGATCAGGGACGGGGCCGAGACGCGGGGAGTCGGGACGTTCTGCGCCCCGGCGGCGGCGCCGAACCCGCCGGTACCGAGGGCGAACAGGAGCGCGATCGAAGCCCGGCGGAGGGGGAGAGGATGGACGATCTTCATGGCGTGTTCGTTCGCAGAGTATACGAACCCGAGGGGTGGTGCGTCGTCGTTAGAACGGGCCGCCCATCTCCAGGATCAGCGGCTTCGTCTTGGTCGCGAGACCGACTCCGTCTCCTAAGGGCAGAACCACCGCTTCGAGCTGCGGGTGGATCATGAAGTAGCCGTTGAACGACAGGAGCGCTTCGGTCTTTTCGTCGTCCTCGTCGGAATCCGCGTAGGTGGCGACCTTGCCGCCCCAGAGCAGGTTGTCGACCACCACCAGGCCGCCGACGCGAAGCTTGGGCAGCAGCAGATCGAGATAGCGGCGGTATTCGGTCTTCACGGCGTCGAGGTAGACGAGATCGAACGGACCCTCGATCGCGCTGTCCCCGCCGAGAACGGCGAGCGCTTCGCCGCAGATCAGCTCGACGCGGTCGATCACGCCCCCCCGTTCGAGGTAGCCGCGCGCCTCGGCAAGGATCTCCGGGTCCGAATCGATCGACAGGACCCTCGCCTCGGCCGCGGCGCGCGCCAGGCAGAGGGTGCCGTAGCCGATCGAGGTTCCGACCTCCAAGATTCGCCGGGCGCCGATCGAGCGGGCGAGAAGCCCGAGAAGCCGGCCGACCTCCGGGTCCGAGATCGGAAGCTTGCGCTCGGCGGCCACCTGCTCCATCTCCCGGCGCAACGCATCGCGCGGCGGCAGCAGGCGATCGAGATAGCTCGCCTGCTCCGGCCGCAGGATCGCGTCGGCGCCGTGCTTCATGAGGCTAGGTCTTGGGCGACCAAGCGGCGTTCTCCAGGGCCAGAGAGCGCTTGTGCGGGGAGCCGGCGACCTCAAGGTGAAAATCGCTTCGGAAGCGGATCACGCACTGGCCGCCGGGCGGTAAGGTCTCGATCGTGACCGGTACCAGGTGGATGCCCGGCCCGGAGATGTTGGTCTCCGCGCCGCCGCAGCTGTTCGCGATCTGCCCCGAGGGGGGATGCGTTCTGTCCAGCACCAGCTTCTCGCCCGGGTTGTCGCCGGCCGGAATGCGCACCGACAGCCAGAGCGTGCCGGGTTTGTTGACCGGCGCCATGCGGATCGCGCCGTTGCCCGCCAGCCAGCGGCGGACGAGGGTCTGGCGATCGCCGCCGTCCTCCGCGGGGAGCCAGGTGCGGGTGAACTGGAGCTTGGGAGCCAGCTTGTCGACCGGCGGCACGTCGATCTCGCCGACCACGTATTCCTTCTTCTTGAGCTCCTTGCCCGTCGTTTCGAGCGCCCAGCGGTCGCTGCCCGGGGCGTAGAGCCCGACCACCAGCCGGTGCTTGCCTTCCGGAAGGGGAGTGGCGAGGGCGGTCTGATAGAGATGAACGTTATAGGACTGCGGCGTGCCCGGCTTGAAGGCCGCGGGGTAGGGATGATCGAACGTCCGCTCGATCTCCCCCTTGTCGTCGACCACATGGACGAAGACGGTGGGGGGTGTGGCGATCGCGGTGATCGGCTCCCAGGTCAGCTTGACCGTGGCGAGCTCGGGGTACGGCAGCCGGAGGGTCGCCGGTTCGATGCGCAGCCGGGCGACCGGAGGTTCAGAACGTCCGCAACCGGCCGCGAGAGCCAGCGGAAGCAGAGCGAGGCAAGGGAGGGAGAGGAGAAGATTTTTCTTCTTCATGGGGCAAAGACGGTAGCTAGGGCGGGGGGCGCTGTCAAGTTGCCCGATCCCTGAGCAAACCTCGAACAGCCCCCCGGTGATCTCCCCTCGTCCTTCTTTTGCCCCGGTCTTGCGCGAGCGGGCTACCGCGCGTCCGGCAGCTCGACGATGTCGATCGAGCCGTTCGTGGTGTCGAGGTCGATTTCGGAGCCGCCGCCGTTCAGGGTGCCTTCGACCCGCGTGCGCTTCTTGGTGCCGTCGACGGCCAATTCGCAGTTGACCCGGCCGTTGGTGGTCGAGGCGGAGAGGTTCGCCCGGGTGGAGGCGGGCAGGCGCAACGTGAGACTGCCGTTGGTCGATTCGAGGGAAGTCTTGGCCGTGCCGAGATCCGAAAGGTCGGCCTCGACCCGCCCGTTGACCGTCTCAGCTTCGAGCGAGCCGCGGATGTGGCGGGCCTCGATGCTGCCGTTGGTCGATTCGAGAGTGAGAGTGCCGGAGGTGTCGCTCGCGTGGACCGAGCCGTTGATGGTTGTGAGGTGCAGATCGCCCTTGCCGCCCTGAAGGGTAATGCCGCCGTTGACGTTGTCGATCCGCAGGTCGGCCTCGCGGGGGATGCGCACCTTGAACTCCACCTTGCTCTCGATGCTCCTGCCGGACAGCCAGCTGAACAGGCCGCTATTGTGGTTGGGGAAGCGCGCCTCGACCTTGACCCGGTTCGGTTTGGCGTCGACGATCACCTTCAACCGGTCGAGGGCCTTGTTCGCCTCCTCCTCGCTCGGCGACTTGACGATTTTGTCGGCCCGGACCTCGACCTCCGCGCGGTCCCAGGTCTCGATCGTGATCGAGCCGTTGACGTTCGACAGATCGAGCGTTCCGTGCCCCGCGAGCGGATAGACGCCGGAAACGACTTTATGGACGGTGGCCGCTTGGGCCGGAAGGGTAGCGACGCCGAATAGCGCGGCGCCGAGGAACAGGTTCTTGAGCCTGCGTGTGATCACGGCGAATCCCTCCATGTTTTGGCTCTCGGATGCCGTCGAGACGTCCGCGACGGTCTCGCGTCGGCTGAATGCTACTTGGAGCCTTACGTTGGAAAGGGCCTTTAAGTTACAACCCGGCTTCGTCGATCGCGGCCGGTAGCGGTAGGCTTGGAGGCACGGAGGGGCGGCCGCGGCGGTTTGACCCTCTCGGGAGCGATCTTGAGCGAAGAGCACGTCACCGACGACCTCGAACTGCTGCTCGGCATTCTGCCGTACGCGGTGCGCCAGGCGCTCGCCCAGCACCAGGAGCTCGATCGGCTGCTGGAGGTCGTGCTCGATCTCGGCCGCCTGCCCGAGGCGCGTTTCCCCGCGCGCGGGGAGGATCTCGGGACCGAGCCGGTCTCGCGCGCCGATCTCGCCCACGTGGTCGAACGGGTAGGGCGGTTCGGCTCGGACAACCGGGCGGGAATCGAGCGGACGCTGCACCGGATCTCGGCGCTGCGCAACCGGACCGGCGAGGTGGTCGGTCTCACCTGCCGGGTCGGCCGGGCGGTCTACGGCACGATCGACGTCGTGCGCGACGTGATCGAATCCGAGCGATCTCTCCTCCTGCTCGGCCGTCCGGGGGTCGGCAAGACCACTCTGCTGCGCGAGGCGGCCCGGGTGCTCGCCGACGATCTCGGCCGGCGGGTCGTCGTGGTCGACACCTCGAACGAGATCGCGGGCGACGGCGACATTCCGCATCCCGGCATCGGCCGCGCGCGGCGGATGCAGGTGCCGACGCCCGCCGAGCAGCACGCGGTGATGATCGAAGCGGTCGAGAACCACATGCCGCAGGTGATCGTGATCGATGAGATCGGCACCTCGGCCGAGGCGGCGGCGGCGCGCACGATCGCCGAGCGCGGAGTGCAGCTGGTGGCGACCGCTCACGGCAACGCGCTCGAAAACCTGCTGCAGAATCCGACGCTCGCCGACCTGGTGGGCGGCATCCAGGCGGTGACCCTTTCGGACGAAGAAGCGCGCCGCCGGGGCACCCAGAAGACCGTGCTCGAACGGAAGGGCCCGCCGACCTTCGACGTGCTGGTCGAGATCCAGGACAAGGACCGGCTGGCGGTCCACCGCGACGTGGCCGAAGTGGTCGACCGCCTGCTGCGTCACATTCCGCCCCGGCCGGAGCTGCGGGTGCGGACGGCGGACGGCTACGAGATTCAATCGCCCCCCGCGGCACCGCCCGGGATGGCGCCGAGCCCCGTGTCGGCGCCTCCTTCGAAGACCGCGACCGAGACGGGCACGGCGGCGGGGAACGGCCCCGCGCCGCGGTCGGAATCGACCTGGCCGGGACGGCCGGTGCGCGGCCGGACCCGCAAGCTGTTCCCCTACGCCGTGTCGCGAAGCAAGATCGAGCGCGCGCTCCGGAAGCTGCGAGTGCCGGTTGTGATCGTCGAGGATCTGGACGACGCCGATCTGGTCGTGGCGCTCAAAGGTCAGGAGCGGCGCCAGCCCAAGAAGCTGCGCGAGGCCGCGGAGCGCGGGCTGCCGATCGGCGTCGTGCGCACCAACACCCAGGCCCAGATCGAGATCTTCTTGCGCGACGTGTTCGGGCTCGACGAAGAGGAAGAGGGGACCGAGGACGTGGTGCTCCGGGAGGTCGAAACGGGGATCGACGAGGTGCTGGAATCAGGCCGTTCAGTCGAGCTCTCGCCCCGGGCGAGCCACCAGCGCCGACTGCAGCACGAGGTGATCGCGACCTCCGGGCTCGCCTCGCGCAGCCAAGGCGAGGAGCCGTTCCGCCGGGTGGTGATCTACCCCTCGGCGCGCTTCGCGCCCGCGGCCGGCTGAGCTTCGGGCAGCTGATCTTCGGCGTTCAGGCCGTCGAGCACGTCCTTGAACTCGACCGCGTAGATCTCCAGCACGGCCAGGAACAGCGCGGCGACCACCGGGCCGACGATGAAGCCCATGGCGCCGAACACCGCGATCCCGCCGAGGGTCGAGAAGAAGACCATCAGATCGTGCATGCCGGCTTCCTGACCAACCAGGCGGGGACGGATGAAGTTGTCGATGTTGGAGATCACCAGCGTGGTGAGCACGATGATCGCGATGCCCTGCCAGACGTGCCCGGTGAGCATTTGAAACACCGCCGCGGGATAGAGCACCAGCCAGGCGCCGACCATCGGAATGACCGACATGATCGTCGCCACCACGCCCCACAGGATCGCCCCGTCGATGCCGAAGGCCCAGAGCGTGATGCCGGCGAGGCTGCCCTGCACCAGGGCGATCACCAGGGTGCCTTTCACCGTCGCGCGGGCCACCGAGGAGAAGCGGACGATGATCGCCTCCAGGTGGCCGTCGGGCAGCGGGATCAAATATTTGAGCTTCGGGACCAGCTTCTCGCTGTCGCGAAAGAAGTAGAACATCGTGAACAGAGTGAGGAACAGGACGATCACCACCTGGATCGTGCCGGACGAGGTCGCCTTGATCACGTCGGCGAGGACGGTGCCCGCGGTCTTCGCCACGTCCTGGGCGCCCGCGCGCCAGTCGAATTGGTCGAGGTGCAGGTCGCGGAACCAGGACGAACGCTTCATCGCGCCGAGCGGGCCGGCATCTCCCTGCTCGAAGAAGTCGCGGACCCGCCCCTCGGACGAGTTGTAGAAGTCGAGCGCCTCGTGGGCGACCAGGTTCGCCACCCAATAAAACGGCACCACGAGCCCGATGATCACCAAGAGGCAACAGGCCAGGGCGGCGAGCGCTCTGCGCCCCTTGGTCTTCTTCACCAGCACGTCGAACAGCGGAGCGAGCAGGGTGCAGAACACCGTCGCGAGCAGCACCGGGATCAAGAAATCCCGGACCATGTAGAAAAACAGGGCGGTCGTCGCGATCAGGACGAAGACGAAAAAGTTGCGGGAGATGCGTAGTCCGTTCATGGAGATCTCGGGTTGGTGGCGGTCATTCTTCCACTCTCCGGCCGGCGAAGCCATTACCGCTCGAATGCCGCCGGTTGACCCCGCCGCGATCTCCGGTCATGATCCGCCCTCTGCTCAAAGTCGTTGGGCAACTGTTCGAAATGCCTGGGAAAACGATTTTCTCCTTGCGGTCTGGTGCCCTGTGGCGATTTTTCGCTTCGTGGGTCGTTGTGTTCGGCCTCGCGGGCGGGCCGCTCCGGAGCCAAGCGTCGCCGGACGTCATCCTCCTGCCGCCGAGCGGCGATGCCCGGGTGGAACCAGGCGCTCCGAGCGCGCCGACCTCCTCGGAGCCCGCGGTCGCCCCGGAGGCGATCTCCCTTCCCGAGGCCGACCCGCAGCTCGCCCCCTCCGCTCCACCCGGGGCACCTCTCGATCTCGCCTCCTGCTCCTCCCCAATCCTTTCGGCCGAAAAAGCGCTCTCCACCAAGACCCTGCTGATCCCGGTCCTGGGCGTCGTACGTAGCCAGCTTCGCGACTCGTACGTGCAGCACAGAAGCGGCGGCCGGACTCACCACGCGATCGACATCATGGCGCCGCGCAACACGCCGATCCTCGCGATCGAAGACGGCACGATCGTCAAGCTCACCTACAACCGGCTCGGCGGCATCACCCTCTACCAGCTCGACCCGACCGGCACGTACGCCTATTACTACGCTCATCTGGAACGGTACGCGCCCGGCCTGGCCGCCGGTCAACCGGTCCAGCGCGGCCAGGTGATCGGCTACGTCGGCACCTCGGGCAACGCGCCGAAGAGCGCGCCGCATCTGCATTTCGCGATCTACCGGCTACCCGAAGTGCGCTCCGGCTGGCTCGGCCAGCCGATCAACCCCTTCGAGATCCTCCACCCGAGCGATTGCGTCCCCGAAGGGAAGCTCGCGCAGGAAGGTGGTCTCTCGGCCGCCCAACGGGCCGCCGCGACCGCGCTCTCCCTCGTGGCGCACCCCTGAACGGGATCAACGGACCCCTTCCGTCGTCCCGAGCGAGAGCGAAGGGATCTGGGGGTCGGGCGGCCTTGAATCCCGGTGGTGGAGCGGGCGGTTTCTCTAGTGATGCGGGCCGCCGGCGAATTTCTTCTCGCCGGCCTCGACGCGCAACGCCAGCCGGTTCTGCTTCGGCGGTAGCGGGCAGGTGGCAAACGCGGTGAACGCGCAGGGCGGGTTGTAGGCCTTGTTGAAATCGACCACGACCTTGCCGTCCTTCGGCGGATCGGTATCCAGGAAACGTCCCGCGCCATAGGTCTCGTTGCCGTTCGTGTCGTCGGCGAAGATCAAGGATAGCCCCTCGCCCGGCTCGCCGAGGCCGTCGAGCCGATAGGTCTTGCCCGCGATCTCGAAAACCACCGCGCCGGCTGAAGAGACGTCCTCGACCTGCCCCAGGATGTTCGGTACCGGCACTTTCTTCACCGGAACATACGGCTCGAACTTCGCCTCGAACCGCCACTCGGCGCGAGTGGGGTAGGTGTCGATGCCCGGAAAATTCTTGACCAAGGGGCTGGTCGTGTCCTTCACCCGAACGCCCAGCCGGTCGCCGCGCTTGATGACGTAAAAGCGGAGCGATCCAAGCTCCAGATGGGTCGGTCCGTCTTTGTCGGCGTCGACCGCAAGATCGAGCCGGGTCACCGGCTTGGCGTCGCTCGTAAGACCCGCTCCCGCCGCGGCCTCGACGGTTACCTTGTCGCCGCGGCGCACGAAGTTGCCGGCAACCTCCGGGGCGCTCCCCTCGGGGAAGATCACCCGGTTTTCCGCGCCGCTGCCGAAGCGGTTGTCGCCCTCCTGGAGCCAGAACAGGCCGACCAGCGACAGCCACCCTTCGGGCTTTTTCAAGCCGTCGATCCGCTCCTGCCGGAACGTTTCGACGTCCTTTAGAAACGCCTCGTCGACCGCCGGAGCGGCCTTCGGTTCAGGATCTGCGGCACGGGCGGGGGTGAGGGGAAGAAGGGTTGGACCGGCGAGGAGAACGAAGGCGAAGACGGACGGAGCGAAGCGGATCGGGAGCATGGGGAACCTCCAGTCGTGCGGTCGGTGGAAGCATAGCCCAGTGCACTTCCACAAGAGTGGGCGCACCTCGGAGAGTAGATAGAAAAGTCTGCGACGCGCTATGGTTGGCTTGAAACAGCTATTCGATCTCTAAGAGCGAAACGTCATGAATGAAATCGTCCGTAGGGCCAACCGGAAAGGGAGCGAGGTAAGCTCGCTTAAGTATTTATTGAAGGCGACGGCTGGGAGCTGGAAAGGAACGGACGGGCTCATCTACCAAGCCTCGATACGCTCCGAATGGGACGAGAAGCCCCGCCCTCGATCGTAGTGCTCGACCCGCGGCCAGAAGGCCGGACAGTTTTTGGAGTGCGCCGACGCGTCGCCGCACTCCATATCGCTCGCAGGACGCTTCAGTTGTAGTGCTTGACCCTGGGCCAGAGGTCTGCGATCTGCCCCTTGAGACCGTGGCAAACATGGATGTTCAGGCCGCTCTCGTAGGGCATGCAGTTCCGGCATTCGTAGATCGCGCCGAGGCGGACGTCGGCGAACAGTTTGCTTAGAGTCGCTTCGTCGTCTCCAATCACGATCATGCAACCGCCGTCGGCGCCGCGGGGTCCCCAGAGGTAATAGTTGTTGTGGCCGGAGATCGCGTCGGGCAGGCCATAGCGGTCGCCGAGGACTTCGATCGCCCCCGCTTCGCCGTAGTTCTGGCCGAAGATCGCGCAGCGGCCGCGCTCCGATTCCGGGATCTGTTGCCAGACCTGGCCTACCGTCGCGGCCAGGCCCTCCCAGCCGTGCATGTCCGCAAAATGTTGCGGTAGCCGGCCCATCTTGTGGTTCTCGGAGGAGCCCGGCGTTTGGCCGATCGCGGCCTGATAGCGGATGAACGTTTCGACCGGCAGGATCGGCAGGGTGAGCGGCGCGGTCAGGGCGCCACCCGCGGCCAGAAGCCCGAGCGCCGCGGGCTTCGGCCAGGCGAGCTTCCGGCTCACGAGCCAGCCGGCGAAGGCGAACGCGCCGAGCGCGAACAGCAGCGGGTAGATCGGCGCCAGGTAATAGGGCTTGCCCCCCTGAGCCACGAGCAGCACGAAGATCGCGACGTAGGCGAAGGTGACCGCCCGGTAGCGGCGACCTTCGCGCGCGAAAGCGCACCAGGCGAGCGCGCCGAGCCAGAGCGGGAGGGTGAACGGGTGCATCTGCTTCATCTGCTCAGCCAAGAACGCCAGGGCTGAGTAGTGGACGTTCTTGTGGGCCGCGGCGTTCGCCGCGAATTCCAAGAGCGGCCAGCCGTTGGCGGCCTGCCAGGCGAGATGAGGGGCGAACAGGGCGACGGCGAGCGCGCCGCCGATCCAGGGCCAGCGGTTGGCGAGCAGGCGCCGCTCGGGCGTGAGCACCAAGCCCACCACGACCCCCGCGCCGAGAAACGCCACGCTGACTTTGTTTTCCAGGCCGAGCCCCGCGATCGCGCCGAACGCCAACCAGAGCCGCGGATCGCTGCCTCGCAGCAGCTTGAGCAGAACCCAGCCGAGCAGCGTCCAGACCAGGGCGTCGAGGACGTTCATCGACAGGTAATGGAAGACGAACAGGAAGACCGGAGCGACGAGAGTCGCGAGGCTCGCGAGCGCCTCGGCGAACCGGCCGCCGCCCAAATCCTTGGCAATCCAGCCGGCCAGAAACACCACCAGCCCGCCCGCGAGGATCGGCAGGACGCGCAAGCCCTCCGGTCGCGTGCCGAACAGCGCCTCGGCGATCCGCGCGAGCAGCGCCACTCCTGGAGGATGGTCGACGTACCCCCAGGCGAGCCGCCGCCCGCAGGCGACGTAATAGAGCTCGTCACGGAAGATGCCGTACTTGCCGATCGTCGCGGCGTGGAGCGCGATTCCAAGAGCTGCGATCCAAAACGCGGGAGAGAGCACCAGGCTGGAGCGGGGAGGGGGCGAATCGGGGTCGGTCATGGGAGAATCATGGCACGAGGTAGGTGGCTCGGTCGTGGTTTCGTTTGTCCCGCAGCGACTGGCTGCTGCCGAAGGCGCCCGAAGGAGCGAGGAGGCAAACGAAGCCAGGACCGGGCGGCCCGGAGAGCCGCGAACGCCGTGATAATCTCTCTTGGTAGTTGCCGCGTCCCTTAGAAGAACCCCGAGAGGCAGGTTTTTTCCGCATGAGCCAAACGATCACCGTTCTCCCCGGCGACGGCATCGGGCCGGAGGTCACGAAAGCGACGCTCCGGGTGCTCGACGCCGCGGGCGCCGATCTCGATTACGAATTCCATACCGCGGGCGCCGAAGCGGTCGCGGCCGAGGGCGAAGCGCTGCCGGAGCGGGTGCTCGAATCGATCCGCCGCACGAAGGTTGCGCTCAAGGGTCCGATCACCACCCAGGTCGGCAAAGGCTTCCAGTCGGTCAACGTGCAGCTGCGCCAGAAGCTCGACCTCTACGCAAATTTGCGCCCGACCCGGTCGCTGGAAAGTATTCCAAGCCGGTTCGAAAACGTCGACATCATCGTCGTGCGCGAGAACACCGAGGATCTCTACGCAGGCTTGGAGCACACGGTGGTGCCCGGGGTGGTCGAGAGCCTGAAGATCATCACCGACGTCGCCTCCACCCGGATCGCCAAGTTCGCGTTCGAGTATGCCAAGCGCCATGGCCGTAAGCGAATCACCGCGGTCCACAAAGCGAACATCATGAAGCTCTCCGACGGCCTGTTCCTCTCCTGCTTCCGCAAGGTGGCGGCCGACTATCCGGAAATCGTTTCCGACGACAAAATCGTCGACAACATGTGCATGCAGCTGGTGATGCGTCCCGAGGAGCAGGACGTTCTGCTGCTGCCGAACCTGTACGGCGACATCGTCTCCGACCTCTGCGCCGGCCTGGTCGGGGGCCTCGGCGTCGTGCCGGGCGCCAACCTCGGGCTGGAGGTGGGGGTGTTCGAAGCGGTCCACGGCAGCGCGCCGGACATTGCGGGCAAGGACTTAGCGAACCCGCTCGCGATGATCCGCTCCGCGATCCTGATGCTCTGGCATCTGGAAAAAGACGCCGCCGCCGCCCGCGTGCGCGCGGCGTTGCGCGACGTGATCGTGCGCCAGAAGATCCGTACCCGCGATCTCGGCGGCCAGGCTTCGACGACCCAATTCGCCGACGCGGTGGTTGCCGCGATCGAAGCGGGGGTCACCGCGACGGTCTAAAATGGTTTGATTCCGTACATCGAAAGAGATGCCATGACCGAGCCGGTATCGTCCACGAGCACCACGATCCCAAGGGTCGAAACCCTGACCACCGCCTGCCCGTTCGACTGCCCTGACGCCTGCAGTTTAGACGTGCGGGTGGAAGACGGCCGGGTGACCAAGCTCGACGGCAGCCACACGAATCCCTTCACCGCCGGCTATATCTGTGCCAAGGTGCGCCGCTTCCCCGAGGCGGTCTACGGCCCCGACCGGATGCTCCATCCGCTGCGCCGCGTCGGAGCCAAGGGCGAGGGGCGATTCGAGCGAATCTCGTGGGACCAGGCGCTCGGCGAGATCGTCGAGCGGGTCGAGGCGCTTTGCGCGAAGAGTACTCCCGAGGCGATTCTGCCGCTTTGCTACGGCGGCTCGAACGGTTTGCTCACCCACGACGCGGTCGATTCGCGCTTCTTCCGCCGGCTCGGCGCCTCGCGCCTCGCCCGCACGGTGTGCGCCGCTCCGACCCGACGGGTCGCCACGGCGCTCTATGGCCGGATGGCGGGAGTGGCCCCGCAGGACTTTCGCCATTCGCGCCTGATCGTCGTTTGGGGGACCAATCCGTCGGCGACCGGCATCCATCTCGTGCCGACGATCCGCGACGCCCGCGCGGCCGGGGCGAAACTGGTGGTGATTGACCCGCGCCGGACGCTGCTCGCCAAGCAAGCCGATCTGCATCTCGCGGTTCGGCCGGGCACCGATCTCGCCGTGGCGCTCTCCATTCATCGCCATTTGTTTCGCATCGGGGCGGCCGATCTCGATTTTCTCCGTTCCGCTACCGACGGGTGGGAAGAGCTGGAACGCCGGGCCGACGCCTGGACGTTCGAGCGCGCGGCGGAGGTCTCCGGCGTGCCGGCCGCGGACATCGAGCGGTTGGCCTCCTGGTACGCCGAGATCTCGCCCGCCGTGATTCGCGTCGGCTGGGGGAGCGAAAGGAACAGGAACGGCGGCTCGGCCACCGCGGCGGTGATGGCGCTGCCTGCCGTGGCGGGCAAGTTCGGCGTCCGCGGCGGCGGGTATCTCCAGAGCAATTCGGGGATCTGGAACCAGCTCGATAGCGCCGGCACGATCGCCGAGCCCGAGGCCGCGACCCGGCTGATCAACATGAACCGGATCGGCGAGGCACTACTCGAAGCCGAACCGCCGGTCGAGCTGCTATTCATCTACAACTGCAACCCGGCGATGACCCTGCCGAACCAAGAGAAAGTCTTGCGCGGTTTCGCGCGCGAGGATCTGTTCACCGTGGCGTTCGACCCGTTCTTGACCGACTCGGCGCTCTGGGCGGATATCGCGCTGCCCGCGACGAGCTTCCTTGAGCATGCGGAGCTGACCCGCGGCTACGGCGCGATGCTGCTTCAGGACGCTCCGGCGGTGGCCGACCGGGTGGGGGAGGCGCGGCCAAACTACGAAGTTTTCGGCGAGCTGATCGAAAGGTTGGGCCTGGGCAGGCCGGGCGACGCGGTGGCTCCGCAAGACGTTCGCGGCAAGCTGCTCGGGCTCTCGAACGGCACGGCCGAGACGCTCGACCGCGACGGGATCGTTTTCCCGCCGTTCGGGCACGCGCCGATCCAGATGGTGGACGAGTTGCCGCGCACCCCCGACCGGAAGATCCACCTCTGCCCCGCGGATCTCGACCGCGAAGCGCCTGGCGGGCTCTACGGGTTCCTGGACAATCCTTCGAATCCAGGCTTTTCGCTCACCCTGGTCTCGCCCGCGACGAGCAAGACGATCAGCTCCAGCCTCGGACAGTTGGTGAAGGAGAAAGCGGCGGTCGACCTGCACCCGGAAGACGCCGCCGCACGCGGACTGGAGCACGGCGCCGCGGTGCGCGTCTGGAACGACCTCGGGGAGGTCCACTGCCTCCTGCGCGTTACGAACGAAGTCCGCCCGGGTGTCGCCTCGCTCGCCAAAGGGCTCTGGGCGCGTCACACGGCGAACGGCCGGACGGCCAACGCGCTCGCGCCCGATTCCCTCACCGACCTGGGCGCCGGCGCCTGTTTCAACGACGCGCGGGTGGAAGTGGCGCGGCTCTCTCTCGCGACGGACTGATCCGGCCCGATCCGGCCGGGGCATCGTCCTTGCCGGATCGCGCTCTCGAAAGCGGCTCCTCCCATGTCCCGAAACTTTGCCGGACTCGCGGTCTGGATCTTGCCGATCCTGCTGATCGTCGCGATGCTTGCCGGCCCTGCGATCGGCCACGCCGCGCCCAAGCCAATCTCGCCCGCGGAAAGGGCAGCCGTTGCGATGGCGGTCCGCGCCTTCGAGCGCGGCGGATCGCCCGGCGTCGCCTGGGCTGCGGAGGTGGCCCCGCGCTCACCCCTCGCGAAGCTGCCGCCGGGGGAGCTGTCGGCGCGCCTGGAGGCCGCGGTGGGACCGCTTTCGGGTTCCGTCTGGACCCTCGCGACGCCGTTGGGACCGGCCCTCCCCGCGGCTCCCGGCGGGAGTGTCCAGGAGGCGATCTTCCACGTCGAATATCCTTCCGGCATCGATCAGATCCTGACCCTCCGCCTCCGGCCGGACGCGGCGGGGCGGTGGCGCCTGGAGAATTTGAGCACTTGGGCCGATCTCGCGACCCCCGGCGGATCAAGCCTCGCCGCGCGGCGTCCCGGTCCCCCCGGAGAGGCTGCGGCGCCCGGCGCCGCGGAATCCGATCGCGCGCCGCGCGCGCCAATCATCGGGCTCGGAGTGCTGGTGCTCGCCCTTCTCGGCGGTGGCTTCCTCGCCTGGCGGCGGGGGACGATCCCCGCTCTGCTGCTCGCCGGAGTCGGCTCTCTGCTGATCGCGGTCGGGGCGTTTCTGGCGGCGCGGGCGCTCCTGGATTCCGGCGGTGTCGGCGACGAGCGCCCGCCGCCCCCGGTAGTTGTTGCGGCGACCGTGCCCGAGGCCGCCGACATCACCTGGAGCCGCGTCGCGAAGATGCACGACGTGCTGTCCACCTCGGGCGATTCGGCGGCCGCGCTGGCCTTCCTCCACCGGCAACGCCCGGGGAGCCCGGAATGGGTCCGGATCGCGCTCGACCTCGCGCAGGCGGACCTCGGCGCGGGCCGTCTCGAAGCCGCCGAGGGGATGCTGCGCGAGATCGCCCAGGTCGCGAATGCGCCGCTTGCCGACGTGCTGCGCGCCCGGATCGCGCTCGAACGAGGCGACACCCTGGCCGCGTCCCACCTCTATGGCGAGGCCTCGACCGATTGGGTCGATTGCGACGCCCTCGCGCTCGAACGGCTGGAAGCGCTGCTCCAGATGGGTGACGAGGAAAATGCCCAGGCCGTGATCGAGCGGCTTTCCGCGGGAGGGAGTCGCGAGGCCGCGAGCCACTATTACCAGGCCCGCTTGTTCGTCGCGCGCGGCGACCAGGAAAGCGGCCTCCAGAGTTTCCGGACGGCGTGGAAGCTCGCCCCGATCGAGCGCCGGGTGGTGATCGGCGATCCGATTCTCGTCTACCTGGTGCGCCAGGGAAACCTGCTCGGCTCGATGGAGCTTGCCGCCTCCTCCGAGCCACAGCCTGCGGATGCCGGCCCCGGTTCTCTCCCTCTTGTCTTGCCCGCCGGCTTCACCGCCGCGGCGAGCGGCGGCGAGCTTTTGATCTCGGGCGCGGGAGCCCAGCTGCGGATTCCCGGCGGCGGCGACCTGATCCCCGCGGGAGCGATCCGAGAGGACGCGGTGACCCGGGGCCAAGCCCGGGAGCGAGAGGTTCTGGCGCAGCTCGACCTGCTCGCCCGTCAGCTCGCGGCGCCCGCGGGCGCGGCCCAGCCCGCGCTGCGGCGGCGCCTCGAAATCGCGGTCGTGGGTCTTGCCCGCCAGAACCGCTGGCAGGCGCTCCTCGATCTGACCGAACCGCTCGCCGCGCGCCCGCAGAGCCTGCCGAGCTCGGCCGTCCAACTGCGTGCCGAGGCGCTCTTCCGGACCCGGCGCGCGGCCGAGGCGGCGCAGTTGCTGGTCGCGTTCGCCAAGAGCGGCGGTGCGAAGAACCGGCAGGACCCTGCGCTCTACTTCCGGCTCGGCCATCTGCTGCTCAAGCTCGATCAGTACGATCTGGCGGTGCGTGCGATCCAAAAGGCCGAGGAGTTGAGCCCGTTTCCGCAGGGCGATTCGGAAATCACCCGCATCCGGATGGATCAGAACCTGGCGAAAGCCTACCGGACGCTCTCGACCCGGCATTTCCTGATCCGCTACCCGAGCGACCTCAATTCCCCGTACTTCGCGCGTCTCGGCGAGATCTTCGAGGAGGAGTACCTGCGCCTCGGTCGCTGGATTCCCGCCGCGCTCGACCGGCCGGTCGAGATCAACCTCTATCCCTTCGCCGATTTCGCGCGCGTCTACTCGCGGGGGGAATTCATCGGTCTCTATGACGGCAAGGTCCGTCTGCCGTTCGCCGACGTCCAGACTCTCCAACCGGAGGCGATCACGGTGATGAGCCACGAGATCGGCCACGCGTTGCTCGCCGCGGCGACCACCGATTTCGCCCCGCACTGGTTCCAGGAGGGGCTGGCGCAGCACCTTCAGCCGGTACAGGGCCAGATCAATCCTCTGCCCGACTTCGAAGCGCGCGGAGCGCTTCTGTCACTCCGCCTGCTCGACGTACCGCTCTCGACCCCGAGCGATCCCGAGCTGCGCAGCGCCGCCTATGACATCGCCGCCTGGGCGGTTCACTTCATCGAGGATCGCTACGGCGTCCAGGGCATCCGGCGGATGATCGCGGCCTACCGCGAGGGATTGGACACCGATCAGGTGCTGGCGAAGGCGCTTCACACCGACGTCGGCGCGTTCGACCGCGCGCTGCTCGCGTGGAGCAAGACTCCCGCGGGCGCCGCTCACAGCTCCGATCCGGTGCGCTACGATCTCGACGAGGACAAGGCGCCCGAGCGGTTTACGATCGCGAACTGATCCGGGCCGGACGTCACCGATGGCCACCCTCTTCGACGATCAGGAACCGCCCCGGGACTCGAAGGCCGGTTCGCCCGAGCCGGGGCCGGGATCGCCGCTGCCGGAGCGGATGCGACCGCGCACCCTCGACGAGATCGTGGGCCAGGAGGCGGTGGTCGGCCCGGACGGTTTCCTGCGCCGGGCGATCGAGGCGGACCGGGTGCCGTCGCTCGTGTTCTGGGGGCCGCCCGGCTCCGGCAAGACCACCCTCGCGCGAGTCATTGCGGCGGCGACCGCGGCGCGCTTCGTGCCGTTCTCCGCGGTGACCTCCGGGATCAAAGAGGTCAAGGAGGTGATGGCCGAGGCGGCCGCGCACCGCCGCCGGACGGGCAAACGCACCCTCGTCTTCGTCGACGAGATTCACCGCTTCAACCGGGCGCAGCAGGACGCCTTCCTTCCCTATGTCGAGCGCGGCGATATCGTGCTCGTGGGAGCCACCACCGAGAACCCCTCGTTCGAGATCAACGCCGCGCTGCTCTCCCGTTCGCGGGTCGTGGTCTTGGAGCCGCTCGGCACGGAGGTGCTCGCCGGGCTGCTCCGCCGCGCGCTCGCCGATCCGGAAAGGGGATTGGGCGCTCTCGGGATCGACGCGGACGCCGAGGCGCTCGACTCGCTCGCCCAGCTCGCCTCGGGCGATGCGCGCAAGGCGTTGAACCTCTTGGAGCTTGCCGCCACGGACGCGGTGGAGGAGGGGCTCCCGGCGCTTACCGCGGAATCGATCCGCCGTGTGGCGCAGAAGAAAGTCCTGCTCTACGACAAGTCGGGCGAGGAGCATTTCAACCTGATCTCGGCGCTCCACAAATCGCTGCGCGAGAGCGATCCGGACGCCGCGCTCTATTGGCTCGGTCGCATGCTCGCGGCGGGGGAGGAGCCGCTCTACCTCGCGCGGCGGATGATCCGCTTCGCCAGCGAAGACGTCGGTCTCGCCGATCCGAACGCCCTGGTCCAGACGCTCGCGGCGGCCGACGCCTACCATCGTCTGGGAAGTCCGGAGGGCGAGCTGGCGCTCTCCCAAGCGTGCCTTTATCTCGCGCTCGCGCCGAAGAGCAACGCGGTCTACGCCGCGACGGGACGGGTCCGCCAGACGATCGAAGAGCGCCCCGCCGAGCCGGTGCCGCCCGTGATCCGGAACGCCCCCACCCGCCTAATGGCTGGCCTCGGCTACGGCAAGGGGTACGTTTACGCCCCCGGCACGGAAGAGGGCGTTGGGGGTCTCGACTGCCTCCCAGAAGCGCTCCAAGGGACCCGCTTCTACCAGCCGAGAGGGGACGGTTTCGAGGCCCGGCTGAAGGAGAGGATGGAGAAGTTCCGCGAGCTGCGAGAGGTGGCGCGCGGCAAGCGGGGATAGTATCCGCCGATGCCAACCCCCCGAGTGGTTCCTCCGGTCCGCCCGCGCGAGATCGCTAGCTGGGCGATGTTCGATTTCGCCAATTCGAGCTATACGACGATTATCGTCACGGTCGCTTACGGAGTCTTTTTTTCGAAGCTGATCGCGCCGGCAGGCCGAGGCGATGCCCTTTGGGGAACCGCGATCGCGCTGGCGAATTTGTTCGTCCTGCTGCTGTCGCCGATGGTCGGCGCGGTGGCCGACGACTCCGGGCGGAAGAAGAGTTTCCTGTTCGTGACCTACGCGATCTGCGTGGTGGGCACGGCGCTGCTTTGGTTCGTGACTCCGGGGCATGTGGCACTTGGGCTCTCTCTCTTCGTGCTTTCGTTCGTCGGCTTCTCTTTCGGCGAAAATCTCACCGCAGCCTTTCTGCCCGAGATCTCCAGGCCGGACAATATCGGCAAGGTCTCCGGCCTGGGTTGGGGACTCGGCTATTTCGGCGGCCTCGGCTCTCTCCTTCTGGTGAGGCCGCTGCTCAAGGGCGGGTTCGTACTCTCGAATCTCACCCATCTGCGGCTCGCATGGCTTGCGACCGCGGCGTTCTTTCTGGTTGCCGCCGTACCGACTTTTGTGTTTCTGAAGGAACGGGCGCCGCGCGGTCCGGGTTCGCTCGGCTCCTACGTGCGCGCCGGATTCGGTCGGGTCGCCGAGACCGCGCACTCGATTCGCCGGTTCTCCGAGCTTGGGCGGTTTCTAACTGTGTTCTTCGTCTACTCCTGCGGCTTGTCTTCGGTGTTCGCGTTCGCCGGAATCTATGCCGAACGGACGCTCGGCTTTACTTCCGATGAGCTGATCGTGCTGTTCATTCTGCTCCAGCTGTCGGCCGCGGCGGGCGCATTCTTGTTCGGGTACATTCAAGATCACCTGGGTGCGACGGTGACGATCCGGCTCACCCTCGTGCTCTGGGTCGTCGTCTGCCTGGGCGCGTGGAAATGCGGCCAGGGGCCGGGGATCGTGTTGGCGGGGTTTACGGGCAAGCAGCTGTTCTGGGCGGTGGCGATGCTCTCGGGCGCGGGCATCGGCTCGCTCCAGTCGGCGTCACGCGGCTTGGTCGGGTTGTTCGCGCCGGTTGAAAAGAGCGGCGAGTTTTTCGGTTTCTGGGGCTTGGCGGGAAAGAGCGCCTACATGATCGGGCCCTTCCTGTTCGGTTTGATCTCGGCTTCGACCGGTTCACAGAGGACGGCGATGCTCTCGACCGCCGCCTTCTTCTTGCTCGGCTTGGTCGGAATGCAGTTCGTCTCAGAAAAGCGCGGTCGGGCCGCCGTCGCTCTCTGGCATGCGGAGAAGGCAGCGCAGGAAGCCGAGAATGCGGCCCAGGCCTGACCGGGTTGCCGCGTTCTCGCGATGGCTGCTCGGCGTCTTCTTCCGGAGCGTCGACGTGGCCGGTGCGGAGCGCATTCCGCGCGACCGGCCGCTGCTCGTGGTCGCCAATCACGTCAACGGTTTGATCGATCCGGCGTTGATCCTCGGGCCGCTGCCGGTCTATCCGCGCTTCCTGGGCAAGAACACGCTCTGGAAAATCCCATTGCTCCGGCCGTTTCTCGCCCTGGCCGGGGTGATCCCGGTGATTCGGCAACAGGACGTGGAAGGCGGGGAGGCCGACCCCGGCAGTCGACGGAGCGCAAACGACGAAGCCTTCACCAAGGCCTACGAGCTGCTCGCGGAAGGCGGAGCGATCGGGCTGTTTCCCGAGGGGAAGAGCCACAATGAGCCCGACCTTCAGCCGCTCAAGACGGGCGCCGCGCGCATCCTGCTCGAAGCGGAGCGGCGGACGCCGGGCTTGGGTGTGCGGATCGTGCCGGTCGGGCTCCATTTCGATCGCAAGCACAAGTTTCGCTCGCGCGCCTTCGTCCTGGTGGGCGAGGCGGTCGATCCCGCGACCGAAGTGGCGGCCTACCTCGCGGCCGGCGGCGCGAGTCGCGAGGCGGTCGACGCTTTGACCGAGCGGATCGACGAGGCACTACGCTCGGTGACGCTCAGTCTGTCGTCGTGGGACGAGGCGCGCCTGATCGCCCGCGCCGCCGAAGTCTGGGCGCGCCCAGGACCCCAAGATGCCCCGCGCAACCGGCCGCTCGATGAGGCGGTGCCGCTTCGCCGCGCGTTCGCCTCCGGATATCGCGAGCTGTCGGCCCGCGAGCCCGAGCGCGTGGCCGCGGTGGCCGAAGACGTACGGCGCTACGACCGTCTTCTTTCGGTTTGCCGCCTCTCGGACGCGCAAGTGGCGACCGACTATCCGGCCTCTCCCGCGCTCCGCTTCGTCGCCGGGTCGCTGGGTCGCCTGCTGCTCCACCTGCCCCTTGCCGCGGTCGGCACCCTTTTGAACGCCGTGCCCTACAGAGTAGTGGGCGCGATCGCCCATCGCGCGGGCCGGAAGGCCGAAGACATGGAAGCGACTTTCAAGCTCTTCGGCTCGATGGTTCTCTATCCCTTCTTTTGGGGCGTGGAGGCGGCGCTCGCGGGTTGGGTTTGGGGCGGCTGGAGCGCGCTCGCGGTGGCCATCGCCGCCCCGGTCGCCGGCTGGAGCGCGCTCCGGTTCTTTGAAGGAGGCTCGCGTTTCCTCAGCGAAGCACGGGCCTTTCTCGTGCTGCGCACCCGCAGGAATTTAAAGCGGGAGCTGCGCGTGCGCCGAGCGGAGGTGGTGCGCGGTTTGGAGGATTTGGCCGCGCGGATCGAAACGGGAGAGGGTCAATCCCCGACGGGCGAAATGTTGTAAGGCTCGATCACCTGTTCGAACCGGCGGGTGAGCTGCGCCTTGACCGGTGGAGTGAGCGAGCCTTCCGGCCAGGCGTCCTCGATTCGGCGGAGAGGCTCCTGGACTTCCGGGATTGGCGGGTTGCTCCGGAACCAGCGGAGCGACTGTCTGTTTTCCGAAGCGGCAAAGAAAGCTGCCCGGCCGCCGTAAGCCGCAAGACGCCCGGCCTCGGTCCACGCGCCCAGCTGGAAATGCGGCGCCAGTATTTCGTCCGAGTTGTTGGTCCGCAGAATCGTTTCGAGCGAACGAAAATCGGCCAGGCGCACCTTCCGGGCGGGTCGCGCTCCCTCGCGGAAGCGGCCAACGGCGGCTTGCACCATTGCCTTCTCCGGCTCCGGCGAGAAGTTGGACGTACGGTTGTAAAGGACGCCCAGGCTCTGCGCGAACAGATCGATCTTTTCCGGATCGCCCGCCTCGATCGCGAGGCGGAGGTCGACCAGCGTCGCCCCGGACTGGAACGCGACGATGGGATAGTTGGCGGTGGATTCTTCCTCCACGCCTCGATTGACATCGAACGGCCCGAGCTGCTCGGTGAGGGCGGTCCCCGGGGCTCCCAGCGACGCCGTGAAGGTTTCGACGCTCCTTAATTCGAGCGGCAAGTGAAGCTGGTGCCAGACCGCGACCCCCGTGCCCGCGAGGAGCACCGCGGCGAAGGGCAAGGCGAGGGCGCGCAAGCGCTGGGGCGGAATCCAACTCTTGCGCCGCGTAAACGGCAGGACCGTGCGCCGGGTCTGCGAGCGCTCCTCGTTTTGGAAGCGTAGCGATTCGGTGTAAATCTCGTAACACGCGGCGCAGGAATCGAGGTGCACGGCTATCTCCGGCCGCTCGGCCTCGGGCAGCCGGCCGTCCAAGTAAGCGGCGAGCGATTCGAGCGCCGGATGGTCGCTGTGATCGATGTTGGCGGCGAATGGCGGAAGGCTGTTCAACGACGGATCCCCCGTGGACGGACGAGTGGCTCCTGGTTCTGGGAGTGCATCAGGCTCGCTGGAATTGGACGGACGTAGGCGGGGAAGTTCCCTTGCTGTCGAGGTTTTTGTGCCGGATCACAACAACTCCTCGTCGTCGCGTCCGCCGAGGCGCAGGGCGAAAAGAGCGTCTTCGGGGCGGATGCCGCGCTCCGCGAGCCCTCGCTTCAGAGTCGCGAAAATCTTCTCGAACCGTGGATAGAGCGCTTTCTGTTCAAATCCCAGACTGGCGCCGCAGTGACGGGCGATCTCGGCCACCTTGAGACCGCTTTCGACGCGCAGCCGGACCAGCAGGCGGTCCTCGGCCGGCAGCTTGGCCACTTCCTCGCAGAGCGCAGCCAAGATCTCCCGTCGGGCCGCGAAGCCCTCGCGTTCCTCCAGCCGCTCATCCGGCAACGGAGTGGCCGCCGGGCGGCGTTCTAGTTCCTCGTCGCCCTCCTGTCGTCGTCGCGAACGAACGGGAAGCCGAACGGCGATTTCTTCGATCTCCTGGCGCGAAAGAGCGGGGAAGTGCGGTTTGAGCGTCCGTTCGCACTCGTCGAGCGTCAGGCGGTCGCGCACCCAAAGCGTTTCCAGCCGAACCGCATGCGGGCCGATCCGCCGCGCCTCGGCCGAAGGCTCCCAGCTGCCCAGCTCTTTGTCGCGCAGATCGTGCGCCAGGCGTTGGATGCAGACCAGCAGATAGGTCTCGAAGCTCGACCGGCCCGAATAGGCACGCAATCGAGCGTAGTCGTTTTCGATCAGGCGGAGGTGGACGTGTGCTCCCAGCTCCTCAACATCCTGAAGAGCCAGTCCCTGGCGCCGGCCGATATAGGCGACGATTTTCTTGATTCGCGGCAGAGCCGCCGTGAAAGCCCCGGCCGGATCGCGCGCGATCTCGGCGACGACCTGCTCGGACGAAGGGTCGGAAGGAGGATTCGAAGATCTCAAGCGAAGCGATCTTAGCGAAATCTAGGTTGAGCGGTGCAAACTTCAGTTTGCGGCCTCGGCTTGCCTGCGGGTCGGCTGAGGTTCTCTGCTACTCGGCCGCCTCCAGCGCCGCGCGGATCTCCGGGTCGGTCGCGGCCTCGATCAGCTCGGCCTTGTGCTCGCCGAGTTTGGCTCCGGAGGCGAGGAGGAGCTTCACGACATCCAGGTGTTTCTCGTTGATCGGGCCGTAGAGGAGAGGAAAGCCGCCCGGCGCGGCGTTCGGATCGGCTCCCCCTTGGAGCAGGATCTGGCACATCTCCAACTGGCCCGTACGGGCGGCCTCGGCGAGCGGCGGCACGCCGTACTCGTTGGCCATCTTGGCGTCGGCCCCGGCTTCGACCAGCGCGCGGACGTACGGCGCCTCTCCGGTATCGACCGCTTCGAAGACGATCGATTTGCCGGATTCGACCGGCGGCGCGTTCTTCTCGTTCGGTACGACTCCCGCGCCGAGCAACGCCTTGAGGACTTCGAGCTGCCGCCGTTCGGTCGCTATCCATAGGGCGGTTCGATGGGTGCCGTTCTGGGCCGAGGGGTCGATCCCTGCCTCGACGAACAGAACCGCATGCGCCGCGTCGCCCTTGGCGATCGTCTGGAAGAACGATTCGCTGGTGAATGCAAGGCCGTCCTTTTCGAGCTGGGCGCGCGACGCAGCCTGGTCGGCTTGGACGGGGGGCACGGCAAGGAGCAGGGCCGCAAGCGCGACCAGAGCGAGAGGTGTCGTTTTCATCGGGGTCTCCTCAACCGCGAGTGTAGATCGCCTCGACCGCCAGGTCTTCTTGCGTTCCGTCCGGCCAGCGGTTGTACATGGCGAGGCGGAGCGTGCCGTCTCCGGGGGCGAGGTCGATGCGCCAACCCCAATCCGGCCCCGGAGGAGCCTCATAGCTGCCAAGCACCGAGAAGGTCCCATCGGTCGGCCTGGCGCCGCGGCAGGCCATGACCTTTTCGCTCATGTGCCAACCGTCGATCCAATGCGCCGTGACCACTTCGGGCTTCGTCTCGAAGCCGATCAGAATCGATCCCTCCTGCGGCGCGCCTTTGTAACTCCAGCTGTAATCGAGCCGGACGAAGCGACCTCCGAGGAGAGGCACGACCCGGGCGGTGGAGGCGCACTCTTCTTTCAGGCCGGCATGAGGATCTAAAAGCACGCTTGTGCCGTGCCAGTCGCCGACGCCGGCGATCAACGGTTCGAGAGGGGTCATCTCGTAGGTTCTCCTTCGGACCAGTTAAACCCCAACGTCCCGTTCTCCCGGGCGAACGCCAGCTGTTGGGCGAGCGGATCGCGTGGGTAGGAGATTGCGATGTCCACGATCTCGTCGGAGCTGTTGCGGACCGGAGTGAGATCAGAGTAGACGCCGGAAAAAAAGGTCGGGATTTCCAACCGCCGATAGCGGGCGATCACGTTGTCCCGCACCCAAGGGTCGAAGCGGATCGCGTAGCGCTCCACCAGTCTCCGGCCCGCTTCGACGTCTCCGGTCGCCTTGATCCGCATTACTTCGGAAAGCAGCCGTCCGACCGCAGAGCGCGCGGCGTCGTAATCCCGAATGTCGATGTACCAATGGCCGTTCCGCTCGAAGCGGACGAACGCCCCCTCCTCGATCAGGTAACTCACGATCAGTTGGCGATTGCGGTCGTGGTCCTCTTCGATCGTGTCCCCTTCCGGGTAGCGGTTGAGCGTGCTCAAGCCAAGCCGGGCGAGCTGGCGATAGGACTCGCGGCCGACCTCTTCGACGTCGTCCACGCCGAGCTCGCCGAGCTTCGGATCGAAGCAGTGCCAATAGGCGACCAGATCGGCGCGGGTTTCTTCGAGTGTTGAGTAGACCTCGGCGAGATGGACGCTCGGGTCTCCCTCGACCTCGCACCGGCCGGAGCCATGGCCGAGAATCTCATGCAGCGCCACGTGCAGCTCGTGCGCGATTTTGCCCCAACGGGCGAACGCCGCCACATGCTCCGGATCGGGCGAGAACTCCTCGGCGACCGCGCTGCCCCGGACGCTGCCGATCGCCGCCATCGAGGACGAAAACAGCATGCTCTTCGAGCCGCGCGTGGCGCGTAGCTCCTCTTCGTTCGGCAGGTTGACGCCGATCGCCGAGGCATGAAAATCGCCGGTCGCGACGATCGTCTCCGCCGCCTTGCCGACCGGCGCGATCACTTCGAGCTTCTTCCACCGGTCGTCCCACGGCATCCGGTGCTCGAAATAGAGCGCATTGGCGGCGATCCCGCGCATCAACGGATCGAGATGCCGGTCGCGCACGGTGACCACCATCTGGGCCGATCCCTTGGCGCCCCGCGCGTCGCGATAGACCTCGATGAACCCGGCTGCGAAATCGATCTCGCCGTCGCTTTCCAGCCAAAGCGTGTTGTAGGCGAGCCAATCCTCGGGCGCTCCTGTCTCGAAGAAGTGGGCGAGCGCGCGGAGTGCTGCGGCCTGCGCCTGGGGAGCAAGGTCAGCCGCCGCGCGCAACTCGCGGTTCGCGGCGGCCAGCTCCTTGGCGTAGAGACCGGGAGGGATTTTCCCGTCGGCGGTGCCCGCGCGGTAGACATCTTCAATCAGTCGGCCGTCCCGTTTTACCAGTCGGGAGTTGAGCGGATAGCGCTCGGAAAAGCCGTCGAGATCGGCGAGCCGCACGCCGGAATAGAGGTTCGTGGCCGAAGCTTCCAGCCGGTCGAGCCCTTCGGGCGGATTCTTCTCGGTGAGCATCGCGGCGAAACCCGGATCGAACAGGGGAGCTTCCAGGTCGGCGAGCCGGTGGTCCAGCTCTTCACCGGTTCCGAGCGCCGCACCCATCGCCCGCGCATGGTTCACCGCATGGGCAAGATCGGCGGCGGTCAAGTCGGGCAGGAACTTCCGTCCCGTCGAATCGTTCCGGTTGCCGCCATTGGCGAAGAACAACTTCGCGTAGTCCAGGATCGGCCGCTTGAACGCCTGCGGAAGCCTCTCAGGCACGTCGACCAGCGCGCCGAGCAGACGCTTGGCTGCAAGGCCGTAGTCGGCCATCTGGTCGTAATAGATCGGATCGAGCTGCACCGCCGCGCGCACCAGGTGCCAGGCGACGAGTTTCTCGGCGAGCGAAAGAGCCGTGAAGCTCGGCGCTTCGAGCTGAATGAACGAACGATCGCCGAGGCGAAGAACCTCGGGGCTGGCGGTTTCGGTTGGGGGCGGGGGGGCCGTGGACATCTAAATCTCCGAGTTCTGTAGAGGGCGAACGCTACCACTACCGGGAGGCGGGCTTCGACATCGCTCACAGTCATCCGTTTGCCCCTCCACGTCGTTCTGCTAGGCTAACTTGTGGAAGATTTCGACAAGAGGAGACTCTTTTGCCTACCGCGACAATCAACTTCAGCGTCCCCGAGGAGGTCAAGGAGGCGTTTCAGCAGACGTTCGCCGGAGAGAACAAGAGCGCGATCATCACGCAGCTGATGAAAGATGCGGTCGAAGAACGCCAGCGCCAACATCGACGAGCCAAGGCGATCGACGCTTTGCTCGAGCTTCGTCAGAGCATGCCCAAAGTAACCGCCGCCGAAGCTGCTCGAGCTCGACGCCAGGGTCGTCCGTGAGAGTAGTGGTCGACGCGAGCGTCATCGTCAAGTGGGTCTTTGCCGATTCGGATCGCGAGGAGAATATCCCCGAGAGCCTTTCTCTTCTTGCCGCGATTCGCGTCGGCGTTGCTTCTCCTTTGCAACCTCCTCATTGGATCGCAGAGGTTGCTGCGGTGATTACCCGCAAGAAGCCTGAAAAGGCCAGTCCCGCCCTGGAGCTACTCGATGCCCTGGAGCTTCCCGTCCTTGCGAATGTCACCGTGTACCAGCGCGCCGCTCAGCTCGCTGCCGATCTTGGCCATCACCTCTTCGATACTCTGTACCACGCGGTCGCGCTTGAGTCCGGATCCATCTTGGTGACCGCTGACGACACCTACTTTCGTAAAGCGGGGAAGCTCGGAGGGATCATGAAGCTTGCGATGTGGCCGGAAGAGGTTTTCGCAGACCCGCGCAGATTGGTCCCCAAGGCGTAGCTCGGGCTTATACTTTCGCCATGTCTGTTGCCTCTTCGACCCGCCGGGCGAACAGATGGGGTGAGCGAAGGTTCGCATGACAGCCCTAGACGATGTAGAACGGGAGGCACCTTCGCAGTCCCCGGTCGAGGCGCCTTTCGAGGGTGTCGAGACGGAGCAATCACAACATCCCGACCGCTGGCTGGAGGATGAGTTCCGGCCAGGGGCTAGTGGGGGGATAGACCTTTCGCAGTCGCCGCCGGAAGCGCAGTTCTTCCCCTTCCCACGACCGAACACACCTTCCGTCTCCGGTGCTCTATCCCGTGTTGCGGCGCTCGGCGCCGTGCTGCCGTTCGTGCTCGTGCGCGAGCTTTTGGCGGACCACAGGGAGTACGGTGCCAACAAGGGGGGCGAGATCGGGCAACTCCCCGGGCCGACGATCGGTACGTCAAAGCCGGCGCTCGTGTGGATGTCCGAGGTGCAGAAACTCTTCGACCCCCAGAGAGTGCTTAAGCTCCACGGCCGACTGCTGATTCTCGGTCTCGCTCATCTAGAGCCCCCACTGGCCGAGTATCTGGAAGCGCAGGACAGCTTTCTCTCCGCGCTCCGTTCCGAGCTCAAGGAGCAGTTCGAGTCTCTCCTCCTTCCGCAACCCAAGAGCGAAACACCCGCGGCTGGCTCTCCCGTTGAAGCTCCACCCGCCCCGCAACCGATCAACGACCCGACTCCCCTCCACCTCGATAGCCCAGCTGTTGACGATCGCCTAGGCCGTCGTGGTTTCGCGCGGGCTCTCGCGATCCGATTGGAGCGGATCTGGCGCGAGATGAATCCTGAGCATCGCCCCGCCGACCGGCCGGTGCCGCAGGGAAGTTTCGTGCTCCACTTGCACGGCCCGTGGGGATCGGGGAAGAGTTCGGTTCTGGAGATGCTCCGAGGCGAGTTGCGGCCGAGGGGACAGCCGACGGCTCCCACGGTGGCCTCGCCTTGGGTAGTGGTCGATTTCAACGCTTGGCAGAACCAACGGCTCGATCCTCCCTGGTGGCCCTTGCTCGATGGGATCATTCGTCAATCGGCGCGACAGGTCTCTTGGGGACGGCGCATCTGGCTCAGAGTGCGGGAGGGACTTTGGCGGTTTACCACCAAGCGACGAGACCTATTGATCTTCACTTTCGTTGCCTTGACCGTTGGCGTGCTGGGCTATCTCTTCCTGCGGCCCACGATCGTCGCGCAGTTGGAAAAGCCGCTGGGCGAGGCCGGCGAGGTTGCGGAGAAAGTCACCGACATTCTGGGGCTTCTCACCTTGGTGGGCGGTTGGTTATGGTTCGGCAGCCGCTCGCTGATCTCTGGCTCGGCCCGCGCGGCGCAGAGCTTCCTCGATTCCGCGGCCGATCCGATGGATCGCATCCAGCGCCATTTCCAGAACATGGTAGGGACCGTCGATCGCCCGATCGCCGTCTTCGTCGACGATCTCGATCGCTGCCAGGCGAGTTATGTCGTGCAGCTCCTGGAAGGGATTCAAACTCTCTTCCGCGATCCGCGCGTGGTCTACGTCATCGCGGCCGACCAGCGTTGGCTGCACGCTTGTTTCGAGAAAACCTACGAGGCGTTCGCCGAAAGCGTGCGCGAACCAGGGCGGCGGCTCGGCTCGCTGTTTCTGGAAAAAGCATTTGAGATCTCGGTCTCGTTGCCGGAACTGTCGCCCGGCGTGCGGGAGGAGTATTGGCGATTTCTGCTCGGTGGCGATCCGGTCCAGGCGAAACAGCGCCTGGCCGCGCTCGAACAAGAGGCGCGGGCCGAGTTCCGGCACGACCGCAGCGAGGGGGAAGTCGTCGCGAGGTTGGACCAGAGCCAAGGAGCGGCCGAGGCGGACGATCCGCTGCGCACCCAGGCGCGACGCCAGATCGCGGTCGAGCGGCTCGCAAGCGCAGCAGTAGAGCAGAGCGTCTCGTACTTCCTTCAGCCGTTTGCGCCGCTTCTCGAACCCAATCCACGCTCGATGAAACGGCTCTTGAACGCCTATGCGATCCGGCGCGATCTGGCGATTCTTTCGGGGCTCGACGTGCTGGCACACGAGGGGCGGAGAAAGAAGCTCGCGCTCTGGACGATTCTCGCGCTCCGCTGGCCCGCGCTCGAAGATTTCCTGCGGGAGAAAGCCGGAGGCGACGACTCCGCGCCGGGCACCGACGTCGCCGCGCTGCTTTCCAGCCGCGAAGTCGCCGAAGTGGTCGAAGGGCGCAATCTTGGCGGTCCGCTCACCCTCGACGATTTGAAGGAGTTGCTCGGCTTCGGCGCGGTGGCCGCTAACAAAACGGCGTGATTTTGCCGCACGGCGGCGCGAAGCGATTTTCTTTGCCGCTCTGCGTCGTTGACAGCGGCGCTCACCCCTTCTAGGCTCCGCCAGCCTTTTTCCTGCATCAGCCCGCATGGCACCCGTCTCTCCGGTGGTGGTGGAGAGGGAGCCGTGCTCCATTCGATCTCACCTGAGGAGGGACATCATCATGGCTGCAACGACCGGCAACGCCCCGAAGAACATCACCTGGATCATTTGCCTCGTTCTCTACGTGGTAGCCCTGGTAGCCCACTTTGGGATTATCCACGTCGATCCCCAGATCGCGGTCTGGTCGTGGATCCTCGGCTTCGGCCTGCTGCTGGTGGCGGTGAAGGTCAAAGGGCTGTAGAGAGAACCTAGCCGCCCTCCTCGTCCTTCCCGATCGCAAACAACTCTTCGGTCCGCGCGGCACTTAGCGCCGTGGTGATCTCGCGATCGAGCGTGGCGGGTGGGGCGGCGCCTTTCCAGCGGGCTTGGTAGAAGGTTTTCCACGCGTCGCGGTAGGCGATCCAGGCGCGTTGGGCGTCGCGGAGGACTTCGTGACGGACCGTCTCGGTCTCTTCGCAGCCGTCGCACTTTTCGAACGCTTGCCGCGCTTGGCGGAATGCCTGGTTCAGCCGATCGTCGGCGAGCTTCGCGGCCGCGGCGTCTGCCGGGTTCGCCCGCGTTTTCGCGTAGCGTTCGAGTTTGGCGACGAACGTCTCGAAGATGTTTTGAGCGGCGCTTCCGACGGCCGAGGGGTAGATCGTGCCGCCACGGTTGTCCTCCGCTTGGCGTTCGGCGTCCGCCTCGGCGAACACATCGGACGCGGCGCGCAGGGCGGCAAGCGCCTTCTTGCCGTCCGGGTCGAGGGGCTTTTCGACCGCGGCGATCCGCGCATTGAGCGCCGGAGCGGCGCGATCGCTGTCCAGCTGCTGGCAAACGCTCATGCCGAAGCCGCTCGTGATCTCCGCGCAGTAGTCGAGATCCTCCGGGGTTTTCGCGGTTCGCATGCCGGCGAGGTGTTCGAGCATTCCGATCACTTCCGCCGGAGCGATTCCCTCCTCCGCATGGCAAAGAAAGTACGTCGCCGCATCGTAATCCCGGCGGACGCCCCAGCCGTTGGCGAAAATCATCGCCAGGAACTGGTTGAAGTCACCCCGGGTGAGGAAGCAGCGCCGGGCCAGATCAAAATCGTTGGGCTGGCCGTTGATCCCGTAGAGGTAGTCGGTGCAGCCCAAAGTTTCGGACTTGAACCGGTTCGCGTCCGCCGGGGATGCGACGGCTTCAGGGCCGGGCTTCCACTGCGCAAATTGGTCGCAGGCCGCGCGGTCGTCGTCCTGCGCCGAAGCGGGCAGAGCGACGAAGGTCGAAAGCAGCAGGACGAGACTGCCGAGGGTTCTCAATTGGGCGCGGCGGGCGGTTCCAGCACCGCCTCCGCGATCTCCAGGGCATTGATCACTCCGCCGCGGGTGAGATTGTCCATCACCGCCCAGATCCAGGTGCCGCCCGCCGGGCCGGCGTCGCGGCGGACGTTGCCGACCAGGATGTCGGTTTCGCCAGAGGCGTCGATCGGGCCGAGCAACTTGGGGTTCTCGGCGAGCATCAGATGCGGGTGCTTGCCGAGCGCCTTTCGGAGCGCGGGACCTCCCGGATCGTTCGCCATGCGTACCCAGAGGCTCGCCGAGAGGCTGTGGAGGATGCCGCCTTGGATGATTTCGAGCGCCACCGGCGGCTCGCCCGCGAGCACCTCGCCGAGCTGAGCCGCGAGCAGGTCCGGCTCGTGGCGTGCGGGGAGCAGGTTGAACGCCAGCTGTTGGCCGAAAACGGGGGTCTTCTTCCGGCCGCCCAGGGTGTAGATCCGCCGCGTGTCCTCGAACAGCTCTTCGAGCCCCGGCTCGCCGTGCATCGAGGCCGGCTGGATCACTGTCGCCACCGCCTCTTCGACGCCAAAGGCGCGCAGCGGTTGGAGCAGGTGGGCGAGCAGGATCACCGCGGGATGGGGCGAAACGAGGACCGAGCCCGGTTTGAGCGCTACGGAATTGACGCCGGAAACAACCGTCCGCCCCGTGTTGGCCGCCGTGTCGGGCGAGAGCACGATCGCGGTGGTGGCGCTCGGACGGTGCGCGAGAACCTCGCGGGTCTCTTTGCCGGTGCCGCAGAAAAATGCGACATCGCAGCTGTCCAGCTCCCCTTCCTGCCAGCGGCCGACGAACGCGGCGGCTCCTGCGACGTCGGTGAGATTGCCGACCTCTTCTTCGTCGGTCGAGAGCAGCAGCGGATCACGTTCCGCGAAAGCCGGCCGCTCGCCGAGCCGCTCGCGCAGCTCCTTGCCGAGCATCGTCGCGGGGTGGAGGATCGCGTACTTGCTCATGCCGCGGGGTGTCCTCCGGAGTCGCCGGGTGCGCTCGGAGGCGCCGCCTCTTCGGGCGGCGTATCTCGCCGCGGGGAGAGGCGCCCGGTGAGCGAAGCGAGCGGGCCCGAGCTGGTGTAGAGAATCGCGATCGCCAAGAAGGTCGCGCGCGGCAGGTAGAAAATGGTCAGCACGATCGCCGCGATCGGCACGACCGCGCGATAGCTCCACCGTTTACCTTTGCCGACGGCCTTGAAGCTGCGATAGCGAAAGGTCGAGACCATCAGCAGGCCGATCACCACCAGGGCGACCGCGGTGATCCACTGCAGCGGGCGCTGGTATTCCGGGTTCAAATCCGGAACGAAGAAGAGGATCGAGCAGATCGCACCTGCGGCGGCCGGGGCCGGCAGACCGACGAAGTAGCGGACGTCGACGATCTTGTGCTGGACGTTGAACCGCGCGAGGCGGGTTGCCGTGCAGACCAGATAGAACATCGGCAGCAGCCAGGCGTCGCGCGGCGAGAGCGCCTCGATCCCCCAGAGATAGGTGAGCAGGGCGGGCGCCGCGCCGAACGTGAGCACGTCGGCGAGCGAGTCGTACTCTTTGCCGAAGTCGCTCTCCGTGCCGAACGCACGGGCGATTCGGCCGTCGAAGGCGTCCAAGACACCCGCGATGAAGACCAGCGCCGCCGCTTTGCCGAACTCGCCGCGCAGACCGGAGATCACGGCGTAGAAACCCATCACGATGTTGCCGATCGTAAACAGACTGGGCAGCAAGTAGGCTCCCCGGCGCAACCGGGCGCCGCGGCGCGAAACCGGCGCCGCCGGTTGGGTCGCGAGGGAGGCGTCGTCGCTCATGGGTTCGCTCCCGCGCTCTCCCGGGGTACGGCGACCGCGGTCTCGCCGTTTTTCATCCGATCGCCGACGCGGACTTTGACCTCGTAGCTCTCGGGAACCAGCAAATCGACGCGCGAGCCGAATTTGATCAGGCCGAGCGCCTGGCCGCGATGGACCCGCTCGCCCGGCTTCAAATAACAGACGATGCGGCGGGCGACCAGGCCGGTGATCTGGCGCACGCCCACCAGGTCGCCGTTCGGACGCTTGAGCACCGAAAGATGGTTCTCGTTCTTCAAATCGGCGTCGCTCCGATAGGCGGGGACCATCTTGCCGCGCGTGAGGGTCGATTTGACCACTTCGCCCGCCGTAGGCACCTTCTGGACGTGGACGTCGAACACCGAGAGGAACGTCGCGATGCGGTGGAATCGCCCGGGGCCGATCTCCGGGGCTTCGATCAGGTCAACCTTGAGCACCTTGCCGTCGGCGGCGGCCAAAATCACGTCGCCCGGACCTTCGAAGTGCCGCGTCGGGTCGCGAAAGAACAGCAGGACGAGAAAGGCCAGCACGAGGAAGCCCGCGGCGGTTCGCGGATGATCCAGGAAGAGCAACGCTCCGCCGAGGAAAAGAAACGGGAGGACGAAGGGCCAGCCTTCTCGCGCAAAGCTCATGGATATTCGATCTCGATCCGATTCTAAAGCGGAGAAAGTTCCACAGGAGACCCGGGGGAGGCGCAACTCTAAACGAACCGGCCGATCTGCGACAGGGCCGCGCAAAGCGACAGAAACCGACTCGGAGGTCTCGGCGACCTCGGGTTACGCCGTTCGGGTCTCCCGCAGGCGATCTCTAGACCGCGACGAGGGCCTCGCGATGCTCGCGGAGGCGTTGCTCCATTCGATCCTTGAGCGCCAGCTTGTGGAGCTTGATTTTTTTCTCTTCGATCTCGTCGTCTTGAGAGGGGAGGGAGAGGTGATACAGCTCTTCAAGTCTCTTCTTGGCCGCCTGGTGCTCGTCGTGGAGGTGGCGGAACTCGTCGTCCGTGCGCAGCAGCTCCTCTCTCAAGGCGTCGGTCTGGGGCATGGTGGTGTTCCTCCTGGAGGTTGGTGGGACAACGCCCGCGCGGCCGGAAGGCCAGGGCGGCGATCGAATGGGCGGAGGGGAACGGCGCTTCCGGCGGGGAGCCGGGGTGAAGAGTTCTTTGGGCCGTGCATTGCGGGAAGGATGATGACGGCAGGATAGCACCCGCTTTCGGGGGCTTCAAGGGAACAAAGAGGCGGTAATGGAGGGATGTGAGAGGGCTCAAATCGCCAGGGCGTAGACGAGGGCGTCCGAGCCGTCCCGGTAGTACCCCTGGCGTCGCCCCGAGAGGCGAAAGCCGACCCGTTCGTACAGCGCAATCGCGGGTACGTTGTCAGCGCGGACTTCGAGAAAGCAGCTCGCGAGCGAGCGGGCGGAGAGCTCCGCGAAGCCGGCCTGGAGCAGCCGACGCCCCAGGCCCTGCCGTCGGGCGGCGGAAGCCACCGAGAGACGGAGTAGCTCGGCCTCGTCGGCGACCGTTCGGAACGAGGCGTAGCCGAGGGCGGCGGCGCGATGCGGAGCCGCGACGAGCACGAACGAGCCGGGAAAACGCAGCTCGGCGGCGAGAGTTTCGAGCGCCCAGGGATCGGGGAAGCCTTCCTCTTCGAGACCCAGGATCGCGGCGAGGTCGTCGTCGGTCGCTGGACGGATCGCGATCCCGTTCAATCGTTGATCCCCACGGCGGCGGCTAGTAGACCGAGGCGCGGTTTCGGCAGGGTCGCGGCGGGCGGCCGGGCGTAGAGCGGCCGGGTCAGCGCGAGCGGGTCCCAAACGGGTGGCTCCGCATGCGCTAGGCGGAGAGCGACCGGCGCGAGCGGGCCGGGCTGGACCGCCGTGAGTCCCGCGGGCCAATCCGGGCGGGATGCCACAGCGGAGATCCCGAATCCGATAACGACCGCCGGCGCGAACGGGGCGAGGGCATCGGGCGACAGCGTCTCGCTCGGCCCCAGCTCCACCGGTGCCGGCCCGGTTCGGAAAGGCTGCACGGTCCACTCGCCGCGCAGAGCATCGACCGCGCCGAGGGCCCTCACCCCCGGCCCCTCTCCCAAAGGGAGAGGGGAGAACAGCCCGGGGACATTTTTATTTTGCTCCCCTCTCCCTTTGGGAGAGGGGCCGGGGGTGAGGGCTGCGGCAAGCACCCGGAGAGTGGGTAATGCCACGGCCGGAATCCGGAGCGCTTGGTGCAGCCCGAACGTGGTGGCGAGCCCTATCCGCAGGCCGGTGAAGCTCCCCGGGCCGGAGAGGGCGAGCAGGCCTTCGAGATCCCCGGGCTTGATCCCTGCCTCTTCCAGAACCTCGCGGATCAGTTGCAGCAGCCGGGTGGAGCTGCGCTCGACCACCTCGTCGCGGGCGGCGACCACCCGGCCGTCCCGGAGGTCGCCGAGGGCGATGCTTACTCTGGGGGAGGCGGAATCGAGCGCGAGCACCAACATGCGCGGGGAAGTATAGGAGCACCGGCCCGCTATACTTCCCCTCCGTGTCCCCCTCTGCCCCTGTCGCCGCTCCCTCGGCCATCGCGACTCACCTCACCCCGATGCTCCGGCAGTACCTGGAGATCAAGGCGGTGCATCGGGAAGAGATCCTGCTCTATCGGATGGGCGATTTCTTCGAGCTGTTCTACGACGACGCGGTGCGCGCGGCGCCGATCCTCGAAGTCCAGCTGACCGCCCGGAACCGCGGCTCGGAAAACGAAGCGCCGATGTGCGGCGTGCCGCACCACGCGATCGAGAGCTACATCGCCAAACTCCTCGCGGCGGGGCTGCGCGTTGCGATCTGCGATCAGGTGGAGGATCCGGCGCAGGCCAAAGGCCTCGTGCGCCGCGAGGTCACCCGGATCGTCACCCCGGGGACGATCTCCTCCCCCGATCTGCTCGATGGCAAGGAGGACAACTATCTCGCCTCGATCTCTTGGGCAGGTGAGCAGGGTGCGGCAGCGTTCCTGGACGTTTCGACCGGCGCGTTCTTCATCCGCCGCTTCGCTTCGGAGGAAGAGGCGGTCGAGCAGCTCGCCACCCTCGCCCCCCGCGAGGCGCTGTTCGAAGAAGGGACGCTGCCGCGTGCGATCCTCGATCAGCTCGAACGGGAATGCCCCTGCCGCACTCCCCTCGGCGGCGACCGCCGGTTCGATCCGCGGCGCGCGGCGGAATTGCTCACCCGGCACTTCGGCACCGGAAGCCTGCGCGGTTTCGGGCTTGACGAGGGGGAGCCCGCCGTCCTCGCCGCGGCCGCGGCGCTCGCCTACGGCCGGGAGACGCAGCGAAACGACCTGTCACACGTCCGCCACCTCGCGGTGCGCGAGCCGGGCGACCGGCTGATCGTGGATGCCACGACTCTTTCGAACCTTGAGGTCTTCGCGAGCCAGCGCGCCTCGGCTGCCGGTTCGGGGCGGCGGAAGGCCACCCTGCTCGCCGTGCTCGACAAGACCGCCTCCCCGCCGGGCGGCCGGACGTTGCGCGACTGGCTCGCCCGGCCGCTGTCCGATCCGGCAACGATCGCCGCCCGCCATGTCGCGGTGGGCGAGTTGGTGGCCGACGAGGCGCGCCGCGAGCGTCTGCGTGCGGCGCTCGCCCGGCTCGGCGACCCGGAGCGCGTGCTCTCCCGGGCGGTTCTCGGCACCATGTCGCCGCGCGAAGCGGCGGCCCTGCGCGAGGGGCTCCGCGCCGCGGCCGAGGCGCTGGCCGAGATCTCGGTGCCGCAGCCCTCACCCCCGGCCCCTCTCCCGGAGGGAGAGGGGGGAACCGCAGAAACGTCCTTGCTTGTCTCCCCTCTCCCCTTGGGAGAGGGGCCGGGCGTGAGGGCTGACAGGGCAAGTCGCTCCCTGCTCGCCGACCTCGCCGCCACCGACCCCCTCCCGGCCCTCTGGACCGAGCTGGTGCGCCGGCTTGAAGAGGCGCCTGCCCCGTCGCCTTCCGATGGCGCCGTGATTGCCGCGGGGGTCGATCCGGAGCTCGACCGCTACCGCTCCCTCGCCCGCGACAGCAAACAGCACATTTTGGCGGTCGAGCAGCGCGAGCGGGAGCGGACGGGGATTCCCTCGCTCAAGATTCGCTACAACCGGGTGTTCGGCTACTACCTGGAGATCACCCATTCCAACTCCGGCCGGGTGCCCGCCGATTACATTCGCAAACAGACGTTGGTGAACGCAGAGCGCTACGTCACGCCGGAGATCAAGGAGCTGGAAGAGCAGATCCTCTCGGCCGACGAGCGGCGGATCGCGCTGGAGGCGGAGCATTTCCGCGCGATCCTTGCCCTGATCGCCGCCTCGGCCGAGGGGCTGTCGCGGCTCGCCCGTTCGTTGGGATCGCTCGACGCGTTGGCGGCGTTTGCCGAGGTCGCCGCGCGCGGCCGTTACGTCCGGCCGCAGATGACCGCAGCGGGTGGCATCCTGCGCATCCGCGAAGGGCGCCACCCGGTGGTCGAGCCCGCGAGCCGCGAGGCGTTCGTGCCGAACGACGCCGATCTCGATCCGTTAGCTGAGCAGATCGTCCTGCTCACCGGTCCGAACATGGGGGGCAAATCGACCTACCTGCGCCAGGTCGCGCTGATCGTGCTGATGGCCCAGGCGGGCTCCTGGGTGCCGGCCGATTCGGCGGAAATCTCCGTCTGCGACCGGATCTTCTCGCGCGTCGGCGCGTCGGACGACCTCGCGCGCGGCGAATCGACCTTCATGGTCGAGATGATCGAGACCGCCAACATCCTGCGCCATGCGACGGACCAGAGTCTGGTAATTCTGGACGAGGTCGGCCGCGGCACCGCGACGTTCGACGGCCTGTCGCTCGCCTGGGCGATCGTCGAGCACCTCCACGAGCATGGGCGGGCCAAGGTGCTTTTCGCCACCCACTACCACGAGCTGACGGAGCTGGCCGAGCTGCTCCCCCGGGTGATCAACCGAACGATGGCGGTGCGCGAATGGGACGAGAAGATCGTCTTTCTCCGTCGCGTCATCTCGGGCAGCGCCGACAAGTCGTACGGCATCCACGTCGCGCGGCTCGCCGGTCTGCCGAACGAGGTGGTGGTCCGCGCGGCCGAAGTGCTCGCCAACCTCGAAGCCCACGAATACGACCTGACCGGCAAGCCGCGCCTGGCGCAAGGGGCGCGGGCTCCGGTTCCCAGCGGCCCGCCCGACCCGCAAATGTCGCTCTTTGCGCCGCCCGCCCAGGTGGTGGCCGACATGGTGCGCGCGGCGAACCTCGACCAGATGACGCCGCTCGCCGCGCTCAACCTGCTCCACTCGCTCAAGGGTAAGCTCTCGTCATGAGCGGTTTGATCCCATGAGTCCAGCAAGCCCCGCCGAGCCCGTCTGGGTCGGTCTGCCCGGCCCGAAGCTGGAAGGCCCGAGCGCCGATCTGCTCGCCGCGCATCAGCCGGGCGGCGTCGTGCTGTTCGGCCGCAACTGCGTCGATCCCGAGCAGCTGTTCGACCTGGTGCGCGCGATCCGGACGATCCTGCCGCGAGCGATCCTTGCCATTGACGCGGAAGGGGGCCGGGTGGACCGGCTGCGCAACGTGGTCGCCCCCGCGCCCGCCGCGTCACGGCTCGCGGCCCAACTGCCGAGCGCCTCGATCGCCGCCGGCCGGGCGGTCGGCCGCGCGCTCCGCCTCTTCGATCTCGACGTCGATTTCGCCCCGGTGGTCGATCTCGACCGAGGGCACGCCGGCAACGCGCTCGACGACCGTTGCCTAGGCGTCCGCCCCGAAGAGGTCGTGCCCCGCGCCCGGGCGTTCCTCGCCGGCCTCCACATGAGCGGCATCGGAGGCTGCCTCAAGCACTATCCGGGGCTCGGGGGAGCGGGGGAGGACACCCACCACGAAGGCTCGGTCGTCCGTCTCACGCGCGAAGAGTTGGACGACGATCTCGCACCGTTCGACGCCCTCGGCGGCTTCGCGGGTGCGGTGATGATCTCCCACGCGGCCTACCCCTCCTACGATGCCAAGGCGCTGCCGGCGACCCTCTCCCCCTGCATCCACCGCCTGCTTCGCCGCCGCCTGGGGCCGCACGTGCTCGCGGTCTGCGACGACCCGGAGATGAAGGCGCTCGCCCCCTGGGGCGATCTGCCCGAACGCACCGCGGCGGCTTTCCTCGCGGGTTGCGACGTCCTTCCCGTCTGCCGCGATCTCGCCGCCCTCCCCGCGATCGCCGAGCGCCTCGCCAATCCCGCCCTCGAAGCCCGGCAGGCGGAAGCCCACCACCGGATCGAGCGCTACCGCAACCGCATCGCCGCCCTGCGCGCTCCAGAGGATGCCGAAGCCTCGTGGGACGAGCGTCTCGCCGAAATCCGAACCGATCTCGCGGCACTCGCGTAGCGGCGCCCCGGTAACCACAACGAACCTGGAGCTTCTTTCCTGGGACCGCCGGCGTCCTCGCCGGCGCTTTTCGCCGGATGAAGCGTCCAACTCCTAAGCGTTGGCCGCCTCTACTCGAAGGAAACCTTCGCGTAGATCTCCGCCAGCGCGAGCCGCGCGCCGATCGACGACAACTCGACTTCGGCATCCAGCCCTCTCGCCGTGGAGAACAGCCAGATGCCGCTCTCCTGGCGCAGGAAACGATCGACCAGCGGACTCTCCTGCGACACCAGCAGGTACTCTCGGAACGAAGGGATCGCCCGGTAGTGCTCGAACTTCTTGCCGCGGTCGTACGCCTCGCTCGACGGAGAAAGCACCTCAATGAGGAGTATCGGATTGCGCAGGGTGTCTTCTCGCCCGTCCGGGCCGAAGATCGGCTCGCCGCACACCACCGACATGTCGGGATAAGTGTAGAGCCCCGACGCTTCGACCCAGACCCGCATGTCGCTGCCGTAGGTCTCGCAAGGGCGGTTGCGGAGCTGGCTACCCAGGTCAATCATGAGGTTCGCCGCGATCAGCGCATGCTTGCGGCTGCCTCCCGCCATCGCGAACATCTCGCCGTCCAGATACTCGCTCCGCTCCTCAGCCTCCCGATCGAGGGTCAGGTACTCCACAGGGGAGAGGTGCGGTTTGGGCTCAGGCTGCATAGCCAGGCGATTTTCGCACGAAAGGCGTTCGAGCGCAGACGGCGGCCCAATGGAGCCTCATCAACCAGAGCCCTCACTTCCGCTCCGAGCTTTCACCTCCTCCTCGGTCAACCCATAAAGCGGCGGCGTCGGCACGTCGAGCATTGCGAGGTATTGGTAGATCTGGCCTCGGTGGTGGATCTCATGCTCAATCATCGAGCGGAGCCATTTCCAGACCGGGATCGCGGCGCCTCCGGGCGTCTGGCAGCGGGCGGCGAGGTCTTCGGGACTCAAAGAACGGAGGATTTCGATCGTTTCAGTGTGCATGCGATCGAGGTAGGCGAGCACGGCGTCGCGCCCTTCGGCCAGGTCCCGGCCGTGGCCGGGATAGCGGCTGGGAAGGCAGCGGGCGTTTTCGGCGAACATGTGGCGCTCGATCGCGCCCAGGTGGCGCAGCAGATCGCCTAGCGTGAACTTGCCCTCGCGCCAGGTCCACTCGATGTGCTCGGGCGGGATGCAAAGGGCGATGCGGCGAGTCCGCTCACGCACTTTCTCGAAATAGTCCACCAGCGCCTCGACGCTTGGGATCTCGGATCGGCTCATGGACTTTTCTCCTCTGAACGCCCGTGCGTCTAATACTCTGCACGATATCTTGCGTCGAACAGAGTGAGGGAGGTCATCGGCCGATGTCGATCCATCAAGTGCTCACCCGGGCGCGGTCGGCGAAAGAGCTCTGCGCCTTAGGCTTAACGCTCGCGGTCGGTCTCGGATGGGCGAACGACGCCCACGCGGACGCGAAGCCCATCCTCTGCCCGAAAGGCGAGAAGCGGACGGCGGTGTCGGTGGACGAGCTTGACTATCGCTTCGACTACTCGCCGATTGCCTTACCGTTTGCCGCCTGGCTTTCCTTCGCACCGCAGGCGGCCGTGGATCCTGGGTTGTTTCGTCAGCCCCTCTCCGAGATCTCGGAATGGAATCAGTGGATGTCGGGACTTGCCGAGAGATGGAACGGCTGCGCTCTGACCCGGGCGGAGCTCGACTCGGGCGTGCCTCGGATTTACGCGCGTTTGAAGGGAGATGCGGCCGCGCTCGACAAGCTGCGCGAGGCGCGCCTTGCCGCGCCCGCCGGGCAGCCGGGCGACGCGAAAAAACTTGCCGACGCTCTGGCGGGCTTCGACGCGGATCTGCGCGAGCTTGCCCGACTTGCGGGTCGAGAGCTCGTGCTCGATCGAATCGCGGCGGACATTCGGGCGGAGGAACTGCACCAGAAGGGTGACCTTCAAGGTGCGTACGAGGTGCTCACCCAGGCGCTCACCCGTGCCGAGGCGGCGCTCGGACCGGAGCATCCGGAAGTCGCAACCCTCGCCGGCAGTCTCGGCGCGCTGCTTCAAGCCAAAGGGGATTACGAAGGGGCGGAGAAGAACGTTCGCCGGGCGCTCGCGATCGACGAGAAGGTCTTCGGCCCCGAGCACCAGAAAGTCGCGATGGACGCCAACGCCCTCTCGCAGATCCTCATCACGAAACCTGACAATGCGGGAGCCGTGGCCTTTGCGCGGCGCGCTCTGGCGATCGGCGAGAAAACCTTCAGTCCCTCCAGTCCCGCCATCGCTTTGTTCTCCTATAACCTCTCGCTGGTCCTCGTCGCCACGGGCGGGGATGTCGGCGAGCAGGAGCAGCTCGCCCGCCGGGCGCTGGGCGTTGCGAAGAAGGCTTACGGCTCCGACGTTCCCCAGGTCGCGACGATGTCGAGCCTCCTCGGCATGATCCGCCGGAGCCAGGGATTTCTGGAAGAAGCGATGTCCCTTTTCGAAGAGGCCTATCGGATTCTCGTGGCGACCTATGGAGCGGAAAGCCAGCAGGCGAAGGACGCCGTCCTTCAGGTCGAGATAACCCGCGGGATGATGCCAAGTTGAGCGCGCGCTACGGCCTCATTCGCGGTGGACCGCCGCCTTCCACGCCTTGATCCGGCCGACGTTTTTCGCTTCGACCGCGTCGATCTCGTGGAAGTCCTGCCGTTGGCACTCCTCCAGCTGTTGGTGGAAGCTGTTGGTGACCACGATCTCGCCCGATCCGGCGACCGACATCAGGCGGGCCGCGACGTTGACGCAGTCGCCGATCACGCCCATGTGCATGCGGCTGAACGGCCGGAGCGAAACGACCTGCAGGTCGCCGATCGCCATGCCGATATGCAGACCGCTGGTCGCTTGGACGCGGTCGATCTGTTGTTGCCAGGAGCTTGAGACCGAGAGGCCGATGTCGAGCATCGCCTGGGCCGCTTCGTACGCGCAACGCACGAAGCCCGGCTCCTTCTGAGGCAGGCCGAAGATCCCGACCACCTCGTCGCCCACGAACTGGCTGAGCACGCCGCCGCTGTTGACGATCTGGTCGCGGGTCTTCGAGTAGAACGAGGTGAGGCTCGCACGGATGATCTCGGGATACGGCGTGTCGCGGACGAAGCTCGAAAACGAGGAGAGGTCGGCGAGGATGACCGCGACGCCGCGGTAGATCCCGGGGCGCATCATGTTGCGCGGCGAGAGATTGTGCAGCTCGCGCAGTTGACGCAACTGCCAGAAACTGAAGTGCCAAAGCAGGCTCGCTTGGAGCGGGTCGTGGACGTACTCCTCAGGCGAAGGACCGCCGAAGGCATAGTAGCCCTTGGCCACGTCGATCGCCTGGCGGATGTCGAGCAGAACCTCCAGCGACAGCTCGCGGACTTCGATCCGGAAGTGCCGTTGCATCATCTCCAGCATGGTCGCCCGATCCCAGATCTCGAGCTGAAGCGTCGGCGGCAGCTTCTCGATCAGCTCCTGGTGCGCCCGTGGCCAATTCGGTCGTCGCTCGCGGTCGATCACCACGACCAGGCGGTTCGCCTGCGCGATCTCGGCCGTCGGTTGCGCGTACTTTCGCAGCAGAGAGGAGACCACGGCCTCGTCGGAGCTGCCGGTCTTGATCTCGATGAAGTAGTGGGGCTGCCCAACCGGCGCGACCCGGATGTCGGCGAACCGCTGGGGCGGGCCGAGATAGTGCTCGCGGCGGATCTCGACCTGCTCCGGCCGCAAGCCGTCGCGAGTCAGATGCTCGAAGCGGCTCAAGTCGCAGCAGACTTCCTCCAAGAGGAGCTGCATCTCGCTCGCCTCGTAATCGCGCGCTACGGGTGCCTCGCTCGCCACGTGGAGATTCACTCCCTCCAGCCCGGCGAAGACCCGGGCAGCAGGTTGCAAGAATTAGCAGGCTATGGTGAGAGCGTAGCACGAAAGGCGGATGGCGGTTTATGTCTGCAACACCCCGGTCCGGAACGCCGGCAGATTCGGATTGCAAGCGACCACGGCGAGCGAGCGGGCGAGGACTTCGCGGGTCTCGGCGGGATCGATGATCGCGTCGACCCAGAGGCGGGCCGCGGCGTAGCGGGGGTTCATCGCGGCGTCGTAGCGGGCTTTGATCTCGGCCAGGCGTTGCTGCTTTTCTTCCTCCGAAACGTCGGCGCCCCGGTTCTTGAGCTGGATCGAGAGCAAGGTTTTCGACGCTTGGTCGCCGCCCATCACCGCGATCGACGCCGAGGGCCAGGCGTAGAGGAAACGGGCGCCGTAGGCCTTGCCGCACATCGCGTAGTTGCCCGCGCCGTAGGAGTTGCCGACGAACAGCGTGATCTTCGGCACCACGGAGTTGGCGACCGCGTTCACCATCTTCGCGCCGTCCTTGATGATGCCGCCCCGCTCCGCGCGGCTGCCGACCATGAATCCCGTGACGTCCTGAATGAACAGCAGCGGAACCCCTTTCTGATTGCACAGCTCGACGAAGCGGGCGCCTTTGTCCGCCGAGTCGGAATAGATCACGCCGCCGATTTGCAGCTCTTTATCCGCCGCGCCGGTTCCCGTCTTCCGCGCCACGATCGAGCGTTGGTTCGCGACGATTCCGACCGCCCGGCCGTTAATCCAGCCGGTGCCGCAGACCAGAGTGCGGCCGTGGGTCGCTTTGTACTCGTCGAAATCGCTGCCGTCGAGCAGCCGGGCGAGCAGCTCGTGGGCGTCGTACGGCTTGTTGCGCTCGATCGGCATCACGCCGTACAGCTCTTCGGGCGAGTAGAGCGGAGCGACCGGCTCGCGGCGGGCGAACGGCGCGGTGGCCCCGATCGAAAGCTGCGCGAACTGGCTGCGGATCTTCGCGAGACACGTTGCGTCGTCCGGATGGCGATGATCGACGACGCCCGAGATGTCGCATTGGACCAGCGCGCCGCCCAGCTCTTCGTTGTCGATCTTCTCGCCGATCGCGGCCTGGACCAGGTGGGCGCCGGCGAGGAAGATCGAGCCGGTCCCTTCGACGATGTGCGACTCGTCGCTCATGATCGGGAGGTACGCCCCGCCCGCCACGCACGAGCCCATGATCGCGGCCATCTGGAAGATTCCTTCGGCCGACAGCCGCGCGTTGTTGTAAAACGCCCGGCCGAAGTGCTCGCGATCGGGGAAGATCTCGTCCTGCATCGGCAGGAAGACTCCGGCGGAATCGACCAGGTAGGCGATCGGCAGGCGGTTTTCGAGCGCGAATTCCTGCGCGCGAAGGACTTTCTTGCAGGTGAGCGGAAACCAGGCGCCGGCTTTGACCGTGGCGTCGTTCGAAACCACCACCACGTCGCGGCCGTGGATCGAGCCGAGGCCGGTCACCACTCCAGCGGCCGGCGCTCCGCCGTACTCCGCGTAAAACCCGTACGCCGTCCAAAGCCCCAGCTCCAGGAACGACGAGCCGGGATCGCAGAGGGCGGCCACCCGTTCGCGCGCGGTCATCTTCCCCTGGCCGCGCTGCTTCGCTTGAGCCTTCTCGCCGCCGCCGAGCCGGATCTTCGCCTCTTCCCCGCGCAGACGCTCGACCTCCGCCTGCCAGTGAGCGGCGTTCTTGTCGAAGGTCTCGTTTTTCGTCAGCCTGCTCTCGATGATCGCCACGCGTCGCCCCTCCCGGGATTCCAGATTCGGGAGGGCGATTATAGAGGGCGAGAGGCGCTATCCTCTCGGGCGCCATGCGCATTCGCCTGCTCGCCTTCGCCACGGCCTCCGACGCCCTTGGAGCGCAGGAGCGTGAAATCGAAGTCCCGGACGGTGCGACCGTCGCGGATCTCCGCTCCCTCCTGCTCGCCGAGCATCCCGGTTTCACCCGACTCTGGCCGCGCCTTGCGGTCGCGGTCGATGGGCGCCTGGTAGGGCCGGAGGAGACGCTCGTCCCCGGTTGCGAAGTGGCGCTGCTGCCGCCGGTCTCGGGCGGCGCCCCGGACTCGGAAGTCGGACCGCCGCGTGCGGCGCTCACCGACGGATCGATCGACGTCGCCGCAGTCTCCGCCTCGGTGGCCGGACCGGGGCGCGGCGCCTTGGTTCTTTTCCTCGGCACCGTGCGCGATGCCCATGCCGGGCGGTCGGTTCTCGGCCTCACCTATTCGGCCTACCGCCGGATGGCGGAACAAAAGCTCGCCGAGATCGTCACCGACCTCGAAGCGGGGGGCAAAGATCTGCGCGTCGCGATCGTCCACCGCCTGGGCGACGTGCCGGTCGGGGAGCCGAGCGTGGCGATCGCCGTCGCCTCCCCTCACCGCGCCGAGGCCTACGAGGCGAGCCGCACCGCGCTCGAACGGCTCAAGGCGGAGGTTCCGATCTGGAAGCGCGAGCACTACGCCGACGGCTCGGAGGTCTGGCGGGAGGAGGAGCCGCTGGGTGTGGGGACGTAGAGCTTCGCTTTTCTCACGCCAGTCCGATCTCTTCGAGCGAACCCGCGGTCAACAGCCGCTCGGCCAGTGCGCCAAGCTCTTCGGTTGAGTGGATCGCCTGGACCCGCTCGACCGCGCGGCCGGAGAGGGCGGGGAAGCGCCTCTTCAACAGACGTAGGAGAACCTCGCGCATACCCTTCTCTTCACCCCGAGCCAAACCTCTCTCGACGCCCAGCTCCACGCCCCGTGCCTCGACCTTCTCTTCCCAGGTAATCGGTCGCATCTTTTCCTCCGGGCCGACTTCGGCCGCTCGCAGCGCCGCGTACTCCGCCGCGGCGCCTCGGTCCAATTCTAGATAGGTTGCCACTCCGTTGAACAGCCGGAAGCGCGACGCGTCGTCGAGCCCCTGGGCCGCCGCGATTTTCGATAGACACTTCCGTCTCAGAGCGCGACGGTCCCGACCCGGCGGCCGGGCGAGCGCCGCGCAGACCCAGGCGAGCGGCTCGGGGCGCACGAGGAAATCCTCGGCGCGAGCCCGCGAGAGTCCGAGGCTGCGGTAGCGGAAGCGGGTGCCCACGAAACCCACCGACTCCTCCGCGTGCTCGACCACCTGAGCCCCCACGGGGCCGCCGTGCAGGTACAGCACGAACGTCTGCACCGGCAGGTCGAAGCGCAGGGCGAGGAGACGGTTGTAGGCCAGCAGCCGCGACGCGAGATCCGGCCCGGCCAGCCGTACGAAGTCGGCCGGAAACGCTTGAATCAGATCCTTCCAGAGTTGATCGTGACCACCCGCCATTCTTGGGTCCTCCCGAGGGCCTCGCTCCGACGAGGCCGCTGTTTGGACCTACAAGACGTAAAAGGGGGCGTTCATCCCGATACTTCGGGCGATCGATTTTCAGCTCATGGGCGGAACGATCACACGCTCTGCGCGACCACCCAAGCTCGGAACCCCAGCTCCAGCTCCGGCCAGCTCCTGCCGAGAGCTTTCTCCAGCGCAACCGCCGAAGGCTCGCCGCCGTCCGCCACCGCTCCCAAGAAGGCACGGAATCCGGGCGCGAGCGCGCTGTTCTCACCCGCGAGAAGGTAGCGGATGAAGAACGACGCCTGGGCGTAGTGGAGGTCGGCGCCCTCGCCGACAAAGCGCTCCCAGGGCATGGCGAGCAGGTCGGGGAGGCTCGGCGCGATCCCTTCGCCTTGGGCTTCGACCAGTTGGCGCAGGGCGGCGCGGGCGCCGAAGTATTGGATTCTCGCGCCGGCTCGAAACGCCGTGCCGCCGAGGGTTTCGGGCAGGAGCGCGCCGTCGTCTCCGATCCGCGAATGGGCTAGATCGTCGGCGATCCCCTCGTCGAGCCAGGGAGGAAGCTGCGGGCCGATCGCGCGGCGGTTCAACAGGTGGACGATCTCGTGGACCAGGGTCTCCGCGATCTCGCGGGTCGGCCGGCCGCCGTCCCAGATCGCCACCAGGCCGTAGCCCGAATGGCCGCTCGCCTCGGCCCCAGCGAGCGCGCCTTCGGCATCTTGATAGGTGCGGTAGGTCCCCTCGCGCTCGAACAGCAGGACGGTCTCGGCCGAGGTTCCTATCGGCGTCCGGCCGTAGCGCTCGCGGTAGGCGGATTCCACCTGACCGGCGACCCGATCCAGAAACGCGATCCGCTCGGGGGCCGCCAGGTCGGTGAGCAGAGGGTAGGGGCCGAGGCGGGCGTTCTGCGCGGACTTTTCGCTCGACGCCCCGAGCAACGCGCGGGCGCGGGCGAAGCGCTCGGAATCGGCCTTTCGCGCGGGGACCGGGTGTGTGGGCTCGGCCGCCGATCCGAGCAGCGGCTCGGCACCGTCGGCAACCGCCTGGCCGGTGAGCGAGACCCAGCCGATTTTGTCCTGCCATCGAACCTGCACCCAGACGCCCTGCTGGCCGATCCGCGGCAGGTCGGCCGGATCGGCCAGTACGGCGATCCGCGGCGCCTTGGTGTTCGGCGCCTTGCGGATCACCGTGCCGGCGCGGACGTGGAGGGTCTGCTCAGTTGCCCGGACGAGCGCGGGGGCGAGAAGGCCCAACGCGAGACCGAGAATGAGCAGGCGGCTCACTGCCCGGTCGCCCAGATCGCCGCGGCGTCGAACAGGGCGGCGCCGTCCGCGCTCCAGCTCGCCGCGGTCGCGTCGCCCAAGAAGAACCCGACGCGCCGGGCTGGGGCGGTCAGGCCGACCAGTCCGTCGCCGCGCTCGTAGGTGAAGACCAGCGGCCGGCGCGCCGTGCCGGTGCTCTGGAGCACGATGTGCGCGGCGGTGCGCGGCCGGCCCCAGGCGAACGACGAGGGTACGGCGGCGATCGTGACGTTTCCCGACAACCCGGCGGCGAGCGGGCTTGCCGGGTCGAAGACGAACGCGGCCCGCTGGCCGCCGATCCGGCCGAAGTCGCGGCCGGAGCGCGCGCCGGTCAGGCCCAGATCGTCGAACAGCTCGGACTCCCAGGTGAGCACCGGGGCGAGCGAAGCGCGGAACTTGGTGTTCACATCCGGTCCGGAGACGGTCGACGAGATCGCCACCAGCGCCTTGCCGCGGGCGTCGCGCTCGACCGAAGCGGCCGCGGCGCGGGTAGTGACCGCAAAGCCGAGGCTCTCCAGGCGCGCCTTGACGGCGGCATCGCCCGCGCCGAGCACGGAGGAGCCGGTCACCAGGAGCGCGGGAGGAAACAGCACGTCGGCCGGCACCCGGCTGCGCCCGGCGCCCGGCGGTTCCCACGAGAGGCGGATCACGGCTTGCCCGGCGTCCTGGCGGTAGTCGAGGCGGATCGCATAGCGCCGCCCCGCCGCCAGCGCGAGGGTGCCGGAGTCTTCTTCCACACCGTGCGAGCCCCAGTTGTCGACCATCCGGACCCCGTTGACCCAGAGCCGCACGCCGTCGTCCGATTCGGTGACGAAACGATAGGTGCCGGAAACGGGCACCTCGATCTGGCCGATCCAGCGGACCGAGTAGCTCTCCGGATGGATTCCCGGCAGGGGAGCCCCACCGCCGAAGTCGAAATCGATCGGGCCGTCGAGCCGTTCGATCGCGGCGCCGGAGAACGCCGGTCCGTCGAAGTAGTTGCCGGCGAGGCCGCGAACCTTCCGCGGCAAGGGGGGCTCTTCGTCCTCATGACCGACGCGCACGAGGGTACCGCCGAAATAGGAGAGAACCCAGAGGCTGCCGTCGGGTCCCGTTCGCAGGTCGACCGCCCCCTCGACGTCGGAGGCGAACGGGATCGCCGCACCGCTGCCCAGATCCAACCGGCGGATCCAGCCGTTGCAGAAGTCGGCGAAGAAATAATCGCCGCGGTAGTCGGCGGGAAACCGTTCGGTCGGCGGATCGTAGAACGCGCCGCCGGTGATCGCGCAGCCGCGGGTTCCGCCGTCGCCGTGCTGATACGAGAATCGCGGCGACACGTACAGTGGGTTGTTGGTCGGCCCTTCCGTGTTGGGCCAGCCGTAGTTGGCGCCGCGCGCCCCGTCGTCGATCTCTTCCCAGGTGTTCTGGCCGACGTCGTTGATCAGCATCCGGCCGTTCGTGCGGCCGAACGTGAAGGTGTAGGGATTGCGCAGCCCGAGCACCCAGATCGCGCGGTTCTTTCCCTGCGCTTGGCCGAAGAACGGGTTGTCGTTCGGGATCGAGCCGTCCTTGTTGATCCGCAGGATCTTGCCGAGCAGGTTCCCCAGCGTCTGGGAATTGGACGACGTCGCGTTTTCGCCCGCGGCGATGTAGAGCTTGTCGTCGGGACCGAAATGGAGCGCGCCGCCGTTGTGGTTGGTGGCGCCGGTCAGATTGTCGAGATCGAGCAGGATGGTTTCGCTGCCCGGCACGGCGGCGTTGCCGTTCGCCGTGAAGCGCGAGACGCGGTTGTGTCTCGGCTCAGAGGGTACCGTGTAGTAGACGTAGACGAAGCCGTTGGTCGCGAACTGCGGGTCGAGCGCCACCCCCAACAATCCTCGTTCGCCATCGTTGTCGACGTCGAGCTGGAGGAACGGCGCCGCGACCAGGCCGTGGTCCCAGACGCGGAGGTCGCCGCCCTGCTGGGTGATGAAGATCCGCCCGTCCGGAGCGAGCGCCATCGCGGTCGGATTCGCCAATCCGGAGGCGGCGACCTCCTGGGTGAACCCGTCCGGCAGGGTGAAGGCGGCAAGCGGGGAAGGAGCGAGCCCGGCGAACCCGGCCAGCATTGCGCCGAGGAAGAAACCCGCGGCGAGCCGGAGGATCGAAGCGGGCGAGCGGTGACGGGAGGAGGTCCGGTCGAGGTCGGTCGTCATGGCTGAAGTCTCCACGCGGCGAACCGGATTACGCCGCTGATGTCAGGTCGCTTAGCTGGCCCCGGGAATGTCCCCGAGGACGTCTTCGAGCGGGAGCAGGATCTCGTCGAGCGAATCCTCGCGGATCATCGCTTCGACCGCCGACTCGATCGTCGCGGGGGCGAGATTCCGGACCACGACCAGATCGCGGCACGAGAAGTACTGGCCGCCGCCGCTCTCGCCCGAGATGCGGTCCTGCTCCATTTGTTTTTGAATGTTGCGCAGGGTGAAGAACGTGGCGCCGAACCGGCGGCCGTCGACGAACCCGACCTCGACGTCTACGTTGCCGTTGTCGATGTCGTAGGGGTCGGGCCCGGTGTAGATCGTGAGCTCCCAACCGGGATGTGTGCGGACGATCATGGCGAGAGTCTCGTGGGCGTTCGAACGAAGAGCCAAGCTAACGGAGATATCGAGCCGCGTCAATGTGCGCTTCTAACACAAAGTCGTCGGCGTCTCAGCCCTCACCCGCGGCCCCTCTCCCAAAGGGAGAAGGGAGAACGGCAAGCAGCTTCTTTGTTTTGCTCCCCTCTCCCTTTGGGAGTGGGGTCGGGGGTGAGGGCTGTCGCGGCAAGCCGAAGCCGATCTCGAGACCGGTTATCATCCCTGCTCGTTCTCCTCCTTCCTGGCCCATGCATCGACTCGACCTCACCGCTCTGGCGCTTTCGGCGCTCGTCGCCGTCGCCTGCGGCGGCAGGCCTGACGAGCGGCCCGCCGCGCCGAAAATCCGGGCTGTGGACCCCGCGTGGGTCACGCTCTACGATCCATCGCGCGCCGAGAATGGCTACACCTTAACCCTCCACGATCTGCGCATTCCGATCCTGCTCGACATGAACGGCCGGCCGGTCCACGCCTGGCGCGCGGCGCGGATCAAGTCGCGCGTGCGTCTGCTGCCGGACGGCTCGATCCTCGGCATCGGCCTGGGGCACCAAGTGGTCGAATACGATTGGAACGGGCGGCAGACCTGGGAATGGAGCGTCCCCAAGGGCTTTCCGCATCACGACGTGATCCGCCTCCGGAACGGCAACACCCTGGTGCTGGCGATGGAGGACGGCGCGAAAGGCGACACGCTGTTCGAGGTGAACCGGAAGGGGCACGCCGTTTGGACCTGGCGCGCGGCCGAGCAGGTCGACTCCATCTTGCCGCCGAAAGCGGCGCACCCGAACGACCTCACGCATATCAATTCGCTTCAGGAGCTGCCCGAGAATCCCTGGTTCGCCGCCGGGGACGCGCGTTTCCGTCCGGGCAACTTCCTGCTCTCGGCGCGCAACCTGAACGCGATCTTCGTCGTCGACCGCGCGAGCGGCGCGATCGTCTGGTCGTTCCGCGACGGGCTCGACCGCCAGCACGAAGCGTTGATGAACGGACCGGGGGTCGAGCCGGGAAAGATCCAGGTCTTCAACAACCGCCAGCGGAGCTTCTCCTCCGATCGCCAGAGCGAGATCCTGGAGATCGACCCGCGCGAGGGCGTGGTCTCCTGGCGTTATCGGACGCCGGGATTCTTCACCCCGACCGGGGGGCTCCAACAGCTCCTTGCGAACGGCAACGTCCTGATCACTTCCACCCGCGGCGGCCGGGTGTTCGAGATCACCCGAGCGGGCGACGTGGTCTGGGAATGGGCGCCCCCCTACGAGCCGGTGCGCGCCGTGCGTGTGGCGCGCGACGCCTGTCCGCAGCTCGCGCGGCTCGCTTGGGCAACACCGAAGCCGATCGTGCCGCCCGTGGGCTACGCGTATGTCGATCGCGACGCCTACCGCTTCGCCCGCAAAGGGGCGCGGGCCGAAGTCGTGATCGAAGGAAAACCGCGCACGGTGCTCGCCGCCGAGAGCGTTTGCAGCGACCTCGTTCTCCCGTTCGGCGCGCGCGCCGAGGTTGGATTCGGCGTCGATGCCGGGCAGTGGAACGGCACGGTCGACTCTCCGGTCTTCACGATGCATCTCACGAGCGCCGGATCGGCCAAGAAGACCGTCCTCCTCCGCGAAACCGTCGGGGCCGGCGGGGAATCCTGGCGGCGCCGGACGATCCCGCTCGGCGCCTTCGCGCTCCGTTCGATCCGCCTCTGCGTCGAGATCGAAGGGGCCTCGGAAGGCGGCGTTCGTTGGGCATACTGGGAACAGCCCTCGATCCACTCCGCCCGCGATAAAAGCCGCACCGACGAAGACGAGGACGAAGCGGTAGGCGGCGATCTGAGCGCCGAAGAGCGAAAGGTCCAGGAAGAGCACTTGAAGTCGCTCGGCTACGTGAACTGAATTCCGCTTTTGGGTGCCGAGCAGGTGCCGTTGTTTCCTTTCGCCGGATCGATTGTCTACTTTCGTGTCTTGACACGACCCGCGTGGCGCCGCTAGTTTCCGCTCCGTGGATCAATGCAAATATGGCGTCGGTCAATGGCTGTCGGGCCTGGACGACGAGGCCCACTCCCTGGCCGAGCGCCTCGGCCGCCGGATCGGACGCCTTCGCGTCGCCGCCGGTTGGTCGAAGACCCAGTTGGGCCATGCCCTCGGCGTCCGCCGGCAGATGGTCGACCGCTACGAGAACGGGCTCGACCTGCCGCGGCTGAACGTCGCGCTACGGATCTGCGCCGTGTTCGGCCTGGAGCCCAATCAGCTCTTCTCCGAGCTTTTGGATGCCCCGAGCAAGATCGCGCCCGCAACCTCCTTGGCCGATCCGCCGAAGGACTCCATGCCGAGGCGGTCGGCCCACCCGGAAACGAGCCGGTGAGAATCCGGGACGCGGCACGATGGCGTTCGACTGCGGTCAGCGGACATTTGACCGGAGTCGGACGATCTCTGACCGCGGTCAAACCTCGCCCGACCGCGGTCAAACGGCGTCTGACCGGAGTCAGAGATCATCTGACCGCAGTCAGACGGCGTCCGACCGGAGTCGCACGATCTCTGACCGGAGTCACACGTCGTACGACCGCAGTCAGAGGTCGTCTGACCGCGGTCAAACGATCCCTGACCGCGGTCAAGCGACCTCTGACCGCCGTCAAACCGCAATTGACCGTAGTCGTACGCCGTCTGACCGCGGTCGGACGGCGATTTCCAACCCCCGTACACGGAGGAAGGTATGCCAGGACTGAGCTTGGCCGAAATGGTACGCAACTGGGAGCAGATGATCTCCGCCTTCGACCGGCACCTTGAGGAGATCCCGCAATTCCGATCCGAAGTCGAAGCGCTACGCACTCAGCTGGTCGATGTCAAAAGGTTCGATGACGAGCAGGAGCGGCTGAAGGCGTTGCGCGCCGACGCGATGAACGAGCGCAACAAACACGGAGATGCCGGTACCCGGATCTACGGCCGGTTGCAGGCCACCCTCCAAGGGTATTACGGCAAACAGAGCGAGACCCTGTTCGAATTCGGGCTGCGGCCGCTACGACCGGGCCGACGGAGCCTCGCCCAGGCCGTCGAAGACGCTGCGCCGCCCCCGGCGCAGGCGCCACGGCCCGATACCGCCTGAATCGAGACTCGAGAGGGGAGGGCGCTGCTTGCCCTTCCCGTTTTTTCCATCTGACGTACCTCAACGAGGGGAAGGAAATGGCAAAAAAGAAAGCGGAAAAGATCGACGGCGAGGACCCGGGCTCTGACAACGCGCTCTCGGAGGAGTTCCTGGCGCTGCTCGAACGTCTCGACGACGAGGCACCCGGACTGAACGAGGCGACCTGGAGCGGCGACTGGGAGGCCCGATTTCTCGGCGCCGGCCGGTGGGGTGTGTTTCGCACCTGGGAGATGACCGGCATTCACCCCCCGGCGGTGACCTTTGCGAGCTACGAGCGTGCCTTGCTGGCGGCGGCGGTCCTGCCGGGCATCGGTCGCAGCGACTTCTTCCACCTGGACGCGGAGGCCGATTCCGATGGCGGCTTCCCGCTGATCACGATGGAGGGCGGGCCGCGGGAGGTGGGCGTGTTCTCTACTTTTCACCCCGAGCTGTTGTTCGCGCTGCTCACGGTCGAGATGCTGACCCGCTCCCCGCGCTCGATGGCGATGGTCCTCCAGGCTTCCGGGTCCGACGCGATCAAGCTCTCCGGCGCGGTGCTCTCCGGGCGGATCGCGGCCCAGGCCAGGGAGCAGGATCGAGCCTTCGGGGGCGCGCGGGACGCTGAGCCGGAGTAGCATTGCGCTCGCTTCGGTTCACCTGAGGAGGAGGCGCCTGACCATGCGCGATGAAGAACAGAGGATTCTCGACCTGCTGGTGATCGCTCTGCGCACCTCCGGGAAGACGAAGAAGGAGGTCGATGAAAGCCGCGGCTGGTGCCGCGGCACGACCAGCCAGCTGCTCAAGGGCCGGATCGACCTCAAGCTCCGGCACATGTTCGACATCCTGGAGGTCGCCGAGACTTCGCCGGAGGATTTCCTCCGCGCTTTGTTCGAGCGGAAGAAGAAGCTCGATCTGCCGCCGGTCGGCCTACAGGAGATGATCCGAACCGCCGCGCGCCGCCATGGCCTCGACCCCGAGACGGCGGCGGCGGACATGGATCGCACCTACGGCCTCGACCAGCCGCCCCCTTCGGTCGATCAGCTCGTCTCGATGATCGAAACCCGGCTGAGCGCGTTGCTGGCGAAGCACGAGCTCGAAGTCGAGAAGAAGCGGCGCGTCCGCGAGGGCGTTCCCAAAAGGGCGAAGCCGAAGGCCGCGGGCCTCTCGTAGCGGTTCCACCTACTCCGCCGCGCGCGGGACCCGCAGGCCTTCGGCTTCGCGGAGCGCCGCCTTCACCAGCTTGACGGTCGCCTGCTCCTGCCGGACCGCCGCATCGAGCAGGACCAACGAGGCGAGCGCCTCCCGCTCGATCCCGAGCGCAAGGAAGGTCGCGAGCGTTTCTTCGACCATCGCTTTCGCCTCGGTCGTGCGCCCTTCCTGGAGCCAGATCGCGCACAGCTCAAGGCCTGCATGCGAGGCGTAGACCGGCATCTTCAGTCGGCCGAACTCCCGACGAACGTCGCGAAATGCCACCTCGGCTTGATGCAATCGGCCGAGGCCCGAGGCGATTTTCCCCGCGACCGCGCGCAGTTTGAGCTTCTCGATCGGACCCGCAAGCGTTTCGAGCACCGGGCGAGCCGCCACAAAGAGACCATCGGCGCGCGCGAAGTCGCCGAGATCGGCCATCCGGTGGATGGCATTTGCAAGTGACGAGACCGCAAGGTCGGGGGACTTCTCGGCATCGATCAGGTCATAGGCGCGGCAGAAGTGAGAGATCGCAGGCTCGATTCTCCCAGCGTTCGCGGCCGCCACGCCTCGAAGGTGGAGCGCTTTTCCAGCGAGATGGTGCTGGCGCCGTTCCAGGTAGAGCCGGTGGGCGAGGCCGAGCGCTTCGTCCGCTTGGTCGAACCGGCGCTCGTCGATCCAGAGCGAAGCGGAGAGGTCGAACAGTCCGGCGAGCACCAGCACGTCGCCCGCGCCGCGCCCTACCAGATCCATTGCCTGACGAAACGATTCTTCCGCCGCGCGGTAACGGCCGAGCAAGCGCTCGGCGTTCGCGAGCTCTCCCCAAAGGCGCGCGGCGAGATCGGCATCCCGACAGGCTTCTTTCGAACGCGTCGCCGCTTCGGGGTCGGCGGGGAGCAGGCGAGAGACCTCGGCGACCAGCAGGCGGGCGGCCGCTTCGTACGCTTCGGGCGCCCCTTGGCGAAAAATGGGGACGGCGGCGAGCCAAACGCGGCAACGATTGCGCAGGCGCGCCTCGAATTCCGGACCCTCGGAGAGTGGGCTGGGCAACTTCCGCGAATCGAGAAACCGTCGGATCTCTTCCACACTCTTCTGGTGGCGCCGATTGATCCGCTGGGCGAAGCGCACCATGCGGTCGAACGGCACGTCGTACTCGGAGGGGGACTCCGCGAGGGTTTTGTCGGTTCGAGACTCTGGTACCTGCTCGGGATGAAGCACCAGGGCCAGCCACGGTTTCAGGCGTTCCCGGCAGGTGGCGCACCCGGTCAGGTGGCGGAGCACGCGGCTCCGAGTTTGGGGATCGAGCCGGTTGTGCACCAGATCGACCAGCTCGGACGGCGCGGGGTGCGGGATCTTCGCCATCGGGTTCTCCCCAGAAGAAGACGAGGCCACATGCGACAGGGTACGCCCGGCATTGTCGCACAAGCACGGACGCGCCGCCGGGGCAAGTCCGTCGGCGCGTCATATCCAAGGGATCAACCGTTCGGATCGAGGTCCCAACCCGATTCCGCGGGCGGCGGCGCCACCCGGCCGTTCGGATCGATCGCCCAGCCTTGGGGTGTGAATAGCCCCATGGGGCCGGTTCTGGCCGCCGGTTCCGGAGTTCTGAGGCCGTTCGGGTCGAGGTCCCAGCCCGAAGGAGAGAAAAGGTCGCTAAGGCGAAACAGCGGTTCTAGGAATCGAGCCCATCCGGAGTCAGCGCCCGTAAACGAGGGCAGCGCCGAGGCGGGCGCTGTGACCAGCAGGGCGACGATGGCGAGGCAGGGGAGGAGGATACGGCGCGGTCGCGACATGGCGAGGTCTCCTTCGCATGTCCCGCGGGTCGTCCCGTGGGCCACTAACGGCCCCCGCGCCCGCGGGGGCAACGCTTCGAAGAACGCGTTGCAAGGGTGCCTAGCATGCGCGAAATGACCACCAAAGTAGACACGGCTGGCGGCCGCCCAACGAAAAAGGCCCCCTTCCCTTGCGGGAAGGAGGCCTGATCTTCTGCTACGGGTACGGCGAGCTACGCGTTACGGCGTGCAGGCCGTGACCGTCACGTTGTCCAGGAACCAGCCGTCCCCGGTCACCGAGCAGTCGGTGATCGAGGTGAACGCGATCCGGACGCTCCGGCCGGCGCAGCCGGTCGAGGTGCCCGTGGCCGCGTTGCAGGCCGCGTCGAGGTCGACGGTGGTGGTGGTGAAGGACGCCGACGTGCCGGTCCAGAATCCTGCTCCCGCGGTTCCGGCGGGCGGGCAGGCCGGGTCGACCGTGTCGTTGTAACCGTTGGTGAGGATCGCGGCGGCCGGAACGAAGGTGTAGTTCGTGCCGTCGACCGAGACCAGGAGCGTGCCGCCGTCGAAGCCCGACTCGAACCCGCGGCGATGGCCGAAGGAGAGACGGGTGGTCGTCGAGCCGGCCGGAATCGCGATACCGGCGGAGCCGCTCGGCTGGGCGAAGGTGAAGTTGTTGCTGCCGTAATCGGCGGTGCAGGTCGTGCCGCCGTAGCGGAAGACCTTGCTGCCGGTCTGCGCCGTGCAGGTCTGGATTCCGCGCCAGCTGGTGGTCGAACCGCCCGCGAGGAAGGTGCCCTTGACCCAATCGGTGAGGCCGGTGCCGGTCTCGAAGCCGTTGGTGTAGCGGGTGGTCACCGTGCAGGCGCTGCAGGCGCTGGTGGTCGTCGAAGCCTGGGCCGAATTGGCCGAGGCGCAGGAGGGAGCGTTGGTCGCCTGCACGACGTAGAAGTAGGTGGTGTTGCAGGTCAGGCCGGTGTCGGCGAACGTGGTGGTCGCCGACGTGCCGACCTGGGTGTACGGGCCGCCCGAAGTGGTCGAGCGGAGGATGTTGTAACCGGTCGCGCCCGCCGAAGCGGTCCACGTCACGGTGGCGGTCGTCTGGCCGGTCGCCGTCGCGACGACACCCGTCGGGGCCGCCGGCGGAGTGCAGGGAGCCGAAACCGGGGTGACCGACAGGCAGGTCGACGGAACGGCCGCGCACGCTTCGTTGCCGCTCGGTTGCGCCGTCACCTGGTAGTAGTAGGTGAAGTTGTTGGCCACCACGTTGTCGGCGTAGGAGGTGCCGGAGACGTCATTGGCGACCTTGGTGAAGCCGGCGTTGCAGCCGGTCTCGTTGCGGAACACGTCGTAGACCACGCCCGCGCCGGAGCTGGTCCAGGAGACCCCCGCCGAGTTGCTGCCCGCGGTGAGCGTGAGGGTCGGGATGGAGGGCGAGGTGCAGCCGCGGAACGTGGTGCTCGCACCGGCGTCCGTGGTGCAGGCGATCAGGTGGCGGTTGAACGCCGCGAAGAGCGCGCCGCCGTGGGGGGTGCCGTTGGCCAGGTTGCCGTCATCGTCGTCCACGGCGCGCATGGTCTTCCACCAGGAGCCGGCGTTGCAGCCGTTCGAAGTGAAGGTGCCGGTGTGGGTGCAGGAGAACGAGCTGGTGGCCGTCGAGCGCGACAGGTACCAGAGGCGGTCGAGGGTGGTCCAGGCGGGTCCGA
>DASYKS010000034.1:0-148721 GCA_035995205.1 Thermoanaerobaculia bacterium
TGTCGCCTGATCGAGCGTGGGCGATTTCGCGCAGGCGGACCCTCATGCTTCCTCCACGTCGACCTGGAGCCGGCTCTCGATCTCTTCGCGCGCCAGAAGCGCCGGCCAATAGGCGACCACCTCCTGCGGCTTTGGGCGACCGCCGGCAAAACCGGTCACGCCCGGCGGACCGGCCGTGATGAGCGGCGCAATTTCCTGGCCGAAGCGCTCGACTTTTCCCCGGTCGGCGTCGCGCACGCCGAGCCGGAGCACCACCTCGGCCGGGTCTTCGGGCGTGGGCAGGATGCCGGGCAGGCAGGCGGCGAGGCCGAGCATCTCGGTCGAGCGGTCGTCGTCAGGGAAGGCCACGCCGGCCCGTTCCAGCCGCTTCCAGACCACTTCGGCGGCGAGCTTCGCCTTGTCGATCGCCCGCGGGCCGGAGAGCGTGATCTGGCCGCTGCTCTTCCAGCCCGCGAGGTAGGAGGCCGAGAGCTTGAGGAACGGCGTTCGCGGCCGGCCGGTGATGCCGGAGACCCGCACCCGGTCCTTCCCCTGCTGTTCGAGCCGGATCGAGGTGAAATCGGCGACCACGTCGGGTGTGATGTACTCCTCCGGGTTGCCCATCTCATAGACCAGTTGCTCGGCGACCGTCTCTGTGGTCACCATGCCGCCCGTGTTTGGGTGCTTGGTGATCACGAACGTGCCGTCTGCGGACGCCTCGGCGATCGGATAGCCGACGTTCCAGAGGTCGGGAACTTCCCAGAAGCGGCTGAAGTTGCCGCCCGTGCATTGGGCGCCGCATTCGAGGATGTGCCCCGCGATCGTCCCCGCGGCGAGCCGATCCCAATCGTCCTCGGCCCAGCCGAATTCGTGGATCAGAGGGCCGAGAGCGAGCGCGGTATCCGTGACCCGGCCGCAGAGGACGATCAGCGCCCCCTGATCGAGCGCCTGGGCGACCGGCCGGGCGCCCAGGTAGGCGTTCGCGCTGCTCAGGCGATCGGTCACGGTGGAGATCGGCTCGCCCGTGTCCATGTTCGCCATCTTGTGCCCCGCTTCGACCAGAGCGGGCAGCCGGGCGAACACGTCGTCCCCTTCCACCACGCCGACCCGAACGCCGGACACCCCCAGCTCGCGGGCGATCTCGAAGACCTTCTCGCGGCAGCCGCGGGGATTCAGGCCCCCGGCGTTGGTGATGATCCGGACGTTCTTCTCTTTGAGCTCCGGGAGCACCCGGCGGACGAACGCCGGAAAATCGCTCGCGTAGCCGAGCCGGGGGTCTTTCAGGCGCTGGCGCATCATGATCGACAGGGTGACCTCGGCGAGGTAATCCAAGCCGATGTAGTCGATTGGGCCGCCGCGCAACAGCTCGACCGGAGCGTCGATACTGTCGCCCCAGAAACCTTGGCCGTTGCCGATGCGGATCGTCTTGCTCATGAGGGGCGTTAGGTTAGCATGGGCAATCCGACCGCCCCGCACTCGTTCTAGTGCCTGGGACCGGGGCAAAGCGGACGGTTCCAAAACCAACCCTGCGACGATCTATGTCCTGATTCACCTCGACCGTTAGGGGCGGAGCTTGCCTCCGCCCGCGATCCACGCATATTTCGGGCGGAGGCAAGCTCCGCCCCTACGCCGGATCGGAGATCGGCGCGATGCAATCCGGTGCGTCGTGGGCCGGGCTGTTGACCCCGCGCGACACCTCCCTCGTCTCGAAGCCGCTTTCGGGCGCGGGGCGCAGGAGCGGCGCCACGCGCTCCGGCTCGACGACGGCGGGATCGAGCCAGAGCCCGTAATCCTCGGGCGCCACGATCACCGGCATCCGATCGTGGATCGGCTTCATCAGCTCGTTCGGCGTGGTGGTGAGGATGGTGAACGTTTCGAGTGGCGGCACCTCGCGGGGAGCGCCTTTCGGCCGCCAGCTCGCCCAGAGGCCGGCGAAGGCGAACGGCCGTCCGTCCGTCCGGTGAATCCAGATCGGCTGCTTGAGCTTCCCCTCCTTGCGCCACTCGTAGAACCCGTCGGCGAGCACGAGGCAGCGCTGCTTCTGCAGACTCCGTTTGAACGATGGCTTTTCGGCCACGGTCTCGGCGCGCGCGTTGATCAGCCGGTTGCCGATCGAAGGATCGTCCGCCCAGCCGGGCACCAGGCCCCAGCGCAGAAGGTCGAGCCGGCGCTTCTCGCCCGGTTTGGGCACGCGAACGACGGCGGCCTCCTGGGTCGGCGCCACGTTCCAGCGCGGTGGCAGCATGGGGACGCCATCGACCTCGAACAGGTCGGCGATCAGCTCGGGGGGAGTGGTGAGAGTGTAGCGGCCGCACATGGGGAGAATTCTATCTCGCGCTCCGCGACCTAGAACGCCCCGAGCAGCATCGCGATATCGCCGCCGATCTGCTCCAGGTTCCGGTCCATCAGCTCTTCGTAGTCGCCGCCGAAATCGCCGACCGCGGAGCGGCGCTCCTGGTCGAATTTCAGCAGCACCTTGCCGCTCTCGGGGTCGAAAAGCTCGCCCGAGATCTCGGTCCTCGCCGCGCCCGCGCCGAATCCGGCCCAGTAGCGGGCGGCCTGCGAGCCCGGGTCCATCTGCTCGATCTTGCCGCGCAGGATCAGTTTCTTGCCCGGGCCGGTTTCTTCGCGGCTCGCCTCGACGATCTCGATGCGCTCTCCTATGGTGGCCGCGAGGCCGGCGGCGTACGGGCTCGTCGCGTGCAGCAAGACGCTCTTGACCGGGGCATAGGTGTTGTCGTCCGTGTCGGGCAGCTCGGTGTGCGAGCCGTCGAGCGGTTCGACGACCACCAAGTCGTAGTCGCCGAGCCGGAAGGTCGCGATCACCTCGACCCGGTCGATCTCGCCGCCCCAGTCGTGGTAAGTGCCGGGCGTGGTGGGCGCTTTTCGGTTGCGGGCGGAAAGCGGCGCGGCGACGAGCACCAGGGCTGCGAGAGTGAGTACGGAAAAGCGAAAAGTGGGGCGAAGCATAGATAGAACCTCCCAGGTGCGTTTCCAGGCCTGAGTCTAGTCGAGGTGGCCGCTCTTCCGGACACGACGATGGCTGCGGTTGTTGAGAGCGGTGGGGGAGTGGCTCCATGATCCATTGGCGTAGACTCTCGGCACCCGTCTCGGAAATTGAATCATGTCTGAGCAACCTCCCGACATTCCCGAAGCTTCCGATCCAGCCCCGGAGCCTTCCCTTCCGCAGCTCGTTGTACCGCCGGCATCTTCAGCCCCGGAGCCTGCCAAACGCGCCTGGCCCCTGGCGCTCCTACTGGCCGTTTTCAATTTCGTTTTCGGCACGATCTTGATCAGCGTTTCGGGCCGGGTCGGACCGATTCTCGGCCTGGCTCCGATCGCGATCGAGATGATCCTCGGCCTGTTCTTGAGCAACAGGTCGCCGCGCGCGTCGAGAATCCTGCTCCTCGCGCCGCTGCTCATGCTCGCAATTTTGGCCGGCTTGTTCGTGATCGTCTGGGGCATCTGCAACACGATGGGAAATTCTGAGTCCGCACCTTGTCCAACACCGGACTTGATGGCCTCGGCGTCACCCGGCATGGCGTGTTCGTGCTGCTCGGGGTGATCGTCGCCACGATCCTTTATTTGCGCGCCGCGCGGCGGGCGGGGCGCTTGGATGATGCGCATCTCGCAGTGCTTTCGGGGGCGTTGATCGGCGGCGTGTTGTTCGCGAAGCTCGGGGTGGTCTGGCGCTACCTGGGCGACGGCGCCGGGCATTCGCTTGCCGATCTTGCGTTGCGCGGCGGGCAGAGCGTGCTCGGCGGCCTGGCCGGCGCCTACCTCGGGGCGATCGCGATCAAGCGGATCATCGGCCTGCGCCGCTCGACCGGCGAGCTGTTCGCGGCCCCGGTGGCGTTGGGGATCGCGCTCGGCCGGATCGGTTGCCTGTTGACGGAAATCCCCGGCCGGCCCGCCGATCTTCCCTGGAGCGTGACGGTCGATGCGGCGCACGCGGCGACGATCCCCGGCTTCCCTCCAGCGTGGATCGGCCGGCCGCTCCATCCGTCGTTCGCCTACGAGATCGCGTTTCACCTTGCGGCGTTCGTGCTGCTTGTCCGCCTGGGGCGCAATCCCGCGTGGGCGCCCGACCTGTTCAAGATCTATCTCGCACTCTACGCGCCGGTCCGGTTCCTTTTGGAATGGACCCGCGCCAACCCGCCGTTCGCGCTCGGCCTCTCGGGCTCACAATGGTTTCTGATCCCGTCGATGATCCTGCTCGGCGCTTGGTGGTGGAAGCGCAGCCGGCGCCCGGAGGTTCCGATGTCTAGAGCCATAGATTGTTTCTCGGAGAGCCAGTGATGGACACCCAACCGACCGGCATGCCGCTCAGGGGCGATCGACTCCACCGCTACGTCACGGCGTTCTGCCCGCATTGCCATGTCGAGCACCCCGATCGGCCGCTGGAGCAAGTCCGTCGGTTGGCGGGCTATCTGGCGGAGGAAGACGGGCGCGTCTTTCTAGTCCGCGGCTGCCCGGAGCACGGACGGGTGCGCACGCTCTACGACGAGTCGGCCGAGATCCTCCGTTGGCTGGAGGAGTGGACCGCGCCGACCAAGCGCCACACGCCCGACCGGCTGGGCAATTTCGATCCGATCCCATCGGCCTACCTGCGCGGCCTGCCGGAGCTGCAGACCCAACACACCTGCATTCTGCTCGAAGATGTCGAGCTCTCCTGCAACCTGTGCTGCCCGAACTGCTTTGCCGCCAGCTCGCCGCAGCTCAAGGGGGTCGTGCCGATCGACGAGGTGCTCGCCAATGTAGATGCCCGGCTCGCTCGCGAGGAGGGGCGGCTCGACGTCGTCATGCTCTCGGGAGGAGAGCCGACGCTTCATCCCCAGCTGCTCCCCTTGCTCTCCGGCCTGCTCGCCCGGCCAATCGGGCGCATTCTGCTCAACTCGAACGGCATCGCGATCGCGCAGGACGACGCGCTGCTCGCGTTCCTTGAAAAGCATCACAAGCAGATCGAAGTCTACCTCCAGTTCGACGGCCTCCGCGCCGAGACCCACCGTTACCACCGGGGCGCCGACCTGGGCAAGATCAAAGCGCGCGCGATCGAGCGGCTCTCCCGCGCCGGGGTGTTCACGACCCTCACGATGACCGCGACCCTTGGAGTCAATGACGACGAGATCGGCGACGTGCTGCGCGTGGCGCTCGACACGCCGTTCGTCGGCGGCGTTTCGATCCAGCCGCAGTTCGGCAGCGGCCGCTCGACCACGATCGATCCGCTCGACCGTCTGACTCACACCGGCACGCTCGCGCGGCTCGGGCCGCAGACCGACGGCCTGGTCACCTGGCGCGATCTCACCGCTCTGCCATGCAGCCATCCGCACTGTTGCAGCATCGGGTACATGCTGCGCACGGATTCCGGCGCCTGGCGCTCGCTCACCTCAATCGTCGGGGTCGAGACCCTTCGCTCGCACCTCGGGCTGGTGAGCAATCGGATCGTCGATCCGGAGCTGTCGGCTGAGCTGAGGAAGCTGGTCAAAGAAGCGTTCCTCGGCCTGTTCTCCGAATCGAGCTCGCTCGCGCAAACGGGGATCGGCGCGCTGTTCCGCGACGTCTGCACCGCCTGCGATCTCGGCCTCTCCACCCTCTCGCGCCTCGCGGGCGAAGCGCTCACCGGCCGCGGCGAGGCGTTCCGCCGTCTGGTCGGAGACCGGATCAAACGGATCACGATCAAACCGTTCATGGACATGAATACGATGATCGAAGAACGCCTGATCCAATGTTGCGTCCACGTCGGCGCGGTGGGGGAGGATGCCGAGCACCAATGCGTGCCGTTCTGCGCCATCCAGGCCTGGAATCCGTTGAGTCGGACCAAGCTCGCGGAGCGCGCGGGCGCCCGACAGGCGACGGCGATCTCATGAGCGAACCGAACGAAGCGAAACCGACCGAAGAGAGCCCCGCGCTCGCCGCCGCCCGCCGGGCGCGCGAAGAGCAAGCGCTACGCGCGGCCGAGCCGCCGGTCCGACCCCCGGTGGCCGCGGCCACCGCAACACCGCTCGTCGAGGACCCGTTCCGCCTCTGCACCTACGCGACGCTCGTCTGGCTCGCCTGGATCTTCCGCCCGCCGGTGGTCCTCGCGGTCTGCGCGATCCTCGGCTTCGTCGCTTACGCCAAGGCGCTCCGTGCGGGCCTCACCCGTAGCCGCTGCCTCCTGCGCGACACGCGCTTGACGCTGGTCTATCTTGGGATGTTGGCGGTCACCGCGCTCACGTGGATCGGCCTACGGATAGCCGAGGCGGTGACCACCCGATCGTTCGAAGGCATGGTGCGGGCGTTCAGCCCTTGAAAATTGGGGGGCGGGGCGGGAACCTAGGGCGTTGCCCTAGGCTAGTATGGTGCAGGCCTTCGGCCCTAAAACATGAGCGATACGAAAGGTTTTTGGAGACTGGACTTTCCTTAACCCATGCCTATTGAGGACGGGGCCTTTTGAGGGCCAAAGGCCCGCAAAATAATACCTAGGGCAACGCCCTAGGTTCACGGTCCGCGTTCGAATATCAAGGACTGAAAGCCCGCCCCATTCGCCGCCGACCCCCTATAAAACCTCGTCAATCGTAACCACATCCACCAACCCGAACGCCCCATACAGCGCCGGAATCAACTTCTCGGGCGGATGTTTCCTACGCAGCTCGGCCACGTGGTCGGTGCCCGCGCGGTAGGCGGGGAGGTACATGCGGCCGAGGAGCGGGTGCCGGCCCCAGGCTCCGGAGAGCTTGCCGGCCCGTTCTTCGGTGACCAGGAAATCCTTGCGCAGCGCGGCGGCGACTTCGGGTTGCGGCCAGCCTTCCTGCCAGGTGAGGTAGGACGACTGGTTCTTCGCGTCGTCCTGGAGCAGCGCGAGCAGCACGCCGATCTGGAGATCCTCGTCCGGCAGCTCGGACACTTCGACGACACCGTGGGCCATTAGGATCGCGTTGTTCGCGATCCCTTCGAACAGGGTGGCCGAGCGGGTGTTCATGGTCAGGACCGACGCCTCGAACCCGGCTTTTCCCTGCAGGTAGAGCCCTTGCAGCAGCGCAAACGTCGCGACGTGGCCGGGCACCACCTCATGGCTCACCAGCTGGGCGAACTCGGGCACCGAGATCTCCAGCTTGGCGTTGATCTCGTAGGTCGCCTCGTATTCCGGCGTGCCGTCGCTTTTCCTCGCCCGGCCGAGGTAGTTCATCGAGCCGGAAAACCAGGCGTCTTCAATCGGCAGGAACTGGATGTTCGCCCGCGGCACGGAACGTAGGGATTCCGGCAGAAACGGGGCGACGTGCTTTTCGGTGAGCGCGTCCTGCTCCGCGATGAACGCGGCGCCGAGCGCACGGATCGACTTCTTTGGCACCAGCCGTTCGCGCCGCCAGGCGTCGACCTCGGCGTTCAGATCGCCGCCGCCGTGGCCCGATTTGGCGAGCAACGCCGCCACCCTTTCGCGCTTGGCGGTGGGGGCCGACGGCTCGGGAGGTCTGCCCGTCGAGGCGCGCACCGCCCGCTCGTAGGGGACCGGCTCGCCGCGCCCGATCTGCTCCATCGCGAGATCCCACATCACCAGGAGGCAATCGCCCAGGCTTGCGAGATAGCGCTGGCGGAGGGTGGACTTGTCCCGGCCCGCGGCGGAGATCTGCTCGATCGCGCCGCGCACGTCGACCGCGGCGAGGTAGGGATCGATCGCCCGTACCGCCGCCTCCCGATCCTGGGCCGACACTCCGCCGGCCGTGCGCACCTCGGCGGCCGTGTAATGGGTGTAAGCGCGGGGCAGCGGCTGATCCGAAAACCAGGAGTCGGCGATGAACCGGCCGACGCCCGAGGGGTTCATCACGTCGCCGCCCCAGAGCGTGTCGATGCCGAGCACCGCCTCCGCGAGCGCCGCGGCGAGCTCTGCCTCTTCGTTGCGCTCGGTCACTTGGGCACCTTGTGCTCGCGCACCGCGCTCACCCAGACGTAGATGCACAGGCCGAAGAAGAGCAGCGCCGAGACGGATTGCGACACCGGGTCGTTGTCATAGAACGGCAGCTTGATCTTGTCCTCCGAATACCAAGGGAACAGCCGGAACGCGGCGCCGAATACCCCGCCGAGCGCTCCGCCCGCCATCAGGCCGGAGGCGATGATCACGCCGCGCTCTCGGATCGACCGCCCTGCCTCGCCGCCGACGCCGCGCGAGCGCTTCTCGATGAAATGGGCGAGGAAGCCGCCGACCAGAGCGGGGGAGTTCAGCTCCAGCGGCAGGTACATGCCGAGCGCGAAGATCAGCGCCGGCACGCCGAGCATCTCCATCGCAAGAGCGATCATCGCGCCCGCGCCGAACAGGATGTAGGCGATCGGCTGGTGGCTCATGAAGCCTTCGACCAGCGACTTCATGATCGAGGCCTGCGGCGAGACCAGCACCTGGCGAGGATCGCCCGGGATCGCTTCGCCGAACTGGAACGCCTTGGCGAGCAGCATGATGGTGAGGGCCACGGTGATCGCCGAGACGAACACGCCCAAGAACTTCACCTTCTCCTGCGCGGCAGGGGTCGAGCCGAGCCAGTAACCGGTCTTCAAGTCGGTGATCGTCTGCCCCGAAACGGAGAGAGCGGTGCAGACGACGCCCGCGATCGCCATGACGAAGAACATGCCGGTCGTGCCGGTCAAACCGAAGCGGAGCAGCACGACGGAGGAAACGATGATCGTGAGCATCGTCATGCCGGAGACCGGGTTTCTCGCCGTGGTGGCGATCGCGTTGGCCGCGACCGAAGCGAAGAAGAACGAGAACAGAAGCGTGAGGCCTAGGCCGACCACCACCACCAGAAGCGAAGCGCCGAGCGATTTGAAGAAGATCGCCGCCGCGAGCGCCGAGAGGATCACGCCGCCCAGCATGATGCCGACCGAGATGTCACGATCGGTGCGCTCCTGTCCCGCATCCTCCCCTTTGCGGAACGCGCGCGCCGCGATCGAGAACGAGCCGACCACGATCGGCAGCGATTTGATGATCCCGATGATTCCCGCCGTTGCGATCGCGCCGACCCCGACGAACCGCACGTAGCTGCGGAAGATCTCGTTGGCGGACATCTCGGCGATCGCCTTGGTCCCCGGATAAACCACGTCGGGGAAGTGGCGGCCGATCATCCAGATCAGCGGCACCAGCACCAGGTTGGACACCACGCCCCCTGCGCACAGGATCATCGAGGAGCGCAAGCCCATCACGTAACCCAGTCCGAGGATGAACGCGATCGCGTCGAACCGGAGCACGGCCTTGGCCTTGTCGCCGATCGATTTGACCACCCCGATGAACTGGAAATCGATCGTCTCTTTCCAGACGTTGAAGGTGGTGACGAAGAAGTCATAGACCGCCGCGATCCCGGTCGCCTGTAGCAGCAGCGCGGCCTGCGATCCCCCCTTCTCGCCGGTTACCAGAACCTCGGTGATGGCGGTCGCCTCCGGATACGGAAGCTGGCCGTGCATTTCGCGCACGAAGTAGCGGCGCAGAGGAATGAGGAACAGGACGCCAAGCCCGCCGCCGGCCAGGCAGATGAACGTCGTCTGCACCGGGTGGGGATCGAGGTTCAAAATGTAGAGGGCGGGCAGGGTGAAGATCGCGCCCGCCACCATCGCGCCCGAGGTGCCGCCGATCCCTGACAAGATGACGTTTTCGAGCACCGTGGAACGCCGCGAGTAAGCTCGAGCCAACCCGATCGCGAGGATCGAGATGGGGATGGACGCCTCCATCACTTGGCCGACCTTCAACCCCGAATAGGCCGACGCGATAGTGAACACAATACAGAGCGCCAAGCCCCAAGCCACCGATCGCACGGTCACCTCGGGTGGAGCCGAGGTCGCAGGAACCATCGGCACATACATCTCGCCGGGGGCCAGCGGTTGGTAGGCGTTCTCCGGAAGGGACTTCGATTCGGGAGCGTCCATCCGTCCTCCTCGTTCAAGCGGCAAGGGGTCTCTAAAGTCGCGACAGTGTAACCCAGCCGCCCCGCTCCCGAACTGGCCTACAATTCCACCGCCTCCCCTCCCTGCCGGAGTGGCGAAATGGCATACGCAGAGGACTTAAAATCCTTCGGCCGCAAGGTCATGCGGGTTCGACCCCCGCCTCCGGCACCACTACTCGGGCGAAGCCATCTTTCCCGCCAGCCATTGAATTCCGGCCAGGTGTTGCTGGTCGTGGCTGCGCAGGTAGTGGACGAGAGACCTTAGGGTGAGCCGGCCGTACTCGGCGAACTCGCCGGTTCGGGCGAGCTGAGCGTCGGTCGCGCTCCGCAGTTGCCCGACCGTAACTTGCCTGGCGTTGCCAAACGTTGCGAGCGCGGCCTCAAGATCTTCGGATTCGTACCGCTTCTCTCGGGCCATCTCGTAGCTGTCCAGGGAATCGAGGGAAGGGTTGGATTCGTCCAGCATTCGCCGGATGCGCACGTGGTAGCCATCCTGTTCGATGTCGCGCAGGTGGCACACCTGTTCGAGTGCCGAGAACGTTTCGCTCGGACAGCCACCCCACGACTCCGGCTTCCAGGCGAGCCGGTCGCTCGGTAGTAGGCGAAGGGCTTGCTCCAACTGTTGCGGCATCTCTTTGAGTTCGTTCAGCAGATCGGTCGGCAACGCCATTGCTTATCCTCTTTCGCCCTGGTTACCTGTCGTTTGGGTTGGTTCGCCCCGTCCCGCCTCCCGCACAACCTCCCGAGCTGCATTCGTGGGAGGCTCGGCTGAAGCCTGGGCTGCCACGGGCGCCTTCTCGTGCTCCCCGGTCGCCACGTAGGTCACCGTGTCCCAGGCGTTACGAATACCGATCAGGAGGAGGCTGAGCACCACGGCGGCGATGACGAAGAGCGCCGTATGTGGGTGGCCGGGTAAAAAGATTGCCGCGATCAGGAGGGTCGCGTAGATCCCGCAGGGTGTCAGGACGTACCACCACCAGTCCTCCCGGTCGGGGGTGTATCCCTCCTGTCGGCTCGCTCGTCGGGTGACGATCAAGGCGTAGAGGAGCCCGGCCAGGCCGCAGACTGCGACGGTGGTGGATACCGCACCGAGGGTCGGCCAGGGTGCGCTCATCACGGCGGAAAGGACGAGGGCGCCGACGAAATGAACCACGGTCGGCGTGCCGAACGCATTCAACGTTTCGCGGGAGGCGAGCGCCCGTCGATCGGCGATCAGTGTGATCACCACGAATTGGAGGCCGACCAGCGCCGCGCCGGACGAACCGACGATGACGTAGAAGCTCTCCCACTCGGACAGGATCGGCATGGCTGCGTTCTCCGCGGAAAGGCCGGATCGGGTCCGGCGATGCTACCACTGGGGTCGATGGCGGGTCTCGCCATCCGGAATGTTGGGCACCTCGCTTTCGAGACTCTGAAGCTTGATCTCGCATTGGCTGATCTTGACCGCGAAATGGGTGTCTCTCAGGGCACGACTCCTTTTGTGAATGACGGGACGCGGAATGCGGCTCTGAGAAGTTGGGGGATGTCGATGGGCCGAGGCGCGGCGTTTGCCGGGATCGGTTTTCTGGTTGCGGCGAAGGGTTTTCTGAGTGCGCGGAGCGCTTTTCCGGCCGCCGAATTCGTCGTGCGGATCAAAAATCGACGTTTTGAGTGAGCCGAGGGGTTTTCTCGCTCGGAAAATCGAATTCCGCACCGAGCGAAGGGGTTGTCTGGGTTGGAAAAGGCCTCGCGCCGATCAGCACACGGCTCTGCCGGTCGCGAAACGGCGTTCCGGACCGGAAAAGGGAATTCGGCGATCGGAAAAGGGTCCGGCGGAGCCGGCGAAGGGAGCTCGGCGCCCAGAAAAACGCTCCGCGTACCCAGAAAAACGAGCGCCGAATCCAGCCTTCCGGACCCGACGGTCGGAAAGTCGGTGTCCGTGATCGCGGTAAAGCTCCTCAGCTTGGGAAGTGCTCGAACCGATACGCGAGGTCCGGGCTCTCCTCGCCTTCGTAGGCCAACTGCCCCATCAGCAGGGCGAACGGTTCGGTGTAGCGGGCGATGCGCAGGGGGCCGGCGTCCACGGGTTCGAAGCCGACGTCGCGAATCAGCCAGGCGGCCAGGTCTTTGCTTTCGGGATCGTCGCCGCAGTACACCAGGCCGGGTCTCGGAGCCCTGTCCCGGGCGGCGAAGACGCCGAACAGTACCTCGCTCGGGATGGTGTTGAACGCGGAGACGATCCGAGTGGTGGGCAGCATCCTGGCGAGGTCTTCGGCCCCCGAGGTGGTGTGGCCGATCACCAAGCCGGAATCGTCGTCGTTCATCGGCAGGGAACAGGTGAGGAGCACCTTCCCCGCCAAGTCGCCCGCTTGTTCCAGGATGTCGGCGAATCGCGACCAATGGACCGCAAGCAGGAGGGCGTCCGCGTCCTGCGCGGCCTCACGCGGAGTGCCGGCGCGGGCGTTCCCCCCGGCCCCGCGGGCGAGCGACTCCAGCGTGGCTCGTTGACGTGAGTAGCTGAAAACCACCTCGTGCCCGGACCGCGCGAAAAGCGTCCCCAGCTTGGCCCCCATCAAACCCGAACCGAGAATGCCGATGCGCATCCGAATTTCTCCATGAGCCAGGGCTTCCGGCACGACCGGGCGCCCGATTCCATGCGCCCGGCCCGAACCCGGGAGAGGCGCTACTTCTTATTCTTGCAGTCCACCAGCCGTTTGACGACCAAAGCGTTGCTCACGGAACTTTTCACCTTGCCGATGCTGGTGAGAATTCCGGAGATGTCCCCTGTGACGGCCGCCTTGCCGATCTCGACCCCGGAGCGCACGATGTAGTAGCCGAGCTCCCCGGTCGCCATGCAGACGAACTGGTTGGCCTTCTTGGGGTCGAGCGGCTCTTGGAACAGCGAGCCGTCCCGCAACACCTCGACCGTGCAGTCGAGCGGGCCGTCGAAGTTCTTCTCGACTCCTTTGAACGCGCCGCAGCCGAACTTCGCCAGGTTGCCGCCCACCTTGTCGGTGCAGGCCCGATCGTGGGTCACGGGGAAGAGCGTGCGGGTGTAGTCCTTCGGGCAGGAGTAGCAGTTGCCGTCCGGATCCCAGAACTGCCCCGCGGGGCAATCGGTCTTCACGAACGTGCCGGTCGCCTTGCCGTGCTTCGTGGCCTTGGCGAAGCGCTCGCCCAGGTCTTTGCAGGGAGAGACGTTGGCGGCGTTGTTCATTTGATCCGCCAATTTCGGCACGGCCGGCGCCGTTTCGAGCAGGCTGTTCGCCATGTCGGTGTAGCCTGCCGCCACGTCCCGAGCGATGGCGCAAGCGAAACCCGCGGCGACGTCCCGTCCGCAACGGGCGCCGACGCCGAAATCGCCTTGGAAATTGATCTGGATGCCGCCGATCAGCTCTTTACAGTGCGCTTGGAGGGTGGCGCCCAAATAGCCCGAGAGGGAGGAGAGCCCGCCGGTAAACGGGGTCTCGCCCGCTTTAAGCGGCACGCAGAGGTTCTGTTTGAAGTCCTCTTTCATCCCCGCGTCGCATGAGGGGATGCGTTCGCCCACCTCGCACGGGCGCTGGTTCGCCTTGCCGCACTCTCCGGTCTTCAAACACTTGCCGCGAATGCTCGACAGTCCCGCCTTGCAACCGATCAGCCCGGTCCCGCCGCCGATCAATTTGTACTCGCAGGCGTAGGTCGAATCGACCGGCGCCACGGTGCGGTTGAAGTCGTTCGGACAGCTCCAGCACTCGCCGCCGTTTCGCGGGTCCCAAAGCTTCCCCGTGCCGCACGGCGGTCCGGCTTTCTGCGCCTTGGCGAATTTGCCGGGGATGCCCTTCGCACACTTCCGGTCGCCGTGGACGTGCTCGATCACCTGCATGGCGTAGCCGCCCGGGCAGCTGTGGCAATTGCCGTCCACGATGTCCCAGAACTGGCCGGAGTCGCAGTCCGTGCCGAACCAGCCCCGCCCCTTGCCGCGCTCCTCCACCCGCTTGAAATCCGTCGTCGCCACCTTCTCGCACGCCTTGTCCGTGTTGACGGCAAAGACCGTCCGCGCGAGACCGTTCGGGCACGACCAGCAGGTACCGCCGTCGATCAGGTCGAAAAACTGCCCCGAGGGGCACAGCCCGTTCTGCTTGCTCTCAAACTTCGCCGCGTTCCAAGCGCAAGGCGCTTTTCCCTGATCGCCGCACGAAGCATCCCACCCCGCGGCGAGGACCGGGGTCGCAGCACAGAGAATCCCGAGGACCAAGGATAAGGCTGTCGCAAGGTTTTCTTTTTTCATCTCTCCCTCTTGCCCTTGTGGGCTCAATTGAAAGATTTCTCTCGGCCGCGGAGAAGCTCCGCGGCTGAGACGTCCGGTTGTTCGGGTGACGTTAGGGAGTGTAGCGGAAGATCGTAGGTCTGTCAGGCTGGGTATGCTGAAGATCTTTTGTTGGTTTGCACGCAAGCATTGATATTCGCTGGATAAATCATTTGACCCCGATTGCGGAAATGGGATTGAGAATGCGGTATTTGGGAAACCTGGCGCCGACGTGTTCGGCGAACAGGCGCTCGGGTCCAGAGGAACCGGGTATCCGGCGGGATTACCGTTTGTGGGCCAGGATTGCCGCGCACGCCGCAGAATCACCATTCCTGAGCCCGGATCGCTGTCCATGCCGCAGAATCGCCATCCCTGGGCCAGGATTACCGCCCACGCTCCAGAATCACCGCCCCTGAGCCAGAATCGCTGCTCATGCCGCTGGATCCACGCCCCTCCGGGTCGACAACCTAGAGACTCGGCTTCGCCGCGCCGACACCGACAAGTGATATATAGGCCGAGCCTAGAGTAGATATAGGTAAGGCCTATAATCGTTGGCGCTCGCGGCGAGATGTCTCAGTTGCGATCCGGGTGCCCACGCAGCTGGGGTGGATGGCTCCATTTGCGTCGGGTGCAGGAGGCGAAGGTAGTGCGGTTAGCAGTCGCGCCGCTGCTGCCGCTTTTCTCCGGGCTTCTACCTGGCCGGCTGGCTCCGCAGTCCCTTCGCGTACTCCGCGGGCGACCGCCCCACCAATCGGCGGAAATCCCGGATGAAGTGGGCCTGGTCGGCATAGCCGAGATCGAGGGCGAGGTCCGGCCAGTCGATCGGGGCGCCGGTGGCGATCCGCTCGGCCGCTTCGTGGAGTCGGTAGCGCTGGATGATCCATTTGGGGCTGACGCCGACGTATTCGGAAAACAGGCGCTGAAGGGTGCGAGTGCCGAGGCCGAAGGCGGTCGTTAGGTGCTCGACTCGCCTAATTTCGCGGTCGGCGGCGACGCGTTCCGCGATGCGGGCGGCGAGATCGATCTGTGGGTCCGGGGCGGGACGGAGTTGTTCCAAGAAAGTCTGCACCACCTCGAATCCCTGGATCGGATCGGCCTGCGCGAGCGCCTGCTCTTCGAGTCCGTCGGCGGTCGGGCCGAAGATCTCTTCGAGCGACACCGTGCGGCCGGTGAGCGAAGAGACCGGCGCCTTGAGGAACGGGCGGAAGCCGCCGGGGCGAAACTTGGTGCCCAACACGCGGCCCTTCCCTTCCAGGCGGCGGGTGAATCTTCCTTTGGGGACGCCGGCCACCCGGGAGTTGCCCGCTTCGAGCACGAGGTGGACGGAAGGGTGGGGCAACACCTCCGCGATCTCCGGCTCGGGCACGTCCCAGGCGACCGTCCAGAAGTGCTCGACGAACGGCGCCAGAGCCTCTCCCGGCCAGTAGCGGCCATAGCCGGGGGTGGACGGTTCGAGGGGCGTGTGCAGAATGCCGCGGGGCGGGACGAGCTTCGGTTGGATCATGTCGCGTTTGTTCAATCGTCTTGTGGGCCGGGAACGCTAGCATCCCCTTCATACCGAAAGGGGACGCCGATGACCCATAGAATCGAAACCAACCGCCGGCCGCGGGTTCGAGGAAGCGCCCTGGTACTCCTCGCCCTCGCGCTCGGTACGATGCCCGCCTCGCTACTCGCGGTGCCCGCGAACCCGATACCCCGACAGGAGATCACGATGCAACACGCAAAAGGCGACTTCGACGTCAAGATCAACCCGCTGCCGCTGGCCGGTCCGGCGGAGGACGCGACGCTCGGCCGCATGTCGATCGAGAAGGAATTTCACGGCGACCTCGTCGGAACGGGCAAGGGGCAGATGCTGACCGCGGGCGCCGCGGAGGGTTCGGGCGCCTATGTCGCGATCGAGCGGGTGAGCGCCACGCTCGCCGGGCGAAAGGGCACGTTCGCGCTCTACCACAAGGGAATCATGACCCGCGGCACGCCGGATCTCGCGGTGATCGTGGTGCCGGATTCCGGCACGGAGGAGCTGGCGGGGATCTCCGGCATCCTGCACATCATCATCGAAGGGGGAAAGCACGGGTACGATTTCGAGTACTCCCTGCCGGCGCAGCCCTGAGGCGCTAATGGGGCCAGAGGCCGCCGATGACGTCGATCAGCGAGTGGGCGATCGCCCCCGGCACGATGCTCCGCCGCCAGGCGGCGAGGGCGCCGAAGGCGAGCCCGTAGACGACGGTCACCAACGCCGGGCGCCACCCCTGGTAAAGGTGGGCGAGGCCGAAGACCAGCGCTTGCAGCACGATCGCCAGAGGCAACTTGCCGGAGAGGGCCCAGAGTTGTGGCTGCAGATAGCCTCGGAAGACGATCTCCTCGCAGACTCCCGCGGTGATCGCGACGGCCACCCAGAGAAGCGTTTCCAGCGCTCCTAGGGGAAGTAGGAACGCCGCGTCGGTGGGGCTCGGCCCGAGCAGCGCGCGGAGCGCCAGCGAGCAGCCATGCAGCACGAGCAGGAAGAGGACGGCCAAGCCGCCGTCCCGCAGCCCATCCAGCGGCGAGCGCCAACCCCGGCCGATGAGGTCGACGACGCGGTGGCCGCGGGCGCGGAGGCCGAGAGAGATGAACCAGACGAATCCGAGCTGCAGGCCGATGACCGAGAGGTAGAGGGGAACGCGAGAACCCGGCGGCGGAACCACAGGGCCGCCGGCTCCGGGCGTGTGGGCGCGCAGCAGCCCGGCCACGGCGATTGCGCTCACGATCAGCAGCAGACGTATCGTGTGACGACGCGAGGCCAGCGGCTCGGGCGCCCCATTGGATCGAGGGGACGCGGCCGTCGACGAGGGTGAGGAGGTGGTCCCGTTGCTCATGATCGGGCGCCTCGCCTCAAACGGTTCCGTCCCCTTCGTCGTCTCTCCTCGGCCGCGGGTCGAGCGGGTGGCTGCCCGGCATGAATTGGCCGAGCCGGCCCCAGGTCGATTGTTTCTTTCGGGCGTAGGGGTGGTGTCTGGGGCTTGAGCGGCTCAGATTCACCATGGTGACGCCGGTGTCCAAGGCTTCCCGATCTTTGAAGCGGCTTGCCCGCTTCTCGTGTTGCTCGTACTGGCCGAGCGTCGGCTTCGGCAGGTCGGCGTCGAAGTCCATTTCGTGGAACGGCTCGTCGGGCAGATCCTTGTGGAAGAACTTTTGGTGGACGACTTCCGCGCGATGCGTGCCCTTGCGCATCGTGAACGAGCTGTCGATCCGGACGTCGGGGTTGCCCGAGACGGCCTTGTCGTAGGGGATCATGTAGGTATTCGCGCCTTCGGAGGCCGAGGCGAGATTCCTGGGGTCTTGCGTTTTCGTTCCCCCTTCGCCGTGCCCCATGCCGTGCAGGATGTTGTATTTCGTGCTCGGCGCGGCGGTGCCGAGGGATTCTTGGTATTTCGTCGAGCTGGGCTCGCCGCCCGTCATGCCGCGGAACAGCCGGGTGTGCTCGCCCGGGTCGCGCGTGGGGATGGAAGTCGAGACGGGAGTGGGACCCAGCCCGCGCTCTTCGGTGGGACCCGTGTAGTGGGATCCCTTCCCCTGATGGGCCTGGCTCGCCTCGTGAGCGAGCAGGTCGAATTCCTGCTCCGGATAATCCGGCCGCGTCCGCAGGCTCTTCATGCTGCCGCCCGAACGGGCCGAATGGGTGTCCTCCATGTGCTGGAGCGGTGGTCCGGGCACGACGCGCCCGGGTGCAGGGGTGGTCGGCGAGCCGCGCCCCGACCAGTAGTAGTCGCCCGGATCGCCCGAGCCTTCGACCTTCTGCCATCGCGCCTGGAGGACCGGGGTGGAACCGGCCGCGGCGGCGAGTACTTCCAACCGGTGGCCGAACCGTTGGGCTCGGTCCAAGCTCGCGTAGGAACCTCCGCCGGAGGTCGGCTGGGGCCGCTCCGTCGTAGTGGCTGCCGCCGTCTGGCTTCGCGGCGCGAGGGACCGCGCTTCGAACATGCGCACACCTCCCGAGGGTCGGGAGATTCTAGACGAGCCGGCGGCGGCGGGTAACTACCCGCGCAGCGCGAGCGAGAAAATCCCCGGCAGCTTGGCGAGCGAAGGCGCGGCTTCGAAAGCGCCGAGCTTCGGGGTCAGGCGGTTCGCGGTCTTGTGGGTCAGGAACCATACCGGCTTGGGCAGCACGCGGAACGGAGCGCGGAAGACGGTCTTCTCGATCCGCGAAAACATCAGCGTGTTGTGGACCCAACCGGTGCCGGAGCGGATGTCGTTTCTCGGGTGGCCCGGGTAGGCGCCCCACGGGGTCACGATCACGCCATAGCCGATCGCCGCCCAGTGGTTGATTGCGACCGTTCCGTAACGGAGATCCTCGATCGCTCGTTCGACCGCTTTGCCCACTTGCCCGTCCCGGCGCGAGGCGGGGTGGACCAGCAGCGTCGCGTTGAGCGTGCCCCAGATCTTGTCGTTGGCGAAGCGAGTCGCCGCGGCGACGAATTCGGCGGGGGAGGAGGCCTCGATCGGCGCTTCGCACGAGAGGCCGCAGAATGCCTCAAGGGTGAAGCAGAGGTCGTTCTCGTTCGCGGTCGAGACGCCGGAGATGAACCCCCAGGGAAGCTCCTCTCCCTTCGGGCTGCCGAACTGTTCCATCTCCGGATGCGCCGCGGCGAAGCGGCCGAAACGGTCGGCGGCGCCGGGGTAGTAGGCCTTGCGCAGATCGGCGCTGCGGAGCAGGCGGCGGATCTCGGCGAGCAGCTTTTCGCGCTGCGGCCAGCCGGCCCAGGTGAGAATCACCCGGGTCGCGTTGCAGTTGAAGCCGGCGTTGTTGGTGAACTGGGTCACCAGGTTCTCGGCGTGGTAGGCAATGTCGGAATCGCTCCAGTCGCCGGGGACCACGATCACCGGCGAGACGTTGCCCAGCTCGGAGGAAAACGGCTTCGGGTTGATCGGCTCATCGCGTTCTTTGCACGCTTGTCCCTCGGAGCCCGTGCCGAAAACGATCGCGTCGTAGGTCTTGTCCGAGCCGGTGATGTGCAGCTCGTCGATTTGCGGGTGGTTCGCGAGATAGGAGCCTTCCGCGACGCCGCCGTAGGCGATCCGGAAGAAGCCGCGCTTGGCGAGCGGCTCGAAGATCTCGGCGAGGACCGGCCCGAGATACTCGTTGACCTGATGGATTTTGAGCAGGACGACGCGGTTCTCGACGAACAGTTTGTAGAGCGCATCCTGCGGCGCTATTCCTGAGACGTTGCCGCCGCCGAGCACGAGACACACGGCGCCCGGATCTTCCGAGTGGTCATAGGCGACGGCTTGAGTCGAAGCCAGGTTCTCCGGCGTGACCCCTTTTTCCATCCAAACTTCGGCGGTGACGCCGGTGTAGAACAGACGATCCCAGATGTCGAACGGAAAGACCCGCGCGGAAGCCCGGCCGTCGGCGAGGCGCCGGACCCGGCCGGGGATGCGCGGCTTCCGGCCCGCCGCGAGATCGGCCACCGACGCCTCGAGCAGGCGCAGATTGCGCAGCATGAAGTAGGGACCGACCATCGCCTCTTCGCCCCAAGCCGGGTGACCGGGCGTGAGACCTTCCGCTTCCGTGCAGAGCGCGGCCCAACGATCGGCGACCGCGAGGGTGCGTCGGGTCATCTCGGACAGAAGCTTCAGCCGCTCGGCCGGAGACACGGCGATCCAGGCGCGTTTCGCGTTCTGAAGATCGCGCGCCGCGGCGTCGATCTCGGCGCGCGATGTCGGGGGCATGCCGGTCGATATCGGGTTCGCGGTAGCGGCAGCGGGCGAGGTTTCGGTCAGAGTCGAGGGCATCGCGGCGGCTCCTAAGGGGGCGGATGCCGCGACCCTACCATGCGATGCCGCAGAGCGGCAAAGGGGGATTTGGGGCCTCTCCTGGGTGCGCGGGCCTCCGGCCCGCCCTTGCGGGCGAGACGCTCGCGCACCCAGGGAGAGGGCTCCCGGAGTCTCAGACCTTACGGCCTACGACGGTCGCGCGGCCTACCCGGCTCCGAGGATTCGACCGGCTGGCGCCGGGGAGCGTCGAGCGAAGCGCCGCGCAGGTGCCACGGGGTGGTAGGCATACCGAGCGATCCGCGTTCCGGGCTGCGCCCGGGGGACTGGGCCGAACGACCGGCCGGAGCGGTGGCGGTGCTGTAGTTCCGCGGCGCCCGGCCGGGGGAGGCTCCGCGCGGAGCCTGGCCCTGGCCGGGGCGCCCACCCTGGGAACGGCGCGCCTCGCCGGGCCGCGGTCCGGCGGCGCCACGACCGCCGTTCGGGCTGGCGTTGCCACTAGCGCTCTGGCCGGGTTGCCGGGCGGCCGGTGCGCCGGTCGCCTTACGCACCGCTTTCTCTTTGGCGCGGGCGCGCTCCTCCGAGCGCTGCGAGCGGATCTTCGCGATCCGTTCGGCGATCGGGATCTCCAGTTTCTCGTTCGCCTTGCGCTCGTAGTCGAAGCCTTCGAGCTTCTTCCGGGGCAGTTTCTTGCCGATCGCGCGCTCGATCGCCGCGAGCTCCGCTCCCTCGCTATCGCCGACGAAGGTGAACGCCTCGCCCACCGCTCCAGCCCGTGCCGTGCGGCCGACGCGATGGATGTAATCCTCGGGCACGTTCGGGACGTCCAAATTGATCACATGGGACAGCAGCTCGACGTCGATGCCGCGGGCCGCGATATCCGTCGCGACCAGCACCCGGTCTTTCCCCTCCTTGAAGCGGGAAAGGGCGAGCGTCCGCTGCGCCTGGCTGCGGTTGCCGTGAATCCGCTCGCACGGCACGCCGTGGCGGTTCAGGTAATCGGCCAAGCGGTTCGCGCGGTGCTTGGTGCGGGTGAACACCAGGGCGCTCTTGATCTCGTCGCGCTGGAGCATTTCCAGCAGCAGGGCGGACTTCAAATCGTCCCGCACCGGGAACAGCGTCTGGGTGACCCCTTCGGCCGGCGCGGCTTTGCGCTCGACGTTGACCATCGCGGGCGAAGTGAGCAACTCGCGCGACAGGACGACGATCGGCTGCGGCATGGTGGCCGAGAAGAACAGGGTCTGGCGCGGCGTGGTCGGCAGGTGCTTGAGCACGCGCCGGATGTCCGGCAGGAAGCCCATGTCGAGCATCCGGTCGGCCTCGTCCAAGATCAGGATCTCGATCCCGGGGAGCTTCGCGTACGGATACTGGAAGTGATCGAGCAGGCGACCGGGGGTCGCGATCAGGACGTCGACGCCGGTGCGGAACGCCCGCTCCTGCGGACCCATCGCGACGCCGCCGAAGACGGCCGCGCTCTTCAAGTGGGTGTGCGCGCCGAGCGCGCGGGTGTTCTCTTCGATTTGGGCGGCCAGCTCCCGCGTGGGAGTGAGGACCAGGACCCGGGTGACGCCGCGGCTCTTGCCGAGCAGATGGTGGAGCGTCGGCAGCACGAACGCCGCGGTCTTGCCGCTGCCGGTCATCGCGCAGGCGAGCAGGTCGCGCCCTGCCATGGCGGGAGGAATCGCGTCGAGCTGGATCGGGGTGGGCTGGTCGTACCCCATGTCGCGGACGCCCGCGAGTAGTGTGGGGTGAAGGCCAAAGGATGAAAAAGGCATTGGAACCTACTTCTTTCTGAGCGCGGTTTCTCGCCGTGCGAGATAAGGCTCGCGCTCAATTGGTTCCGGCGATGCAGGGGAAAAACGGGGGACTTGCCGGTGAGGCCGCCGCTGGGGCCGGGAGGCCCTCGAAATCGGGTGCTACCTGTCGAGGTTTCGGGAGCCCGGAAATGCAGGGCTGGAAAGCTGACGGGTGAAGCATCTCACAGAACGGGGCGGAGCGCAAATGGCGCGGGGAAAGAATACTGACCGAGGGCGTAGAGGCGCAGCACGCTGCGCCCTGCTTGGGAAGGGCACGGCAACCCGATGGGCGCAGCATGCTGCGCCTCTACGAATACAGGTGGTTGCGAGGCGCTCTTTACGGCCGCGCTCGGCAGTTCACCTGACGAACCTCGGACCTCCCGGTCGAGGCGATGTCCGCCCGGTAGGTGACGAACAAGGGCGCTCCAGGAGCGGGCAGCGTCAGGCCCGAGCAGTCGATCGCGTTTGGGTCGGACGGGGGAGGCATGCAGGGGCCGACGTCGGTGGGGCAGTTCGCGCAGGTCTCGCCCGGATCGCGCCGGTGGTTGCCGCAGACCGCAGGTTCGGTCCGGCGCTGCCATTCGGTGACGATGGCTTCCCCGCCGAACGCCCCGAGCCGCGCCCATTCGACCGCGGTGCTGTCGCAATCCCAACCTCCCGCCCGGCCGGTCGAACCGATGATCGCCGGATCGTTTTCGCAGAAATAGTTGAGCGCTTGGAGCGCGCTGCCCCAACGTTCGTTGCTCGGGCCTCGCGTCCAGCCTCCAGCCGGAGTGCCGCAGGTGCTCACACCGAAGGCGCGGGTGTATTCCGCACAGACCTCGGGGCTGCTGACCAGAAAACGGGATCGCAGGCAGGCGGCGAGCGCGCTGCCGCTCTTCCCCCGGCAGGCTACCGCCCAGGGATCCGCCGACGGAGAGCCGGTCGCGGTCTTCTCCGGCCCGCCCGGGATGGCACGGTAAAAGACCGTCGTCGACCGCGGGGCATAGCCGCTCCCGGGGTTCGACGCAGCGGCGGGGGCCAAGGTTGCCGTAGCCGTAGCGATCAAGCCGGCCGGCTCCGCCGCTTGGCAAACTCGGGTGATCAGCTCGGCATACGCGCAGCGGTCCATGCTCCGTTCGAGCCCCTGCGCGCAGCGGGTCGCTTCGATCGCGGCAGCAGCGCAGGTCAGATTCTGCGTCGTCTGTCCGGTGCCGCTGGTGCCGGGACTCGGGCACCCCCAAACCGGCAGCAGGACCACGAGGGCCGCCGCAACTTGGAGCGTCCGTCGAATCGTTCGAGCTGCCGGTGGCTGCGGTCTCATGCGAGGTGCTCCTTCGGGGTGCAAGGCTCTGGCCCGCGGCCCAGGGGTGGTGTCGTTAAGGGCGCGTCTTGCCGCTCCGCCCCTGCCAAGGTTTGGTTTCTCTTGCGCACTCTATTGTAAACGACCTCCGGTCGGCCGGCTCGACCCGATCGGAGCATCACGCGTGCTACCCTCCCGCTCAGTCACTTACACTTGCGTTTCTTTTCAGGCGGCTTGGCTCGGCGCTATCTCTGGCGCGACGAGCGGGCCTGTTCGTCAGCGAGGAGATGCGTCATGCAGCCGATCGATCCCGAGCGGTGGGAAAAAGCCCAGCTTCTGGCCCGTGTCCTCTTGCGGGTGGGGCCGCAGAACGAGGATCTGACCAAGAAGTATCTGGAGATCCTGGTCGACGATGGGTTGCCTCCCGCGGCCAAGCCGCAGCACGTGCTAATCATCGGCGCCGGCATCGCGGGGCTCACCGCGTCGTGGCTGCTCGCCCGGGCGGGCCACCGGGTCACGCTGGTCGAGGCGAACCGGAACCGCGTCGGCGGCCGGATCAAAACGTTCCGCGAGTTCAAGGACCCGGCGCAGTACGCCGAGGCGGGCGCCATGCGGCTCCCGGATTTCCACCCTCTCGTCCTCGGCCTGGTCGATCGCCTCGGGCTCGAACGCCGCCTGTTCTACAACGTCGACGTCGATCCGAGCTCCGGCAGCACCTCGGGTCCCGTGCCGCCCGTCATCTACAAGCCGTTCGACGGCTCGGGCACGTGGAGGAACGGCCCGGACCAACCCGGGTTCAAGTCGCCCGACAAGCTCTCGCGGACCTGGATGCGCACCAATGGCTGCCAGGTTCGCCGCGCCGACTATGCGCGCGATCCGAGCGCGATCAACGGCGGATTCGAGATCGAATCGTGGCGGAAGGCCAAGACCGCGAGCGACATGATCAACGCGGCGCTCGATCCCGTCCGCGACTACTACTCCGTAATCGATCCGCAAAGCGGACAGCGCGTGAACAAGCCTTTCCCCGAGTGGGTGGCAGGATGGGCACGTTTGATCTACGACCTGGACCGGTTCTCGATGTGGGGCTTTCTGAAAGAGGTCGCGGGGCTCTCCGACAACACGATCGAAGCGATCGGCACGCTGGAGAACCTCACGTCGCGGCTGCCGCTCGCCTTCTTTCATAGCTTCCTCGGCCGGAGCGACATCAATCCCGGTGCCACCTATTGGGAGATCGCCGGCGGCAGCGACCGGCTGACCGACGTCTTGAAGGAGCATGTGCTCGAAACCGGCAACGTGGATCTCGTGATGGGGCAGCGGATGATCCGGCTGGAGTGGCGGGATGGCGAGGGCGTGTGGATTCGCACGGCCGCGGAGGAAGACTCGACGCGGATCGCCGACTACTCCGCCGATCGGGCGATCGTCACCATCCCGTTTTCAAGCCTCCGCCACGTGCTGGTCCATCCGGGGTTTTCCTACAAGAAACGGCGGGCGATCATCGAGCTGCACTACGACTCGGCGACCAAGGTGCTGCTGGAGTTCGATCGCCGCTGGTGGGAGTTTTCGGAGGAGGATTGGCGGCGCGAGCTCGCTGCTGATGTCGCGGCGCCCCGCGAGGCCCCGGCGGGGGGCGAGGCCGCGGAGACGCGCGAGGTGCTCGACGCGTTGCGGCCCCCGGCTCCCAATCCGGGAGTAGCGCATCAAGACGCGGATCATTTCTTCGGCGGCGGCTCGGTGACCGACAATCCGAACCGCTTCATCTACTACCCCTCGCATCCTATGGAAGGCAGCCCGGGCGGCGTGATCCTCGCGAGCTACTCCTGGGCGGACGACGCCGCGCGTTGGGACTCGCTCGACGACGCCGAGCGCTACGCCTACGCGCTACGTGGGTTGGTGGCCATCCATGGCGAGCGCATCGTCAAGTTCTACAGCGGCCGAGGTGCCACCCAAAGCTGGCTGCGCAATCCGTACGCGTTCGGCGAGGCGGCCGTGTTCACCCCTTGGCAGCTGACCCAATTCCATCTCGACATCCCAACGCCCGAAGGCCCGGTCCACTTCGCGGGCGAGCACACCTCGTTGAAGCACGCCTGGATCGAGGGCTCTCTTGAGTCGGCCGTGCGGGCGGCGCTCGAAGTCCATGAGTCCGCCGGAGGAGAGGGCGATGAGTGAGACCTGGAACGTCGCGCGCTATCTGATCCACCGGCTCGGCCAGCTCGGCATCGACAACCTGTTTGGAGTGCCGGGCAACCACCTGGGTCCGTTCCTCGAAGTGCTCGCCGAAGAGCGGGCGGCAGGGCGAACCCAGCTGACCTGGATCGGCACGCCGACGGAGGTCGGCGCCGGTTCCGCGGCCGACGGGTACGCCCGGATTCGCGGGGTGGGCGCGGTCGCCGTGACCTACGGGGTCGGCGCTTTCAGTCTGCTGAACCCGATTGGCGGGGCCTACGTCGAGGAGATTCCGCTGATCGTGCTCAACGGCACGCCCACCTACGAGCAGTGGCTCAATCTACGGTCGATCGGCCTGATCACCTCGCACATGAGCCAGCGCTTCGAGAGCAACCTCGACATCTACCGCCAGGTGACGGCGGACGCGCAGGCGATCTCGATCGGCGGCTTAGCACCGCGCCAGATCGACGGCGCGCTTAGCGTCTGCATCTCGACCCGTCGGCCGGTCTATCTCGAAGTGACCGAGGACGTGTTCAAAGCGGAGTGTGAGGCGCCGCAAGGAACGATTTCGGCGACGCCCCGCGGCTCGAATCCGTCGCTTTTGAAGGTCGCGATCGAAGCGGCCACGGCCAAGATTCTCGCCAGCCGGCGGCCGATCCTCTGGGGCGGCGAAGAGATCGACCGCCTGCGCCTGGCGGACGACTTCCAGAGCTTGGTCGAGGCGACCGAGCTGCCGTTCTGCACGACGATCGGCGCCAAGTCGATCCTGTCGGAGAACCACCCGCGGTTCCACGGCGTCTACAACGGCAAGGCGAGCCTGCCGGAGGTGCGCCACATGTTCAAGGACGTCGCCGACCTGCGCATCGGCCTCGGCGCCTGGAGCACCTCGAAGAACCTGGGGGGAGATGTGGACCTCGGCGAGGACTGGATCAAGGCGGCGCACGAAGGGGTGACCGTCGGCTCGCGGTTCTTCCCCAAGGTGCAGCTGGGAGATTTCATCCGCGGCCTGCGGGCGGCGTTGGACGATGCCCGCCTGGCCGCCTCCGGCGAGGACTACTACCAGGGAGGAATCGGGCGATCCGCCGAAGCGCCCGAGAGCCGGGTGGAGTTCCTCGCCTCCTTGAGCGAAACCGACGCGGCCGAGCCTGGTGCGGCCTCGATGGCGGCGATCGCCGGATTTGCCACGATTCCTACGATGGCGGAGACGGCCCCTCCCGAGCCCTCTCTCACCTACGACAACCTGTTCGCCAGGATCAATCAATTCCTGGACGAGGCGACCGAGGGCTCGGGGGTAGAGGCCACCAATCCGTATTACGTGGTCTCGGACGCGGCTTTCGCCCTGCTCGGCTCGCAGAACCTCCACCGCGTCGAGCGCCGGAGCTTCTTCGCCCAAAACGCGTGGCTTGCGATCGGCTATTCGGTGGGCGCCGCGACTGGCGTCAAGCTGGCCCGGCCGGACAAACGGTCGCTGGTCTTCGTCGGCGACGGGTCTTTTCAAGAGACCTGTCAGGAGATGTCTTCGCACGCCCGCCTTCGCCACGACACGGTGGTTTTCGTGCTCAACAACGAGGATTTCTACGGCATCGAGCAGATGCTGGTCCACCCCTGCTTTTATGCCGGCCAGGAGCCGGAGGCCTACTACAACATTCTCCACCCGTGGAATTACGCCCGCCTCGCCGAGGTCTTCGGTTCGGAAAAGACTCCGATGACCGGCTTCGACGTACGCACCTTCGCCGAGCTGGAGGACGTGCTGCGCACGATCGCCGATTCCGGCCAGGCCGCGAACCACGGTCCGATCCTCGTCCAGGTCCGTCTCGCAAGGCTGGACTATCCGGCGGCAATCGACTACGCCGTGGCGGAGAAGTGCCGAGGAGGGAAGCCTCGATGAGCGTGGCGCCGGTCCTCTCGGTCAGCCACCTCGAAAAGCGCTACGGCAAGACGCTCGCCGTGGACGACGTATCGCTCGAAGTGTACGAAGGCGAGATCTTCGGGCTGATCGGTCCCAACGGCGCGGGCAAGACGACCACGATGGAGTGCCTGCAGGGGCTTCGCCGCCAGGACCGCGGCACTCTTTCCGTGCTCGGCCTCGACCCGCATCGAGACTCGACGAAGCTCCGCCAGCGAATCGGCGTTCAGCATCAGGAGGCGCACCTCCAGAAGCGGATCAAAGTGTGGGAGGCGGTGGACCTCTGGGCGTCGCTCTACCCGAGCTCGGTCGATGGCGACGCGCTGCTCGAACGCCTGGGCCTGACGCCCAAACGCAACGCCTGGTTCATGACGCTTTCGGGCGGACAGAAGCAGCGGCTGTTCATCGCGCTCGCTTTGATCCACGAGCCGGAGGTCGTCTTTCTGGATGAGCTCACCACCGGCCTCGACCCGCAGGCCCGCCGCACGATCTGGGATCTGGTCAAAGGCATCCGGGAGCGCGGCACGACGGTCTTCCTGACCACTCACCTGATGGAAGAGGCCGAGCGCCTGTGCGATCGCGTCGCGATCATCGAGCACGGCCGCCTGATCGAGCTCGGGACACCGGAGGAATTGGTCCTCAAGCACTGCCCGGAACGGACGGTCGTGTTCACGAGCGACGGCGAACGGCTCTCCGAGAGGTTGGGCGGCGTTCCCGGCGTGCGATCGACCTCGAGCCAAGGGACCACACATACCCTCACCGGTGAAGGAGACGACTTCGTGACCGAAGTCATCGCGTTCGTCGCGCGCGAGAAGCTTCACGTGCGCGGTTTTCGGACCGAAATGCCCACTCTCGAGGAGGTCTTCCTGAAGCTCACCGGCCGCGGGATCAGGGATTAGGCAATGCTCAAGGGATTCTGGAAGCTCACATGGGTGGAGACCAAGGTGTTCATCCGCGAACCGATGGGATTGATCGGGACCCTGATCATTCCGGTCGTACTCTTCGTCGTGCTGGGCCGCAGCCTCGGGCTCCGGAAACCGACGACCGCCGTGGCGCCTCCTTTCAACGTGGCGATCCTCGCGGCGCTGTTCATCGCGATCAGCGCGGTGCTCTCCCTCGTGGCGATCATCTCGATCTACCGCGAAGGGGGCATCCTCAAGCGGCTGCGCGCCACCCCGCTCTCGCCGGTGACGATTCTCGGCTCGCAGGTGGTTTTGAAGCTCTTCTTTACGACGATCGGCTTGGGACTTCTGATGCTCGCCGGCCGGAAGGTCTTTCCAGGGGTGATGCAGGTAAACGTTCTGAGCTTTACGGCAGCCGTGTTGGTGAGCACCGCGAGCATTCTCTCGCTCGGGTTCGTGATCGCGAGCCTCGTGCCCACGGCGCGTTTCGCGCAGCCGATCGGCGGAGCTTTGCTCTATCCGATGATGGCTCTCTCGGGCGTGTTCTTCCCCGTCGAACGCCTGCCTGCCTTTTGGCGCGTCGTCGCCTACGGCCTACCGACCACGCACGCCGTGGCGCTCATGAAAGGTGTCTGGGACGGCTCGGGCTGGGGGGCTCACCTGGGCGACGTGGCGGCGCTCGGCGTGATCGCCGCGGTGTGTGTAGCGCTCTCGACCCGGGTGTTTCGCTGGGAGTGAGGGGCGAGTCCCAACGGATCGTCATGCCATCGGGTCCAAGCCAGGTAGGAGAGCGCTGAGAGGAGATTCTGATGAGCAAGCCGACTTCGAAACCTCAAGCTCCACTCGCCCCGGTCGTGCCGGCGAGCGGTCGTTACCTCGCCGTTCTCTCCGTCCTGTTCGCGGCACTGTGGGTGGCGCTCTCGATCCATCCGAACGACCGCCACGATTGGGTGCTCGAAAACGCGCTGGTGGTGGCCGGGGTGCTGTTCATCGCCTGGACCTGGCGGCGAGCGCGTCTCTCGACGATCTCCTACACGCTGATCTTCGTCTTCCTCTGTCTGCACGAGGTGGGCGCCCACTACACCTACGCCGAGGTGCCGTACGACCAGTGGTGGAAGACGCTCACCGGCTCGACGTTCAACTCGCTGGTTGGCTGGCAGCGCAACAACTTCGACCGCGTGATCCACTTCGGCTACGGCCTGCTGCTCGCCCTTCCTCTCCGGGAGCTGGTCGTGCCGAGGGCCGGCGTCCGCGGCTTTTGGAGCTATTTCCTGCCGCTCGACATCATGGTCTCCTCTTCGGCTCTCTACGAGCTGATCGAATGGGGAGCTTCGGAGGTCTTCGGCGGCGGGCTGGGTATGGCCTACCTCGGCACCCAGGGCGACGTTTGGGACGCCCATAAAGACATGGCGCTCGCGAGCACGGGAGCACTGGTCGCGATTCTCTTCGCGGTTTGGCGGGATCGGAACAGGAGAATGAAATGAACGAACCCGTTGCTCCCATCACTCCCGGCGCGCCCATCGCTTCCGCGGAGCCCGTCGCTCCACCGCCCTCGCCGAGCGGTTTGCAGTTCGACCGCGTCGAGCTGGAAGCGGCGCCGGCGGTACGGCAGGCGCCCGAGTGCGCCTTCTGCCGCATCCCGCTGCGCTCCTTCTACTTCGACGTCAACGGGCGGATGGCCTGCGAGGCCTGCCGGTTCAAGATCGAGGAGCAGTTCAAGAAAGGTCCCGGCGCGGCCGGTTTTCTGCGGGCCGCCGGGGCGGGCCTGGGTGCCGCGATCGCCGGCAGCGCCCTCTATTACGCCGTGCGGGCACTTACCGGATACGAGATCGGACTCATCTCGATCCTCGTCGGCTTCATGGTGGGCAAGGCTGTTCGTTGGGGAGTGCGTGGGCGCGGTGGTTGGGTCTTTCAGACGCTGGCCATGTTCCTCACCTACATGGCGATCGTCAGCACCTACATTCCCCTTTTGATCAATGAGATCAAGGGTCAAATGGAGTCGAAACCCGCCGTCGTGGCGCCGGCCGTCACGTCTTCCGGGTCGGCCGCGGCGCACGGCGCGGGGAAGGCGAAGACCTCCGAGCCCGGCTCGAAGAAGCCGACGGAGGACTCCTCAGAGGAGATGACGTTCGGAAAGGCGGTCGTCGGCGTGCTCGCGATCTTCGCGCTCGCGGCCGCGGTGCCCTTCCTCGCCGGCTTCGAGAACATCTTGGGTCTCGTGATCATCGCCTTTGGGCTCTGGGAGGCGTGGAAGCTCAACAAGCGTCCGGCGATCGCGATCCTGGGGCCGCTTGATCTCGGTAGGGCGCCGTCGTCCGTGCCCGCCGAAGCCTGATGCGTTGTCCCGGTTGCGGCACGGAAGTCTCGCCCGTCCGCCAGAGCTGTCCGCTCTGTCAGGCGCTGATCCACGCCGACGAGCTGAAGCGGTTGGCGCGCGAGGCCGAGGAAGCCGAAGGGGATCGCCCGGCCGACGCCTTGAACACCTGGCGCCGGGCGCTTGAGCTTCTGCCGCCCGAGTCGGTTCAGGCCCGGGCGATCGCCCAACGGGCCGAGGCGCTCTCCCGGCGGGCCGAGGCCGAGGGTATCGCTGCTCCCGGAGGTCAAGCCGGGGGCCTTCGCGGCGCCTGGAAAGGGGGAGGGGTCGTCGCAGTTCTGGCATTCCTCCTCACCAAAGCGAAGTTTCTGCTGCTCGGCCTGACCAAGATCGGAACCCTGGGAACGATGCTCCTCTCGCTCGGGGTTTACTGGTCGATCTTCGGTTGGCGGCTCGCCTTGGGGCTGATCCTGTCGATCTACGTCCACGAGATGGGGCATGTTGCCGCCCTGCACCGCCTGGGCTTTCCCGCTTCGGCGCCGACGTTCATTCCCGGCCTGGGAGCGTTCATCCGCCTGAAACAGCGGCCCGTGAGCCCGCGAGAGGACGCCCGCGTGGGTCTCGCCGGGCCGATCTGGGGATTGGGCGCGGCGCTCGTCGCCTGGGGCGTCTACCTGGCCGGCGGCGGGCCGATCTGGGCGGCGGTCGCCCGCCTAGGAGCGTGGATCAACCTCTTCAACCTTTTGCCCCTTGGCCCGCTGGACGGCGGACGCGCTTTCGGCGCCCTATCCAAAGCGCAGAAGCTCGCCCTCGTCGTCTGGATCGCCGGGGTCTGGTTCTTCGTGCGCGAGGGGCTTTTGATCCTCCTCCTGCTCGGAGCAGTGATCTGGCTGTTCAATCCCCGGAAAGCGGCGGCCGATCTGCCCGAGGGGGACCGATTGGCGTTTCTCCAGTACGCCGGGCTCGTGGTGGTTCTGGCGGCACTGACTTTGTTGAAGGTTCCGGGGACGCCGTAAACGGGAAGCCGCGGGACACAACAGTCTGGAATACCGGTGACAGATGAGAACCGCCTAGAATCGCTCCTTGTGAGCGATTCTACCCGGGCAGTTGGTCATGAACCCGGGCTCTCACTGGTTGCTCCAGGCGAAGGATGCCGTTTTTGGCTCGATCAGTGCGCGGCCGATCAACCTCGAGCCGAAGCAAACCAAATTTCTCGGGTCGGTGAAAGTCGGCCGGACTTGCAAGAGTTGGATTCCAGGATGTGAACTCAGCTGGACTATCACTGGGCCGGTGGATTCGAAAGAAATTCCCGACCCAATGTTGATAGCCTTTCACGCCACTGATTCCGAGAGCCTTGGCGACAGATTGCAAAGGGATCTCTAGGTCTGCTCGCCAGCCACTTTCCGTAGGACTTGTATATACCTTTAAGGCTTTACAGCTCCAGGTAGTGTCTGCGGCGATGGACGATCGGATGCCGATAGGATTCAAGATGACCGCGTCGTAGGTCGTGCCGCGGGGGTTCACCTCTATCTCCACGTATCGCTTGGAGCTGGCAGCGCCCGGTGCGAGAAAGACCTGGACCGTCTCATCCTCCCAGAGGGGTTCGTCGCGATGGAGGTGCCCCTGACCTCCAGGGTTGCCTTCGCAATTGAATGATACCAGGAGAATTCCGTTGTGGTGCGCAACTCTTACATAGGTCATGCGTGTAGGTGTCTGACCGTCCTCGGCCCGAGAAAGGCTGAACGGCAGGGAGCTATCGGTTCGTTCCGATTGCGGCACTCTGAGAACCTGCCTCGACCATTGGAGTTTCTCCGTTTGCCACCACCTGGTTAACCTGTATCGAAACTGAGATCGCCAGGAGCGAATCTTCCTTAGGAGCTTGGTCATCGCTGGGCGAATCCGGAGTAGCTGAGTAAGGTAGGAGAACGCCATTATGAGTGCAAGAATTGTTAGCCCGAGCGCGAGATCTCCCCAAGCATTTGCCAGTTGGCGGAGTATATCATTTGATAGAATAAACTTAAGGTGTGCTGGGAACCATGCCCGTAGTGAGTAGTGAAAGTAGGGAGGTAAAGCCAATCCCATGAGCACTGCATGTAAATGCAGCCAGGCCTACCGTTAGCTTTAATATTTGCCTTTCGTTGAGTGTGCTCTCCGCGTGGCTTATTAGGCGTTGAGTCGCTGACAGATTGCGTTCAGCATGGTCGAGAGCGGTCTCAATTCCGAAAATCTCTTTCAGTCTCTCAAGCTTTGAAAGAAGGGCATCGCTCTGAGAAATAGTCACGGGAGTTGAAGCATTTCGCAGGCGGGCAACCAGACTTGCTATGGCTCCGCTACTCTGGGCTCTTTCGCTGTGTCCATTGATGTGCCCGGTCGCAGCAATATCTTTCATCATATTTTCCAGCCGATCTGACGATTCGTTGGCCGAAAACCTGGCGACCAACCGGAGTTCATTCAGGTATTCCAATGTCCGAGCGATCAGCGGCCAATAGGCTACGTACGGTAAGTCACAGTCAAGCTTCATGATCATTCTCGAGGTTGAAGACTCGAGGCCTGCTATTACTGCTGTATCGTAAGAAAGGAAGCAAACTTCACCTTCCCAAGTAGCCTCATCTCGTTCGACGACCCTTCTCAGGGATTCTGCACGCTGGGGAGAGATTCTCACCTCCTGTGCTCGCTCGACCAGCGGCGAGCCTTCTAGTAACCGTGCTAAGGCGAGGCGGATCTGGTCATCCAGTTGGTCAATCCCTTCCGATGCGACTTCACCTCCTGGTCTGACACCGTCCAAATGCAGGGTAAAGAAACGAGATCGCAAAGGTAGAGACCGAGAGTCGTCCTTAAGCTTTGCCTCTCGCTCCCGCCAGGTCGTGCCGTAATTTAGATCGAATCGAAAGTGATCATTCTCAGATTCCGAATCAACGACGCTAATCAGCCAGCCGAGAATTCGCCCTACAATTTCCCACTGAACTGGGATCTCAATTGCGGGCCTAGTTTCCCATTTTCGTAAGTCAAATTGCTCTTCTAGGTCACCGTTTTTCTTTGCCGCCACCGAGAGGTCATGAGGACCCATAGAAGAAAAGAGTTCGGTCAGTGGCAAGAGGAACTGTGTAGAAGGCTGGAAATTAGTTATCTTTCTCTCTAATATGACCTGAAGGAGGCCGTAACGGGACAGTCGAAAACGTTTGGTCGGCCAAGCAGACCAAGCATTTTCTAATCGACGCCGGCCGGCTCGTTCGAGGGCCTCTCGAGCTCCAGGAGGTGCAACCGGGGCTCGCTCGAGGCGCTGGGCGGTTTCATCGTCGAAGGTAAAGGTTGGCATGAGGCCAGGTTTCACTCTGTAGGTGGGAAGCAGTTCGTACTCTATCATATACTGAGTCAGCAGCCCCGAACGATACGAAAGCTCAAGTTCCTCTTGGCCTTGCGGATCGAATTCGAAGAAATCGCTTTCCGAGACTCTACTCTGGAGATCTCGGATGAATGCCGCAAACTCTTTACCCCCTCGGAGCAACCGAAATCGATCGCGGGAGCCATCAGAATCGAGAAAGGCCCTCTTCCCAAGGTTCCAAGTGAGGACTGCGCGGATTGTGCCTCGGAGATCCAAGTCGCTTTCTTTTGGAGCCAACGCAGTTTCGCCGTGCTTTCGGCTGTTCTGTCCGGACCTTCGCGGTGCGATGCTCATTTGTTGGTCCCCGCCGACTGCACGTTTCATCATCGAGACCGGGTTGGTCCCATGTGATTACGCGAATTTCGAGTGAAGAGAGGACCATGGTCAAGGCTTCAGCGGAAATTTTAGACTTATTGTGATGCCATCGCGAGTGGCCCTCATGCCGTGGTGTTGCCCACCGCCACCAGATTCTCGATCACCACCGTCAGCTACCCGCCTTCGACGAACACCCGTAGTGCGCCGCCCGTCCTGGATGTCGCCGAAGATCGGGGCGCGGCCGATTTTCGACTCGAGCTGGCGCTGGAGGAAGGTGCCGGGCTTGCCGCAGGGAGAACATCGAAGGCAGAGTCTGTGAATTAGAAGTGGTAGCGGATTCGGTCGCGATACAAGGAGTCACCTTCGACTCGGTAGACGATTCGATGCCTGTCGTTCATCCGCCGAGAGCAGTAGCTGGCGAATGTGTGACGCAACGGCTCCGGCTTTCCGATGCTTTTGAACGGGATCCGCTGAATCTTCCGAATCAAGGTATGGATTCTCTCGAGCATCTTGCGATCGGCGCTCTGCCAATAGAGGTAAACCCAAGCTTGCTCCGAGAAGATCGGCTTCACTTCAGCAGATCTTTCTCGACGCCTTGGCCTTTCTCCAGAGATGTGATGGATTCGATCAATCGCATCGCGTTCTTGGGCGAACCGAGAAGATAGGCCGTCTCTTCCATGGCCTGAAAATCATCAAGCGCGATTGTCACTGCGGCGCTCTCTCCATTCCTCTTGATGAGGATCGGCTCGTGGTCTTTGCAAACTCGGTCCACTGTCTGCGCCAGGTTGGCACGGGCTGAAGTGTAGGTGACGGAATTAACGCAAGAGCTCCTTCCGCTGTGCGGGATAATGTCGCCGCGATCGGTGCAATCTCCGGAACAAGCGGCCCTCTCACTCGTAGTGATAGAAGTCATCCTCATTCCGGGAGAACAACCCATGAACCTCGAAATGACCACCACCGCATTCGAGCTGCCGGGCCACCGGATCGTCCGCAACCTCGGGATCGTTCGCGGCCTGACCGTCCGGTCGCGTTCGATCGTCGGCACCCTCGGCGGTACGCTCCAAACCCTCGTTGGAGGAAACATCACCCTGTTTACCGAGCTATGTGAGAAAGCCCGCTCCGAGGCGTTCAGCCTTCTCGCCCAGCACGCCGGGCAGCTCGGGGCGAACGCGATCATCGGCGTCCGCTATGACGCCAACGAGGTCATGGACGGCGTGACCGAGGTGATCTGTTACGGCACAGCGGTGGTGGTCGAACCGGCGAAGTAGGAGGGCCGCCCTTCGCCGGTTCGGGAGCGGGCCGAACCCGGCGGTTTGCTCAGGCCGCGACCACCGCCGGATTTTCGATCGCCACCGTCAACTGCCCGCCCTCGACGTCCACCAGCAACGCGCCGCCGTCGTGGATGTCTCCGGCGATCAGGGCGCGGCCGATCTTCGATTCGAGCTGGCGCTGGAGGAAGCGCTTGAGCGGCCGGGCGCCGTAGACCGGGTCGAAGCCTTCGCGGGCGACGAGTGTGCGGGCCGCCGGGGTCAACTCCAGGCGGACGTGGCGGTCGGCCAGGCGCTTCCGGAGATCCGTCGTCTGGATGTCGACTATCTTTTCGATCTCCGGCAGGGTGAGCGGCCGGAACAGCACCACGTCGTCGATCCGGTTCAGGAACTCCGGCCGGAAGTGACGGCGCAACTCACCCATCACCTGGCCTCGCGCCTGCTCCGTGATTTCGCCCTCTCGCGACACTCCTTCGAGCAGGAAGTGCGAGCCGATGTTCGAGGTCATGATCACGACCGTGTTCTTGAAGTCGACCGTCCGCCCTTGGGCGTCTGTCAACCGGCCGTCGTCGAGCAGTTGGAGCAGGACGTTGAACACGTCGCCGTGCGCCTTTTCGACCTCGTCGAACAGGATCACGGAATAGGGCTTCCGGCGCACCGCTTCGGTGAGCTGCCCCCCTTCGTCGTAGCCGACATAACCGGGAGGGGCGCCGATCAAGCGCGAGACCGTGTGGCGCTCCATGTACTCGGACATGTCGATGCGGACCAAGTTGTCCTCGCTGTCGAACAGCGACTGGGCGAGCGCTTTGGCCAGCTCGGTCTTGCCGACGCCGGTGGGACCCAAGAAGAGGAACGAGCCGATCGGCCGGCGCGGATCTTTGATCCCGGAACGGGCGCGGAGCACGGCGTCGGTGACCAGCTGGACCGCCTCGTCCTGTCCGATCACCCGCTCGTGGAGGATCTGGTCGAGCCGCAGCAGTTTTTCGCGCTCGCCCTCGACCAGCCGGGTGACCGGAATGCCGGTCCAGCGCGAGACGATCTCGGCCACCTCTTCTTCCGTCACCTCCTCGCGCAGCAGGCGAGTGCCGCCGGACTCGTCGGTGAGCTTGCCTTCCTCTTCCTTCAGCTTGTGTTCGAGGTCGGGGAGGCGGCCGTGGCGCAGCTCCGCGGCCTTGTTCAGGTCGTAGTCGCGCTCGGCCGCCTCGATCTCCTGGCGCGTCTGTTCGATCTGCTCGCGGAGCTTGCGGACGACCTGGATCGCCGCCTTTTCCCCTTCCCATTGGGCACGCATCGAGCTCATCTGGGTCTTCAAATCGGCGAGCTCTTTCCGTAGGTCGTCCAGTCTCTCCCGGCTCGCCTTGTCCTTCTCCTTCTTGAGCGCCGCCTCTTCGATCTCCAGCTGCATCACCCGGCGGGTGACCTCGTCGAGGGCCTGGGGCATCGAGTCGATCTCGGTGCGGATCAAGGCGCACGCCTCGTCGATCAGGTCGATCGCCTTGTCGGGCAGAAACCGATCCGAGATGTAGCGGTTCGACAACACGGCGGCGGCGACCAGCGCGTTGTCCTGGATGCGTACGCCGTGGTGGACCTCGAATCGCTCCTTCAATCCGCGCAGGATCGAAACCGCGTCTTCAACGCTCGGAGCGTCCACGGTGACCGGCTGAAAGCGCCGTTCGAGCGCGGCGTCCTTTTCGATGTGCTTCCGGTATTCATCGAGCGTGGTGGCGCCGATGCAATGCAGCTCGCCGCGCGCCAACATCGGTTTGAGCAGGTTGCCCGCGTCGGTCGACCCTTCGGTTTTGCCTGCGCCGACGATGGTATGCAGCTCGTCGATGAAGAGGAGCACGCGCCCCTCGCTCTGTTTGATTTCGTTGAGCACCGCCTTCAAGCGCTCCTCGAACTCGCCGCGGTACTTGGCTCCGGCGAGCAGCGCTCCCATGTCGAGCGAGAAGACCGAGCGGTCTTTGAGCCACTCCGGCACGTCGCCGCGGACGATCCGCTGCGCGAGCCCTTCGACGATCGCGGTCTTGCCGACGCCCGGCTCGCCGATCAGAACCGGGTTGTTCTTGGTCTTCCGCGAAAGGATGCGAATCACTCGACGGATCTCGGCGTCGCGGCCGATCACCGGATCGAGCTTGTTGCGCCGCGCTTGGGCCACCAGGTCGACGCCATATTTCTCCAGCGCCTCGTACGCCACTTCGGGCATCGCGCTGGTGACCCGCTGGTTGCCGCGGACGGCCGTGAGGGCGGTAAGGAAACTGTCGCGCGCCACGCCGTGCTTGGCCAAGATTCGGCCCGCGGCGCCCGACTGCCCCTCGTCGATCATCGAGAGCAGCAGGTGCTCGACCGAGACGTACTCGTCCTTTAGGCGCTTCGCCTCGTCCTCGGCGCGCAGCATCATCTGCTGGAGGCGTCCGGTGAGATAGATCTTGCCCGACTCTGCACCGCCGCCCGAGACCTTCGGCCGGCGAGAGAGCTCGCGCTCCACCTCGGCGTGGATCTCCTGGGTCGGCGCTTCGAGACGCGCGAGCAGTCGGGGCACGAGCCCCTCGGGCTGTTCGAGCAGGGCGAGCAGCAGGTGCTCGACGTCGGTCTCCTGATGGCCGAAACGGAGCGCCTTGGTCTGGGCGCCCTGGAGCGCCTCTTGTGACTTTTGGGTCAGCCGGTTGATGTCCATGGCTCGAATGATTCTCCTCTGGAGTGCCTATCCCCGCGGCCGGAACTCGGACTCCGCGGCAAGCTGCTCGAACAGCGCTCGCTCGCCCTCGGTGAGCGATTCCGGCATCACGATCTTGAATTCCGCGTAGAGGTCGCCCCGTTCGCCGCCGGCTTGGGGTAGACCCTTGCCGCGCAGACGGACCTTGCGGCCTGAGGAGGTTCCGGGCGGCACCCGCAGGCGCACGGTGCTTTCGAGCGTTTCGACCTCGGCCTCCGCGCCGAGGGCCGCCTCCCAAGGTGCGAGCGGCACGGCGACGGTCAGATTCGTGCCGTCCACCTGGAAGCGCGAGTGCGCGGCCAGCTCCACGCGCAACAGCAGGTCGCCCGCCTGGCCCGCCCCGACGCCGGGGGAGCCCTGGCCGGCGAGGCGGATCTTCTGCCCGGCGCGGATTCCTTTCGGGATCTTGACCGAGACCGTCCGCGACCGCCCCGTGCGCGGGTCGGTGAGCTGAAGCTCGCGGGAGCCCCCTTCGAGGGCTTCTTCGAGGGTGATTTCGAGGGCTACCTCCGCGCTCTCGCCGTCGCGTCCGAACGCTCCCCCCGGGCCTCCTTGCGTGGTCCAGCCACCGCGCACCCCGCCCCGCCCTCCGCCCGCTCCGCCTCCGAACAGCATGTCGAAGAACGAGCTGAAGCCTTCCGCACCGCCGCCGAAACCGCCAAATCCTCCGGTTCCGGATGAAAAGTCGTAGCCCTCCCAACCCGGTGGGGGCGTTCCGGTCTGTTGAGCCGACTTCCAAGCGGAACCGTACTGGTCGTACTTTTTGCGCTTCTCGGGATCTTTCAAAACCTCGTTGGCTTCGCCGATCTCCTTGAAGCGGGCCTCCGCCTTGGGGTCCTTGTTGACGTCCGGATGGAGCTTTCGCGCGAGCTTCCGGTAGGCCTTCTGAATCTCCTCCTGGGAAGCGTCTCGCTTGACGCCCAACGTCTCGTAATAGTCCTTGAACTCCAAGGCGCTCCCTCCTGATCGGCTTCAATCTTGAGCGTGAGGCGCTCAGGTTGTAAAACCGACGCGCAGATCTTGTCATTCCCGGGAGTTTTCCGGGAAGCGACGAAAAAAGAGAGACGCGGTCGCCCGCGTCTCTCTGGTTGGAAGTCGGGATGTGGGCCGGGAGCCGGCCGTCCTACCGGGCTACGGAGGGGGGAAGCCGAAGTGCTCGTAATTCTTGGCGATGAACGACTTCCACTTGTCCGGCACCTCTTCGAGCGGAACGATCGCCTGGACCGGGCATGCGTCGACGCACAGGCCGCAATCAATGCACTCCTCCGGGTGGATGTAGAGCATCTCCCAGTCCTCGTTCTTGCCATATATGCAATCGACCGGGCAAACATCGACGCAGGCGGTGTCTTTCACGCCGATGCAGGGTTCCATGATGATGTGCGTCATTCCAAGCCCTCCTCGAGGCCGCAAACTCTGTCGGGGGAGGAGTCCACCCGCCGCAGGAAAATCTTATACCGATCCAAGGTTCGGAAACGTAGCATAGCCCGCTCTTTGGGCTTCATTCCGCCCCGAACGCCCGGTCGAAAGCCTCAACCGCGAAAGCGATTTCCTCTTCACCATGGGCGAGGGAGAGGAAGCAGGCCTCAAACGCCGAGGGAGGAAGGTGGAGACCGGCGGCGAGGAGGCGGTGGAAGATCCGTGTGAACCGCGCGCGATCGGTGGCCTCGACGTCCTCCATCCTGTGGATTGGTCGATCGGTGAAGAAGATTCCGAGCATCGAGCCCTGACGGTGGATCGTGAGCGGCACGCCGTGGCGCCGGGCCGCCGCTTGGAGACCTTCTTCGATCCGTGCCCCGATAGATTCCAGCTTCTCGTAGGCGCAACCCTCGGGTCGGCTCAACGTAGCAAGCGCCGCGGCTCCTGCGGCCACCGCGAGGGGATTGCCCGAGAGGGTTCCTGCCTGGTAGACCGGCCCTGCGGGAGCGATCTGGAGCATCAGGTCACGCCGGCCGCCGTAGGCCGCGAGGGGCAGCCCCCCTCCGATCACCTTACCGAGCGTGGTGAGATCCGGGCGTATGCCGAACAACTCCTGCGCTCCCCCCCAGGCGACGCGGAATCCGGTCATCACCTCGTCGAAAATGAGCAGGGCGCCGTGGGCGTCGCACAGAGCGCGCAGGCCGGCGAGGAAGCCGGGGAGCGGCGGCACCAGGTTCATATTGCCGGCGACCGGCTCGACGATCACCGCGGCGATTTCCCTCCCGCGCTTCGCGAACAACTCCTCGACCACGGCGAAATCGTTGTACGGCGCGAGCAGGGTGTCGGCGGTCACGGCATCCGGCACGCCCGGCGAGGAGGGCACGCCGATTGTCGCGGCGCCCGAGCCCGCGGCGACCAGGAACGGATCGGCATGACCGTGATAGCAGCCGATGAACTTGACGAAGCTCGACCGGCCGGTCGCGGCACGCGCGAGACGTAGCGCGGACATCGTCGCCTCGGTGCCAGAGCTGACCATGCGCACCATCTCGACCGCGGGCATCGCGGCGACGATCCGCTCCGCCAACTCAACCTCGGCCAAGGTCGGCGCGCCGAACGTCGTACCGCGGCCGAGCGCCGCGCTCACCGCTTCCAAAATCGCCGGATGCCGATGGCCGAGGATGTGCGGGCCGTACCCCCCGATGAAATCGAGATAGCGCCGCCCGTCCTCGCCTTCAAGCCAGGCGCCTTGGGCGGATTTGACGAAGACCGGCTCGCCACCGACCCCGCGGAACGCCCTCACGGGAGAGTTGACACCACCGGGCAGCACGCGGGAGGCGCGTTCGAGCAGGCTCGCTATCATTCCACCCAACCTTCCCCCAGCAGCCGCGCCGCGTCGCGAGCACAGTAGGTGAGAATCAAATCGGCCCCGGCGCGTTTGATCGCGACTAGACTCTCCATCATCACCCGGTCGCCGTCGATCCACCCTTTTTCTGCCGCAGCCTTGATCATCGCGTACTCGCCGCTCACGTGGTACGCCGCGAGCGGCAGGTCGAACCGTCGGCGCAGCTCGGCGAGGATGTCGAGATAAGGGAGGGCCGGCTTGACCATCAACGCGTCCGCCCCCTCCTCTACGTCGAGCGCCGCCTCGCGCATCGCCTCCCGGCCGTTGGCCGGGTCCATCTGGTAGCCGCGCCGGTCGCCGAACGAGGGGGTGGAGCCGGCCGCTTCGCGGAACGGACCGTAAAAGCCGCTCGCGAATTTGACCGCATAGGCGAGGATCGCCACTTCGCCGAATCCCGCTTCGTCGAGCGCCCGGCGGATTGCGCCGACCCGGCCGTCCATCATGTCGGAGGGGGCGATCACGTCGGCCCCGGCCTTCGCGAGCGATACCGCCTGGAGCGCCAGGTTCGCCACCGTCTCGTCGTTGGCCACCTGATCGCCGTCGAGCACGCCGCAATGGCCATGGTCGGTGTATTCGCAGAAACAGACGTCGGCGATCAAGACCAAGTCGGGCAGGGCGTCCCGTAGCGCCCGGAACGCCCGCTGCACGATGCCGTCGTCGCTCCAAGAGCTGCTGCCGATCGGGTCTTTTTCTTCCGGGATACCAAACAGGATGATCGCCCGAATCCCCTCGGCCCAAGCGCCCTGGCAGGTCTTGACCAGACAATCGACCGACTCGCGAAACACCCCGGGCATCGAGCCCACGGGGTGGCGCACCCTTTCTCCCGGACAGACAAATAAGGGAAGGACGAAATCGTCGGGCGAGAGCCGGGTCTCGCGGACCAGGCGGCGAAGGGTCGGAGTCCGGCGAAAGCGGCGGAGGCGCGTAGCGGGGAAAGGCATGGGCGAGGGTTCTACCGCGAGTGCGGCGGAAAGGCAACGGGAAAACTCGGGAAGAAACTGTGAGGTCAGTCGCGAAGCTCGATAAAACCTGCGGCTGAGAAATCGCCGTCGAACGAAAGAGCTTCCCGGATCTCTGAAGCTCGCATCAGAGCGAAGCTCGTGGCATCCACAAAGGAGAACTCCCGTTCATCGTGGCGCCGCAGCCAGGCGACAGCCTCTTCCTCCAGTTTCTGTTCTACGCGAAGCACCCGCAGGGTGCGAGAGTGCTCTACAGCATCCAGGAAGCCCACTGCTGAAGCGTGGCCGGCTTTTCTCCGCAAGCAAGTCCAGGTCTCGCCGAGGATGTGGTTCGAGGTGACCAAGCCGCGCGCGGCATGGCTGTCGAATAGCTGCAAGGCCAGTGGGTTGTGTGAGTCGCGGCGGTTGCGCAATGCGACCCAGAACGAGGTGTCGACGAAGATCAACGATAGACCACGGAGTCGACCGGCTCAGGCTCGAAGTCGTCCGCACCGGCCATCAGTCGGAGCGAATCCGTCGAGATCGGAGGCAGGATTCGCAGGCGCTCCCCCACATAACGGCGGACGAGCGCCTCCTTCGAGGTGCCCTCGGTTCCGGCTTGGCGCTCGAGCGCAGTGTCCAGCTCGTCTTCGATCAGGATCTGGAGGCTCTTCATGAGGAAAAGAATACCTCACTCTCTCCTAACCCGGATCTGCGGCAGCTGTGATGGACGATGCCGTCGGCGCTCCACGAGCTACCGCTGACCGGGTCAAAGGCAACGGGGTTTCCTCAAGGTGTCGGGAAGGCGCCAAGGTTCGTCCAGGCACGGTAAGATCGCGTCACGATGAAAGAAAGCGCCGTTCGGAAGAAAATCCGGGGAGCTCGCGCCCGGAAGGTGATCGACCGCCTTCCCGCCTCGCAGGGGTGGCACAGCACGGACGAGGACGAGATCGACCGCCGTCGCGAGCGGGCGGAGAGAGAACCGATCGAGATCCGACCGCTCGAACCGGATCACCCGGTCTTCGGAACCTTCGCCGTGGGGGCCGCCGGAGGACCCGTCTATGAGGTGGAGATTCGCTCTCTGGCGGTGCGGGCCAACTCCTGCGGCTGCCCCGACCATCGAGTCAACGGCCTCGGCACCTGCAAGCACGTCGAGGCGGTGGGGGTACGTCTCCAGAAAAAGCTCGGCCGCCGCTTCGAGGCGACCGCCGGGGCCGGTGGCGAGCGGATCGAGATTTATCTCAAAACCACGGCCGAAGAGCGGCGGGTTGCGATCTTGTGGCCGAAAACCGTCCGGCGGACTTCGAAGCTCGGCGAGAGCCTGCTCCCTTTCTTCGGCGAAGACGGCAGCCTGCTCGCAGATCCACGGACCACCCTCCCGGTCCTGCTCGATCGGGTGGCGGGGCTATCGAAGGCGGAAGGTGGGAGAGTCCGCCTGTCGCGCCACCTCGCCGCCTGGAGAGCGGAACAGGAGCGCCGCGCTCGCCGTACCGCCGCCAAAGAGGCGTTCCTGGCGGACGTGGCGGCCGGCAAACGCAGCCTCCATTTGGTCCGCCACCGGCTCTACCCGTACCAGGAACAGGGCGCCCTCCATCTGGCCTTCACCGAACGGGCGCTCTTGGGCGACGAGATGGGGCTGGGCAAGACGGTTCAGGCGGTCGCCGCCTGTGAGCTGCTGCGCCAGCTACGAGGGATTGAGCGGGTGCTGGTCGTCTGCCCGGCATCGCTCAAAGCCGAGTGGGAGGAGCAGATCGCCAAGTTCACCGGCCTGCCTTCGCGCCTCATCTACGGGCCGCGGGCCGAGCGGCTCCGGCAATACCGCGAGGGAGCCTTCTTCTACCTCACCAACTACGAGCAGGTGGTCGTCGACGGGCCGGACATCCAACGCCTGCTGGCCCCCGACGTGGTGATTCTCGACGAGGCGCAGCGGATCAAGAACTGGCAGACGAAGACGGCGCAGGCGGTCAAACAGCTGCAGAGCCCGTATGCCTTCGTCCTCACCGGCACCCCGATCGAGAACCGCATCGACGACATCTACTCGATCGCGCAGTTTCTCGACCCGGGGCTTTTCGGCCCGCTGTTCCGCTTCAACCGCGACTTCTACGAGCTCGACGACCGCGGCCGGGCGGTTGGCTACAAGAACCTGGGGGAGCTTCATCGCCGATTGAAGCCCATCCTCCTGCGCCGCCGGAAAGAAGAGGTGGAGACCGAGCTTCCCGGCCGCACGGTCAACACCTACTTCGTGGCGATGGAGCCGGAGCAGAAGACGCGCTACGAGGAGTACAACGACCGTGTGGCCAAGCTGATCCACATCGCCGAGCGCCGGCCCCTCACTCCGGCAGAATTCGATCGGCTCCAGAAATTTCTCGCCTGCATGCGCATGCTGTGCGACACGCCCTACATTCTCGACCGTGAGTGTCGGATCTGCCCGAAGCTGTCGGAGCTCGAAGAGATCCTCGCCGAGCAACTGGCCGACCCGGAGCGCAAGATCCTGATCTTCTCCGAATGGGAGCGCATGCTCGATCTGGTGCGGGATCTCGTCCGGGAGATGGGCGTCGGTTTCGCCTGGCACACCGGTTCGGTGCCGCAGCCCGCGCGACGGGAGGAGATCCGGCGCTTCAAGGATTCGCCCGACTGCCGGGTCTTCCTGTCGACCGATTCGGGGAGCGTGGGGCTCAACCTCCAAGCGGCGAGCGTGGTGATCAACCTCGATCTGCCGTGGAATCCGGCCCGCCTGGAGCAGCGGATCGCCCGTGCCTGGCGCAAGCACCAGACCCGCTCGGTGCAGGTGATCCACCTGGTGACGGAGGACTCGATCGAGCACCGCATGATGCACCGCCTGGCCGGTAAGAAGGCGCTCGCCGAAGGAGTGCTCGACGGTCGCGGCGATCTCGAATCGTTGCCACTGCCTTCCGGTCGCGCGGCTTTTCTCTCTCGGCTGGAGGAGATTCTGGGCACCTCTCGGCTGGCGGAGCATCAGCCGGCGGACGGAGGAGAGGCGACGTTGCAGCTTGAGCCGGAGGCGCGGGTGCAAGCGCTCGAACCCGGGGTCGAGCCGGCGGAGCGCTTCCGCCGAGAGCTGGTGGCGAACCTGGGCGAAGGTCTGCTGCTGCTCGAACACCAGGTCGGCGGAGATGGCCGCGAGACCCTGCTGGCCGTTGTGGAGACTCTCGATGCTGCGGATGCCGGAGCGGTGGGCGCCCGGGCGGAAGAAGCGCTTACGCGCAGCTTCGAGGGGCTCGTACCTCCTTGCTTCGAGCTGCTGGATCGCACCACCTACGAGACCCTGCTGCGCCTCGCCAAGCAAGGGATCGTGCAGTTCCGGCCCGAAGGCCGGATCACTCTCCACCAGGCTTCCTCTATTGGAGAGGCCGAACCGTCGCAGAGAGAGCGGCGGCTGATACGGGCGCGGGAGGCCGTGGCGCGCGGCGAGCGCAAATTGCGAATGGCCAGTCTGCTGGCTGGCGGCGGCTTCGCGGCGGAAGCCCTGCCTGCACTCTCGGAAGCGTTGGACCACGCGCTCCGGGGACTGGCTCACTTGGCGGGGGCCGAGGTGCCGGAAGAAGGCCCCTTCCCGCTCGCCTCCCCGGTCGCGCTGCTCCTCGGCCAAGGCGATGCGCCAGCGCAAGGTGCGATCGCTCTCCGCGCCCGTCTGACAGCCGCCGACGGTTCGACCCCGATCGCCGACGAGCTGGCGCAGGAATGGGTGAGCTTGGGAGAGAGCCTGCTTCCGGAAATCGGTGAGGTTTTGAATCGAGAGGCGTTGGGAGGAGGGCTCGCGGTTGGCGGTTGATTTCGTACCCCTGGATGCTCCGCGCGGCCAATCCGTATCAAGGTGTAGACGCAACGAATCGCAATTCAAGGAGGATTGCCATGCTCTACCGCCGCGGACGCCGCTGGACCGTCTTTGCTTTGTCCTTTCTGTCCTTCGCCACCTGGGGACCCTCCGCTGTTCGGGCCGGTGCCGTCGACAATCTTTCGCCGATCGTTGAGCTGACGAGTGAGGGGATCGCTGAGCGACATTTCGACATTTTCTTCTGCGACGTCTGCGACCGAACCGATCGGATTTTCCAATTGCGCCATGTCACGGTGTTCGCCGATCGCTCAGTTGTTTTGGAGCTGACCCGCAACAACCTCGACGATTCCCACGATACGACGACGACGGTCGCGACCGGCGTCGGCCCTCCGGCCGCCTTCGACGAGTTGCGGAGCGCTCTCGCCGCGGCGCCGCTGCCGTCCCAGAACGGCGACTGCTTCCTCAAGATCACGAAGCGCCTGCCGTCGCCGCGACCGGATTCCATCGTGACCGAGTCGAGCCGCGACCAGTTCACGCTCCACACTTTCGGCCCGGACAATCGGATCGACCGCCTGGCTCTGAATCCTTCCGCCGCGGGGCCTTGCGTTCCTAATCTGGGGCGGGCCGTCCTCGCGATCCTCGACTACGCGACGACGGCGACCGGAGCCGGGGCAAGGGCATACTCGAAACCGGCAAACTGAAGGCGATCTACGCCCCGTTCTACCTGGACGGGGCGCCGAAGTTCGAGGCGTGGAAGTGCGAGATCAACCAGCGCCCCTGCCGGTTCCGGAACACGAACGTCCTCCGGGCGACACCGTCCGGGAGAGGGAATTGGAAGGTCACTCCGCGATTTGCTTCTCGATCCGCCGATCGGGGATGAACCAGATGATTGCGACCAGGGCGTAGAGCGAGACGCCGATCCATGAGTTCACGAACGAAAGCGGAATCGCGAAGAAATAGAGCGCGAGCGAGAGGTACCCCTTGAAATCCTTACCGATCGCCTTGGCCAGCGTCGAGTCCTGGCCATGGTGGGCGAGCAGGGCGCGCACCAGAATCGTGTAGCTGATCGCCGCCATGAACAGGTTGACGCCGTAGAGGGCGACCGGTAGAGGCGCGAAGTGGTTCTCGCCCATCCAGCCGGTGACGAACGGGGTGAGAGACAACCAGAACAAGAGATGCAAATTGGCCCACAGAATACGGCCATTGATCTTGTGGACGGCTTGGAACAGGTGATGGTGGTTGTTCCAATAGATGCCGACGTAGATGAAGCTCAGCACGTAGCTCAAAAAAACTGGAGAGAGCTTGGCGAGAGCGGCGAAATCCGTGCCGTGCGGTACCTTTAATTCCAACACCATGATTGTGATGATGATGGCGATCACGCCATCGCTGAACGCTTCGAGACGGCCCTTGCCCATGCGACGCTCTCCCTGGGTGAGTGGGCGAAGCGTAGGAGGCAAGAGCCGTCGTCGTCAACGGCGATACGATAGGGGCCGCACTCCCGAGGACCCATGAACGACGAATCCCGGCCGGACGGCAAGAAGCGAGCCCTCTACGCGCGGCTCACCGGCCTTGGGCTCGCTCTGTTGGCCTCGGGAGCGGCGGCTCCAAGCGCCGAGCCGCTCGCCTCTCGTGGAATTACGGTCACCGGAGGTGCGGCGCCCGGCTACGTCGAGGATCGCGCCTGCGCCGAATGCCACCGCGAGATCTGGACCAGCTACCAACAAATGGGCATGGCGCGCTCGTTCGCTCGGCCGGGCTCGGCGCCGCGGATCGAGGATTTCGCGCGTAGCGCTTGGCCGCACGCGTCCTCGAAACAGAGTTTCGAGATGACCTGGCGCGGTGACCACCTGGTCTTTCGCCGCGAGCAGCGGGACGCGGCGGGCCAGCCGATCAACGTCTGGGAGCACGAGGTCGACTGGATTCTCGGCTCGGGCAACCACGCGCGCACCTATCTCTATCGGACCGAGGGGGGCGAGCTGTACCAGTTGCCGATCGCCTGGTACACGCAAGAAGGCAAGTGGGGAATGGCCCCCGGCTTCGATCGCCCCGATCACGACGGGGTGCTGCGTCGGGTGCGCCGCGAATGCATGTTCTGCCATAACGCCTATCCGGATGCTCCCCAAGGCAGCGACCTCCACGACGCGCCGCAGACGTATCCCGAGAAGCTGCCGGAAGGGATCGGCTGCCAACGCTGCCACGGGCCGGGGGCGGAGCACGTGCGGCGGGCGTTGGCCACGTCCCCCGGATCGGCAAAGAAAGGCGGTGCCGCGATCCGCGCCGCGATCGTCGATCCGGGGACGCTCTCCAAAGCGCGGATGGAAGACGTCTGTTTCGAATGCCACCTGCAGCCGTCCGTCGCCCTTCAAGGGCTGCGTCGCTACGGAGTAGGCGACTGGTCGTTTCGTCCCGGGCAGGATCTCGCGAATTATCAGGTGGCGGTCGACGTCGACGAGGAAGGCGTGGCCGCGGGCGACCGCTTTGAGATCAACCATCACGCCTACCGGCTACGCCAGAGTCGCTGCTATTTGAAGAGCGCCGACCTCTCCTGCCTCACCTGTCACGATCCGCACGTCAAGGTCCCTGTCGCGGAGCGCGCCGAGCACTACGCGTCGGTGTGCCTCGGCTGCCACGAAGGGCACAAACCCGAAGCGTGCGGAATCGGGGCGGATTCGGCGATCGATTCCAAGGACTGCGTGACCTGCCACATGCCGCAACACCGCCCAAGCGACGTGGTCCACGCGGTGATGACCGATCACAAGATCCAGATCCCGAAGGCGGGAGTGGATCTCGTTGCACCTCGCGCGGAGACCGACCCGGTGATCACGAGCCTCCGCCTGCTCGAACCGGAGCGGGTCCCCGCGGAGTTCGCCGAGATCTATCGCGCGGCGACCGCCGTCCGCGCGGTCCGGAGCGCCGCGGCGCTCGATCGGTTGGAGACGCTGCTCGCGACGGCGAAGATTCCCGAGGTCGAGCCCTATCTCGATCTCGCCGAAGGGCAGCTCGGCGCGCGGCGCTTCGCCGCTGCGGAAAAGACCCTGCGTGCCGTCCTGGGGCGTTCCCCGGGTCGTCCGCTCGCGCTCGAATGGCTGGGGATCGCGCTCGTGGGGCAAGGGAAGGTTGAGGAGGCCATCGCGACGCTCCGCGCGGTGCTTGCGGCAGGCGAGAAAAACGGCAGCCCCGCTCGCCCGGAGAGCCTGTTCAATCTGGCGCTCTCGCGCGTCGATCGCGACCCGCAAAGGGCGCTCGCCGATCTCGACCGGGCGCTCGCGCTTCGCTCAAATCAAGTCGCCGCCTGGTTCTACCGCGGCATCGCTCTCGGACGACTCGACCGGAGGATCGAAGCGGAAGCCGTCTACCAACGGGCGTTGGAGATCGATCCCCGCTTCACCCGAGGCTATCTGGCGCTTGGCCAAAGCGCGCTCGCTCGGGGCGACAAGAAGGAAGGGCGCCGGTGGCTGGAGCACGGTGCCGAAGTTGCCGCCGATCCGGGCAAGGTGCGCGCGATGCTCGACGCGCATCCTTGAGCCGTTTTTCCTGGGACCGCCGGCGTCTCGCCGGCGCTTCGGTTCGGCTATGATTCGCGCCGCACTGCGGCGAAACGCCCCCGACCCTCCTTCATGCCGACCTCCCTCGCAACGCGCCAACTGATCGTCGTCACCGGTAAGGGGGGCGTGGGGAAGACCTCCGTCGCCGCGGTGCTCGGCAGCGCGCTCGCCGCGGCGGGGCGGAGAACGCTGGTCGCGGAGGTCGATCCGCGGGAGAACCTGCACCGAATGCTCGGCGTTCCCCCCTCCGGCGGCGAGATCCTGCGCGCCGGAGGAAAGCTCTGGGTGCAGAACTTGAGCCCGCAGCGGGTGATCGACGATCTCGTGCGCGAGCAGCTCAAATTCGACCTGATCGCCCGCCGGGTGCTCGCCAGCCCGATCTATCAGCACTTCACGGCTGGGGCGCCGGGGTTGAAGGAGATGGCGGTGCTTGGTCACGCCCTGCGCGTCCTGCGGGGGGAAGCCGGGAAAGAAGCTCCGGCGATCGACACGGTGATTCTCGATGCTCCGGCGACCGGCCATGGCGTCGCTCTGCTCGCCGCACCGCTCTTGGTTTCCGAGGCGGTCCACTCGGGGCCGATCCATCGCATGTCGGCCGAGGTTGCGGAGCTGATCGCCGACCCGGTCCGCTCGGGCATCGTCGCGGTGACCTTGGCCGAGGAGATGCCGGTCCAAGAGGTGATCGAATTGGCCGAGACATTGCGCACCCGCGTCGGCCGCGAGCCCGAGTTGCTGGTGGCAAACGGGCTGTTTCCGCCGCTGCCGAAGGGAGAAGCCACCCCGGAAGATACCGACCCGGGCGCTCCGACCGCCGATCCCGCCGGGTTCCTCTGGCGCCATCGCCGGGCGAGCCAGGAGCGCGAGCTGGCGCGGCTCGTCGAGCTCTGGCCGGGTGGGCGGATCGACCTGTCGCAATTGCCTCTCGCGGGCGGGCCGGAGCTGGTGGCCGCATTGCGGCGCGAAGCGGAAGCCCAAGCGGCCTGGGGTGAGCTGTGGAGTTGATCTCGAACGACGCACCGCTCCTCGTGTTCGTCGGCGCGGGGGGCGTCGGCAAGACCACGCTCGCCGCGGCGACCGCCCTGCGTGCCGCGCGAGAGGGAAAACGGACGCTGGTGATGACGTTCGACCCTTCCCTCCGGCTCAAGGACGCGCTCGGGGTCGGCGAAGAGGCGCGCGATCGAGAGGTGCCGGTCGATCTTTCCGGGCTCGCCGCGATCGAGTCCGGCGGCTCGCTCCACGCGAGCCTGCTCGATGCGCGGCGGACGTTCGATCGGCTGATCGCGCGCTACGCCCCTGACCAAGCTTCTCGCGACCGGATCCTCGGCAATACGTTCTACGGCCAGCTCTCCGGCTCGCTCGGCGGCATCCTCGAATACATGGCGGTCGAGCGGCTGTTCGAGGCCGCGCGCGACGGTCGTTACGATCAGGTGATCCTGGACACCCCGCCGACCCGCCAGGCGCTGGATTTCCTCGAAGCGCCCGCGCGGATCGTCGGATTTCTCGACAGCGGTGCGCTCAAAGTGGCGCTCAAACCCTGGTTCGACGAGAAAGGGCGGTTGAAACCGGCGGCCCGCTGGGGTGGCCTCGGACGGCGGTTCGAGGGCTTTCTGGACGACGTCGTGGGGCTTGACCTGCTGCGCGACATGGCGGAGTTCTTTCAGGTCTTCGCGCCGCTCTTCGCCGGATTTCGCGAACGGGCGAGCGAGGTGGAAGAGCTGCTTCGTTCAGCCCGGACCCGTTTCGTCCTGGTCGCGGGGCCGGGGGAGGAGGCGATCCCCGACGCCCTGTTCTTCGCCCGCCGGCTCGGCCAGGCCGGACTCCATCTCGGCGCCCTGGTAGTCAACCGGGTCCATCCGGTCTTGCCGCCGACCTTCCCGCTGCCGGCGCCGGGCGATCCCCTCGACGGCCGGCGCCTGCTGGCTTGGCTCGGAGAACGCGATCACCAGGGGCTCGCACGTCTCGCGGAGCTCGCCGGGCCGCGGCAGCCGCTGCTTTCGGTGCCCCTCTCGGCTGACGAGCCGACCGATCTTCCGGCGCTCGCAGCGCTTGGGGACTTCCTCGCAAAAGGACTCGCCAGTCGGTGAGGCCGGTCAGGCAAGCCCCGCAGCGACTGGCTGCTGCCGGAGGCGCCCGAAGGAGCGAGGAGGCTTGCCTGATCGGCCGGCGAAAGTGCGAATTGACGCAGTGCGGCAAGGTGGCTTGACGAATCATGCCGCAGTGCGGTAATTTCCTCGTCGTGGGGGCGAAAGCCGCCGCGCATTCCGAACGGACGAACCAGAAAGAAGGTACCGAATGGTCCGCCTGATCAAGCGTTACGAAAGCCGCAAGCTCTATGACACCGAGGAGAGCCGCTACGTCGGGCTCGACGAAATCGCGGCCTGGGTTCGCGAAGGCCAGGAGATCCGCGTGGTCGACAATGGCAGCGGCACGGATGTGACGCCGCAAACGCTCACCCAGATCATTCTGGACGAAGGGCGGAAAGGCACCTCGTTCCTGCCCAGCGACCTGCTCCACGACCTGGTGCGGATCGGCGAGCGGGCCGTTCACGCGGGCAAAGAGCAATTGGCGCAGGGTGTCGACAAGCTGGTGCAGGCGTCGATCGATCATCTCGGGCCGGTGCGCAAGGTGCGCGAGGAGATGGCGAGCCTGCGCAACCGGCTCGAAGATCTGGAAGCCTCGCTCGCCGATCTCGATCCCGCTTCCCCGAAGACCGAAGAGACCGAGCCGAGCTGATTCAACAAGCTCCCTCTTATTTCCAGCTACCCGTTTTGTAGAACGGAGAACCTCATGATCCAGGAATTCGACAACGCGACCGACAAGACCGGCGCGGTGCTTCAACAGATAGGCCGCGACCTCGCGGCGACCGGCAGGACCGCTTGGCTCGCGGGTTTGGGCCTGGTGGCCGAGGCCGACGAGCAGGGCCGAAGCCTGTTCGACCGGCTGGTCGAGCGCGGCCGGCCGCTGGCCGAGAAACAGAAGCAGACGTTTTCCGTGGCGAGCGACAAGGTCGAGCGGACCGCGCGCGAGCTCGGCAAGCTGGTCAACGACACGGTGGAATACGAGGTGCGCGGCGCTCTCGGGCGTTTCGGCCTCGCGACGCGCGACGATTTGAAGGCGCTCGACAAGCGGCTGGAGAATCTGTCCCGCGAGCTCGACGACCTCACCGTCGTCGGGTCGTAAGCTCAATCCAAACAAAAATCTAAGGGGATACCCCATGGCTACTCAGGACAAGAAGCTGCAGGACGAGGTGAAGGATTCCGCCCATCGCATCTGGCTCGCCGGTCTCGGCGCGCTGTCGGCCGCCGAGGAGGAGGGCTCGAAGCTGTTCGCCCGCCTCGTCGAGCGCGGCAAGGGTTTCGAAGCCGAGGGCAAGGAGCAGTTCTCCAAGGCGAAGAAGAAGGCCGAGAAGGTCTACGAGGACGTGACCGAGACGCTCGACGACAAGGTGACCGCGGCGCTCCACCGCCTCGGCGTGCCGACCCGCGACGAGATCAAGCGCCTGACCAAGAAGGTCGAGGAGCTGACCGCAAAGGTCGAGCAGCTCAAGCCGAAGGCCGCCTCCGCTACGGTCGCCGACGACGAGAAGAAGGCGCCGGCGCGTAAGAAGGCCGAGTAGATTAAACCGAGGGCTTCGTCGGCAGTTTGCCGTGTCAGCCCTCACCCCCGGCCCCTCTCCCAAAGGGAGAGGGGAGCAAAGCAAAACGTCTCTTGGCTGGTCTCCCCTCTCCCTTTGGGAGAGGGGCCGGGGGTGAGGGCTGACAAGCCGACCACCACCCCCACCGGCCGACCAACCTTTCGGGTGCGGAGGGAGATCGAGCGTGAGCAAGGCACGGGTGGCAGGTAAGGGGAAGGGGCCGTCGACGGGGAATCCCAAGATCGGCCTGGCACTCGCCGGGGGCGGGCTCGAAGGCGCGATCTACGAGATCGGCGCGCTCCGCGCGCTCGACGAAGCACTCGACGGCTTCGATTTCAACGCCGCGCACATCTACGTCGGAGTTTCGGCCGGCGCTTTTTTGGCCGCTTGTCTCGCGAATGATCTGACGACCGCGCAGATGTGCCGCGCGATCGTTTCTTCCGAGCCGGGCGAGCACCCGTTCGTCGCCGAGACCTTCCTCACCCCCGCGTTTTCCCGGGTTGCCGGCAGCGCCGGCTCCCTGCCCCGCCTGCTGTTCGAAGCGATCCAGGATTACGTCGCGCGCCCCTCCGAGAAGTCGTTTCTCGGCTCGCTCACGCGGCTCGCCCGTTCGCTCCCGGTCGGCCTGTTCGACAACGAGCCGATTCATCGGTACCTCGAACGGATATGGGGCATCAAAGGCCGAACCGACGATTTCCGCCAGCTCGGCAAGAACCTGGTGGTCGTCGCGACCGACCTCGATTCCGGCCAGGCGGTGCGCTTCGGCGAGCCTGGCCTCGATCACATTCCGATCTCCAAAGCGGTGCAGGCGAGCGCGGCCCTGCCGGGCATCTACCCGCCGGTCGAGATCGAAGGACGCCACTATGTCGACGGGGTTCTGATCAAGACCCTCCACGCCTCGGTCGCGCTCGAAGCGGGGGCCGAGTTGGTGCTGTGCATCAACCCGATCGTGCCGGTCGACACCGTCCGCGCCCGCGGCGCCGGGTTCGAAGGGCATCCGAACCTGATGAGCTGGGGATTGCCGGCCGTGCTGTCTCAAACCTTCCGGACGCTGATCCATTCGCGGCTCGAAATCGGCATGGCGACCTACAAGACCAAGTTTCAAAACGCCGACGTCGTGCTGTTCGAGCCCGACAGCGACGATCATCGGATGTTCTTCACCAACATCTTCGGCTTCTCCGAACGCCGCGCGGTCGCCGACCACGCCTATCGCGCCACCCGCCGCGAGCTGCTCCGCCGCTCCCCCGAGCTGGGTCCTCAGCTCGCCAAGCACGGCATCACTCTCCGCACCGACCTGCTCGAAGATCTCGACCGAAATCTTTGGGAAAGCGTCGGCCCGAGTGGGGGTCGCCACGCCCGCAAGGATTCGACGAGCGACGTCGCCGACCGACTCGACTCCGTGCTTGACCGGCTCGACGCCTGGATGGAGACGCAAAACTAGCCCGGGAGCCCGAGCTGTCTGCCCGATGGTGATCCTCTGGGAGTTTTTCCCCGGGACCGCCGAGCACCAGCCCAACGCCCAAGCAGCCGAAGTCGCCGATCGTAGAAAAAGCAGCCGAGCTGGTGTCGGCGGGCCTGAGGAGCCCTTGCTCTCCACGTGTGCTCTTCCTGGGACCGCCGGCGTCTCGCCGGCGCGGGCGCCGAGCGGCGTCGGGAGCCGAGCGTAGGGAGGGGACCAACAAACCCTGGCGAGAGATGGAAACCGCTCGCTCCGCGTCCTCCATAGGAGGTAAGCATAGAATCGGGAATAGATAAGAAGTCGAATTGACGAGTAGAGGCCGCAGATGCATCTAAACACCACTCGCAGCCCAGGTCGGTACAATCTCCATCGCCTTGGTTGGAGCGCATTTGAGGATCTGTGTATGCAGGTCATGCGAGTCGTACTCGGTGAGACCTGCGCGAGATTCCGTCCCGGACCTGATGGCGGTCGAGATGGTTGGTACCGCGGTCGAGCAGATGGGAAGCTCGTGACTCAGAATCAGTGCGAAGGAGAATTTATAATCCAATGCAAGCACACCTCGATTTCGCACGATTCTCTCACCGAGAAAGACCTTGCCAAGGAGATTCTCAAAATATCCTTGTTTGCCGCGAAAGAACCATGTCACTACATTCTCATGACTAACAGGCAGGTCTCGGCACCTGGCGAACTAGAGATTCGGCAGGCATTCGAAGCGGTGCCAGGCGTGAAGAGCTGCCTCGTGCTCTCGGAGACTTGGATTGAGGATACTTTGGACGCGCACCCGCGACTCTTGCGACTTGTGCCCCGGCTCTACGGGATTGGTGACCTCTCACAGATCCTGAGTTTTACCATCCAGCAACAAACCGCTGCCGTTCTCGAGGATCTTGAGGGGCCTTTACGCACCTACGTGCCGACAGATTCATATCGCCGCGCTGAGTACGCGCTAAGCGATCATGGATTCGTGGTGCTCGTCGGCCCACCTGCTTCGGGAAAGTCGGCGATCGCGGCGAATTTATGTATGGTCAACCTCGCGCAGGATGAGGGAGTGCGTATTCTCCGCATCGAGCATGCAGATCAGTTCACCAGTACTTGGTCGCCGGGAGATGCCCACACAATTTATTGGGTCGATGATGTTTTCGGCGAGACCACTCTAGACGAAGGTCGACTGCGGGAATGGTCGGTCGCACTCGATAAAATCGAGGCGGCAAGGAAGCGTCAAGGCCGTATCATTTTTTGCACACGAGACTACATCCTTGCGGCGGCTGAACAGAAATTAAAGATCAACAAGGCTGACCTGATTAATGATGCCCGAGTTCGGGTCGATGTGACAACTTTATCCGATGTCGAGAAAGAAGCAATTCTCTATAACCATATCAAAGAGGGTAATATCGATCGCGATCAGAAAAAAGGAATCAAGGAATTTCTTCTAACGCTGGCGCACTTGCCGTCATTTTCGCCCGAATTGGCGAGGAGGCTTGGAAGCAGGAGGTTTCATGAAGGCCTCGTCTACGAGTCGAAGGCGCTGCGAGATTTTTTTGACAGACCTGTCCAACATTTTCGGGATGTTATACATGGTTTGGCGAGAGCCGAGACAGCTGCGCTTGCTGTTTGTTTGCTTAGTGGTAATGCCGTCCCAGACCCAATCCCGGATGACGCCTTGGCCGATGCCGTATTGGCGACCTACGCCGTTTCTATGCCGCAAGTGCGAGATGCCATGGAGATATTGGAGGGTAGCCTCGTCAAGCGGGTAAGGCAAAATACGACGCAAACATGGCAGCTTCACCACCCTTCGATGGTAGAAGCGCTTCAGGAGGAACTCGCGAGCAAGTCATCTCAGCTTGTTCTTTACCTTCAGAGCGCACGTCTGAGAACAATCTTCCGCGATACAACGACTGTAGAATCTCCGTCGAATAGCCGGCTGGTGTTTATTCCGGAGACGGTTTACAGACTTCTCGTTGAGCGACTCTTTGGCGCAGGATCCGATTATATTGGGGCTATTGCAGACTATCTGGGTTCTCGTGCTTCGGACTCTTTCCTCCTTGCGGTTGACGGCTACTCAACAGATTTGGTCGATCGATGTTTAGACCTCGAGCCGGACCCAGATGGCTCAGATGGGGGGGCAAAACTTGTTGTTCGTTTGGTTCGCATTGGTGGCGGAGAGCTACTTGGCGATCGTCGAAAGGAAACATTGATTGAAGCACTCAAGTCTTCCATTGACGACTATGGATGGCTGGGGTTTTTGGATATCAATGGAATCTACGAAGCGATTCCCGATTTCGTTAGTGAGTTTGTTGAGAGGGAAATGTCTAGTGGCTTTCGATCTATTGAAACGTCGTACGATTGGTATTCTCAAGACCTCTCATCGAAGGATCAGGTGTATTCAGCTGTTGAGTCGATTTATGCGCATGCTGCGAGACTGCGAATCGGACTGGAAATCACTGGCCATTGGTCAGATAGTATCCAGGCCATTCTTGAAGAAAGGAGAAGAGTTTTTGAAAGGCGTTTGGATGACTACGAGGTCGATGATTACGACGAAAGATACAAGGGTTCCGGGAGTGGCGAGTGGGAGACCCGCTGGAATGGGAGACCACCAGGAGCTGAAAGTGGGAGATTTTCGGATGTAGATGAGTAACGAGACTAGATGAGAAGCACTACTCCTGAATCTCCAGAATCAACGTCACCGACGGAGCCTCGCCGTTGGCGAACAACGCCGCCCATTCCTCGGCGGTGAACTCGAACGATGCAGTCGGGCGCTTTGAGCTTGACGGAGCCCGCGGCCCAGACGCCCAATTTGTTGGCGAGGTTGTCGTCCGTGCCGATCGTCAGGTCATTCCAGAGCTGCTTTCGGACATCCTTTCCGCCGGAGCTTACGGCCACCGTCAAGTCCACGTCTTGCCGGTAGTAGGTCGTGCGCAGCAAGGGGTCTCCAGCCGCATGCTGCCCTTCTTCTGGCCCGGCTTCTTGTTGACGTTGACGAACGGCACCATGGCCTTGTCGCAGATGAACTCTTCGTCTCGTAGAACGACCGCCCCTGCACCGCCGGATCAGAGAATGACCGGCGCGTACCCGAGGCGCCGAGGGAGATCTCAAGAAGCATGGGCGAAGGAACCTCGACGATGCCCTCAGCGCCGAGATCCGCCGCGGTGGCCTGCCGGCCGGTCACCTGTTGCGGCGGCGAATCCAAGAGAAGCACCGGGCCGGTAAGATTCGGACGCGCGAGGCGACCCCCATCCTGGCCTTCCCGCGGCTCCAACCCGCCCCTCCCCGGGGGAAGGGACGCTTCGATCAATGTGGGTGGAGATCGAGGCGAGAAACTGCCCTTAGCGTGTGCTTGTCCTGGGACCGCCGGCGTCTCGTCGGCGCGAGCGACGAAGCGGCCTCGTGCACCGAGAGTTAAGTCCACTGAAAAAACGCCGCCGAGACGGCGGCGCTCCCAGGACGAGCACACCCATGGAGAAATGGCGATGAAAAATGGCGACGCCTCTAGCGAACAGTATTTTCGGCGGGCGATCGGGAGTCCCGGACCCTCCGGCGCCGTTTCCCGCCGTCGGGAAGTCTTGCTCTGTGAGCGAGAGCGTCTTCCCGCGTGAAAAAGCGCTTCTCCTGAGTCTGCGTTGCACAGTTCAGGGGCTAAATTGTACAAACTTGTGCGGGGGATCACTGTTCCCTCTAGTGGGAACAGCTATCCCGCAGGAAGGTCTGCACAGACTCGAAGGAGGATTGTACAAACTTTCAGCGGGAAGACCTTTCCCTGGGCAGGGAAAAGCGATCCCTGGCCAAGTCTGCACAAAACTACATGGGGGATGTGCAGACTTGTCGGAGGATTGCCCTTCCTTACTAGCGGGAAGAGCGATCCCGTTCCAGATTCGCACAGATATGGCGCCACATTGTGCGCTCGCGCCGCGGATTCGCTAGTTCGCGCGCAACGCCTCGCTCGGAGCGATCCGGCTCGCTCGCGCGGCCGGCAACCAGCACGCCACCAACCCGATCGTCGTCATCGTCATCACGACCACCACCAGCGTGAAGGGATCGCGCGAGGCGACGCCGAACAGCAGGCCTTCGATGGAGCGCGCCAGCGCGAGCGCGCCCGCCACACCGACCGCGAGTCCGAGCCCCACCAGCAGGCCGCCCTCCCTGAGGATCATCGCCGTCACACGCGTCGGTGCGGCACCCAGCGCCATCCGGATTCCGATCTCGTTGGTGCGCGCACTCACGTTGAACGCCAGCACGGCGGCGATCCCGATCGATGCGATCACCAGCGCGAGGATGCCGAATCCCCCCAGCAGCAGCGCGTTGAGCCGGCGTGGCCCGACGCTTTCGTCGCGCACGGCCTCCAGCGACATGACGTTCTCGATGGGTTGATCCGGTGCGATCGACCGGACGATCTCGCGCGCCGGCGTGGCCAAATTCGTGGGATCGACGGTGCTGCGGATCACCAGCCCTCCCGGCGGGAATTCGGCCTGCGCCACCGGAAGGAACGCAACCGGCAATGGTTTTGCGTCGAGGCCGCCGTCCTTCGTGTCGTTCACGACGCCGACCACGGTGCGCCAATCATTTTCCGGGATACCGATGAAGCGCAGCACGTCGCCGGTCCACGCGACGCGACGGCCGATCGGATCGACATCGGCGAACAATCGGTTGGCCAGCGTCTGGTTGAGGATCACGACCTTGCCGGAGGAGGGCCCGTCTCCCGAGGTGAATTCGCGGCCCTTGCGCAAGGGAATACCGCCCGCGCGAAAGTAGCCCGGGTCTGCCGTGCGATATTCCGCCGTCGGCGTCGCTCCCTCGATCTTTCGCCCCTCCGCCTTGAGCTCCAGCAGGATCTGGCTCGCGCGCAACGGAACCGTAGACCCCAGCCCGACGATCTCGACACCCGGCAGCGTCGACAATTCGCGCTGCATCTCTTCGTAGCGCCGTCCCGCCTGGGCGAAGTCGGTGACGGCGGTGAAGTCGAGCGGCACCTCCATCGTGAGCACGTTCTTCGGATTGAGCCCGGGATCGACCGCCGCGAGACGCTGCATGGAGCGCACCAGCAGACCCGCGCCGGACAACAGCATCACCGAAACGGCCACCTGCGTGACCACGAGCGCCTGCTGCAACCGCTTGCGACGTGCGCTGCCGCTGGTCTTGACACTGCCAGCGGCCAGGCCGGCGCCCAGCGAATGCTCTGCGCCAACCCGTGGGACATACGACAACAGGATCGCGATCGTCACGGCGAGCAGCGCGGTAAACGCCAGCACCATCCAATCCACCTGAATTTCGTCGGCGCGCGGAGAGAACCGCGCGACGAAACGTGACAACGTGCCGACACCGACGATGGCCACGAGCAGGCCGAGCACGGCGCCACCGCCGGCAAGCACAAGGTTTTCCACCAGCAGCAGCTTTCGCAGTCGCGCCGCGCCGGCGCCGAGCGCCGCGCGCACCGTCATTTCGTGCTCGCGACGCACACCGCGCATCAGCGTCAGGTTCGCCACATTCGCGCACGCGATGACCAGCACGAGCGCGGCGACTCCCATCAGCATCCACAGAATGAGCCCCGCATCGCGCCCCAGGACTTCCTTGAACGGTATCAATTCGACGGTGTATCCCGCGGCCTTGTCATACGCGTCCGGATACTGCGCGTGGACGCGCTGTGTGATCACCCCGACTTCCTGGCGAGCCTGGTCGACCGTCGCGCCGGGCGCCAGCCGCGCGATCATCTCGGTCATCCGGTGCGTCCGCCCCTGCACCATCAGCGCGCTCACGTGGTGCTCGCTGATCGACATGTTCATCAGCGCATCGATCCGGCCGGGGAAGAACGGCGCCGGTTCCAGCACGCCGATCACCTCGACCGAGCGCTTGCCGATGTGCATGGACTTGCCGACGATGCCGGGATCGCCGGAGAAATGCGTCATCCAATACGCGTGCCCGAGCAGGATCACCGGTGCTGCCCCCGCGCCGTCATCCGACGACCTGAACGCGCGGCCCAGGATCGGAGTGAGCCCCATCACGCTCAGATAGTTGCCCGTCACCAGTCCGACATCGATCTGGGAGGCATCATTCGCCTCGGTCAATGACAGCGTGAGAGGCGAGTACTCGGCGATCTGTTGCATCGTGCGCGACTGGGCACGGAAGTCGTTGATCTCCGGCACCGAGAACGCGATGTTGGTCTGTCCCTGATTCGCCGTATGGTGGCGCAGGTACATGAGCCGATCGCCATCGGTGTGCGGCAGCGGGCGCAGGAAGACGCCGCGGACCGCCGAGAAAATCGCCGTGTTGGCGCCGATCCCGAGGCCGAGAGTCAGCACGACCGCGATCACGAAGCCTTTGGCGCGCGACAGCGAGCGGAGGACATAGCGAAGGTCAAGTGACATTGGGAAACTCGCGAGGCCCGGGCGGCGGCGGGGAGCGCGGAGATGCGCTCACCGGTTTCAAACGTTGGTGGTGCGAAGCATATCGGATCGGATGGACGTTCGAAACAAGCATCTTGCCGCGGTTTTTCCCGGGACCGCTGAGCACCAGCTGCCCACTGAGTCAGTTAACGCCCGTGGGGCTCTGCGGCGAAAACGGCGGCGGGGCTTCGTAGGTGTTGTGGTAGTACCAGGTGATCTTCCAGAACGGGTGCGGCTCTTGGCCGTCGCCCGAGTGCCGGTTCGGATCGTTGATCGTCTCGCGATGATCGGGCGAATAGCCGACCACGGCCCCTTGGAGGTAGCCCACCCAGATCGGCGCGTCGTTGAGCGCCTGGACGTCGGTGATTTCGACTTCGGTCGGCTCGCCGTTCCTTCCGGCGGTGCTGCCGCCGAGATCGCCTGGCCGGTTTTCGAGGTACCAGACCAGCGCGTCGCGCAGCACCGCCCGCGCCTCATTGCCGGGGCCGATCCAGCGCTTGAACCGGGTTCCCGCGGTGTTCGGTCCCCAGCGCAGCTCGTAGGCGGCGCGGACCAGCGGGTCCGAGATGTTCAAATAGTAAGGATCGGGGTGCACGCCGACCGCGCCGGGATCGGCGGAGAAGACGGCGCTGTAGTGCTGGAGCGGGCTGGTCAAGGTGTCCAGTTGATAGATCGACACCGAGAGCCCGCGGGCATGCGGGTCGTATCCGACGCCGGGAATCGGCGGGGCGACCGCGGCCTTCGTCGCCGCAGGCGCCGGGCGGGCACCCGCTGCGAGGGCCGTGGCGGCCGAAAGGCTCAAGAGGAGCGCTGCCGAAAGCAGGGCGAATCGGGTTCGTAGCATCGAGGGAATCCTTTCTTACTAGGGGGGCCGGGCGCGTGATCATCGCACACCGTCGCTCGGGCGGCGAGAACGGTCATCTTTTGTCGTCTTTAGGCTGAGCTCAAGTACGTTTCGCGGCGACCGGCGGCGCCGACGGCGCGTGAGAGAGCGAAGGAGCTTTCGTCAAGCCACGGACCGCTTACGCCTTCGACCGGTTGCTCGTCCAAGGATTTTGCGATTCGTCCCGAAAAACCCATTTTGGGCATCCCATTTGGGTCGACTTCCTGGCAAACTGTAAGGATGTTATGAGTGCCCGGGGTGGGGGAGGTCATCCAGATCTCCCGGATACCCTGTGCCGGATGGAGATCCGACATGTTGCCGAGAGGATTAGTAGCCGCCCGCACCTTTGTCATCGTCTTGTTTACTCTCTTCCTGCTCACGACCCCGGCGTTTGCCGCGCCTCGGTCCGAGGATCACTTCGGCTTCAGCCGGGTTGCGTCCTTTTGGTCGCAGCTGCTGCACCGAGTCACTGGCCTGTTTGCCGACGATTTTCTTCCTCCCCCGACCGGTGGCGGTGGCGGCGGTTCGGGCACCAGTCTCGATCCCAACGGCCTGCGACGGCCGGTCGGCTAGTTCCAGCCGATCGGGCGGGGAGCATTCAGGATTTGGACAAAAGGTAGCGGCTCGGGCGAGCCTCGCAGCGACCGACGGGCGCTGAAAACGCCGGAAGCGAGGCGAACCGGGCCGCTACCGAAGATTAAAAAATTTTGGGACTCGTCGCAGCAGGGGAGATGTGCGACAATTCTATCAGCCCCTGCGAAGAAAGAGCGATCAGCGATGCCCCGCGACGAGTCCAATCCCAAGTCAGTACACCCGAAACCTTTGATTCTGGGCGCTTTTGTTCGTGGTGAACTGTCCGGCGGCGAGCGGCGAGACGTGCTTCGTCACCTGCTTGCCGGTTGCCGCCAATGCCGTCAAAAGGCGAGCGAGCTGGCGGCTCCGCTGTTCGAGGTCGCGGCCCGGAAGCCTCCCGCGGGTGGGGTCGATGCGTACGACGCGCCGCTACGCCGTATCGCGCGGGCGTTTTCGGGCGTGGCCTTTGAAGCAAGGGTGGTTAGCCGTCCGGCGCAAGCCCCGGCAACAATCGGAGCTTCCCGCAGCCTGTCGAGAGGGACCGGTCGATCGACCGTCAAGCCCGAGGAGATGAAAACCCGGGCGCAGAATTGGCTGGCGCGCGCACGCGCCCTGCGCTATGCCGATCCCGAGAGGATGCGCGCCGCTGCGTCTCTGGCCGCCCTGCTCGCGGAGCGGATTCCGCACAACGCCTTCCCGCCCGGCGTCGTCGCCGACCTTTCCGCTCTCGCGTGGGCCGAGCTGGCGAACGGGCGACGGCTGGTCGGCGACCACCTCGGCGCCGAACGGGCGTTCTCTCGGGCGATCCATTGGATCGATCGGGGGTCCGGCGACTTGCAGCCGCTCGCCGAGATCGCGGATCTGGTGGCCTCGTTGGAGATCGACGCCCGCCGGTTCGCGCCGGCCGAACGGCTGCTCGATCGGATCGTGATCGCCTATCGGGCCCTGGGCGAGCCGCACCTCGCCGGCCGGACCATGATCCTCCGCGGCGTGTCGCTCGGGTACCGCGGCGAGGGCAGCGAGGCGGTCCGGCAGATCGTCAACGGGCACGCGTTGCTCGATCCGGGCCGCGATCCAAGGCTGGCGCTGGTCGCGGTGCATGGCTTGGTGAGCCGCCTCGCCGACTCCGGCCGGTTCGAGCTGGCGGCCGAGGCGTTGCGCGACGGCATGCCGCTGTATGCGGCCTATGCGGAGCCGATCGACCGGATCAAGGTCAACTGGACCCGGGGCCGGATCGAGATCGGCATGGGGCGGCTCGAAAAGGGCGAGCGATACCTCCGGGAAGGCCAACAGGGATTCCGCGAGCGGGGCATGCCCTATTTCGCGGCGCTGGTGGCCCTCGACCTCGCGGCGCTCCACATGAAGGAAGGAAGAACGCAGGAGGTCGCCCGGTCGATCGAAGAGCTGCTCGCCGAGTTTCGCGCGCTCGGGATTCGCCGCGAAGCGATCGTCTGCCTGTTGATCCTGCAACGGGCGATCGCGACGGAACGCGCGACCGAGAAGTTGGTGTCGCGCGTCGCCTCTAGGCTCGGCCGGTTCGCCACGGCCTCGCCGGCAGCCGTTCCGGCGACCTGATCGTTCCTTTCCCTTTTTTGGCCGCCGGCCTACGAGCGCGGCGGCCTGCCCCTCACTCGCCACGCATCTTCTTGGGGTCGCGGCGTTCGGTGGACGGAGCACCCGGCTTGCCGGTCTTCTTCAAGCGCTCGACCTCCCCGCGGACGATCTCGCGAACCCGACGGTCGAGGTCCGGCTCCTCGGGAGCGCCGCCGAAAGGGTCGATGCGGCCGCGGTCCATCGACGCGGATTCGACCAATCGATCGAGCAGGCCGTCGACTAGGGGAACGTGAGGCTGCCCGTCCCCGTCGCTGCCCTCGTAGGCCGCGATGAATTCTTCCGCTTCGATCCCGAGACCGATGAGAAAACGCTGAGCCCGACGGATCTCCGACGCCCGCGACGGAGCGACGTCTTCGCCGTCGGTTTCCCGCAGCAATTTGGCCAAGGAAGCCAAGGCCTCGTTTCGATCCGCCTTCGACATGGGCAAGCGCGAACTTTAGACCAGATTTCGCGCCGATTCACATCGCGCTGAAGGATCGGTTCAAGGATCGGCGATCGGCGCGGTCCAGATTCCTTCCGATCCGCCCCCGCGGCGGTCGGTCCACGACGGGAAGAATTTGCCCATGAATCCCGACAAGCTGTTGTAGTCGCCGTATTGATGTAGCAGTCCTCCGGTTGACGTATGCCGGTTCGTCGTTGTGCCAGATGACGTAGATGTTGTCTTTGAACGGCGAAGTCGCGCTGTGGTCGATCCACTGGATCTGCTTGTCCGCGCTGGTATGAGCGCCCGAGACCGTCCCGTCGAGGCTCCAGGTCGCGCCCCCGTCGGTCGAGCGGAAAGAGCGGATGCGTAGCTGGGTGATGCTGCCGTTGATCCCGATCGTGGTCGACCAGGCCACACCGTCCGAGGTCCAGTCGACGGTAGGATCCGAGTTGAACGCATCGCCCGGCGGGCCGGAGATCTTGACGTTCGCACCGACCGCCACACGCAGCGCCGGCTCGGCCACATCGGCCTCGCGCGGCCCAGGCGCCAAGTCGGGATGGTGCCGCATCCATTCCACGGCCTCCTTCAGCACGAACGGATAGCCGCCCGGGGGGTTGCCTGCCGAGAAGCGCCCCTCCGGGGGCGACTTGCGCAACGCGGCGCGCAGCCAAAGCGGAATTGGCAGGCGATCAGAGGCCTCGTCCGCACGGAGAGCGGAGAAGCCCTGGTTCGCTCGAATGAAACGATCGAGCGCGCTGCCCTTCGGAGCCCTAACCGCCGCGAGCTGAGATTCGAGCGCGGCCCGAGCTGCCGTGGCGGCCCAGGCGAGGGGAGCAGAGACGGCGAGCATGGTGAGAGCGCCAGACGCATGGAGAGAGTCGATCGGAGCATGTCCGGAGTTCTCCCAGGGCTGGGAAGCTATCAGACGAGGGGAAAGGAGGGCGGAGTGCTGCCCCTTGGGTGTGCTCGTCCTGGGACCGCCGCCGTCTCGGCGGCGCAACCTTTGAAGGAGAACATCGCTGACCGTAGGCGAGCCCCTATTTCTTCCGGTGTTCCTTCTCCGCCCGCAACCGCTCGATCGCCGCAGCCACCTCATCCTCCCATGGCAGCTTCTCGTCTTTCTCCGGGTCATACGGCGGCAGATTCGGAATCTCCACGCCAAGCCGCTCCAGCAATTCGCGCGATTTGTTCAGCTCGTAGCGCCGTACATAGGGCTCGCCGTCCGCCCAAGCCCACTTGTACCCTGAAAGGGCGTGTTTCTTCGCGCGCTCCTCGTTGCTGATCGCGATCCACAGCTCGGCGAGGCGCCGATGGAAGGGCTTCCTCGCCTGAGCGAGCCGCTCGGCCTCTTGGAACGGGTCCTCGATCTGACCAAGATGGAGCTTCGCCAAGGCGAGGAGGGTTTCGGATCTCGCACTGGTTTGCACGACCTCATGCGCCATCCGTACGGCGTCCTGAAAGCAATCGGCGGCGAGTTGCCAAGCACCCTGGTCGAACAGCCATTCGCCGCGTACTGCGGCGAGCCATCGGGTGACGGCGCGATTGTTCCCTTCTCGGGCAAGCCGTTCCGCGTTTGTGAGGTCTTCCTCGCGGAGCGTTCCTTGCCAGAAGCGAGCCAGGGCGTTTTTATACTCCGCCTCGCCGGGCCGGTAGGTGGCGCGCGGCCAGTCGCGGCCCATAGGGTTGAGATCGCGCCAGAGTTCTTCAGACTGGGTCTGCTGGCCGCGTTCGGCGAGAGTTCTGTAGCAATCCAATCTAGTTTTGAATAGTAATTGCGGATTATCTAGGAGGGCGGCGAGGTCCAAGGCGAGAGCGCGGAAGCGTTCCATCCCTGCTAGGCGGTTCCGGTCGTAGAATAGAGTCGAGACGTTCGTGAGGCCGGTGCATACCGACTGCCAGCTTTCGACACCAAGGGCGATCCGGACCGTGGTTCCGTAGGCGGCCAGCGCTTCGTCGAGGTCGCCGGAGGCTCTGAGGGCCATGGCGGCCACGTTCGCGAGTTGGCCTTGCACCCGGCTGTTTAGTCGGTCGGACGGTTTCGCCCAGCCCTCGGAGAAGAAAGGCCTCAGGAGCGCCAAGAGTTCGGCGAAGGCTTCTAAGTTGAATAGGAGGGCGTTCGAGAGATCGCCTTGATAGGCGGCATAGGCCTCCTCGAACCGACCCATCCGAAGGAGCGTTCGCACAACGTGCAACCCGGCGCTTAAATCCTCCAGCGTCTCCGCTTGCTCGTAAGGGTTGTGTGCCTGCTGCAAGAAGTGATCAACCACCCGTTGCCCGTAGCGCTCCGTTTCGGTGCTTCCGAGCCCGCCGTTCGCAACGCCGCGCACGACGGGGTGGAGGTCGTAGCGCCGGGCCTGGGCCTCGTACTGGAGCAACCCACGGTTTTCGAGATCGGTAATGGCGCCGCGAATCTCTGTTGGAAGCCGATCCGAAAGGACCGCGCTCAAAGTCGAATAGTCAACCGCCGTCGACAGCATGGCGACGATGGAAAGAAGCTCGCGGCTCTGCGGGGAGAGAGCGGCAATAGCGGCTTTCAGGATGTGGTTACGCTTCTGGACCAGATTGAGGTCGGCAATTTCGAGCCGCCCGCCCCATTGGGGATCGACTTGCCAAGCATCGAAGTTCCCCCGGTCGGACATGTAGTCGTTGACCAAGCCGGCGAGGACGCCCGTAACGAGCGGGTGGCAGTCGCAGTGCTTCTGGAGATAACCCTGAATCGATTCCGAGTCGCCGCGCACGCCGCAAGCGCGGAACAGTTCCTCGGCGTCCGGTGGGCGGAGACCGTGGAGCGGGACGTGAAGCACACTGGGAAGTATCTGCCCAGACGAATTGACCAATACGCGCGGCAACAGGCGCGATGTGACCAGTAACTTCGATGGCTTGCAGGCGGCCAGAATGCGGAGAAGGTCATCGTCCTCCGGACGGATCGCCGAACAGGGATCGCGCTTTCCGATTGCGTCGCTTGTTCCCGCCTCTTCGTCGGCGAGTTGGGCCGCGTCGATCCGGTGGTAGGCGACCAGCACGCGCTCCAGCCCGTCGAGCACGAACAGCCATGGCCGAATCTGGAGATGATGCCGGAGCCTTTCACCGAGCTCCAACGTCTTCATCTTCTTAAAGGTGTCAAGCGACTCGCCGGTGATGTAAGCGAGGGCATATCGGCAGAAGTCCGCCAGGTGTGCCCCTTTCTCGTAGAACGAATACCAGAACCGCCCAGCCCAATCCGCGCGCACCGTTGGTGCTTGGTTCGTCACCCACTCCCAGGTCAGCATGCTTTTACCCGTGCCTCCGATCGCCTCGAACAACAGAATCGGATGCGGGTCGGTCGGCAACGCCCAATCGCTCAACCTTTCGAGCTCGGCACGGCGCCCCACGAATGTGTGCGAGCCGAGATAGGGCGGTTCGGCGTAGAAGGCCGGTGGGGTGGGCATTGGAATCGTGGAGGGAGCGGATGGCGGAGCTACAGGGGAATCCTTTTCGGGAGAGCGGCCAACTTGTTCGTCTACGTGCCGTTTCAACCCGGCGACCGATGGACCGAGATGGTCCTTGAAATCCTCCAGACTGCTGAACGTGGCGTAGACGCGATGTACATCGGAGTCCGGCCGCATCTTCTTCGCCCGTTCGCGAAAGGCGGCGAGCTTCGTTCGCTTCTCGGCGTCCAGCTCGACGTCCGCCTCGGTCACTGAGTGCTTGTCGCCCATGATGAGCAGCAGAACCGGCCGCTTCAACCGCTGCGCTTCGTCGAACTCCAGCTCGGTGAGCGAGAGGTTAGCGGGATTGCGACCCGGGTCCTTGGGGATCTGGCCGTACTTTCGGCTGATCACACCGACGTAGGCCGCGCTGTCCCGGACCATCTGGAGCGACGAATCGAGAACGTCGATATCCGATTTAGCCGAGTCGTTCTCCATCGCCACATCCGTCAATCCCTGCGCCTTGATCGCGCGGATCAAGGCCTGGCGATGTTGCTCCAAGTCCGTGAACGTGCTGGAAATCATCACCCCTTGGTAAGCGCGAGGGGCGGGGTTCGTCTCGTTGGTCATCGGCGCCGCTTCTCCACAAACAAGATCGTCACCCATCAGGACACGGCCGAGTGGTCGGGCCTCAAGCTGCTGGCAACAAAGAAGTTTCTGGACGCTATGGCAGGGGATGGGGCAGGTCAAGGGCGACGGCGCGATCCCCGGCGCAGGTCGCTCGGTCCCGCAACCTCCCGCTTGCGCCCGCACTTGAGGTCGGAGGAAGCGACGGGGAGCGAGCTGGCACAGCACGCCGTACCTCTGTCCAGCTCACTAGTGATCTGGCTCAGAACAGTAGTGATCTGGCCCAGCACAGTAGTGATCTGGCCCAGGACAGTAGTGATCTGGACCAGGACAGTAGTGATCTGGACCAGGACAGTAGTGATCTGGACCAGGACAGTGGTGATCTAGGCCAGGACAGTAATGATCTGGGCCAAAACGGTGGTGATCTAGACCAGATCAGTGGTGATCTGGCTCGCACCGCCGGTGTTTTGCTACGGCCAAAGAAAAAGGCGGCCCCCCGAAAGGGGCCGCCTGAGGCGAAACGGTAGGGTGTAGGTCCGGATCAGGCGTCGGCGCGACGGCGCCGGAGCATGAACGCTCCGAGACCGGCGAGCACGACGAACAGCAGCGCAAAGCCGATCCCCGACAGGGTCGGGATGGCGAGGACGCCGCCGACCACGATGGTTACGGCGTTGCTGGTTCCCTGAGTGTCATTGGTACCGTTGCCGTCCGGATCGGAGGCGAACGACGCCGTATTGACGATCGGGGTGCCGTTCGTTCCCGCATTGATCGTCGCGGTGATCGTGATCGTCACCGAGCCGTTTGCCGGAATCGAGCCGTTCCAGGTCGCTGTGTTGCCGGCGCTGCCGGCGCTGCCGGAGGTCGCCGCCACCATACCCAACGTCAGGCTCGCCGGCAGAACGTCGGTCATTTCGTTGCCCGGATTGTCGCCTTGCGCCCCGGGACCGGCGTTGGACAAAACGATCGTGTAGGTGATCGTGCCGCCTTCGGCGAACGTGCCGCTCACGCTCTTGGTCGCGCTCACGCCCGACGGTCCGCCTCCGGTGATCGTGGTCGATTCCACCGCCGTGTTGTTGGCCAGCACCATGTCCATCATCGGGCTCGGCACGTTGATCTGCGCCGTGTTGGTGGCGACCCCCGCAGTGGCTCGCGCGGTCAACGTGATCGTGATCGCGGGTGCCGGGCCGGTCGGGAAGTCGGGACCCGCGACCGCGGTCCGGCTGCAGGTGACGACCAGGGCCGCCTCGCTGCAAGACCAGCCGGTGCCGGTGGCCGAGATGAACGTCGAGCCGGCCGGCAGCGTGCTAACCACGGTGAGTGGGCGATCGGTGCCCGAGCCGCCGTTGGTGGCGGTGAGGGTGTAGCTGTAGTTGGTGCCCGCGACCACCGGATCGGCGGAATCGACCTGGGTGATCGAACCGTCGAGCTTGAACCAACCGATGTCCTGGAAGTGCTCGAACGCCAGGTCGACGTCGTTGACCGGCGGATTCAAATCGGCGTTGATCGCCGGTTCCATCAAGCTGTTCGGGAAGTGGCTGGTGTCCCAGTGCGAGATCGACGAACCGGGTTGGACCGGGTTGAGCGCCGCGAGCAGTGCGTGGTTCGCGGGGTCGGCACCTGCACGCTTGGTCAAGTCGAGCAGCAAGGTCGCGTTGACCCCGCCGCCGAGCTGGGCCTTGATCGTGTTGCCGTCGGCGAGCGAGACGCGACCCGACGGGATGGTGATCGTCGCATCGGCTCCGCCGAGGGCGGGCGGTGGGCAGCCGGCGACGTTGTCGGCGACGATCACCGCGGTCGCTCCGGCATCCTGCGCGTTCTTGACTTTGATGATGAAGCCGCAGGTGCCACGATCGACCATCGCGATGTTGCCGTTGATCGCCGCGGCATTGGTGAGAGGCGAGCAGGCGTCGTTGACGCTCGGACCGGCCCCGTCCGCCGGATCGACGGCGAGGACCACGTTTCCGGTGACGCCGGCGGCGGTTAGCGGGCTGCCGAACGCCGCGGTGCCGAGCTGGTAGAAGCCGGCGATCGCGCCCGGCGAGTTGACGCGTACGAAAGGCGCTCCGCTTTGCAGCGCACCGGCCGCGACCGCCGCGGTCACCTTCGGTCCGTTCCAGACGATCTGGCCGCAACGGATCGCCGAGGCCGCGATCGCGGCGTCGTTGGTGTTCGTCGGGTTGATCTGCGCCCAAGTCTGGCCGAGCGTGTCGTCCAGGGTGTACGTCGCGTAAATGTCAGTCTGGAACGGCGGGCCGGCGTTGGCGCCGGACGTTTCGGTGATGAAGTTGGCAAAGCCGAGACCATGGCCGAACTCATGGAGCAGCACCGTGACCAGGTCGGTGTTGGCGCCGTGCATGGCGTCGAAGCCGTAATACCAGCCGATGCCGCCGAGGCAGGCCGCGTCGCCGTTCAGGCTGCTGTTGAAGCGCGCGATGATGTCGTCGGCGTCCGTATTGGTCGGCCCCGGGGCGAGGTCGGTGCCGGAGAGCTTGTTCGCCAGCGAAACCGCGTACCAGGTGGCCGGGAAATCGGCGCCGGGGAAGTCCGAGAAGATCTGGATCGCGCCGGCCGAGCCGAGCACGGCGGAGGTCGCGGTGCAGGTCAGCGGGTCGAACGTCGCCTGAATGAAGATCGTCTGGTCGCTGTCGATCAGACCGGCCCAGCGGTCGGCGGCGAACTGAAAGGCGTTCAGGCGCTGCTGGCCGACGGTGATGCCCGGATTGCCGCCGACCGGAGCGGCCGGGGTCGGGTCGTTGAACCCTTCACCCGCGCCGTCGTTGTTGACGATCACGAACGTGGTGGCGCCGGCCGGTGCGAAAGTCGCGGCGAGCCCTAAGACGAGGAGAGCGGAGAGCGCGCGGGAAAGAATCGTACGCATCGGGCTACTCCGTTTCCAAGCCATTGAGGTCTGTGGGAATCCGGCGCGGCGCCGACAAAAGCGCCTTGACGGTGTCTTCCGGCGTTTCGGCGCAGGTCATCTTCTGTTCGCCCGAGGGGCTGATGGTGATGACCGAGACGTTCATGAAGCGCCCTTGCAGGCTCAGGCTCTTGCTGCCGTCCGGATGGGTCTTGCCGACCAGGCCGACGGTCGATTCGATGACCAATTTCGAGACCTGGGCGCGGATCGCGGCCACCTGCTCGGGCGATGGGCGGTCGGTGATTCGGCCGGTGGCGGGATCGAGGAAGATCCACATCCCGGGGGCGACCTCACCCAGACCGGAGGCCAATCCCGGGTCGGTGTTCTGGGGCGACGTGCCGTCGTCGGCCTGCGCGGTGACGGCGAGCGGAGCAAAGCCCACGCACACCAGGATCACCACCCAGGCGACGAGATGCGCTCGCCGCTGCAAGGGGGAAAAGTTGAGCATCGATCGACCTCCGAAAGCGGGAAGAAGTTGATGGAACGCGGCGCGGAGAGCCGACCGCAGTTCAGTGGAACGAGTGCCGCTCTTTTATCCTATTTGGCGTGGAAAATTCAAGAGACTTCGTCCCCGTCAGCCTTGGTTTTTCCGAACTTCCGCCGCTTTGGCAGGTTGAATCTCAAGAAGGGGCGGCCAGATGAGATTTCGGCGTCCGGTCGTCCACCTTCCGCCGCCGTTTGAGCTTGTAGACCGCCGGGTAGACCAGCAGCTCCAGGACGAAAGAGCTCGCGAGGCCGCCGATCATCGGCGCGGCGATCCGTTGCAGCACGTCGGCCCCGGCCGAGCGGGTCCAGAGGATCGGCAGCAGGCCGCAGAACGCGGCGGCGACGGTCATCAGCTTCGGCCGCGCGCGCTTGACCGCGCCGTGGACGATCGCCTCGTCGATCTCGGCCTCCGTGGTCAGCCGTCCGGCGGCTCGCGCCTCGTTCCACGACAGGTCAAGGAACAGGAGCATGAACACCCCCGTCTCGGCGTCCAGGCCGAGCAGCGCGATCATCCCCACCCAGGCGGCGACCGAGACCTGGTAGTCGAGCAGCCAGAACAGCCAGATCGCGCCGACGCACGAAAACGGCACGGCGAGCATGACCAGAGTCGCCTTCCATGCCGCGCCGGTGTTGGCTAGCAGCAGAAGGAAGATCAACCCGAGGGTGATCGGCACCAGCAGGCGCAGCCGCTCCCGCGCGGCGAGCAGGTGCTCGTACTGGCCGCTCCAGCCGAGGCTCACCCCCGGCGGCAGGCGGAGGTCGCGCGCGACCGCGGCGCGCGCCGCCTCGACGAAACCGCCGAGATCCCGGCCCCTGACGTCGATGTAAACGTAACCGGTCAGGAAACCGTTCTCGTCGCGGATCATCGAGGGGCCGGAGACCAACCCCAAATCCGCGACCTGGCCGAGCAGCACCCGGGCTCCCACGGGAGTGTCGATGGGCAACCGCGCGAGGGCTTCCGGTGTGTCGCGCAGCTCGCGCGGCAGGCGCACGGTGACGGGAATGCGGGCGCGGCCGTCGAGCAGCGTCGAGACCGGCTCGCCTCCGGCGGCGGTCGCGATCAGCTGATTGAGATCCGCGATCGTCAAACCGTAGCGGGCGAGATCGGTGCGGCGCGGCAGGATGTCGAGAAACAAACCGCCCGCCGTCCGCTCCGCGAACACTCGGGCGGCCCCGGGCACGCGGGAGAGGATCGCTTCGACCTGCGCGCCCACGCGCTCGATCTGGCCGAGATCGGCGCCGTAGATCTTCACTCCGACGGGTGTGCGCAGGCCGGTCGAGAGCATCAAAATGCGGGTCTGGATCGGCTGCAACCAGGAGTTGGTGACGCCGGGAGCGCGAATCGCCTCGTCCATCTCGGCGATCAGCTCCTCGCGCGAGATCCGGTCGGGCCAGAGCGCGGCAAACGGCACGCGCGCCCATTGCGGGACATGGCCCGACCACCAGCGCGGTTTCTCTCGCCAGGCGTCGCGGGGTTTGAGCACCACCGTGGTCTCGACCATCGACAGCGGTGCCGGGTCGGTCGCGCTCTCGGCCCGGCCGGCCTTGCCGAACACCCTTTCGACCTCGGGAAAACTCTTGAGGATGCGGTCCTCCGCCGTGAGCAGCCGCTGCGCCTCGCCGATCGAAAGGCCGGGGAGGGTGAGCGGCATGTAGAGGAGCGTCCCTTCGTCGAGCGGCGGCATGAATTCGGTGCCGAGCGACAGGTAGGCCGGCACGCTCGCCGCGACGATCAGGACCGCCGCGCCGATCGTCGCCCACGGATGGCGGAGCACGAAGCGGCAGGCCGGCTCGTAGATTTTCGCCACTCCGCGCTGCACCGGATGGTGGCTCTCGGCGCGGTAGGTGCCGACGCCGAAGGTGGTTGCGATCCGCGCGAGCCATCGCGGGCGGAACGCAAACGGTTCGGCGCGCGCAAACAGCATGCGCAGGGCGGGATCGAGGGTGATCGCGAGCAGCGCCGCGACCGCCATGGTCAGGTTTTTCGACGCCGCGAGCGGCCGGAACAGGCGCCCCTCTTGCCCCGAGAGAGCGAACACCGGCAGGAACGCGACCGCGATCACCAGGAGGGAGAAAAACACCGACGGCCCGACCTCTTGTAACGCACGCAAGCGCACCTCGGCGAACGGTTCTTTTTTTCCTCCTTCTTGCCAGAGGTGGATGCGCTGGTAGGCGTTTTCGACCTCGACGATCGCGCCGTCGACCAGGACGCCGATCGAAATCGCGATGCCGGCGATCGACATCAAATTGATTTCCAAACCGAGCGCCGAAAACGGCAAGAAGGCGAGCAGCACCGCGATCGGCAGCGTCACGATCGGCACGATCGCCGAGGGGAAATGCCAGAGGAAGAAAAGGATCACCAGCGCGACGACAATCATTTCGATCACCAGCTCGTGAGAGAGCGTCGAGATCGTTGCGCGGATCAGCGTCGAGCGGTCGTAGGTCGGCACGATTTCGACCCCGGCGGGCAGGCTGGCTTTCAGCTCTTCGAGCTTCGCCTTCACCCGGTCGATCGCGGCGAGCGCGTTTTCGTCCTGGCGGATCACGACGATCGCGCCGACCGCGTCCCCCTCGCCGTCGAGATCGGTGGCGCCCCGGCGTAGCGCCGGCCCGAGGGCGACGTTTGCGACGTCGCCGAGCAGCACCGGTGCGCGGCCCGGTTCGGCGCGGACCACGGCGCTCATCAGATCCGCTTCGCTCTTGGCGAGCCCGCGCCCGCGGACCATGATCTCGGCGCCGCCGGCTTCGATCAGCCGCCCGCCGGTCTCGACGTTCGCGCTCCGGACGGCGCCCACCAGATCGCCGAGCGAGAGTCCGTAGGCTTGCAGTCGGGCCGGATCGGCGGTCACCTGCATCTCCGACGGCAGGCCGCCGACCGAGGCGACCTCGGCGACGCCGGGAACGGCCTGGACGGCGAACCGCAACGTCCAGTCCTGGAGCTGGCGCAGGTCGGTCGACGACAGCTTTCCCGAACGGTCGACCAGCGCGTACTGGTAGACCCAGCCGACCCCCGAGGCGTCGGGACCGAGCTGTGTCCGCACGCCCTCCGGCAGGTCGACCTTCGCCAGCTGTTCGAGCACGCGGGAGCGAGCCTCCCCCGTGTCGGTCCCCTCTTCGAAGATCGCGTAGACGTAGGAGAAGCCGAAATCGGAAAAGCCGCGCACCGCTTTCACTCCGGAGGTGCCGAGCAACGCGGTCGCGAGCGGGTAGGTGACCTGGGCTTCGATCCGGTCGGGGGAGCGGTCCCAACGCGAAAAGACGATCACCTGCGGGTCGGAAAGGTCGGGCAGCGCATCGAGCGGAATGCGGCCGAGAACGGCGACGCTAAGCAGGATGAGCGCGCCGACGGCGAGCAGAACGAAAAGCGGATGCCGCGCCGAGGCGCCGATGATCCGGGCGATCATCGCGGCACCTTTCGCTCCACGGCCGAAGGGAGCGCCGTGGGGAGCGCGCCGCGCAATCGGCTGTCGGCGTCGAGCAGGAAGGCCGCCTGCGCCGCCACTTTTTCTCCGACTTCGAGCCCGGAGAGGATCTCCGCCCGGCCGGAGACCCGCGCCCCGACCACCACCTCGCGCGGCGCGAAGCGGCCGGGCGCCATTTCGACGAAAGCGAGCGTTCGTTCGCCCGTGGGCAGTAAGCAGGAGTCGGGTAGCGTCAGCGCCTCGCGAGCGGGTTCCGCGAGGGTCACGAGCGCCGACATGCCGGGCTTGAGCGCGAGATCGGCATTGACGAAGGCGACGCGCACGGTCAGCGTACGGTTGGCGGCATCGAGCAGCGGCAGGATCGCGGTCAGCCGGCCGGTGCGACTCCGTCCGGGCGTCGCGGCCAGCTCCAGAGTCGCGCTCCGCCCGATCACCGCGAGCGCGGCGTCGCTCTCGGGCAGGCTCGCCTCGACGAAGACGGTCGATAGATCACTGATCTCGAACAGCGTCGCGCCCGCCTCGACCCGGGCGCCGCGCACCGCGCCGAGGCGGGTCACCCAGCCGAAGGCGGGCGCCGTGATCGCGAGCGTCCGTTCCGCCCGGCCGGTGCGCTCGATGCGGGTGATCGTCTCGTCGGGTAGACCGAGCAGCGAGAGCCTGCGCCGCGCCGCCTCTGCCAGCTCGGCGCCGCCGGTGACCACTTCTGGAATGGTAGAGCCCGCAAAGCGCCCGGCCGATTCGCGGGCGCGCAGGTATTCCTCCTCGCCGGCCACCAGCTCGGGGGAGAACAGCCGCGCGAGCGTCTGGCCACGGCGCACCCGCTCGCCGGTCCGGGCGACCGGCAGCGTTTCGAGCCAACCGCCGAACCGGGCGACGACTTCGACCCGGCGCGCCTCGTCGGCCGCGACCACACCGGGCAGGCGGACGGAGCGCGCGATTCGTTCCCGCGCGACCGGCACGACCGCGATCCCGCCGAGCGCGAGGCTCGACTCAGAAAGCGCGGGGGCGGCGGCCATGGCACCCTTCGTCGTCTCGCTCGTGGCGGCGCTCCGGCGAACCAGGCGCATGCTGCAGATCGGGCAATTGCCCGGACGGTCCGATGAGAAGCTCGGATGCATTGGGCAGTAATAGGCGCCGAGCTTGGCGGTATCGGCGGCCGGAGGCTTGGCGCACGCCTGGCCCAACAGGACCGGCGCCGCGAGGGCGAGCAGCAGGGCGAGCGGGCGAAACCGGTTCATCGGGAGCCTCCCGGGGTCGGGTTTTCGAGCAGTGTCGACTCGGAAGGAGGACCGAGCAGGGCCGCCAGCTCGGTGACGGCGGAATAACGCGCGGCCTGGGCGCGGGCGAGATCGGCGCGCGCGTCGATCCAGGTGGAGAAAGCCGCGAGCGCTCCCGACAGGTCGCCACGCCCGGCCAGGTAGTCCGAGCGCGCGGCGTCGAACGCGAACCGCGCCTGGGGGAGCAGAGCCTGTTCGAGGTGAAACGCGATCTCGCCGCTCCGGGCGATCTCGGCCTCCAGCCGCGCGGCTTGCGCCCGGGCGTCGATCTCCGCACTCGCCAGCTCGGCCTGCGCGGCTTCGACCTCGCTCGCCGCCGCCGCGGCGAGCGCTTCGGCCCGCGCCTTTTTCCAGGAAGGAAACCGGACCCCGAAGCGCAGCGCCACCATCGGATCGAACCCGCCGCGGGTGCCGATCCCGGCGCCGGCCGAGAAGTCCGGTTTGCCGGCGAGCGCGGCCAGCGCGGCGCGTTGCTCCGCCGCCGCGAGCGCCGCGCGGCGGAGCCGCACGTCGGGCGCCGCGGCGACCGCTCGGGCGGTCGAATCGGAAAGGGCAAACCCGGAACCGAAGGACGGATGGCCTACCGGGGCAACCGGCCGATCGCTCGGCGGCAGCTCGGCGTCCTCCTCGCGGGTCGACTCCAAGAGGGGAGGAAGGGGAGGCAGCGCGGCGACCGGTCCGATCGCCACGGGACCGCTCCGCCCGAGCCAGCGCCCCAGATCCGCCTCGGCCGCCCGCCGCTCGGCGGCGATCTCGATCCGGCGCTCCTCCGCGTGCAGCCGTTCGAGCTGCGCCCGCGCCACTTCCCCCTGACCCCCTTGGCCCGCGCCGTACGAGCTCACCGCGGTCGCGGCCACCAAGTCGAGCAGCTCACGCCCGGCCTGCCAGGCCGCTTCGCCCTGGTCGAGAGCGAAGATCCGGGCGTAGGTGGTGCGCACCCCGGCGGTGACCCGGCGGATCGCGAGCACGGTTGCGACCCCCGGGATTTCGGCTTCGCTCGCCGCCACCGCCCGCTCCGCCCGCCGCCTTGCGGGATGCGGCAGCTCCTGGCGAAATTCGAGGCCGAGCTGGGAGAACTCGCTGGAGCCCACCGTGTAGCGCGGGAAGCTCTCGTCGTCCAAATAGGTCTCGAACATCGGCCCGGGAAGTGTTCCCGCCGGGCGCGCCGAGGCGCGGGCGGCCGCCGCGCGCGCCTCGGCCGCCCGAATTTCGGGGTTCTTGGCGAGCGCTTCGGCGATCAACACTTCGATCGGCGGAGCGGGGAGCGCGGGCTCCGGCTCCGCCGCGTTGGCCGCGAGGGCGGAGGCTCCGGCCGCGAAGAGCACGAACGCGAACGAAAAATGAAGGGAAGCCATGTTTCCTCCGGAAAACGGTCGTCGTCGAGCCCGTCACGGGCTCGTACGGACACACTTCTCCTGAGGAAGGCCTAGATCAGAAACGCGGCGAATAGGGTGAAGCGGCCGATCTCCGGGTGAAGGGCGGAGGCGTTCGTCGGACGCCCCAGGCCGAGAGCCGCGGCCAGCTCGCTCCTCGCGGGCACCGGAGCCGCAGGCGCCGAGGGGAGCGCGGCGAGCGTCGGAGCCGGCGGCGTAGGAGCCCGTTCGGCCCGCGTCGCCCCGGGGCAGCAATCGCCGCCCATGTTCCGGCACGCCCGGCGGGCGACAGCGTCCATCGGGCACCGGTCGGTGCCGCACACCATTGCCGGCATCGAGGCGAGGAACGCCCCGACCAACAAGGCGAGCACGGCGATGCGGCGGGGGAGAGTCATTGCGAGAAAGAGTCTACACCCGCAAGGTACGCGGGCGGTCCGGACCGGTCTGGCCGTTGTCGACCGCAAGATTCTCCAAGAACGCCGGGGCACTCCGCACCTACGATCCTGCTCGAACCGGAGATCTCCGGGGGTGTTCCCCAGGGATTTCCACCGAAACCGATTTGGAGATTTGACATGAAGATAGCTCTTGCAATGCTCGCGGCAGGTGTGCTCTCGGCGGCCCTACCTGTCCGGGCGGAGGAGTCGGTCGCCGAGATCCAAAAGGTCGTGGCCGATCTCGACACCGCCTACCAGGCCGCGGTGGCGAGGAACGACGCCCCGGCCATGGACCGCATTCTGGCCGACGATTTCGTTCTCGTCGTCGGGCGCGGCGCGACGTTTACCAAAGCCGATCTGCTCGCCCAAGCGCGCGAGAAGACCGTGATCTACGAGCGCCAGGAAGACACCCAACAGACGGTCCGGGTGTGGGGTCGAGATACGGCGGTTGTGACCGCTCTCCTCTGGATCAAGGGCACGAAAGAAGGCAAGCCGATCGAGCGCAAGCTCTGGTTCAGCGACACCTACGTTCGCACCCCGAGCGGCTGGCGCTATGTCTTCGGCCAAGCCTCGCTGCCGCTGCCCGACGCGCCCTGAGGTCAGTAGCTCGGCACGACGCGCGGAACCGTTCCCAATCGCGGCTCCCAGAGCGTTTTTTCGGTCGGCGGGGCCAACGGTTCCGCCCAGAGATCGTCGGGCAAGGGGCCGACGGTGAATCGGATCCCGCCACCCCAGTGGAGATGTCCGATCGCCGCCAGCGCGACAGTCGTCGACGCCTTGGTCCGCGTCGTCGCGTCCTGTGCCCGCCAGAGCCGCACCCGCTTGCCCTCCTCGCGATTCACCTGAATCGAGTAGTACAGCGGATATGTCCCGAGATAGGTCGGCGTCACGACCGGATTCTTGCTATCCGCGAGGCGAATGGATCTACGCGCGTCGCACAACGCTGGCGGCGTCCGAACGTTGTTCTACCTCTTGGGAAGCGGCTATCGGCCGTGTATAGCCGCTATCCGCCGCGAGATAGCGGCTATCCAGCGCGTAAAGCGGCTATCCAGCGCGTATAGCCGCTATCTGCGTCCAGATAGCCGCTTCCCAGCCCGTATAGCCGCTTCCTAGCTCCGGATAACGGCTATCCACCGCGTAAAGCGGCTATCCAGCTCGGATAGCCGCTATACGGAGCCGCATTACGACCTTTCGCGCCGGTATTTCTTACTCGGCGGTTTTTTCGCTCGTTCTTCGAGCGCCCGCTTCGCGGTGGCGGCGAAAGCATCGATCGGGGCTCGTGGCCAGCTTTTTCACCTCGGATAGCGCCGTTTCGTCGCCGACTCGCGCGAGCGCGATGACCGTTCGAGGGCTCCAACGCGTTCGCCGGGGCGCTGAGCGCGGAGGAGCGGTGGGAGATCTGGCAGCGGGTGGGGTAAGGAGTTTCGTGCGGCGCACAAGGGCGAGTCGAGCGCCTTGGAGTGAGCGGCGGGATTCGTCCAAGGCGTCACGCCAAGGGGCACCTTCGGGAGGAGAATCTCAGGTTGGGTCGAATGGCGCCAAGTGCTATCCTTTCCCTATGGCAAGGAGTTCACCCCAGCACGAGACTCGAGGGCCTTTTCACGCGGATCAGCTTCGTCCTGGGGATCCCTATGAGCTTTCGAATGGCCATCCGATTCGTTGCCTCCCCACGGGAAGCCGGGGAGGAAGGGCGACGAACGTCGGAGGCGGAGTCCTCGCAAGCGATCCCGCGGTCCAAGACGTTGGGGTCGATGTCGGCTTTTCTCCTTCCCCACAAATCCTCCGCGCTCCGGATCTGTCTGTCGGCGAGATTCCTGACGAGCCGGGCTGGGTCCACGGTGTTCCTCCCTTGGCCGTCGAGTATGCCGACACCGGGCAGGACGAGGCCGAACTGCGAATCAAGATTCAGGAGCTTTTCGCCGCAGGGACTCGCTATATTTGGGTGGTGCGCCTGACCGGCCCGCGACGGGTGGAAGTGCACCAGCCCAACGAGAGAATGCGGATCGCGAATCCCGGCGAACAGCTCATGGCTCCCGGAATCCTCGCCAATCCGGTGCCGGTCGAGGCTCTTTACGACCGCGAAGCGGCGAACCGAGTGATTTTTCGCAATCTCCTGGAGCGCGAGGGCTACGCCAGCCTGGACGACGTCCGGGCCGAGGGAGAGGTTGAAGGCTTGCGCAAAGCGATCGTTGCGGTCATGACGGGCCGCGGTCTTGCGCCAGGCGACGACCTGCGGAGTGCCCTCGCCAGCTCCAACGATCACGCCGTGCTCGAATCGGCCCTCCGCAAGGCGGCCACTGCTACTGCAGCCGACGAGATCCTCGCCTCCCTCGGGGTGGTTTGAGCCGAGCTGGCCGTCCGGTATCCACGTCGGTTGCGTGTAGCTGCCGCCCGGAAACGCGTGAGGCTCGTGTTAGTGTTTTTCTATGAATCTCCACCGCCTTGCAGAGGAGCGAAGCATCGCCTATCACCAGGCGATCGCGAAGCGATTGCGCCTTCGGCCGGGGGTCTTGGACAACGCGCGCCAACGGGTGCAGGGTTGGATGTCAGCGAGCGCCACTCCGCCGTTTTACGCGCGCCAATAGGCCGAGAAGCTGGCGGGCGATATTGATTCGATCGAAGCGTTCCTGGTGGATCGAAGCGAGCTTGCCATCGAGCTGCGGCAGTCGAGCCCGTTCGCTGGGGCACTGAACCCCCAAGAGCGGTGGGAGATCTGGCGGCGGGTGGGGGAGGAGTTCAGGGCGGCGCTTGTTCAGGAAGCGAACGCGTAGGGATGGGCTCGCCTCACCGCCACGATCTTCGAGAGCGCCGACGTGTCGCCGCGCACGCAAACCTTCGGCTCCCGAAACCCTTCCTAATACCGCGGCACCCTCGGGTCCACTTCCACACTCCACGCATCGATCCCCCCCGCGAGATTCCGGGTTTTCGCGAAGCCATGCTGCCGAAGGAAGTGGACCGCTTGGGCGGAGCGGACGCCGCCGTGGCATTGGGCCACGATGGTGGCTGCGGTGTCGAGCTCGTTCAGGCGGTCGGGGAGCTCTTGGAGTGGGATCAGGACCGCACCTTCGATGCGGGCGATCTGGTATTCCTGCGGGGTGCGGACGTCGAGCACGACGACGTCGCGCCCTTCGTTTCTCCAGCGGGCGAGGTCGGTGACTTCGATTTCGAAGTCGTCCTCGTGGGCCGCTTCGGGCTCGATGCCGCAGAACTGGTCGTAATCGATCAGCTCGGTCTGGGTGGGGTGCTCCGAACAGATCGGGCAGGCGGGGTCTTTCCGTAATTTCAGCTCGCGGAAGCGGAGCTTCAAGGCATCGAACAGCACGAGCCGGCCGATCAAGGGATCTCCTACTCCCACGATCAGTTTGATCACTTCGTTCGCCTGAAGCGCTCCGATGATGCCGGGGAGCACGCCGAGGACGCCCCCTTCGGCGCAGGAGGGGACGAGTCCTGGCGGCGGCGGCTCGGGGAACAGGCAGCGGTAGCAGGGGCCTTTGGCGCCCCAGAAGACGGAGACCTGGCCTTCGAAGCGGAAGATCGAGCCGTAGACGTTCGGTTTGCCGAGCAGGACGCAGGCGTCGTTGACCAGGTAGCGGGTGGGGAAGTTGTCGGTGCCGTCGACCACCAGGTCGTAGTCGCGGAACAGATCGAGCGCGTTGCTCGATTCGAGCCGCGTTTCGTAGGGGACGATCTTGATGTGGGGGTTGATGTCGGCAAGGCGCGAGGCCGCGGCTTCAATCTTCGGCCGACCGACGTCCGAGATGCCGAACAGCACCTGGCGCTGGAGGTTCGAGTCGTCGACCACGTCGAAATCGACCAGGCCGAGCGTGCCGACTCCGGCCGCCGCGAGGTAGAGCCCGACCGGCGAACCGAGACCGCCCGTGCCGATCATCAAGACTTTCGCCGCTTTGAGACGCTTCTGCCCCTCGGTGCCGACCTCCGGCAGGATCAGATGCCGGCTGTAGCGGCGGATCTCCGCGGGATCGAGGGCGGGCAGGACGCGCCCTTCGACCAAACTCTCGAAACTCATGACCGGCCCCCTGGCTGACCCTCTGCGCCCCCCGCGATCGACGGGATGATCGACAGCACGTCGCCGTCGGTGACCGGAGTCGCCCCCTTGTCGAGGAAGCGGACGTCGTCGTCGTTCTTGAACACGTTGACGAAGCTCCGGAGTGTGCCTTCCGGCGTATAGAGATGCCGCTCGAGCGCAGGGTGCTGGCGGACCAGATCGCGCAGCGCTTCGCCGACCGTGCCGCCCGCGACGGAGATTTCGCCCAGCTCGCCGGTGAAACGGCGGAGCGGCGTAGGGATGTGGATGGTCGATTGAATCGCGGCTGCCACGGTGGGTTCTCCTTCGGGGTCTTCAGGCTCGGCTCAAGGCAATTCTAAGGTCTCTTCGAGGAACCGCTCGCGGTCGTCGGACAGGCGCCAGCTTCGCACGTCTTTCGCCTTGCCGTGGCGAATGGAGACGATCAGGTAGGAGAGTCCCGGCCAGGCGTGCTCGCGATCGAATTCGCTGGGCCGCGCCGGGTGGTCGGGATGGGAGTGGAAATAGCCAATCACGCCCAGGCCCTCGGCGCGCGCCGCCTTCTCCGCCGCGAGCACCGCCTCGGGCGGAATCACATAGCGGTTGTGGCGGCTGTCCTCGCGCGCGTTGTCGGCGAGCACCAGACGGACGACTTGGGTACGGGTGGGTGTTGCCGCGACAGCCCTCACCTCCGGCCTCTCTCCCACAGGGAGAGGGGAGTCAAGCTCGCGGCCGATCATCACGCCGCACGCCTCGTCGGGGTAGCCCGCTTCGAGATGGCGCTCGATCGTCTCGCGATCCGTTGCGGAGAGGATCAGCGTCGAGGATTGCCGGCTCAAATCTCCTCCTCCCAGAACGATTCGGTCAGGTACTTGTCGGCTCCATCGCAGAGGACGGTCACGATCGTGCCCTGCTCGACCTCCGCCGCGAGAGCCAGCGAGGCCGCGACGTTGCCTCCGGCCGAGACGCCGACCAGCAGGCCGAACTCCCGCGCCAAGCGTTTCACCATCGCGTGGGCCGCCTCCGTCGCGATCTCGCGCGCCTCGTGGGCGAGGGCCGGATCGTAGATCGGCGGCACCAGGGCGGACGCCATGTGCTTCATCCCTTCGAGCCCGTGGAACGGCCCGTCCGGTTCGACCGAGATCCGCCGCACGTGCGGGGCGTGATCCGCGAAGTAGCGCCCGACACCCATGAAGGTGCCGCTGGTGCCGAGTCCGGTGACGAAGTGGGTGATGCGGCCTTGCGTTTGGCGCCAGATCTCGGGGCCGGTCGTTCGGTAATGGGCCCGCCAGTTCTCGGGGTTCGAATACTGATCGAGATAGGCCCAACGCTCCGGCTCCTCGGCCACCAGCCGGCGCGCTTCGAGGATCGCGCCGTCGCTCCCCTGGAGCGGATCGGTGATCCGAATCTCGGCGCCATAGGCGCGCAACATCCGCTTACGTTCCGGGCTCGCGCTGTCGGGCAGGCAGAGGGTCACAGGGATGCCGCGCGCGGCGCCGATCATCGCGTAGGCGATCCCGGTATTGCCCGAGGTCGCATCGAGCAATCGCCTTCCCCCGGCGAACAGGACGCGACGCTCGGCGTCCTCGATCATGGCGAGCGCCGGACGGTCCTTGACCGAGCCGCCCGGGTTGCACAGCTCCGCCTTCGCATAGAGCGCCACGCCCGGCCGGTCGACCAGGCGCGACAGGTCGTAGAGGGGGGTGTTGCCGATCCGCGCCAGCGGATCGATCGCCTCAGAGGAGGTGGAAACGGTGGGAGCGGAAAGCTCGGGCGGGAGTGTGGCTTGGGAGGGCATAGGACCGAAGCGGGCAGCGGATTCTTCGAGGTCTCCGGCCCGCGGCGGCAAATATGACAGCTTTGGTCATCTTTAGGGAAGTACCGGCCTCTCCTGGGTACGCGGGCCTCCGGCCCGCTATTGCGGGCGAGACGCCCGCGCACCCAGGAAATACGGAGAGGCCCTCTCAGCGTGAACCGGTCTGCAAAGCGAGCTGGCCACCGAGATATACAACGCCTTGGGCACATTGGCTCGAAGCGGCATTGTCACGCATTGCCGCGAAACTTTCGCAGAGCACCCAGTCGCCCGCCTCGACCGCGGGGAGTACCAGGCGGCGGGTTTCGGTATCGAGGGTACCCCAGCGAGCGAGGAAGGCGGCCGGCAAGAACGCGCCCCGGTGCATCAACAGGCCGAGCGGCTCGTAACTGTCTTCGCCCGGTGCTAGAACGAGCTCAAGCTGTCCGGCCGTGGCTTTGAGATCCAGCAGGAGCGGCCCTTCGGAGGGGACCGGACGGCGCGCGAGAGAGAGGCCGTATCCCGGCGCGGAAACGATCGCATCGACCACGCGGGAAGCCCCCAAGACCGCGACTTCGAACGATCCCTCCGGACCGGTGACCGCCCGTACCATAGCGCCCGTTCCTCCCGCTTCGAGCGGGAGCCAGAGGAAAATCTCGGCGTCCGCGAGGGGTCCGTTCGCCGAGCGAACCACGCCGCGGATTCGCGTTCGGCCACGCACCACGATCGTCATTTCGGGGAGTGACCGGCCCTCTTCGAGCGAGACGGGCTGTGGCTCGCTCGCGTTTTCTTCCGTTTCCGCCTGAATCAGGACGGTTTTCGCCGGAAGGCCGCGAATACGGAAGCGGCCGTCGTTTTCGGTGCGCGTGAAGCTGGGATATTGCTCCGCGATCAGGGTGAGGGTGGCGGCCACGCCCCGGCCCGCCTCGTCGACCACCCGACCTTCCAGTCGGGTCGAGCCGCAGGCGCCATGGATGGTCGAAGGGGTCGAGCGGCGGATCGATTTGGACCGTGAGAACCGCCAGCGGCCTCAGGGTGAGGGGGCGCGAGAGCTCCGTAGCAAGCCCCGCGCGGACGACGATCGGCGACTCCTCCGCCGGGGCGAAATCCTTGTGCTCCACGCTCAGGGTGTAGGTGCCCGGCTTCACTCCCGTGAACTGGAAGAACCCCAGCTCGTTCGGTTGCGTTTCGAGCACCAGGTCGGCGAGGCGCCGTGCCGTATCGACTCGGTCCGGCACTGCAGGAGCCGGCGGACCGAGACGAACATGGCACCCCTTGGGCAACGGCCCGCCCGTCAGAAGCTCCACCCTTCCCACCACTTGGCCGGTCTTCGGGTTGCCCGCCGGGGGGACGGGCGAGTTTTTCGGGGCGGCGAGCGCAGCGGCCAGGGCGAAGAGGGCGAAGAAGCGCATAGCGGTGTCTCTGGAATTGTGGGTCATCGTACGCTCTGAAGCAAGTTCTGCGCTTTCGGGTTGATTTCAGGCAAGCTTCCCAACGCCCGCCCCGCCCGCCCTGATATCATTCGGACGTTCCGCAGAAGCCTTGGCGCTTCGGGCCGACTGGGCCGCCAGGCTCGTTGGCCTTGCCGCCGTGGCCGATGCAACCTACGAGAGGCGAAAACTCCCGCATGAGCAACCTCGCGAGCGGCACGATGGTCGGCCGCTACAAGATCGACAAGTTCTTGGGTGCCGGGGCGATGGGAGAGGTCTACCTGGCCGACGATCCGCATATCGATCGCAAGCTGGCGATCAAGACCGTCCGCCTCTCCGGGCGCGAATCCGACGTCGAGGACCGGAAGAGGCGGCTGCTGCGCGAGGCGCGGGCGGCGGGCCGGATGCTCCATCCGAACATCGTCACCCTGTTCGACGCCGGCGAGGCCGAGGGGCTGGTCTTCTTGGCGTTCGAGTACGTCGAGGGGGCGGATCTCGCGAACCGGCTGGAATCCGGGCCGGCGCTTTCGATTTCCGACGTGCTGCGCTGGACGCGCCAGACCGCCGAGGCGCTGGCCTACGCCCACGATCATGATGTCGTCCATCGCGACGTCAAGCCGAGCAACATCCTGATCGACTCGTTGAACCAGGTGAAGGTCACCGACTTCGGCATCGCGAAGATGGGCGGCCAGAGCACCGAGCTGACGATCGCCGGCTCGGTCATGGGTAGCCCGCAGTACCTGTCGCCGGAGCAGATCCGCGGCGAGGATCTCGACGGCCGGAGCGACGTCTTCTCGCTCGGCGTCGTGCTCTACGAGCTGCTCTCCGGCAAGCGCCCGTTCGACGGAGAGACGCTCACCACGCTGGTCTACAAGATCCTCCACCAGGAGCCTCCGCCGGTCTCCGCTCTGCGCGCGGTGCCCGAGCGTTTGGAAGCTCTTTTGGTGCGCATGCTGGCGAAGGACCGCGATCAGCGGATCGGCTCGGCGCGCGAGGTGGCGGCGGAGCTGCGGGCGATCGAGCGCGACCTGCCCGACGAGACGCTTGCCCGCCCGGTGGTGCCGGCGGGCGTTTCGGTGCGTCCGCCGGTCGGGCGCGAGACCGCGCCGATGACCCAGCCGGCGGCGATGTTCGGCGGAGGAGCGGGCACGGTGCCCACCCCGGGCGCGAGCACGCCGACCGTGCGCACCCCGACCCCGGCGTTTCTGCCCGCCGCCACGATGGTGGAGGCCCTGCCCCCGGGGACGATCCAGCCGCCTCCGGCGGCGAGCCACGCGCAGGTCGCGATTCCGCCGTTGCCGCTCGCGCCGCCGCGCCGGGTGCCGCTGCCTTTGATCTTCGCGGTGGCGATCGCCGTATTGTTGGTCGGCGTGCTCGGTGTCTGGCGGGTGGTCTCGGGCGGCAAGCCCGACGTGCCGCAGGTGGGATTGCCGCCGGCCGACGAGGCGGGCACGAGCGATCAGCCCGCGGACTCGGCGAATCCGGCGCAGCCGGTCGACCCGACCGCCACCGCTTCGAAAGATCCGATGGTCTTTTCGGTCCCGCCGGGAACGCCGATCGACGGCCGCGGCGCGCCCCGTCCCTCCACTCTGCCGGGTCCGATCGCGGCGACCCAAGGCGGCCAGACGGTGCCGGCGCCCGCTCCGGCGCCTTCCGCCACCCCGCCGCCCCGGCCGTGGAATCCGGCGCCCGCTCCGGCGAGCCCTGCGGCGCCCGACACCACCGAAGACGAGCCGGAACCGGCGCCCGCTCCGGCGCGCCCCTCCGGCGACGCGCTCGCCACCCGGCTCAACCTGGCGCTCCGGGTCGTGCCACCCGACGCGTTCGTGCTGGTCGATCGAACGCTCGTCGGTAAGGTCTCGGAATTCAACGGCCTCAAAGGCAGCGGGGTGTTGGACGTCGCCGGCGGCGAGCACACGCTCAAGTTTCGCAAGGCGGGCATGGAGGATCTGGTGATCCAGATCGATGCTTCGGGCATCGGCACCACCGTCATCCCCGGACGATTGAAGGCGCTCGCGGCGCGCGACGTCTCGGCCGGGGATCTCGACATGTATCAGGTGCGCGACGGGATCACGCTCCGGCTCGAACCGCCGGAGGCCACCGTGACGGTCGACGGCTCGGCCGTGCGGTTGACCTCCGGACCGTTCGGCCGGAGGAGCGGCGCGTTCATCGCGCTCGGCCCCGGCACCCATCGCGTCTCGATCTCCGCGCCCGGGTACCAGCGCAAAGACATCGGCGTCGAGGTTCGCTCGGGGGCTGAAGAAGGACGGCAGAAAATCGACATTCACCTGGATCGGGACAACGGATGACCTGGGGAGCACGGATGAAAGATCGGACCCACGGACGAAGCGCAAGCGGTGCGGCGGACGTGCCCCGCCTGCCGGGAACGCTCGCGCTCCACCGGCTGGACAACGGCTTGACCGTCGGCCTGCTCGCGAACCGCCAGGCGCCGGTCGTCACGTCCGCGCTCTGCTACCACGCGGGGACCCGCGACGAAGAGGCCCGCCACGGCGGCGCCGCGCATTTCCTCGAGCACATGATGTTCAAGGGCTCCGCGGCCTACGGCCCGGGCGAGATCGACCGCCGAACTCAGGCGCTCGGCGGCGCGAACAACGCGTTCACCAGCCACGACGCCACGGTCTACTACTTCAATTTCGCCGCCGACCGCTGGGCCGAGGCGCTGGCGATCGAGGCCGACCGGATGGCCCACCTGGCGCTCGATCCGGCCGAAACCGCGAGCGAACGGCAGGTGATCCTGGAAGAGATCGCGATGTACGACAGCGATCCGTGGGACGCGCTCGAAATGGCGACCATGGCGCGGCTGTTTCCCGATCACGCCTACGGCCGGCCGGTGCTCGGCACGAAGGAGAGCCTGCTCGCGACCGGCGACGCCGATCTGCGCCGCTTCCACCGTGCGTTCTACCGCCCGGACAACGCGACGCTGATCGTCGCGGGGGATTTGGGCGACGACGCGCTCGACCGCGTGACCGCCGCGCTGGGCCAGCTCGAAGCGGGGGCGGCGGCGCATCCGGTGCTGCCGCAGGCGACGTTTCCCCAGGGCCTCGAACGGCTCGACCGCGACAAGGGCGAGGTGCCGCGGCTGCTGCTCGCGCTTCCCGCGCCCGCCGCGAGCGACCCGGAGCACGCGATCGCGCGCCTGCTCGCCGACCTGCTCGCGGGAGGGCGCGCGAGCCAGCTCCATCGCCGGCTGGTCGACGAGCTGGAGCTGTGCGCCTGGATCTCCGCCGACGTTTCGGACAACCTCGACCGCGGCCACTTCGCGATCACCGCCGAGCTGATCCCGGGGGTCGAGCCGGAGCGCGCCGAGGCGGCGTTGTTCGCCGAGCTGGCAATCCGAGTCGCCGCGCCGCCGAGCGAAGAGGAGCTGGCCCGCGCGCGCCAGATCGCGATCGCCGACTGGGTGTTCGATCACGAGAAAGTGCATCAGCAGGCGGTGTCGGCGGCGCTCTCCGTAGCTCTCTTTACGCCCGACCATCATGAGCGCCAGCTCGCCGCGATGATCGAGGCGACGCCGGACGACCTGCTCGCGTCGGCCGAACGTTGGCTCCATCCGGAGCGCGGCGCCGTGCTCGGCTGGTCGTACGCGCGATGACGGCGCAAGAGCAGAGCGTCGAGATCCAGGCGACTTCCGGCGGCCCGGCGCCCGCGCTCCGCGCGCGGGCCGGCTTGACGGTGCGCGCCCGCCGGGTGGAAGGCGCGCCGGTGGTCGCGGTGCGGGTCTGGATTCCCGCCGGCGCCCGGGCGGAGTCGGCGCCCGGCCACGCCATGCTCACCGGCCGGATGCTCGCCGAAGGGACCCGGGGCCGCGATTTTCGGCGCATCGCCGAAGAGGCCGAAAACCTCGGCATGAACCTCGCGAGCTTCGGCGGCTTCGAGGTCTACGGCGTCACGGCCGACGCGCTCGCCCGGGACTGGGAGCGCGCGCTCGAATGGGCGGCGGAGCTGACCCTCGAATCGATTTTTCCGGCCGACCGCTCGGCGTTCGTCGCGCGCCAGATCGAAGCCGATCTCGAAAGCCTCGGCGACCAGCCGGATGTGCGCACCGCCTGGGGCTTTTTGGAGCAGCTCTACGCCCCCCATCCGCGCGCCCGGCCGGTTCAAGGGACGGTCGAAAGCCTGCGCGCCGCGACCCCCGCCGACGCTCTGGCGCACCATACCCGGGGTCTCGCCTCGGGAGTGTTGGTAGGAATCGCGGGCGCGATCGACGAGGACGCGGTGCGGAAACGGGCCGAGGAGCTGTTTGCGAGCTTGCCCGAAACAGCCTCTCCGGGCGCCGAGCCGCCCGCTCCCTCCGGAGCCGGAGAGAAACATCGCGAGGTGGAAACTTCCGCCGAGGACCAGGCGCATCTCTACATGGGGCACTTGACCGTGCCGCGCGGCCACGAGGACTACGAGGCGCTGGAGCTGGTGGCGGTGGTGCTCGGCTCGGGCGCGGGTCTCACCGGCCGCATTCCGGCGCGCATCCGCGAGCGCGAGGGGCTCGCCTATACGGCTTATGCCCAGACGATCGCCGGCTCCGGCTTCGACCCCGGCCGGCTGGTCGCCTACGTCGGCACCTCGCCCGACACGGTCGCCCAGGCCGAGCGCGGCGTCACCGAAGAGATCGCCCGCCTGGTCGACGGAGGAGTCACCGAAGACGAGCTGGAAGAGGCGCGCGCCTATCTGCTCGGGCGCGATCCGTTCCAGCGCGAGACCGCCCGCCAATGGGCCGAGCTGCTCACCGAAGCCGCCCTCTACGGCTTGGCCGTCGACGATCCCGCCTGGCGCCTGGGGCGTCTGCGCGCGGTGGATCGAGCGGCGGCCGAAGAGGCGGCGCGGCGGCATCTGCGGCCGGCGGATCTGTGGGTGACCGTGGGCTTGCCCGAGTCCGGCGATTGAGCGAGCCCGCCCGCCCCGCCTTACCTGCCGTCGAGATCTATACCGACGGCGGCGCCGATCCGAACCCCGGCCCGGGAGGCTGGGGGGCAGTGCTGATCGACCCAGCGACCGGCAAGACGCGCGAGTTGTCCGGAGGAGAGCCCAAGGCGACCAACAACCGGATGGAGCTGACCGCGGCGATCCGCGCGCTCGAAGCGTTGAAAACCCGCTGCCGCATCCGCCTGGTCACCGACTCGCAGTATCTCCGCCGTGGGATCACCGAATGGATCGCCGCCTGGGAGGCGCGCGGCTGGAAACGCAAAGACGGCGAGCTGCAAAACGTCGACCTCTGGCAGCGACTCGCCGAGCTGAATCGCGGCCACGAGATCCGCTGGGACTGGATCAAAGGGCACGCCGGGCACAAGCACAACGAGCGCGCCGACCAGCTCGCGACCGCGGAGATCCGGGCGTTGACAGGGGATCGGGTCGCCACCGCGCCGCCGGTCTCCGCCGAAGTGTCCGTCTTCCTTCGTGTCGCCAAGCCGAAGGGCAAAGGGCTCTGGGCCGCCCTGGTCCTGCGCGGCGAAGAGGAAGAGTTCCTCTCGGAGGAAGTCCCGAACGCCAGCTCGCCGAATCAGCTCGACATCCTGGGCGCGATCGCCGCGCTCGAAATTTTGCCGGACAAGACCAAGGTCGCCGTCTATACCGGCTCCGACTATCTACGCCACGGCGCGTCGCGTTGGCTGCCCGGCTGGAGCAAGAGCGGCTGGAAGACGAAAGAGGGGGCGGCGGTGAAAAACCGCGACCTCTGGCAGCGGTTGGAGGGGCAGATGAGGCGCTTGCAAGTCGTCTGGCCCGAGATCAAAGGGCGCGACGTGCCGGAGCTGCTGGAAGTGGATCGACGGATCAAGGAGCAGGCGAAGATTTCGGGGTGAAAGGCAACACCGACCTCGCCCCATGCCGCCCTAACCTGGAACGCGGCCGCGAAGTTTTCGAACCTCCTATCGAAGCGGGTACGGCGGCAAACGGTGCGCGAGTTACGCTGGGGTCATCAATTGCACCGGTTTGTGCCCGCCTCATGCCGAGCGAGTAGAATTCTCCAGTAACGGCAGGAGGTCGAATGAACCCATCGACAGGCATTGAGTGGACCGAGTCCACCTGGAATCCGGTGCGCGGATGCACCAAGGTGAGCCCAGGGTGCAAGCACTGCTATGCGGAGACGTTCGCTGAACGATGGCGCGGGATACCTGGTCACCCCTACGAGCAAGGGTTCGACCTGCGCCTGGTCCCCGAGAAGCTGGAAGAGCCTCTGCGATGGAAGAGTCCGAGGCTGATCTTCGTGAACTCTATGAGCGACTTGTTCCACGAGGAGGTTCCCTTCAGCTTTATCGAGCAGGTTTTCAACGCCATGGAAAGAGCCCATTGGCACACCTTTCAGGTTCTGACCAAGCGGGCTGACCGTTTGTCCGAGTTGGCGAGTCGCCTGCCTTGGCCGGAGAACGTATGGCAAGGAGTCTCGGTGGAGAGCGAACGGTACCTAGGACGGATCGCCAAACTCAGAACCGTGCCGGCGGCCGTTCGCTTCCTTTCTCTTGAACCCTTACTGGGCCCGCTCCCTTGTTTGCCGTTGGAGGGCGTTTCATGGGTAATCGTTGGGGGGGAGAGCGGTCACCTCCACCGACCCATGGACGCTGCATGGGTTCGCGATATCCGTCGGCAGTGCCTTCGCAACAGGGTCCCCTTTTTCTTCAAGCAGTGGGGCGGGAGAACGCCGAAGACTCGAGGTCGAGTACTGGACGGGAAGACCTGGAGTCAAATGCCTCGAAGGGATGAGAACCCTACCGTTCACGATATTTCTTGAAGATTTCCTCGACGATCTTGTTCGCGACGGGTCGGTGGCAGGCGAAGAACAGGTAATAGACCACGGCGTGAGTAGAGTTCCGCATCGCCAGCGGTTTGGGTACGTGTTTGAACCCGGCAACGTCAAGAAGCCGTTTTCGAAAGGCTTCTGCGATGACCTCGTTGCCCTGTTTCTCCGGTTCCCGCTCGCCGAAGAGAACGCCTTGGCCGGGGGGCTGGTACGCTGCGTCATACCAGCTGTCGTTACCCCAGAACGAGGTCATTCGTTGACGCTGCTCTGGGGTCGCCCCGTGTGGGTTCCGCCAAAGGACGTTGCGGTTCATGTCGAGCACGGGGAAGTTGAGGAAGATCTCGATGCTGCGGAGCTCTGCTGCCGTTTTTATGACTTGCCAGTCGAGATGCAGACCGTAGGGATCGAGGAGGCAGAGGCCTCGCCGGTAGTCCTCGTAGCGGACCTTCGGGAAGACTTCGGCGAGGAGGGTCCGGTTGCAATCGCCCTCATAGATGTGGACGTTGGGCTGTGTTCCGACCGTCCTACGCAGCTCTTCCACCTTGCTGCTGTTCAAGTCGACGAAGAAGTACTCGCGAAACGGTGGGTTGATCTCAAGTGCTCTTAGCGGACTGCCAGGAATCCTTTCGCCGGTTTCCTTTGAGAGGTGGGTTCCCGCGCCGGAGAAACCGTCGATATAAACGTGATGGAGGCGAGGCTCTCTGGCATTGGACAGAATTTGGGAATAGGGCTTGGCGTACTTCTCCAGGATCTCAAGCTTCAGTTCGGACCAGTAGCCGATCTCGTCGAAACGGACCATTCGAAAGTCTCCCAGGAGCGGTTACGGCAAGGATTGCCGTCTGCTTTACCCCATAAAGACGGAAAAGCACCCCCACTATCTCGACGGTTTTGGGAAAGAAATCGGGGAACTGGCATTTCAGGCCCACCCCGGGGCTGCGCCGCACCAGAATCATCCGGGCGGCGCCCGTCAGCCCTTTCGGCCCACCACCAAGACATTCGCGTACGGCGTCCCTTCGGAGAGCGGCGCGGTCTCGGTCGCCAGCCCGCGCGCTTCGAGCAGCCGGCGCCAAGCCTCTGCGCTCCGGTAGTGGAAACGTTGGCGGAAGTCGCCTCTCGCGAGCGCCCCGATCCGTTCTTGGAGGCGGGTGGCGATGAAGCGTCCGCCGCCTTCGGCATCCGCATCGCGCAGCAGGAGAACGCCGCCGGGCTCGAGCGCGCCCGCCGCCCGATCGAGCAGATTCTCCTGCACCTCGGCCGGCAGGTAGTGCAGCACGTCGAGCAGCAAGGCCACGCGGCAGCGGGGCAGCTCGGCCGTCGCAAGATCCACGGTCGAGATCTCGGCCTTCTCCCCGAGCGCTTTCTTCGCCTGCGCCGCGATTTTCGGCCGCCCCTCGAAGCCGATCAACCGGAGCCCGTGCGGCGTGGGAAGCCATTCCGGAGGCCGAGCCCCGATCTCGTGGACCGCCAAGATCAAAGAGAAGAGGATGCCCCGCCCACACCCCAAATCGAGCACCACCCCGTGCTCGTCATCACTCCCCTCTGCCGCCAACCCCCGCCCCACAACGCCGAAATAGAGCGGATCGTGCCGGAGCTTGCCTCGCACGAATTCCCAGGCGAACATGCCGCAATCGAGATAGCGGCGCGAGGCCGTGTCGATCAACGCCTCCAGCTCCGGGTGGCGCCGCGCCGAGATCGCCGAGCGATAGGCGATGAACGCGCCGGCCAGGCCGAGGACCGTGCCCACGACCAGGGCGCCGAGCAGCAGATCGGCGCCGAAGCGTCCGAGCGGCATGGTTCGCAGCTGCGCCGGATGGAGCGCGAGCGGCGGCGCGCCGCGCAAGAACCGGCCGACCTCGATCTCGGCGTAGAACAGGAACGGCGCGATGAACGGCAGGCTGACGTTCGAGGCGAGGTAGGTCTTCAGCTGGCTCAAACGGAGCACCCGGGCGGCGAAGACGCAGAGCGGGAAGTGGAAACCGTAAAACGGCGAGCAGCCGATGAACAGGCCGACGCCGATCGCCGCGGCCTGGCGCGCCGGCGCCTCGCCCTCCGTGCGCAGGCGGACGTGCAGCTCGGCGAGCGTGCGCCGGAAGCGGCCGATGCGGCCGAGCGGAACCCTTTCGGGCGGCGCGGCGAGGGCGGGATCGAGCGGCGGCAGGGGCGCGCTCATTCTGTCGTCTCGGGCGCGCTGACCCCGGCGGAGGTGGTTTCGTTGGCCTCCTCGCTCCTTCGGGCACCTTCGGCAGCGGCCAGTCGCTGCGGGCCCAACGAAACCACCTCCGTCTCTGGGAGCGGCACGGCGACCAGGCCGCGCTCGGCGATCAGATCCAGCAGACGCGGCAGGGCCTCGAACAGGGCAGGCCGGCCGGCGGCCGTGCGCGCGGCCGAGCCGTCGTGGAGCAGCAGAACGTCTCCGGCCGAAAGGTTCCGGCCGAGGCGGGCGACGATCTGCGCCGGATCGCGCACGACGGTGTCGTAGGCGCGCCGGGTCCAGGCGGCGAGCGACAGGCCGTGCCGGGCGAGCACCGGTTCCAGCAACACGCCGCGCAGCCCGGCGGGCGCGCGAAACCAGGTCGGGTAGCGGCCGGTGGCCGTGGCGATCGACTCCTGCGCCGCGGTCACTTCGCGGTCGAGGGCGCGAGGTCCGCGCAGCGAGAAGTCGTGGCGGTGGCGGTAGGTGTGGTTCTCGACCGCATGGCCGCGACGGACGATTTCGGCGGCGAGATCGGGGTGGGCCTCGACCCTTTTTCCGATCACGAAGAAGCTCGCGCGCGCTCCCCGCTCGTCCAGCAGATCGAGCACGCGCGGCGTCACCTCCGAGTCCGGCCCGTCGTCGAAGGTGAGAGCCACGGCGTTCGCCGGACCTCCGGTCAAGCGGGTGAGGTTCGGTCCGAGCAGGCGGCTCGTCGGGATCAGACCCGTGCCGCCGATCACCAGGTGGTTCGCGGCGAGCGCGCCGAGGATCCACGGCCACCTCTCGGGGACGATGCCGAGCGCGGCGATGGCCGAGAGGTGGCTCGCCCAGGTGGCGCGGATCAAAGCGGTTCGGCGGTAGGCGCGGGGGGGCGGGGGGACGGCGCACCGCGGCGAGGCCCTCTCGGTGGTTCTTGGCATCGCGTCGGACATCTCGGCGAAACCTGGCCGTCAGACCGGCTGCACGCGCCGTACGAGATCGAGCAGGGCGGCGCGGTCGAGCTTTCCGCGGTCGGTGCGCGGCAGGTCGCGGACCAGGACGACGCTCCGCGGTACCTTGTGGGCGGCCAGGCGCGGCCGGCACCAGGCGAGCACCTGGTCGGTGGACAACGCACCGTCGCGGCAGGCGATCACCGCGCGCAACACCTCGCCGCCGCACTCGGCGCGCGGCACGCCGAGGACCGCGACTTCCGAGACGCCAAGCAGCTCGCCGAGCACCCGTTCGACCTCGCGCGGATTGACCTTCTTGCCCTTGATGTTGACCAGGTCGTCGACCCGGCCGAGCAGCGCCAGCTCGCCGTCCTTCCAGGCCGCGAGATCGCTGGTGCGGTAGGCGCCGCCCAGGAGCCGCTCGTCGGGCTCGGGGAGATAGCCGAAGGCGACGGCCGGCGAGGTGGCCGCCACGACCCCGGCGCCGTTCTCGTCGGGCTCCAGCAGCTGGACGGAGACGCCGTCGATCGGAGTCCCCACGGTACCGCGCTCGCCGGCCCCCCCTTCGCGATCGAAGCAGATGCCGCCCGATTCCGAGGCGCCGTAGAAGACGTGGACCGGCTGGCCGAACGCCGCGCGGAAGCGCACGGCGGTGGCTCGCGGGAGCGGCGCCCCGGCGGTGAGCGCCAGGCGGAGTGTTGTCGGCCAGGCGGGCGGGTGGGAGGTGCGCAGCAGGGCGTCCAGATACGCCGGCACGGTGGGGAAGATCGTCGCCCCGCACGCTTCGGCCGCGGCGAGCGGCTCCAGGGGCAAGTCCCCTTCGGGCAGCACCAGCACCTGGCCGCGCAAGAGGGCGGGCATCGCGAGGCTGGCCAGGCCGTAGGAATGGGTCATCGGCACGGTCGCGACGAACGCGTCGTCGTCCGTCAAGCCCATCGACCGGCCGAGCTGTTCGTCGTCCGCGATCAACGCCTCGGCCGGCGTCGCGATCCCGCGCGGCGCGCCGGTCGAGCCGGAGGTGACCTTGATCACCGCAAGGTCGGGATAGGAACCGGCCGGCGGCAGCCTCCCGGCCTCGGAGTCCTCCGGAAAACCCTCGCCCAGGTCGGGGGTGACCGTGCGGAGAATGAACGCCTCGGGACCGGCGGGCCACGCGCAGGGGCATTCGAGGACCGCCGCGGCACCCAAACGCCGGGCGATCCGCAATCGCTCGGCCTCGGGGGTGCCGGAGTCGAGCAGCAGAGCGGGCCGGCCGAGCCACCGGAGCGCCAGGAAACCGGCGAGGAAGCCGGTGCCGTTCGCCGCGGCGAACGCGATCGGCCGATGCTCCGGCAGGGCGTTTGCAGCCATAAAGGCTTCGACCAGCACAGCGACGCCGCGCGCGAGAGCCGCGACCGCGCCGCGGTCGGCGCGCCGGGTGCGCGAAACCACGAGCGCGGCCCGGGGGGCGCTCTCGGCAAGTCGCGCGAACGCGCGGAAGATCGGATCGATGACCATAGTCGGGATACTGGCGGGAAGTTTATCAGCTGGCCTCTTGTCGGCCCGCCGCCGAAGGCGCCAGGAGCGAGGAGGCAAACCACTACCTCACGCCGCACGGATTGCCGGTTGGGCGTGCGCACAGTACGATTACCGACGCGCGAGAACCAGTTTCGAGGTATTTCTTCTTATGACGGATGTCAGTTTGACAGCGAGCTTGCGCGAACGGATCAAGCGCCTGATCGTCGACAGTCTCCATCTCGACGGTACCGATCCCGAATCGATCGACGACGACGCCGCGTTGTTCGGCGAAGGGCTGGGCCTAGATTCGGTCGACGCCCTGGAGCTGGTGGTCGCGCTCGAAAAGGAATTCGGGATCAAGATCAAGAGCAACGAAATGGGCCGCGAGTCGTTCGCCTCGGTGGCGAGCCTCGCCAGCTTCGTCGAGGGCCGGCTACAAGCATCGTGACGGAGCAACCTTCAGGCTGATGGCGGACAGAGCGGAGGGCTCTTGGCGCGTCGCCGTGTCCGGCGTCGGGGCGGTCAGCGGGCTTGGCTGGGGCATCGACGCCCTATGGGCGGGCCTGGTCGCCGGCCGGGCGGCGATCGGCGATTTCGGCCGTTTCGATCACGCCCGCCACCGCACTCATGTCGCGGCCGAAGTGCCGGAGCCTGATCCCGCGCTCGCGAAGACCCTCTCGGGACGCCGTTTGTCGCTCGCCGACAAGTTCGCGCTCGCCGCGGCGGCGGAGGCGCTCGCCCAGGCGGAGCTGCCGAGCCTCGCCGGCCTTTCGGTCGGCCTCTACTTCGGCAGCTCGACCGGCGGCATGTGGGAGGGCGAGGCGTTCTTCGCCGACCTGCTGGCCGGCGAGCCCCATTTGCGCGCCTCCCTGCTCGCGACGCAACAGCCGAACGGTCCGGGCGACGCGGTGGCGCGGAGGTTCGGCATCGAAGGGCCGGTCGAGACCGTTTCGTCCGCCTGCGCCTCGGGCGCCTTGGCGCTCGGCGCCGCGCTCGAAGCGATCCGTTCGGGCGAGGTGGAGATCGCGATCGCGGGCGGTGCCGACTCGCTCTGCCAGATCACCTACGCCGGTTTCAACTCGCTCCGCTCGGTCGACGAGCGGCCCTGCCGGCCGTTTCGCGCCGGGCGCGAAGGGCTCTCGATCGGCGAAGGGGCGGCGGTGCTGATCCTCGAATCGGAGCGGCGGGCGCTCGCCCGGGGGGTGAAGCCGCTCGCGTTTCTCGCCGGTGCCGGCGCCTCGTGCGATGCCCACCACATGACCGCGCCGGAGCCGCAGGGGATCGGCGCCGCCGCGGCGATCCGCGCCGCTCTCTCCGACGCGGGGCTGACACCTGAGTCGATCGCGTTCGTCAACGCCCACGGCACCGGCACGCCGCTGAACGACGCGGCAGAGTGGCGCGCGTTCGAACACGCGCTGGGGGACCGGGCGCGGGCGATTCCGGTGACCTCGACCAAGGGCCTGGTCGGCCACCTGCTCGGCTCGTCGGGAGCGATCGAGGCGGTCGCCACCGTGCTCTGCCTCGCGCGGGGCCAGGTCCACCCCAGCTCTTGCGGCGGCGAAGTCGATCCCGAGCTGGGGATCGATCTCGTGCTCGACGCTCCGCGCCCGCTGCCTCCCTTCGCGCCGGACGGCGCGACGATTTCCACCCTGGCCGCCCTGTCGACCAGTCTCGCGTTCGGCGGCGCCAACGCCGCGCTGGTTTTTACCCGGGCGGAGGTTTGAGCGGCGTGCGCGAATCGGTCGTGGTTTCCGGTTTCGGCGTCGTCTCGGCCTATGGGCTCGGCACGGAGGGGCTCGAAGCGGCGCTGGCCGCGGGGCGGCCGCGGCTCTCCGCGATCGACCGCTCGGCCGGCTATCACCGGGCGGACCCGAGCGCCCGCATGTGCTTGCGGGCGGACATCGCGGCACTTGCTCCCTGGTTGCAACCGGCCGAGGGCCGGCGGATGAGCCCGCCATCGAAGCTCGCGGTAACCGCGGCGCGCCAGGCGCTCGCGATGGCGGGCTTGGCGACCCCGGAGGGACGGGTCGCGGCCGAGCCGGAAGGTGACGCGGCCGACCCCGCCCTGGCGACCGCGGTGGTGCTCGCCAACTCGTTCGGACCGTCGTCGTTCACCGAGCATCTGATGCGCCAGATCCTGCTCGAATCCCCCGAGGCGGCGTCGCCGTTCTACTTCACCGAGTGCGTGGCGAACGCGCCTGCGGCGCAAATCGCGATCGCGGCCCACGCCCGCGGCGCCAACATCACGGTCGTCCAGCGCGAGGCCGGGCCGTTGCTCGCGGTGGCGAAAGGTGCCGCCGAGGTGGCCTCCGGCCGCGCCCGGCGTGCGCTGGTCGGCGCGGCGGAGGAGATGACCCCGCTGCTGCATTCCTTTCTGGATCGCTTTTCCGCCTTGTCGCGAGGGGTGGGAGAGGAGGGTGAGGTTGCCCGGCCGTTCGATCGCCGTCGCGACGGCTTTTTGGCGGCGGAAGGGGCGGTCGTACTGGTGCTCGAACGGGAGGCCGACGCGCTCGCGCGGAAGGTACGGCCGCTCGCCCGGATCGCCGGTTGGGCGAGCGCGTTCGATCCGACCGCTCCGCCGACCGATTGGGGACACGGCGGGCCGGCGCTCGCGCGCGGCCTGCTTCGGGGCCTCGCCCGGTTCGGCCTCGCCCCGGCCGATTTCGATCGCATCGTCTCCGGCGCGAGCGGCGCGGTGGCGGGCGACCGGCTGGAAGCCTCAGTCCTGAGGTCGGCATGGGGAGAGCGGGCGCTGCCGCCGATCCTCGTGCCCAAGGGGGTGACCGGCGAATATGGCGGCGGTTTCCTCACCGCGGCGCTGCTCGCGGTTTGTGGGAAACCGTTCGGTCCGACCGCGGGGTTCGCCGAGGCCGACCCGGAGCTCTCGATCGTGCCGCACGACGGCCGGCCGCTGCCGCCGCCGCGACGCCTGCTCGCCACGAGCCTTGCGGCCGGAGGCGCGGCGACCTGGCTGGCCTTGGAATCGACCGAATCGATGGTGGACGAATGAGCAGAGATTGGGCGATCGGCGTCGCGATTCCCGCCTATCAAGCGGCACCCTCGATCGGTGCCGTGGTCGCCGGCACGCTCGCTCTGGTCGCCGGGCCGGGTGCGCCGTTTTCACAGGCTCGGCCGCTCTCCGAGCTGGTGGTGATCGACGACGGTTCGACCGACCGGACGGGAGACGCGGCGCGCGCGGCGGGGGCGAGGGTCCTGGTCCAGCCAAAAAACTTGGGGAAAGGCGCGGCGCTACGGCTCGCGTTCGCCGATCTGCTGGCGCGCGGCTGCGACGGGGTGATTACGCTCGACGCGGACGGGCAGCATCTGCCGAGCGAAATCCCGAAACTGCTGCCGCTGATCGAAGGCGGCGCCGATCTCGCGCTCGGGGTCCGCGACCACTTGTTCGCCGAGATGAGCCGGGTCCGCCGGGCGAGCAACCGCCTGTCGTCGCGCGCGATCTCGTTCGCCGCCGGCCGGTCGGTGCCCGACATCCAGACCGGATTCCGCTGGTATTCGCGACGGCTGATCGAGACGGTCGGCTTCCCCGAAGATCGCTTCGAGGCCGAGAGCGCGGTGGTGGTCCGCGCCGCCCGCCGCGGCCTGGCGATCGTCGCGACCCCCGTCCATCTCGGTTTCGCGGATGGCCGCACGACCAGCCATTATCGGCCGTTGGTGGACAGTCTGCGGATCGCGCGGGCGGTGATCGGAGCCCGGTTCGAAAGCAATCTAGAATGAAGAATCCGGAATCAAGAATTCATGATTCGTGATTCGACATTCGACATTCGACATTCCGCCATTCTGGTCACCGGCGGCAGCCGTGGCCTCGGCCGGGCGATCGTCGAAGCGCTGGCCGGAGAGAGCCGGCGGGTCGCGTTCACGTTTCGCCGCGAAGAGGCGACCGCCCGAGAGCTTGCGGCGCGGTTGGAAGCCGAGCGCGGGGTGGCGGTGCGGGCGTTTCCTTTCGATCTCGCCGATCGGGAACGGCCGGACGATCTGATCGCCGAGGTCGAGGCCGCAGTCGGCCCGTTGGGCGGATTGGTCAACAACGCCGGTATTCGCCGCGAATCGCTGCTCGCGCTCACCTCGGACGAAGATTGGGACGCCGTGCTCGACCAGAACCTTTCCGGCGCTTTCCGGCTCGCCCGCGCCGTGCTGCGCGGCTTCGTCTCGCGCCGCCGCGGCGCGATCGTCAACGTCTCCTCGCTCTCAGCCCTCCACGGCGTTGCCGGTCAAGCCGCTTACGCCGCGACCAAAGCCGGGCTGCTCGCGATGACCCGGGTGCTCGCCCGCGAGGTGGGCAAGCGGAACGTCCGGGTCAACGCCGTGATCCCGGGTTTCGTCGCGACCGATCTCACCGCCGGTCTCTCGCCGGAGCAGATCGGCCGCCTGCGCTCGGGCGAATGCCTGCCCGGCGGGGTGTCCGCGGAGTCGGTCGCCGCGGCGGTCGCCTTTCTGCTCGGAGAGGGCGCCGCTTCGATCACCGGCCAGACCCTGGTGGTCGATGCCGGCGCCTCGGCTTGAATCCCATGCCTTCCTTGCTCGAACGAATCGCGCGCCGGGTCGTGCATCGCCCCGGCCGAACGCTCGCGGTGGGCCTGACCGTCACGGCGCTGTCGCTTTGGCCCGCTTCGCGGATCGCGATCGACACCGACCTGTCCGACCTGTTGCCGAACGACGCCCCCGCGGCCGAGGACTACCGGACGTTCCTACGCACGTTCGGCGGCTTCGAGAAGGTGTTCGCGATCGTGGAGACCGCCGAGACCCCCAAGGCTTCCCAGGCCTCCGGAGGAGAGCCGGCGGGCGACGAGGGCTTGGCCGACGCGGCGCGCCGGATCGCCGAGATCTTGGAAACCAGCCCGGAGGTGCGCGCCGCGCGCGCCGGGTTGGAAGAGGCCGACGAGCGCTTTTTCTTCGGCCGGATCGCACCGCGCCTGCCGCTGCTGGTCAACACGCCCGGCTGGCGGCAGGATCTGTCGCAACGCCTGGAGCCCTCGGCGATCAAGGCCCGGGTGGCGAACATGCGCCAAGCGCTGCGCAGTCCGATCGGCGGCTTCGCGCGCGGGCTCTATGCCGCCGATCCGCTCGGCCTCACCGAAGGGCTGCTCGGCGCGGCGCCCGCCGGGCTGCCGATCGATCCGCTCTCCGGCGCGTTCCTCTCCCGCGACGGCGACGCCGCGTTGGTCGTGATCACCCCGGCGCGCGCCGAGCTCGACCCGGCCGCAGGGCGGGCGATCCTCTCCGCGATCGAAAGCGCGCGCAAGACGACCGAAGCCGAGACCGGAACGAAGCTCACCGTGCGCGCGATCGGCGGCCCGATTTACGCCGCGCACGACGAGGCGATCCTGCGCACCGATCTCGCCTCGACGATCTCGGGCTCGACTCTCGGGGTCGCCGCCGTCCTGCTCGCCGGATTCGAAGGGGTGTTGATCCCCGTCGCGATCACGCTCGCGGTGATCGCCGGGGTCGCCTGGACGGTGGGAGCCGGGGCGCTCGCGCTCGGCAGCATCACGGTGGTGGGGGTGGGTTTCGCCGCTGCGCTGCTCGGCCTCGGGGTCGAATATGGCATTCACGGCGGCTCACGCTTCCGTCTCGCCCGGTCGAACGGCGCTTCGCGCGCCGAGGCGCTGGTGCTCGCGTTCGTCGAGGCGGGGCCGGGCATCGTCTCTTCGGCCCTCACTTCGGCGGTGGCGGTCGGGGCGCTTGCGATCGCGCACTTCCGGCCGCTGCGCGAGCTTGGCCTTCTGCTCATGTTCGGCGTGCTCGCGACTCTCGCGACCACGGTGCTGATCGCCGCCCCCCTCCTGATGTTCGGCAAGCGCGAACGGCGCCCGCGGGTTCTGCTCTGGCGGGCGTTCTGGCAGCCGTTCCTCCTGCGCACCTCCGGGTTCGCGGCGCGGCGTCCGTTGCCGGTGCTCGCGGTGGCGGGGATCGCGACGCTCGCCTCGTTCTGGGGGCTCCAGGGGCTTTCCGTGAGCGTCGATCCGCGCGCGCTGCGGCCGGCCGATACTCCCCTTCAGAAGCTGGAAACGATCGCGTTCACCAAGTTCGGCCTCGGCCTCGACACCTCGACCGTGGTCGTCCGCCGGCCGGATCTTGGCGCGGCGCTCGACGCGGCGGCGCGCGTGCGCGAGATCCTGGCGGCGCGCTTGAGCCGGGATTCGGCGATCGACAGCCCGTCGGATTGGATCGTGCTCGGCAACCGGCGCGCCCGGCGGCTCGCCGAGCTGCGCGCGCTACCGCTTGAGCGGGCCGCCGACGATTTCGAGCGCGAGCTGCTCGCCGCGGGCTTCCGCGTCGAGCCCTTCCGGCCGGCGCTCGAAACCCTGCGCGGCTTTGCCCGCGGGCAAGACCGGCTGGCTCCGGCCCCTGCCGAGTGGCCGGACTGGATGTCCGAGTTGGTGCGGACGAATCTACCCGCTACACCGGGGGTTCCCGGCGGAGCGGCGGTTGCCGTCCACCTGCGGGTGCCGATCGGCGCGCTCGATGAAGCGGCGGCCGAATCGCTCGCCGCGGACATCGAGCGCGAGGTGCCGGGAGCGGCGTTCGCGTCGGCGCCCCGGGTCGGGCGCGAGCTGCGCCGCGTGGCCTCGCGCGACCTGCTCCGCTCGAGCGGTTTCGCGGCCCTGCTGGTCGCGATCGTGGTGCTCGTCTCGCTCGGCGGCCGGATCGGTTCCTCGCTGCTCGCGAGCATGCCGCTCCTGCTCGGCTGCCTCTGGACCTTCGGCCTGTGGGGCGCGCTCGGCCGGCCGCTCGACTTGGTCTGCGTCGCGGCGCTTCCCGTGTTGCTCGGCACCGGGATCGATCTGGGGGTTCATGCCGTGGTGGGCGCGCGCCACGCCGCCGGAGGCATGCGCGACGTGCTGCTCGAATCGGGGCCGGCGATGACTCTGGTGATGCTCACCGCGTCGATCGGTTTCGGCAGCCTCACGGCGTCGCGCGTGCCGGGTCTGCGCAACGCCGGGCTGATCGTCGCGATCGGCGGCCTCGCCTGCCTTGCGGCGACTCTCCTCGTGCTGCCGGCGCTCGATGCGGTGCTCAAGCGCCCCGCGGTGGAAGCTGCACCCGTCCTGCCGGCGGAGGGCGCTCCGTGAGCGTCGCGGCGACCGCCCCGCACGCTCCGCAAACACCTCCGCACGCGCCGGAGGCGGGAATCTGGCGCCGGATCCTGGGGCCGTTCTACGTCACCGGTGTGTTCTGGTTCCGCTTCCACCTGTTCGGCATGCGCAACCTGCCCGAATGGCTGATCGGCCCGGCGATCTTCGTCTTCACCGTCTTCTTCTGGGCGACCCTGTGGAACATCCGGCGCGCGATCGCCAGCAACCTCGAAGCGGTGCTCGGTCCCTGCGGCTGGTTCGAGCGGCAGAGGCGGATCTTCCGCCTGATCTACATCTATTCCTGGTGCCTTTCCGAGCGCTACGAGAATCTCGCGGGCAAGCGGCAACCGCGAGCGGAAATCTCCGGCATGGATTCCTGGCGCGAGGTCGCCGATGCGCCGGGCGGGTTCATCCTGCTCACCGCGCACTACGGCAGCTGGGAGGCGGGATCGTTCGCCCCCTCGGCGATGACCGGACGGAAAGTCCACGTCGTGCGCGAGGGGGAGACCGATCCGCGGGCGCAGGAGTTCATCCGCGGGCTGATCGAAAAGCAGTCGGACGGCCGTTATTTCACCCACTTCGCGGAGCACGATCCGAGCCTCTCGATGCTCCTGCTCGACGCGTTGCGCGACGGCGACATCGTGGCGTTGCAAGGGGATCGCCCGCGCAGTTGGGGCAAGCCGATCGAAGGCAAACTGTTCGGCCGGCCGTTTCCGCTCCCGATCGGACCCGCGATGCTCGCCCGCGCGTCGGGCACGCCGCTCGTACCGGTATTCATCCGGCGCGTCGGCCGGCTGCGCTATCAGAGCGAGGTGCGCCCGCCGATCCACGTGCCGCGGACCCACGATCGCGCCGCCGACGTGCGTTACGCGATCGAACGCTTCCTGGCCGAGCTGGAAAGCACGATCCGCGAAGACCCCTACCAGTGGTTCTGCTTCCGGAAGCTCTGGTAGGCGGGAGTCATAGACGCCCCGACGGCCAGCACTCGGTCCTGTCGTAGTTAACCGGGACGTCTCTGCCGCAGCCGAGCGAGGCATTTGGCGATCGCCTTCCCGATTTCCTGGGCGCTCTTCGTGCCGACCCTAGCCCTTCGGGCGTAGGTGCGCCAGCGGGCCGACGCGGCGGCCACCTGGTCGAGGGCCGATTCGGCATCGGCATCCGAGATGCCCGCCGGAGCCGCCAGATTCAACAAGTGACGACGGGTCGGCGCGCGACCTTCTCCCGCCACGGTCATCGTGTGCTCTCCGCCGGGGCCCTCTGAATAGACGAGGTCGTAAGCGGGCGCCAACTCCCAAACGCCCTCGTCGGACATGCGAAAGGCGAAGTTCTTTACGTGATCGTCCCGGTTGTGGGTGAGCACGTTGAAGACCATCCTGCGGTAGCACTCCAGGACGTCTTGATGATTGCGGGTCAAGATCCGCGTCACTTCGAGAAGTTGGCGGTAGTCGCAGCTCGGTATGCGGAAGTTGGCGTGGATGAGGTTGCCGAAAGTATGTACGTGGTACCGGCGGTTGCCCTGCCGATCGAAGCGCTCCACGCCGAAGAACCGTTCCCCCGCCGCGGTTTCGAACAGGCGTGTCGCCGGCATCGTGAGACCGGCCTCTTTCGCCATGAGAGAATAGGCAAACTCGGCCGGGCCTGCTTGGGCCGAGTCGGCATCGGCGGCGAACTTGACGATCCAATGCGAATAACCCGGGGGAAGGTCGTCTTCTCCCGAGAGGATCGAATCGCCGCGTAAGCCCACCAGCACCTTGGGCCGAGCGCCGCCGGGGCTCCCCCCTGCGCGCAGCAAGAGAGGCAGCACCTGGCCTGCGCCGCCCTCGATGACCTGACGGGAGGCGAGAGCCATGCGATGGAGGTCGAGAATTCGATCCGAGGGATCGGAGGGTTCCGCCGGCGGGTGATAGGTAAGCGCGCCCATCGTCCGGCTGCCGAGATAGGCCAACCGATCCAGGACCGAAATTTCGGCCAGAGCCGAACCCTGCTGGCGGAAGAATCGATCCATCAAGAGGAGGCCCCAACCGTCCGGCAACGAATCGTCGAACAGTCCGAAGATCGGGCCAAACTCTTGATCTCGATGCTCGATGAGGCCCGCCTGTGGCGGAAGCTTGAACGGAGAAAGCCAGAGCGGATCGGCCAGGAAGGCCGAATCGTATTCAAAGACCAGTTGCCCTCCCGCTGAGCGCGGCCCGGTCTCCGCGAGTCGGCCGACGAGGCGCTCCTGGCCGGGCTCGCGCCGGAGACGGACCTCCAGACTCTTCACAAGCGGCCTCGCTTGCGTTCCGGCCGCTTCTCGGCTTTCTCCAACTCGGCGATCGACGACGCGGGAGGGAGCTTCAACAAAGAGGCGAAGTCGTCCAGCCGATGGAGCGCAAACGCGAGGTCGAGCAAGCTCTGGAGCGAAATTCGGCCCGATTCCTCGAAGCGCCGCAAGGAGGCCAGGCTGACGCCGGAACGTTGCGCCAGCGTGATCTGCTTCCACCCCTGTGCCAGCCGAAGCGCCTTGGCGCGGCCCGCAAGATCCTTGGCGGCCTGCTCGGGGGTTGTGAGCGAAAACCCGTCCATGTCTTCTCCTTGGGGCCGGGCGCGTGCCGGTTATCGCTATTATAGTAGCGATAGACGACCGTAAGTTGGATTAAACGCTCGTCGGTGGACGTTTCCGGAGACGCCCCGACCGCCAGCACCGGTTCGGTTCGTGGTTGGGTACTGGACGTCTCTACCGCTGGATCTGCGAAGATTTCGGACTAGGATCGCCGTATGCCGATCGAAATCCAAACCCATGATTCGCCGCTCGGGCGTTGGACCATGACGGGCTGGAGCCCGGCCCACCTGGCGGGAATCGTCGATGGGATCTGGTATTTCGAAGGGTCCATCGCCCTTCCACGAGAGCGGATCTTCCCCGACGGGCGCGCCGATCTGATCGTCCACCTGGGACCCCGCTACGGCCAGGTGGAAGGCGCCGGACGGGTGGAGCGCTTCTCGACCGTTTGCTTCTCGGGGATTCTCCTGCGCTCGAATCTCATCGAAGCCCCGTCGGGGGAGTGCGCCGTCCTGGGCGTGCGGCTCCATCCGGCGGGCGCCTACGCGCTGCTCGGCCGGCCGCTCCACGATCTCGCGGGTATCACGGTCGATCTTTCCGACCTGGTCGCCTCCGCCTCGGCCGAGCTGGCCGAACGTTGCGCCGCGGCCTTGACTCCCGAGGGCCGCGTGCGCGCCGCGGCGGGTTGGATCGCCGAACGGGTGGCGCATGCCTCCGGGGCCGATCCGGCCGTGGCCTGGACGGCCGCCGAGATCGAGCGGCAGGGGGGCGCGGTCTCGATCGCCGCTTTGCGCGAGCGGACCGGCTGGTCCAAGAGCCGGCTGGCCGAACGGTTCAAGGAACAGATCGGCGTGCCGCCGAAGGTGCTCGCCCGCATCGTCCGCTTTCGGCGGGCGCTGGTGCGGCTGCACCGGCAAGGTGAAGAGGGAAATCTTGCCGACCTGGCGCTTAGCTCCGGCTATTACGACCAGCCGCACTTCAACGCCGAGTTCCGCGAGCTGACGGGTTTTTCGCCCGGCGAATATCTCGCCGCGAGCCGCTATCCGGAAAGCGTCAGCCTCGCCGAGCCTGCCGGCTGAGAGATTCCCGCTCCGGACTTTTTTCCAAGACAAGGGCGCCGAAGGTACGGCAGGATGCGCCTTGGGACGTCGATGCCGGCTCCCTCAATCTCCTGGAGGCACGCCATGAACCCACTCTCATCCGTCAAGCCGATCCCCGAGGGGTATCACACGGTCACCCCGTATCTGGTCGCCGATGAAGCGGCTCGTCTGCTCTCGTTCCTTGAAGCCGCGTTCGACGCCAAGGTTCTCTTCCGTTCGTTGCGCGAGAGCGGCGAAATCGGGCATGCCGAGGTCCAGATCGGCGATTCGCGCTTGATGCTCTCGGGAACCCAACCCCAGTGGCCGGCGCTGCCCTGCGCGCTCTACCTCTACGTCGAGGATTGCGACGCTCTGTACGCCCAAGCCATCGCCGCCGGGGCGAAATCGATCATGGAACCAGCGAACATGTTCTACGGCGACCGCCACGGCGGTGTGATCGACCCGTCCGGCAACCAGTGGTGGATCGCCACCCACGTCGAGGACGTGTCGCACGAGGAGATCGCCCGGCGGGACGCGGAACGGTCGAAGGCGGGTTAGCAGGTCTTCCCGCTTGAGATAAGCCCCGATCTTGTCATTCCGAGCGTGAGCGAGGAATCTAGTGGGCGGGCGGCTCGGATCCCATTGCAGCGAAGGGATTTAAGGCCGCCCAACCCCCAGATCCCTCGCTATCGCGGGATGACGGAGGGTAAGCGAACTGCTACACCAGGTTGTGGAACACCCGCTGGACGTCGTCGTCCTGTTCCAGGCGGTCGACCAGGGCCAGCACCTCGGTCGCCTTGTCCTCGGGCAGCTCCGTCGGCGTCGTCGGGATGAACTCCGCCTCGGCCGACACCGGCGTGATGCCGCGGTCTTCGAGCGCCTTTTGGAGGTTGCCGAAGTCGTTGAAGGCGCAACGGATCAACAGTTGGGGCTCGCCCTTTTCGCCGGTCGTCTCGCCCATCTCTTCGAGGCCATGGTCGATCAGGTCGAGCTCCAGCTCGTCGGCGTCGATTCCCTTAGGGTTCAGCCGGAACACGCCCATCTTCTTGAACAGGAAGGCGACGCTGCCGGAGCTGCCGAGGTTGCCGGCCCCTTTGTTGAAATGCATCCGGAGGTTCGACACCGTACGGGTCGGATTGTCGGTCGCGGTCTCGACCAGAATCGCGATGCCGTGCGGCGCGTACCCTTCGTAGACGATCTCTTCGTAGCTCGCCGCATCCTGGCCCGAGGCGCGTTTGATCGCCGAATCGACCTTCTCCTTCGGCATGTTGATCGCGCGCGCGTTCTGGATCACCCGCCGGAGCATCGGGTTCAAGACCGCATCCGTGCCTCCGGCCTTGACCGCGATCGTGATTTCTTTGCCGATCCGGTTGAACTGCTTGGACATCCGGTCCCAGCGCGCGAACATCGTGTGTTTTCGAGTTTCGAAGATGCGGCCCATGATTCGTATCCAGGAAGAAAAAGTCTGCGATCTCTAGTGGGGGAGCCCGGGTGGGCCGGGCGACGATGAATTGGGGCGTGAATCTAGCCCGATCGAGGGCGAAGAGTAAAGTCAGAGCGGGAGCCGCAGGATCACCGGCCGCTTGAGCTTGCGCCGATCCAGGTTGCCGACCGCGTCGTAGCTGTCCACCTGGCTGTTGGCGATGAAGAAGAGCGCGCCATGGAGGATCGCCCCGGTGGTCGGAATCTCGAAGCTGGGGTGGCCCGCTTCGAGGATCTCGATTCGCGCGGCGGCAAGGCCTGAAGCGTCCAGGGTGGCGCGCAGCACGCGTGGGGTGTTAATGCCATTTTGAATGCCGACCAACCGGTCCGGGGCTTCGAGGTAGAGCCCGTCCAAACCGCCGAGGCCGTGCTGGGGTTCCGGCGGCGTGGCGAGGAGGATCGCCGTGCCCCTCTTCGGATCGACCGCGGCGACGCCGTCCGCCGTCGCGACGTAGAGCCGCGTTCCGTCCGGTGTGCAGGCGATGCCGTTGGCAAAGCGAAGAAGACGGTTTGACGGGGGCGTCAGGATCAATTCGACGAGTTTCTTGGCTCCGGGCTCGGCGCGAAAGATCGTCCCTTTCTCGCTGTCGGTGACATAGACGGTTCCCGCGTCATCGACGCACAGGTCGTTCAGCTCGTGCCCCGAGCCGAGCGCCCGGGGCAGCTCGACCCGGGCCGCGAGCGAGCCGTCCGCGAGCGTAAACGCGTAGAGGCCGTGGAAGGTGCCCGGATCGCTCTTCGGCCGGCCCGCCGGCTCGCTCACCGCCCACAACCAACCGCGGGCGGAATCGACCCGCAGGCCGATCACCGGCCCGAGACCGGCCGCCCCGCTCGGCACGAAGCTGCTCTCCTTGCCTTCGGGGGAGAGCGCCACGATCTTTCGTTTTTCGATCGAGCCCACGAACAGCCGGCCGGTCGCCGGATCGGCCGCGATCCCCTCGGGGATCAGGTCTTTTTCGCGCAGGGTGAAGGCGACCGTGGTCTTGCCCGACGGCCGTTCCTTCGATCCGGCGGTCGGTCCGGCAGTCCCCGCGTTCTCGGTGCGGGCGCAGGCCGAGCCGAGCAGGAACGCGAAAAGGAGCTTGGGGCCGGGCCGAACCATGGCGGCAAGACTACCGCGGTTCGGCCCGGCCCCGGATTTATCGGATCAACCGCTCACCAACCGCACTTCTGCCCCTTGTTCTGGTCCTTCAACCAGACCAGGAGCGGTTGGAAATAATCGACGATCGCCGTGGCGTCCATCTGCCGGCTGCCGGTGAGCGCTTCGAGCGCGTCGGGCCAGGGGCGGCTGGCGCCCATCGCGAGCATCTTTTCGAGCTTGGCGCCCGCTTCCTTGCTGCCGTAGATCGAGCAGCGGTTCAGCGGACCCTGGACGCCCGCGGCCTGGCAGAGCGCGCGGTGGAACTGGAACTGGAGGATCGCGGCGAGGAAATAGCGGGTGTAGGGAACGCTCGCCGCCACGTGGTATTTCGCCCCGGCGTCGAAATCAGCTTCGGTGCGCGGCACCGGCGGCTGGACGCCCTGGTACTTCTTGCGCAGCTGCCACCAGGTCTCGTTGTAATGGTCCGGCGTGATCTCGCCCGAGAAGACCTTCCAGCGCCACTGGTCGACCATCAGGCCGAACGGCAGGAACGCGACCTTGTCGAGCGCGCGGTCGAGCAGCAGGCCGATGTCTTTCGACGGATCGGGCACGGTGTCGATCAGGCCGAGCTTCTTCAGATATTCGGGCGTGATCGACAGCGCGATCGTGTCGCCCACCGCCTCGTGGAAACCGTCGTTCGCGCTGTCGCGGAAGAAGTTCGGCTGCTTGTCGTAGGCGCGCTGGTAGAAGTTGTGGCCGAGCTCGTGGTGGATGGTGGAGAAGTCCTCGGCGTTGACCTGGGTGCACATCTTGATCCGCAGGTCTTCTTCGTTGTCGAGGTCCCAGGCGCTCGCGTGGCAGACCACGTCGCGATCCTTCGGCTGGGTGATCAGCGAGCGCTCCCAAAACGTCGCAGGCAGCGGCGCGAAGCCGAGCGAGGTGAAGAACGCCTCGCCGTACTTGACCATGCCGACTTCGGTGGTCCCTTTCGCCTTCAACCGGTCGGTGAGGATGTAGCCGGGATCGGCGGTCGGCGGCGCGACCAGAGTGTAGATGTTGCTCCAGTCTTGCGCCCACATGTTGCCCAACAGGTGCGCGGGAATCGGCTCGCCGGGCTTGACCACGTCGGGGCCGTATTTCGCCACCAGCTTGGCGCGGACGTAGCAGTGGAGCTGGTCGTACAGCGGCTTCACCTGGTTCCACAGCCGGTCGACCTCTTTGGCGAAGTCGTCCGCCGGCATGTCGTACTTCGAGCGCCAGAGGGCGCCCATGTCCTTGTAGCCCAGCTCGCGCGCCCCTTCGTTGCCCAGCTCGACGTAGCGGGTGAAACGTTCTTTGAGCGGCGGCGCGATCGAGTGCCAGCCCTTCCAGGCTTCGAGCAGGTCGGCCGGGACCTGGCTCTGGTCCATGATGTCGGAGAGCTTCTCGATGTCCATGCACTCTTTGCCCGGCGGGCAGTACTTGCCTCGGCCGTAGTCGGCATCGAGCGAGGAGGTGATCTGCGAAAGCTCCGCCGTTTTCTTCGGATCGCTGGGGGCGGGGACGACGAGCGACAGCTTCAGGAATTCGAGCTTCCTCCGCACGTCGGCCGGGACCGCGAGGCCGTCGTAGCGCGGCGCTTTCTTCGCGTACTCGACAGCCGCGGTCACCGCGCGCTCGCCGGCCTTGGCCGAGATCGCCTCGGTGTCCACGGTGATGAAGTTCTGCTTGACCCAGTCGGCGCGCTGGGCTTCGAGGCCCAGCTCGGTCAGGCGCTGCTCGGCTTCGGCGACGAATTGGGTCGCCTCTTCGATCGTCGGGGCGGAGGTGGGTGGGTCGGCAGCTCGGACCGGAGCCGAGGCGAAGGCCAGCAGGCCCGCGCCGAAGCAGAGCGCGAGAACGCGGCGGTGGGTTTGTGTTCGCAAGATCATCGGTGTCCTCCAAAGAGGTGGTAGAGGTTCAAGGGCGAGACGCGCTCCTGCGCGCGGGCCGGCCGTTCAGGTCTTACGTCGAGCGGGCTCAAGCGAGCGCGGCCGTGATCCGCTCGATGCCGCGCGCCAGCTCGTCGATCGAGGTCGCGAACGACAGCCGGATGTGGTCGTCGGCGCCGAACGCCGAGCCGGGCACGACGGCGACGCGCGCTTCTTCGAGCAGAAACTCGGCGAGCTCGACCGAGTTCGACCGGCCCGGCGCGTACGCTCCGGTCGCCCGCGGGAAAGCATAGAACGCGCCGCCCGGCGGCGCGCAGGTGAGGCCGGGAATGGCGTTCAATCGCGGAATCAGGAAATCGCGCCGCTCCTGGTAGATCGCGATCATTTTCTCGACCTCGGGCTCGGCGTTCTTGAGCGCCGCGAGCGCGCCGACCATGGCGAACGAGGTCGGGTTCGAGGTGACGTGGCTCTGCACTCCTTCGATCGCCGAGATCAGCTCCGGCGGACCGAGCACGTAGCCCACCCGCCAGCCGGTCATCGCGTAGGTCTTGGAGAACGAGCCGGCGAGCACCACGGTCTCGGGGAACTCGGTGGCGAGGGCCGCGACCGTCGCGATCCGCGCGCCGTCGTAGACCAGCCGCGCGTAGGTCTCGTCGGCGATCACCAGCAGGCCCCGGGCGGCGGCGCCGACGACCAGCGTGCGCAACTCGGCCGGCGAGATCAGGCCGCCGGTCGGATTCGACGGCGAGTTGATCAGGATCGCCCGGGTCCGCTCGGTCACCGCGGCGAGCAGCGTTTCGGCGTGGAGCGCGAACCCGTCCTCAGGACAGGTTTGAACCAGGACCGGCGTACCGCCCGCCAGCTCGATCTGCGCCGGCAGGCTGACCCACGCCGGGGAGTTCAGGACGATCTCGACCCCCGGCTCGGCGAGAGCCATGGCGATCTCGAACAGCCCCGCCTTGCCGCCGACCGTGATCACCGTCTCGGCGGCGGACCAGGGGGAGCCCCAGCGCTCCCGGTAGTGCTCCGCCACGGCGGTACGCAGATCGGGCGTGCCGCTGCTCGCGGTGTACTTGGTGAACCCTTCGCTGAGCGCCGTGCGCGCCGCCTCGACGGCGACCCAAGGGGTGGAGAAATCGGGCTCCCCGGCGCCGAGGTCGACCAGATCGACCCCTTGGCGTTTCAGCGCCAGCGCGCGACGAGATACCCTGAGCGTGGCGGATTCGCCGACGCGAGACATCCGGGATGCGAGTTTCACGCGCGGGATGGTATCAGAGGCTCAGGGGAGGGCCGGGCGGTAGAATGAGAACGCCATGATCTCCCTCCGCCGCTTCCGCCTCGACGACGCGGAGAGTCTGGTCGAGGCGGTGCACGAATCCGTCGAGCAGATCCGCCCCTGGATGCCCTGGTGCCATCCGAGGTATTCGATCGACGACGCGCGGACCTTCATCGCGAGCGCCGAGGGGGGCTGGGACAGTAAGGCCGCGTTCGAAATGGCGATCGTCCGGACCGACGACACGGGCGAGCGAGTCCTCGGGGCCTGTGGCCTCAACGCGATCCGGCCGGGGGGACGGATCGCCAATCTCGGCTTCTGGGTGCGGACTTCCGCGACGGGCGCCGGGGTGGCGACCGAGGCGGTCGGCCAGCTCGCCCGTTTCGCCTTCGCCGAGACCCGCCTGGTGCGCCTGGAGATCGTCGTCGCGGTGGGCAACCGGGCGAGCGCGCGGGTGGCGGAAAAAGTCGGAGCGCTGCCCGAGGGGGTCGCCCACGACCGGCTCCATTTCCACGGCCGGAACCTGGACGCCTGGATGTTTGCCCTGCTGCGCTCACGGTTTAACGGGTAGGGGCGCACCTGCGTGTGCGCCCATTTTCGCCCTGCGCGAAAGGGGCAGACACATAGGTCTGCCCCTACGGCATCCCAAACGTCTCGATTTTGCTATTCTTCAGCTGCCGGGGCGAACCGCGGCCTCCGGCTCGTTAGCGCGGGCGGACCCGGAAGATCCCTGCCTGCCACGCCCGCGAGCGAGCCCCAGGCACCCGCCCCGGCGCTCCTGCGCCTTCCGGGCGGCACCTTCGATCCGACCGGCATAACAATTGGAAGCTGGAAGCGCCGACGTTCCGGTCGCCCAATTTGCGATCGAATTGCGACCCCTCCGAGGAAACCGAATGACTTCGAGACGTCTCCTGCCGCTCCTTCTGCTTCTCCCGCTGACCTTTTCCGGTCCTGCCGCGGCGCAATCGGACTCGTTCGATCCGCACAAGGCGAAGCTGGTGCTCGAAGCCGACCGCACCTCCTACGCGCCGGGGGGCACCGCGCGGCTGGCCGCCTCGATCACCGTCGAGAGCGGCTGGCACGTCAACAGCGACAAGCCGACGCTCGAATACCTGATCCCGACGCAGCTCAAGCTGACCCTGCCGGACGGCTGGGCGGCGGCCGAGATCACTTACCCGGCAGCAAAGATGAAGAAGTTCGCCTTCCAGGACGAGCCGCTCTCGGTGTTCGACGGCACGGTCGTCGCGAAGGTGCGCTTCGTCGTGCCGGCGGTGTCTGCAACGGGGACCAAGCCGATCAAGGCGGTCCTTTCCTACCAGTCGTGCAACGACCGCCAATGCCTGCCGCCGACCACCGCCGAGGCGCTCCTCGATTTGGCCGTAGGTAAAGAAGGCGAGCTGACCGCGGCGGCGCCGAAGCTCGATCCGTCCGGTGCGCCCGGCGCAACACCGGCGGCCCAGGCGGCCGGCTCGGCTCGCGGGCTGCTCGGCGTCCTGGCGCTCGCTTTCGTCGGCGGGTTGATTCTGAACGCCATGCCCTGCGTGCTGCCGATCCTGTCGCTCAAGATCTTCGGCCTGGTGCAGAGTGCAACGGGCGGCCGCCGCGAGATCACCCGCGGCATGCTGGCCACGGCGGCCGGCATGCTGGTTTCGTTCTGGGCGCTTGGGCTGGCCGCGATCGCCGCCCGCTCCGCGGGCGCCGCGGTCGGTTGGGGCGTGCAATTCCAGCAGCCGGGCTTCGTCGCCTTCCTCGCGGCGATCGTCGTGCTCTTCTCGCTGAACCTCTGGGGCGTGTTCGAGATCCCGCTGCCGGCACGCCTTGCGCGCATCGGCGGCGGGGAAGGGCGGGAGGGGACCGCCGGGCATTTCGTCTCGGGGCTGTTCGCTACGCTCATGGCAACCCCCTGCTCCGCCCCCTTCCTCGGTTCGGCGCTCGGTTTCGCCTTGGCCCAGAGCGCCGGCACGATCGTCGCGACGTTCACCGCGGTGGGGCTCGGCATGGCGCTGCCTTACCTGATGGTTGCGGCGGTCCCGTCGCTCGCCCGATTCCTCCCCAAGCCGGGCGTCTGGATGGAAACGCTCAAAGGAACCATGGGGTTCCTGCTCGCCGCCTCCGCGGTCTGGCTGTTCTTCGTCCTCTCCTCGCAGGTCTCGCCGCAGGTGCTCGCCCTCGTCCAGCTCGCCCTGCTCGGGCTCGCGCTGATCGCCTGGCTCGGCAGCCGCGGCCGCTATGGCCAGTTGCGGCCGATCGCTACCCTGGCCTTGGTCGCGGCGGTCGCCGGAACGGTCTGGCTCGCCACCTCCTCGGGTCCTGCCGGGGCGACGGTGCGTACGGGCGATCCGGCGCAGAAGCTGATCGCCTGGGTGCCGTTCGATCGCGCGCAGGCCGAAACGCTCGCCCAGGGAGGCCAGGCGGTCTTCGTCGACGTCACGGCGGATTGGTGCTTCACCTGCAAGGTCAACGAGCGCCTGGTGCTCGAAACCGCCGAGGTCGCCGGGGCGTTCAAGGAGCAGGGCATCGTCGCGATGAAAGCCGACTGGACCAACCGTAACGACGAGATCGGCGCCTTCCTCGCCGAGCACGGCCGCTACGGCATCCCGTTCTACGTCCTCTACCGCCCGGGCGCTCCGCCGCACGTGTTCAGCGAGCTGCTGACCCAAGAGGCGGTGCTCGCCGCGGTGCGCGCGGCGCGAGGGTAGCCTTCGCCCGATGCCGACCTATGTCATCGGCGACGTCCACGGCCATCTTTCGACCCTCGACCGGCTACTCGCGGAGATCCGCTTCGACCGCAAGGCCGACCGGCTCTGGTTCTGCGGCGACCTGGTCAACCGCGGTCCCGATTCGCTCGGCGTCCTTCGCCGGGTGATCGACCTCGGCGACCGGGCACTGGTCGTCCTGGGCAACCACGACGTCCACCTCCTCGCCCGCGCCGAAGGGCTCGCCGAGCCGAAACGCCGCGACACGCTGGACGCCGTGCTCGCCGCCCCCGATCGCGCCGACCTGATCGACTGGCTCCGCCGCCGGCCGCTGCTCCACCGCGAGGGGGAGTGGCTGCTGGTCCACGCCGGGATCCACCCGGAGTGGACGCCCAACCAGGCGGCGGCCCTCGCCGCCGAGGTGGAAGTAGGGCTCCGCGGCGAGCGCTACCTGCGCACCCTCGATCCCGCCCGCGACACGCCGGGCCTCTGGCAACCGACCCTACGAGGCAACGAGCGCCGCCGCTACGCCCTCTCAATCCTCACCCGCGTCCGTACCTTCGAGCGAAGCGGCCGCCTCTCCCCCTACAGCGGCCCGCCCGACAGCGCCCCGCCCGGGCTCACCCCCTGGTTTCAGCTCCCTCACCGCCGCCCCGACGGCCTCACCGTCCTCTTCGGCCACTGGGCCGCCCTCGGCTACCACCGAGCCGACCGCGCGATCTGCCTGGACTCCGGCTGCGCCTGGGGAAGAGCGCTCACCGCGATGCGTTTGGACGACGGCCAGGTGACGCACCAGCCCGTGGTGGTCTGATACAACCCCAAGAACCGGCTGGCCGCCCCAAGTCAGAGGCTCGTCCTGGGACCGCCGGCCTCCCGCCGGCCCGCGAAGTCCTTTGCCGTGAGTGAAATGCATCGCGCGGCACCCGGTCACTTCTTTTCCTGCTCCCGACACCACCTCCGAGCCGCCCGCCACCGCTCCGCTGAGTCGGGGGACCACCTCGCGGAAGCGCAACACCGCTCCGCCGGCTCGCGGGAGCGGTAGGCGCCCTCCGAACACCGGTACGCCCGTTCGGGGAAGCGGTGTTTAGGCTCCGTCCACCACTACGCCGGGCCGGGGGAGTGGTGGTACCTCCCAGAACACCACTCCGCTGGGCCGGGGGAGTGGTGGTACGGCCCAGCACACCACTCCGCTGGGCTGGGGGAGTGGTGATCTGGCGCTGTGCACCACTCCGCTGGGCCAGGGGAGTGGTGTTCCGGCGCTGCGCACCACTCCCCCGCGCCAGGGGAGTAGTGGGCGGAAGCTTTGCACCGCTCCTCCAAGCCAGGGGAGTGGTGCGCGGAAGGCACGAACCACTCCCCCGGACCGACGTATCGGTGGCCGCCCTCGCCGCACCGCTTCCCCGAACGGGCGGAGTGGTGTTCGGCTCCGTAACACCGCTTCCCCAAACTGACGAACTGGTGCTCCGGGTCGTACCATCACTTCGCCGGACCGACCAAGGAGTGTTTCGGTCCGAGGAATCGTTGCGCTCGACCCGCGAAGGGGTGGCCGGGCGCCGCAAACCGGTGGTCGCGGCCGTCCCACCAGTACTCGGCAGCGCAATACCCCTTGGGTCTTCCGGTTCACCCCTCGAAGCCCTCGTCGCGGTTCCCGCGGCGCCTGAACTGCCGCGTCGCTAGGCTTCCCTCATCCTCCCACGCCAAATCGCGCCACTGTCGCCGAGCGCCAACGGCGCATCTCCCCGCAGCCCAGGGCAACGCCCTAGGTCGCCACGGGTCCGCCGGCCTCCGCCACCCCTCGGCGCGATGGTAGAGTTCCTTGGAACGCAGCGAATCAGCGCGAAGGGCCCGGTGGCCCTCCAAATCAGATGCGGTACGCCGTCGGTAGGTCGCTCTCATTGATTCCAGGAGGCACACCTTGCCCGACCTGAGCGAGCAGTTCTCCTTCGACGTGTTTCTCAACCACAGTTCCAAGGACAAGGATGTCGTCCGCGACATCGCGGAGCGGCTGCGGGCGGATGGGCTGCGGGTGTGGTTCGATGAATGGGAGATCAAGCCTGGAGAGAGCATTCCTTTGAAACTTGAGGAAGGGCTCGAGGGCTCTCGTGTGCTTGTGCTCTGCTTGTCTGCGAACGCGTTCGGCCCGGAATGGACGAAATTGGAGGCCACCACTTTCATATTCCGCGATCCGCTGAACACGGAACGGCGCTTTATTCCCCTACGCCTCGATGATGCCCCTATCAAAGGCTCCGTGGTGCAATTCCTCTCCATCAGTTGGCTTCCGGCAACACGTGGGGAGGAGTACGCAAAGCTCCTTGAGGCGTGTCGGCCTCCTGACAGGCCGCTTCGGGCAGAAGAGGAGGCTGACTACACCGCAGAAAAGGTCATCCGCCTCGAAAAAGGCGCAATGATCCTAGCTCACGAGTTTAGTCCCGACGGAAAGCGCGCCCTAATTGGGGGTTCTCGCAGGCTTCTGGAGCTTTGGGACATTGACTCACGATGCAGTCTGCGGACCTTCGAAGGTCAAACGGTCGTATGGAGTTTGGCGTGGAGCGCCGATCAGCGCCGCGCGCTTGCTGGCGACAATGATGGCACGGTTCGATTATGGGACTTAGGAACAGGGCACTGCCTTAAAGTCTTTGAAGGCCATTCGGCCCAGGTCACCGGTGTAGTTTGGAGCGCCGACCAATGCCATGCGCTCTCTGCTTCCTATGACAGCACCTTGCGACTATGGGAGCTAGAGACGGGGCGCTGCTTGCGGATTCTCAAGGGCCAACCGGACAAGCTCCTCTGTGTGGCTTCTAGCGCTGGTAATCGCGCTCTCTCAGGCGGCGGATCGGTTGAAAACTCGGTACGGGTGTGGGATATCGAAACCGGAGAATGCCTAGATGTTCTATCGGGGCACACAAAGTCAGTGCATTGCGTGGCCTGGAGTGTGGACCAGCGCTTTGCGCTCTCCGGCTCGCAAGATAACACTCTGAGGTTGTGGGATTTGGAGACGAGGCGCTGCTTACGCGTCCTAGAAGGGCACACAGACATCGTCAAGAGTGTGGCATGGAGCACGGATCAAAGACACGCCTTATCAGGTTCCAGTGATAAAACTGTACGGCTATGGGAGGTGGAAACAGGTCGGTGCCTACGCGTGCTAAGAGGTCACGTCAGCGGAGTCAGGAAGGTAGCTTGGGGTCACGACAGTCACCGTGCCTTCTCGGGTGATGAGAGCGGCAGCATCCGAGTGTGGGATCTGTCGGAGGTCGTCTCCCCGGAGCAGGAACCAAAAGTTAGCGTGTCATTCGCGCCGGCTCAAGTCCAGTACACGAACGCAAAGGTGCTCCTCGTCGGCGAGAGTGGTGCGGGGAAAACAGGTCTATCCAAGCGTCTAGCGTTGAATCATTGGGAACCCAGCGACTCGACAGTGGGCGCGATGGCGACGCAGTGGAAGCTGCCTGTAGAATCAGGAGAGGACGTAGAGAGAGAAATTTGGCTGTGGGATTTCGGCGGTCAGGCGGATCAGCGATTGATCCACCAGCTTTATATGGACGAGACCGCTCTAGTGGTGCTTGTGTTCGACGGCCAGAAAGATGATCTTTTCGAGACGCTTAGCCAGTGGGATCATGATCTAACGCTTGCTTCGCGAAACCCATTCGTCAAGCTACTAGTTGCAGGCCGGGTGGATGCCGGCGGTCTGCGCGCAAGCCGGATCGAGGTTATGAAGTTTGCGGAGGAACACAACTTTAAGGCCTACGTTGAGACGAGCGCGAAGAAGAACTTAGGCTGCGAGGAGCTAAAGCAAGCCATTCTGGCCGCTATTAATTGGGACGAGATTCCCTGCCGAACGACAGCGGTTCTCTTCAAGCGGCTCAAGGAAGAGATCATCTTCCTCAAAGACGAAGGCAGGGTTCTGATGCGCTTCAACGAACTGCGTGAAGCGCTGCAGCTTCGGATGTCAGATGAACTCAAGAGGATTCCAGACGAAGATCTTCGTGCCGTCTTGACGCTGCTGGCTGGCCCCGGTGTAGTGTGGGAGGTGGCATTTGGAAGTTGGGTGCTGCTCCAGCCGGAGCGGGTCAATGCCTATGCACAAGCTGTCATCCGGACGTTGCAGGGCGACGAACATCAGCGCGGATGCCTGATGGAGGAGCGAGTTCTAAACGGTGATCTGATGTATGAGTCATCGATGGAGCGGCTCGCCAGGGACGATGAGAGGTTCGTTTTGCTAGCCATGCACCAGACGTTGGTGGAACGCGGCCTTTGCCTGCGGCAACCCACCGCCAAGGGCAATTTGCTTGTTTTCCCCAGCTTCTACCGCCGCGAGCGACCCGATCTTGTGAATTACCCAGCGGGCCTCGTGACCTACCGTTTCACAGGATTCCTGGATGAGATTTACGCCACGTTGGTGGTGCGGCTGCATCACAGCGAACCGTTCAAGCAGGATGAACTTTGGCATTACGCCGCCGAGTTCAAAACAAACACCGGAAAGAAACTCGGGGTGAAGATGCTCCGGCGTGCCCCGGGAATGGGAGACCTTGAGGTTTATTTTGATCCGGCAGTCGCGATTGAGGAGAAGATAATTTTCAGCAAGTACGTTCACGAGCACCTGTTGCAGCAGGCCCGGAACGTGGAACGGCTTCGGCAGTATGTCTGTCCACACTGTGGCACGCCGGTCGGTAACCGCGATTTGGCAATGAAGCGGCTGAATGATTGGCTGCGCGGTCAGCCGCCGCAACTGGAAGGGGCAGCCCGGTTGAAGCTTCGAAAGTCCAGCGAAGAGACACCGAGCATAATCTGCGTGGGTTGCGAGAAGCGCGTACCGCTCTGGGATGAGATGGAGCAGGTCTTCGCCAGTCCGGAGATTCAGCAGCAGGTGCGCAACATGCAGGAGGAGGCAGCCATCGAGTTGAGCAACCAGAGCAAGGAACGTGTGTTGGTGGGAGAAGTCATCTCCACCGTTGCACTAGCTGACCAGATTTGCCGGGAGCTGACTATCAGCGACCACGGCATCGACATGGAGATTGAGTTTACAGACAGTTCCTACAGTCCGACCGGAGTAAAGCTCTTTCTCCAGCTCAAGTCCGGGGACTCCTATCTTCGAAGGCGGCAACGCGACGGTGTTGAGATCTTCACGATAAGGAATCAGCGACATGCGCAGTACTGGATGGCACAGCGTTACCCAGTAATGTTGGTTATCCGAAACTCTAAAGGCGAAGTCCATTGGATGGAGATAAGTAAATGGATGAAGAACGCTACTGATAGCGGTGGCAAGCTGGTAAAGAGCATAGTCTTCGATGGTGAGCGCTTCGATGTAATGAGTGTACGCCGATGGAGAGAGAGGCTGCTGAATTCGCCTCTCGACGATCTCTACAGCCAAGCGCTCTCTGAAGCCGACGAGCCAACTCGTATTGCAGTCTTAAGACGCCTCGCGAAGATTTCGGATGAATCAAAGACCAGAGATTTTTTCTTGCAGATCCTGCAGGTCGATCAATCACCTGAAGTTCGATTAGTTGCAGCAGAGGGATTGACCCAGCGATGGTGGCACGACCTTGAAGTGCGCCGAACTGTGCGAGCGCAGGCAATGTCGGATTTGAGTTGCGACAATCGCCGTCGATTTGTCTCGGTTGTAGAAAGCGCGAGGGAAAAGCTTTCCGGATATTGGGAGCTGGGACTCCTGGGCGAGACAAGCACCTACAGCGAGCCGCAGGTTATGCCTGGTTATCCAGCTATCCGGGTGCGCTCATTTCGCCTTCGCAATATCGGGCCATTTGTTGATACCGACGTGATTACGCTGGACACGGAAGTAAATGTGATTTTGGGTGATAATGCCGTTGGAAAATCAACGGTACTACGCTCTATTGCACTTGCATCACTTGGCCTTCCTGCCGCGAATGAAGTTGTGAATGCTGCGAGCAGCTACCTACGAAAAGGTGCTCGTCGAGGATGCATTGAGGTTCTCTTCGATATTGTACCCGACCCGGATTCTCTCTCTGAAGAGTACGGCCAGTTCGCTGTAGGGCTAGAAATCGTAGCAGACTCACCCTCGCCGCGTTTTGAGGTACTAAAAGACGATGGCATGAGTTTGCAGGTCGCGGGGGAGAGTAGCGAGCGACTACGAAACAGCGCCATACATTTGGGGAAAATTCGACCTCGTGGAGAGTTCGGTCTTGTTTGTAGCTACGGCGCGATCCGTACGCTGGGAAGCCCGTTTCTGATTCCTCCGGAGTTGGATAAGGCGGAGAACGAATGGGTCCTTTCTCTCTTTAATCCCCAAGCTTGGCTTGTGAGTCCAGGGGCGCTTACCAACTTATTGCGCGGAAAAGTTTTGGATGTCGATAAGCAAGCTGTCGGCCAACTAGCAAAGAAACAAATTGACACCTTGCGTCAAAGCATCTTGCGACTACTTCCCGCGGTCGATGACGTGTTTGAAGAAGGAGACCAAGACCTGCGACTACACAACGATTCCCTACTCTTTGGTGAGCTGAGCGATAGTTACCGAAGCTTGCTCGCTCTCCTCGGCCACCTGCTTAGGTGCACTCAAAGGATCTCTCGATGGGAGTTCGATCCAACCCAAATTCACGGAATCATATTGATTGACGAGGTAGATATACATCTTCATCCCGCTTGGCAGGCCCATGTGGTTAGGGATTTTCGGGAGTTGTTTCCGCACCTACAGTTTATTGGATCTACTCATTCGCCGCTTGTCGTCAGCGGCCTCGGTCAGGACCAAGTCCTGATTGCACGACGAAACGGGGAAGGAAAGATATCGATTAAGCGACCTGAACTCGCACCGCAAGGACTGGGCGTTGCAGGTATTCTCATGGAAAACTTTGACTTATCGTCGACTCTTGATCAGTTTACACTGGACAAGATTACTCGTCGCCTTGAATTGCATTCGCGTCGCTCGGATTGGACTGGCCTTGATCGGCAAGAGTATGAGCAGCTTACAGAGGAACTCGCCCATCTCGGGTTCAACAGAGAGTTTGGCGACCCGTACTCTGAACGCTTTGCTCTCGCGATGGCGAGGCGGCATAAAGTAATTTTGGGGACCCTGACTCTGGAGAAGAAAGCAGAGATTGAGGAGTATGCAGACCAGCTTCTCGCTGAAATTTTGCAAGAACCCGTGGTGTAGCGATGATTACAGTTAATTATCCCGACGGTGCGACTCCAGACCCGGAGTGGATTGACAAGGCTGCTGAGTTGACGCGGCAGCTGTGTGAGGCACCAGACAAGGACGCAAGGGATGCGGTTATAGATAAGAATTCGACTTTTTGGGGAGAAATCAAATCATGGCTTGAGGGTTTTAGCTTTGGTAAGTGCTGGTTTTCAGAGGCCCGCGACACTTTTTCCCATTGGCAAGTGGAGCACTTTCGTCCTAAGAAAGAGGCCAAAGAACCCGACCGAGATGGGTATTGGTGGCTAGCATTTAACTATCGAAATTATCGCCTTTGCGGGAGCGTTGGAAACACGAAGAAGGGATGCTATTTTCCACTTCGCCGCGGCAGTTTTCTGGCGACGGGTCCGAGCGACAACTGTAACGACGAGACTCCAGTATTGATAGATCCGACAGTATCTAGCGATGTCATGCTCCTAACTTTTGCTGAGGGAGGAATAGCTCAACCGACGGCGCCCGACGGTTGGCCTCGTGAGAGGGCAAGAATTTCGATCGAACGCTATAAACTGAACGACCACCCGCCTCTTTTGAGAGCAAGAGGCAGCGTGTGGAGGGATTGTAAAGTTGACGTGGAGCACTTGCGGACTCTCTTTGCGGAAGATGAAGTGGGTCCGTCTCCTGATCGGAAGGCTCGGATCAAGGCGACCACTGACAGGCTGAAAGCAAGGATCCGTCCGGAAGAGCCATTTTCGGCGGTTGCGTCAGCATTTTTGGCCCAGTGTCCTGAGAGGTGGGCACATCAACTCTTGGCAGGAGAGTGCATCAGAAGAAAGTGATCTAGTATTGCGGAATTGTTAATTATGGTGGTGAGTCGAAGGGCCGAGGTGCTACTCCGAAATGTTCGCGTGTGGAAAAGATATGCGGTGTCTATCGGCGGAGACGTTCGATGAGTTCGTCGGCAGAGAGGGTTTCCCCTCGGCCGGCTTCCCCGATGGAAGCGAGAAGCTCCGGTTCGAGGTCAGCCGGCACTTCGAACGTTTCGTCCGTTTCGCGGCCGAGAATCGTGACTACCGACCCCTCAGGGAGAAGGTCTCCCTCTATGACGATCTTGCCGCTTACGACGGTGCCTGTAGCCAATTGCATAGCCTGGAGAATACACCAGGCCACGTTGAGGGCCGAAGGCCCGCCCAAAATTAGCAAAGGGCAACGCCCTAGGTTCTAAGTCCCCCCCCCGATATCCCAAGGGCTGAAGACCCGTTCCATAGCCGTCGGCCAGCAAAGAGGTATTCGTAGCCGATAGGTCGGGCTTACAGCCCTCTTCTTGAAGGGATGCTCTCGTGTCCTGGGGCTTCGCCCCAGGCTGGCATTGGGCGCGCCTTCGGCGCTCAAACTGCGCGCCTTCGCCGCCTCGCGATGCTGCGGACCATTCCGGTTTCCCGACCTTGGATCAGATCAACTCATACGCGAGAAGCAACCCGGCGACCACCAGAATCGCGAGGCCGGTCAGGAAGGCGGCGTCCGCGGCGTGGATGCAGCGGATGGCTCGGCGCGAGGAGCGGGTTCGGAGCCCCGTGTAGGAGAGGACGCAGGAGACCAGGAACAGCAGGGCGTCGAAGGCGAGGAGGTTGTCGCCGAGCGTTTGTACCTCTCCGGGTCGATTTCGTAGGGCCGCGAAAACTCCGACGATCGTGACGCAGACGCCGAGCATGGCGACGGAGCCGTTGAAGACGTGGACTCCGTCGATTCGGGGTTCGAGGGGTGGCTTGTCGAATTCGGATTGCGGATCGGACGGTTGGTTTTGCGGATTCAAGGCGATTTGCTTCCGTGGCGAGAGATGAGGTCAATTTGGCCGGCCGCTCGGGGTCGGAGCAATGACGGTGCCATGCGAATCGTATCCGATCGGCGGCTTTGGCGGGAACAGGCCGGCACGGGGAATGCAATGGTTTTCTTGCGTCGATCGCCGCCTGGCGGTTGACAGCCGGGGATGTAAAGGTTTCGTAAAGACATCCCCGGCTCAGCTCTCACGGAGCGTCCGTGAGGATCAGAGAAGGAGCACGTCATGCGCAAGATGTTCGCGGTTTTCACCCTCGCCTTGGCGGCGGGGGCTTTGGCTTTGCCCGCCTTGGCCGCTCAGAAGGCGCCGAAGGAAATGACCCCGGTCGACGCGATTCGCGCCAAGCTGCTTCGGTTGCCGTACTACGGGGTGTTCGACTTCCTCGCGTTCAACTACGAGGACGGCACGGTGACCTTGAAGGGGTATGCGTATCAGCCGGCGCTCAAGATCGCCGCGGAGCATGCGGTGAAGGAGGTTTCCCAGGTCTCGGACGTGGTCGACGAGATCGAGGTGCTGCCGGTGTCGATCAACGACGACGATTTGCGGTGGAAGATCTACTACTCGCTCTACACCGACCCGTTCCTTTCGCGCTACGCCCCCGCGGGCGGGTTGTTGTGGGGGCACCGCCACCGGGTGCCGTTCGGCTTCTTCCGATCGCGGATCTTCCCCGGGCTCGAACCGCTCGGCGATTATCCGATCGCGATCATCGTCAAGGACGGTCATGTCACCTTGATGGGAGTGGTCGATCGCGAGGCGGACAAGAACTTCGCCGGCTTGAAGGCGAAGGGCGTGTTCGGTTCCTTCGGGGTCGAAAACGAGCTGGAGGTCGATCCGGGGCACTGAGACTCGCCGAGTAGCTTCCTCCGGCGAGCCGAGAGGCCCGGGCCGTCGTGCGACGGCTCGGGCCTCTTTGGTGTCTTTAGTCGTAGCCGAATTCGCGCAGCTTCCTCTGGATGGTCCGCAAGCCGATCCCGAGCACCTGCGCGGCGCGGGTCCGGTTGCCGCCGCACGCTTCGAGCGTCGAAAGAATGGTCTTTCGTTCCACGTCGAACAGCGTAGGGAGCTGACCGGGTCGGGCGAGCGGCGGCGCGTTGGGCTCGGCAATCTCGACGGGCGAGGTCGAAGGCATCGTCCCGACGTCTTCTCCCTTGCCGCGAAGAATGGCGGCCGGCAGATCCTCAAGATCGATGCGACCCCTGGCATTGAGCACGACCAGCGACTCGACGACGTTTTTCAGCTCGCGGACGTTGCCCGGCCAGTCGTAGCACTCCAGGGCGTCGAGCGCCTCGGGGCTGATCTCGCACGGCGGCCGCCCCGCGCTCTCCGCGAGGGTTTCGAGGAAGGCCGAAATCAAGAGCCGGATGTCGCTTCGCCGGCTGACCAAGGCCGGCAGCTCGATGCGGATCACGGCCAGGCGATAGTAGAGATCGGCGCGAAACCGGCCTTCTTTGATCATCGCCTCCAGGCCCTGGTGGGTCGCCGCGATAATTCGCACGTCGATCGGCACCTCGCGGGTCGAACCCACCCGGGTGATCGCCCGCAGCTCCAGGGCGCGGAGGATCTTCGGCTGGAGCGCCAGGGGCAAGTCGCCCACCTCGTCGATGAAGAGAGTTCCCCCCTCTGCCGCCTCGAAGAAGCCGCGACGAGTCGAGACCGCGCCGGTAAAGGCGCCTTTCTCGTGACCGAACAGCTCGCTCTCGACCAGACTCTCGGACAGGGCGGCGCAGTTCACCGCGATGAACGGCCCGTTCTTCCTCAGGCTGTTCAGGTGCAGCGCGCGCGCCACCACCTCCTTGCCGGTTCCGGACTCTCCCGTGATCAGCACGGTCGACGACGCGGGAGCCGCAAGCTTGATTCGATCCAAGACCGCGCGCATGGCGGGTGAGGTGCCGACCAGGCCATCGAATCCGTAGCGGTCGTTGAGCTGCCGGCGAAGCAGGTCGAGCTCCAGCCGCATCGCGTGTTTTTCGTAGGCTTCTTTGATCAATTCGACCAGCAGCGCGGAGTTCACCGGTTTCTCGACGAAATGGCTGGCGCCCGCCCGCATGGCTTCGACGGCGCTCTGGACTTCGCCGTGCGCGGTGATCATCAGGCACGGGCAGTTCGGGGCGCGCGCCTTGACGCGCCGGACCAGCTCGATGCCGTCGATGCCGGGGAGCTTGTAGTCGGTGAGCAGGACGGAGAAATCACCCTCCGCCACCTTGGCCTCCGCCGCTTCGGCGTCCGACACGGCGGTCACCTCGAAGCCGACGTCGCGGAGGTAGCGGGCCAGAGCCCTCTGGCCCGCCTCGTCATCTTCCACCAGGAGTACGTGAATCGGAATTCGTGTCGTCATGTCTTAGACCCCATGAATCGGCGCAGCTCGATGACGAACCGGCTGCCGCGAGGTTGCGCCGGCTCCAGCCGAATCGTTCCTTCCATCGCGGTCACCAGGCGCCGGCAGATCGCCAGACCCAATCCGGTGCCCTCTTTGCGGCCAGTCGCAAACGGCTGGAACAGAGTGCGCCGCAGCTCGACGGGTACGCCCGGGCCGTCGTCCTCGACCTCCAGACGAACGGACTGTTCCGTCTCGGTCACCCGGAGGGTGACCGTATGGCCGAGGGTACAGGCTTGCGCGGCGTTCTGGAGCAGATTGACCAGAACCTGGCGCAGGGGACCGGCCGGCAGATGCGCTTCGACCGGATGGGCGGGCGCTTCGAGCTTCACTTCGGCCTCGGAGCGCAGCAGCTCCGGGCGCGCGATCATCAGGGCGGAGCGGGCGATCGCCGCGACGTCCAAGTCCTCCGGCACGTCGCGGGATTGGCGGGCATAGGAGAGAAACGAACGGACGATGCGATCGAGCTCGGAGATCTCGTCGGTAATCTCCTTGGTGATCTCCACCATCTCCCCGGACGATTCGGTCTCCAGCTGGCGGGCGCGGAGGGCCAGCGAGTCCGAGGCGAAATGGATGGCGTTGAGCGGATTTCGCAGCTCGTGCGCCAGGCCCGCCGCGAGCAGCCCGAGCTCCGCCAGGTGCTCGGCCTGGGCGCTGCGGCGGATCTCTTCGCCCTTTCGATTGGCCAGCGCAAGGCTCGCGCCGCCGACGGCGATGAGGATCGAAAACAGGATGCCGGCGAGGCTCGCGAGAATACGCGACGTGCCGCGCTTGAGCCGTTTGGCGAGACCCTGCTCCGACAACCCGACGACCACCGCGCCGCAGCGGGGCGTGGTGCCCGCCGCGGCGACGATCTCGACGAAAACGTCCGCGTCGCTTGGGGCTCCAGGGTCGGGAACTCTCGCCCGCTGATCGACTTCGCTCAAGAAATCCGTCGGCTTTCCCCCGCGCCACAGGCTCCCGAGCGTTCGTTCGTTCGAGCTCCAGACGATTTCACCGCGCGTATTGAGGACGTACAAATAGCTGATCTCGGGCGACGCCGCGAGAGCCTTTACGGCTTGGTGCTCGAAACGATCCTCGGATGCCGCTTCGGCGAGCCGGGAGCAGCCTGTACTTTTCAATTCCGCCGCGAGAATGCCGGCCAGGTTGCGCCCGTCGTTTCGCGTCGTGCGAATCAGCAGCTGCTCGCCGAGGGTGAGGCGCCGTTCTTCGAGCACGATGCCGGCCGCGAGAGCGAGCGTGGTCAGCAAAGCCGCTCCGGCGATGAGCCAGATCCGCGTGTCGGAGCGCCGAAAGAAAGCACCAGGAATTCGGGCGGGCATGAGGGGCCGGGAAACCTCCACGTCGAGAGCAGCTCGCAGCGGCAGGATGGTAGCAGCGCTTTCCGGGCGATGCACTGCGGCACGATGGCGCGCCAAAACGGTACGTCGCAAGATCTTTGCAGCGGGAATGGAACGGCCGGCAGGGGCGCCGCTCCACGGGCGTTCCGCGCTAAAGGCTCTGGCACAGACCGTGCTCTTGACGAGGGTGCCGGCAACGATCGGTATCGAGTCTCGGAAGAGACTTCGAGAACTTAAACTACCAGGAGGTCTCCATGTTCAAAAAGGTTACCATTCTCGCCGCCGCCCTGTCGCTCGCCGCCGTTTCGCTCCCGAGCTTCGCCGCCGCCAACGCTACGGGCGCAACCCGGGTCGCGACGAGCCACACCGCCACCACGACGACCACCACCACGACTACGAAACCGGGCAAGGCGATTGGCGAGATCTCCGCGCTCGACGCCACCGGCTCCAGCCTGGTGGTCAAGACCAAGAGCAAGACCGATACCTTCGCCGTACCGGCCACCGCCAAGATCACTTCCCATGGCAAGGCGATCACGCTCCACGATCTGAAAGTCGGCGAGAAAGTGGAAGTCACCTACAGCGCCCAAGGTTCCACCATGACCGCCAGCGCGGTCACGCTCCTCGGCCACGCCTAGGCTCGGCTGCCTCCGCGGTCCTCAAAGGATCCGCGTCGCCCTGCGGCGCACGAGACCAGATTCCGAAAGGGCCGGCCCAGCCGGCCCTTTTCCTTCGGGCTTCTGGTTAAGGCTTCGCGAAGTCTACAGACCGCCCCCCGCGCGGAGCCAGCCTCTCGGAACCCTGATAACATCCGGACGTCATGACAGCGCCAGCAGGCCGACCGCGATGACTCTCGAACGGTCTCCCATCGTCGTCGCCGGAATGCACCGGTCGGGCACGTCGCTCGTGGCCTCGATCCTCTCCTCCCTTGGAGTGAACATGGGCGAGCGGCAGCTCGCGGCCGACCGGCACAACCCGCGCGGCTATTTCGAGGACGTGGATTTCCTGACTCTGAACCGAGAGATGCTCTGCGCCGCGACCGTCCCCGACGACGGCGGCCATCCGGATTGGGGGTGGACGGAGAGCGAGCGCTTGGACCGCGACGGTTTCGCGGCGTACCGGGAGCGCGCGGGAAGACTGGTCGGCGAGCAGGCCGGCGCGCGCGGCGATCGCGACAATGCTCACTGGGGATGGAAGGATCCGCGTTCCAGCCTGGTGCTCGACTTCTGGGATCCGCTCCTCGCCGAAGCGCGGTACCTTCTCGTCTATCGCTTCCCCTGGGAAGTCGCGGACTCGATGCAGCGGTTGGGCGCCGAGGTCTTCCTCCGCCGGCCGGACTATGCGTGGCACATCTGGGCCTTCTACAACCGTCACCTACTCGACTTCCACCTTCGCCACCGCGAGCGTTCCCTGCTCGTCAGTACCGACGTGGTCCTGCGCGAGCCGGCACGGCTCCTGGCGCTCCTCCAGAAGCGGCTGGGTCTCGACCCCGCCCGGGTGCGTGCGGAGGAGATCATCGACCCGGAGCTTTTCCGATCGCCGGGAGCGGACGATCCGCTGATCGCCCTCGCCGCCGCCGCCCACCCCGATTGCGCCGCGCTCCTCGCAGACCTCGACGCCGCGGCCGATCTGCCCGCGGCCGGCCTGTGGTCGGCCGCTCCGCCAAGGCCGCGGTCCGTATCCTCGAATTCTCCCCGCCTCTCGGTGGTCATCCCCTGCTATGACCAGGGGGAGTTCCTGCTCGAAGCGGTGGCCAGCGTCGAGCGCAGCATTGAAGAGCCGTGCGAGCTGATCGTCATCAACGATGGTTCCAGCGAGCCGCGGACCCGTGAGGTGCTGGACCTGCTGCGCCGGTCCGGGTACCGGATCGTCGACCAGGAAAACGGTGGCCTGGCCGCCGCCCGCAACGCCGGCATCGAGCTGGCCCGCAGCCCGTATATCCTGCCGCTCGACGCCGACAACCGGCTGCGGCCCGGCTTCGTGACGCCGGCCCTCGCCATCCTCGACGCCCAGCCCCGGGTGGCAGCCGTCTACGGTGACCGCTACGACTTCGGGCTGCGCAACGGCACCATCGACGTGCCGCCGTTCGACCTCGACAGCCTGTTGCCCTTCAACTTCATCGACGCCTGCGCCCTGTTGCGCAAAGAGGTGTGGAGTGCCTGCGGCGGCTACGATCCCGACATGCCGACGCCCGGTTGGGAGGACTGGGACCTGTGGATCGGCGCCGCCGAGCGCGGCTGGCAGCTTCACCACCTGCCCGGCGAGGCCTTCGACTACCGGGTACGGCCTTCTTCGATGATCTCGCTCCTCGCGGATGAGGAGCGGCGCCGGCGCATGCATGCCTACGTCATCGCGAAGCACCGGGATCTCTACTGGCAGCGGCTTCCCGAGATCCTGGTGGCCTCGCAGCGCTCCGCCGCCGAGCTTTTCCGTCTGGCGCGGGAGCACGAACGTGTGCAGGCGGAAATAGCGGCCATTTTTCAGGACCAGAAGGCCCGGATCGATCTCGCGGCGGAGGAGAAGGCGAGCCTGGAACGAGAGACCGGTACGCTCCGCGCTCAGTGTGAGCAGCAAAGCGAGCAACTGGCTCAGGAGCGCCTGGCACTGTTCCAGGAGCGGGCGGCGATGGACCAGGAGCGGGCGGCGAGGGGCGAGGAGCGGGCGGCGATGGCCCAGGAACGGGCGGCGACGGTCCAGGAGCGGGCGGCGATGGTCGAGGAGCGGGCGGCGATGGTCCGGGAGCGGGCGGCGACGGTCCAGGAGCGGGCGGCGATGGACCAGGAGCGGTCAGCGAGGGTCGAGGAGCGGGCAGTGACGGTCCAGGACCGCACGGCGCTGCTCGCGGAGCGTGAGCGCCTGTTCGCGGAGCTTCGCGCTTGGCGGGAGCGGGTCGCGGCGATGGAGGGCACCCGTGCTTGGCGTTTGCGCCAGCGCCTCGTTGGATTGAAGCTTGCTCTGAAGCGGCGCCAACCTACGTGAAGGCGACGTATGCCGATTGAGCCCGGCTCCGTGCTGTTTATCACGCTTGACTCTTGTCGCTATGACACCTTTGCCGCCGCGAATGTACCGGCCATGCGGAAGGTCGGCCCTCTGCACAAGGCACAGGCACCCTCCCATTTCACTTTCGGCTCGCACGCGGCGATGTTCGCTGGCTTCACGCCGGGGTTGGCGGCCGTCGCGGCACCGCTGATCAATCCGAAGTTTGGGAAGATCTTCAAGCTCGCCGGCGCGGCCTTTCCCGGCAAGGGCGGCGAGGGTTTTACTCTGGAAGGGCGCAACATCATCGAAGGATTCAAGCGCCTGGGTTATTTTACCCTCGGCTCCGGTGCGGTCGGCTGGTTCGATCCGAGCACACCGGCGGCCCGGCTCCTGATCAGCGAGTTCGACGAGTTCTTCTACCCCGGGAACTCCTGGTCGCTGGCTCGCCAGCTCGCCTGGATCGACCGGCAGTTGGGAGAGCATTCACAGTCGGCTATTTTTCTGTTTCTCAACATCGGCGAGACCCACGTCCCCTACTTTTACGAAAGCGCGCCGTGGTCGCGCGACGACAATCCCTGCGTTCCGTTCCAGACGGTCGATCGTTCGGCTGACTGTCGGCTTCGGCAAACCGCCTGCCTCGAATTCGTGGATGAGGCTTTAGCGCCGCTTCTGACGCGCTTTTCCGATGCCACGATCGTTCTCTGCGGCGATCACGGAGATTGCTGGGGTGAGGATGGGCTGTGGGAGCACGGCATCAGCCACCCGCTGACGCTCGCCGTTCCGCTCGTCATTCGCCTGCGCGGCGCCGCGATCGGCCGACCGGGAGGTCGCACCGATCTCGGCGCCTAACCGCGTTCTTACTGCGGGGTGATCGTGGCGGTTGGGGCACCGTTGTCGGCGTTATAAAGGTTCTTGAAGCTGACGATGTTACCCGGGCCCGTGGAGGAGACGAGGCCGTTGGTGTTGCCCACGACCGTGCAGTTGGTAAGCCGGATCGTGGCCCCGGGGTTGTCCGCCCTGATCCCGTTGGTGTTTCCGGTCGCGACACAACTGTCGAGATTCATACTCACGGTGGACGCGGTCGCGGCGGCGATGAAGCCGTTGGCGGCGTTGCCGGCGGCGAGGGTGTCCTTGGCCGTCACTTTGCTGTTGTCGTCGGCTCGGAGACCGAATTGGTTATTCCTCAACTGAGTGCCCTCGATCATGGCAAAAGCCGTCACGTTGGCACCTGGCCTGACGCGGATTCCGCCGCTAGATGCGCCGATATTGTTACGAATAATCGAGTTGCTGACGTAGAGCTGGCTGGTGCTGGCGGCGGCAGCCGCGGGGGCAAAGTCGATGCCGAGCTGAGTGAAGTTGTTGATCGTGCAGTTCTCGACATGGACCGTGCCGGCCGCTATCACCCTGATACCGGCCAGGCCCGTCCCGAGGCCTTCGATGTCGAGGCCGCGCAGAACGATGTTAGCGTTGGTCGGAGCATTGATGATGATGGCGTTCGTGCCGGACACCAGGACGCCGGCCTCAAAGCCTTCGCTGGAGATGGTGATCGACTTGGTGATCGTCACGCCGCCGAAGCCGCCGGGATCGAGGACGTTGATCTCGCCGGCGGTGGCGGTCTTCGAGATGGCGCCCGCGAAGGTCTTGCAGGGGGCTGTGCGGCTGCACGGGTTGGCGTCGTCGCCGACGCCGGAGACCCAGGTGCGGGTCGCTTGCGCCTGTGCGGCGGAAGAGAGGCAGAGCAGCGCTGCGAGAGCGGTCAGCGAAAGTACAATCTTTTTCATCGACGTTCTCCTTTGTTTGACGAGCAATGAGACGCAGGACGATTAACTCGGAACCCCCAGTTTACTCTCACCCCATGAGCGCTGCAAACCGGCCGTGAAGGTTATTAAATGAACACTTCCTCCCACCCCGTGCGCGTCCCCGCCTCTCGGCGGTAGAATGTCCCGGACCGCCACCTGACGGAGACGGTCTCTCTCCTACCCGATCGAGGAGCCCGATGAAGCCAGCCGATACGTTTCGCCTGACGCCCGGCAAGCGGGTGCTGTTCCTGACCAAGGATCCGGACCTGATCCGCCGCCAGTTGGCCGGCGAGCTCGATTTGCAGATGGCGGACCTGTCGGTGGGCGAGCTGCTCGACGACATCAACACCGACGCGATGACCCCCGCCTGGGTCTGCTTCTCCCACCGGCCGGAGGACATCGCGCGCGACGCCTACGCCGGGCTGATCGTCGACGGCAAACGGCTGTTCGAGCGCGACGCCCTGATCAACGGCAACTTCGAGGTGATCGTCTCGGGCCACCGGAAGGGGGTCGGCAGCTCGCGCGAGACCGCTGTGCAGGCCGAGAAGTGGAGCGGCATCCGGCTCGCGATCGCCGCTTCGTTCGCCCCGATTCACGCGGGCAACAACATCAACCAGGGCGTCATGATGGGCGACCACCCGATGCTGGTGCGCCTGCAAGCGGGTGAGGGCATTCCGCTCGACGAGTTCTGCCAGGGGCACGATCCGATCACCCAGCTGGTGATCCGCCACGGCGGGCTGTTCCCGTTCTCCAAGGCGCTCGCGGCCGGATCCGTCGACCTGCCGAAGCCGGATACCGGACCGCGGCCGATGACCATGGTCGAGAAAATCCTCGCCTCGAAGACTCTGGGCGAAGGAGAGAAATACCTGAAGCCGGGCGACGCCGTGGTCGTGCGGGTCGACGGCGGTTATAGCCACGAGTTCACGACCGCGCAGGTCCACTACTTCCTGGAACAGGAGTACGGCGCCGACTACAAGGTCCAGAACCCGGAGCGCTTCGCGGTGTTCGAGGACCACCTGATCTACGCCGACGAGGTGCCGAAGATGCGCGCCTTCTCGGGCAAGATCGAGACCTTGCGCCAGCTGCAGCGCGAATTCCAGCGCCATACCGGAGTGCGCGACTTCTCGGCCACGGACGGCGTGTCTCCCGGTATCTGCCACGAGGTGGCGCGCGAAGAGCTGATCGAGCCGGGCGATTTCATCCAGGCGACCGACAGCCACACCTGCATGGGCGGGGTGAACAACGCTCTGACCTGGGGAGTGGGGACGACCGAATACGCCGATCTCGTCCATGCTGGGTTCACCCAGGTAGAGGTGCCGGAGTCGATCCGCTTCGAGCTTTCCGGCCAGCTCGTGCCCGGCGTCACGGCGAAAGACGTGATGCTCTACATCCTGCTCCATTACGCCAAGCCCGAGGCGACGCTCAACCGGGTGATGGAGTTCACCGGCCCGGGGGTGGCGACGCTCTCGATGGATGAGCGGGCGACCCTCACCAACATGGCGACCGAGTGCGCGGCACGTACCGCGATCGTGATCGCGGACGAAGAGACCTTCCGTTGGATCGCCGAGTGGCGGCCCGGGACGGACGTCGAGCGCTTGCGCGCCCGGGCGGTGGCGCCCGATCCGGGCGCCGAATACGCGGGCGGCACCCACCAGGTCGACCTGTCGTCGATCCGGCCGATGGTCGCGCATCCGGGCGATCCCGATCACGGCATTCCGTCCGATCCGACCAACGGCGAGCTGGTCGAGGCTCTCGGACAGGTGCCGATCGAGATCGCCTACGGCGGCAGCTGCACGGCGGGCAAGATCGACGACCTGGTCTTCTACCATCAGGTGGTGAAGGAAGCGGTGGACGCGGGGCTCAAAGTCGCGCCGGGGGTGAAGTTCCTGATCCAGTGCGGCTCGATGGCGGTCGAGGAGTTCGTCCACTCGCACGGCCTGGACAAAGCGTTCGAACAGGCGGGCGTGACGCTCATCCGCCCCGGCTGCGGCGCCTGCATCGGCTGCGGACCGGGCGTTTCGGACACCGCCGACCAGGTGACGATCTCGGCGATCAATCGCAACTACAAAGGGCGCTCCGGCCCCGGTAAGCTCTGGCTGGCGTCTCCCTTGACGGTCGCTGCCTCGGCATTTACGGGGCGGATCACGGCATATACACCGGGGATGTTCAGCGAAGCGGCGGTACCGGCTTGATCCCGCGTCAACGCTCCGGCGCGATCGTCTGCCCCTCCTGCGGCCGTCTGGTCGACGTGGCAGAGCCCAAGTGCCCCTATTGCGGGCGGGCGCGGCCGGGGCTGTTCGGCTTTGTCGGCGTGTTGCAGCGGCTGGGCGACGATCTCGGTTTTTCGGCGATCGTGATCGGGGCGTGCATCCTGATCTACGGGCTGATGCTCTGGTTCGATCCGAGCCAGATCCGGAGCGGCGGCCTGCTCGGCTTTCTCTCTCCGAGCCAGGAGGCGATGATCGCTTTCGGGGCGAGCGGCTCGTGGCCGATGTTTGCCGCCGGCCGCTGGTGGACTCCGCTCTCGGCCGGGCTTCTTCACGGCGGCCTGTTGCATCTGTTCTTCAACATGATGTCGTTGAGGAACCTGGCGCCCGGCGTCGCGCATCTCTACGGCCCGGGGCGGATGGTGATCATCTTCACCGGTTCGTCGGTTTGCGGCTTCCTGGCCAGCTCGGGAGTCGCCCTGCTGCACATACCCATTCCCGGACTGCAAGGCGGGCAGCTCACGCTCGGCGCCTCGGCCGGGATCTGCGGCCTGCTCGGCGCGTTGATCTATTACGGCCGGCGCACCGGCAACCGCTACATCAAGAGCCAGACCTGGAATTGGATCTTGCCCCTCTTGGCGTTCGGTTTCTTCATGCGGGGCATCATCGACAACTGGGCGCACATCGGCGGATTTGCCGGCGGATGGCTGCTGGCGATGTGGCTCGATCCCCTACGCGAAGAGCGCCCCGATCACGTGCTGGGCGCCCTTGTCTGCCTGGTCGCGAGTCTGGCGGCGGTCGCCGTTTCGGTGTTCACCGCGCTCCGCTGATCGCCTGATCGCGGACCGTCCGCCCGGGACGGATAAAGTCGGATGAAACGAAACGCCTCCTCCCAGAGACCATAGATCTGGTAGTTTGATCCTAGTGCCCCAAACGCTGTACCCGCGCGGGTTTCTCGCGCACTTCGAAAAGGAGATTGTGATGGACATCCGATCCTTCCGCCTCTATCTCGCTCTCGCAGCTTTCCTTCTCGTCCCCTCTTTGTCCTTCGCGCAAGCAACCCGCACCTGGGTTTCCGGCGTCGGCGATGACGCGAACCCGTGCAGCCGTACCGCGCCCTGCAAGACCTTCGCGGGCGCGATCTCGAAGACGGCGCCCAAGGGCGAGATCAACGTCCTCGATCCGGGCGGCTTCGGCGGCGTGACGATCACCAAGGCGATCTCGATCATCTCCGATCACGTCGAGGCCGGCGTGCTGGTCTCCGGCACCAACGCGATCATCGTCAACGCGGCCGCGACCGACGTGGTCGTCCTGCGCGGTCTCGACATCGAAGGCCTGGGCACCGGCCTCGCCGGCGTCCGCTTCCTGGCCGGCGGCGCGCTCCACGTCGAGCGCTGCTCGTTCAAGGGCTTCACGCAGAAGGCCATCGACTTCGAGCCCTCGGGCGCGGCCAACCTGTTCGTGGTCGACTCGGTGATCGTCGACAACGCGCTCTCCACTTCCGGCGGGATCTTCGTCAAGCCGAGCGGCGCCGGCTCGGCGATCGGCTCGATCGACAACGTGCGGCTGGAGCGCAACCACTTCGGCCTCCACATCGAGGGAGCGGTGAACTTCACGGTTCGCAATAGCATCGCGACCGCGAACACGACGTCAGGGTTCGAGGCGCTCAACACCGGGGCCGCCATCGGCCTGATGGTCACCGGCAGCACCGCAAGCTCCAACGGCATCGCGGGCATCCGTTCCGACGGTGCCAGCACCGTCGTGCGCGTCACCGACACGACGCTTTTCGCCAACCCCAACGGCCTCCAGGTTGCCAACACGGGGCAGATCATCTCGGGTGGCGATATTCGCAACCTCGGCAACACGACCGCCGGCGCGCCGAACTCCAGCGTCGTCCCGCAGTAGCCATCCCGCCCCCATTTGCCGCGGGCGTGTCGGAGGGATCCTTCCGGCATCGCCCGCGGTTCGAAGCATCTCCCCGCCTGGTAAGATCTTTGGCGCCTCTCGGCGAAAACCTCGCCGACTCAGTCTTGCTTTTGAAGGAGTCCGTATGGCTGCGACGCTCGCGCTCGACCTTTCCGCTCCGGACGTCGCCCAGGAGGGGGTCGGGTCCCTTGCCTTCCATCTCGTCGGTTCGGAGATTTTGCGCATCGCCGGCGAAGTCCGGACGCTGCGCGAGAGCGGCGCACCGATCTGCGACTTGACGGTCGGCGATTTCTCGCCCCAGCAGTTTCGCATTCCGCAGGCGCTCGAAGACGCGGTCTACCGGGCGCTCGCCGCGGGCGAGACCAACTACCCGCCGTCCGACGGCATCCCGGCTCTGCGCCGGGCGGTGGCGGCGCTTTACGAGCAGCGGCTCGGCCTGTCCTATCCGATCGACGGGATTGGCATCGCTTCCGGCGCGCGGCCGGTCCTCTGGGCGAGCTATCAGGCGGTGGTCGAGCCGGGCGACAAGGTCGTCTATCCGATTCCGTCGTGGAACAACAATCACTACTGCCATTTGACCGGCGGCCTCGGGGTCGCCGTGCCGACCACCCCCGAGGCCGGGTTCCTGCCCACCGCGGCCGACCTCGAACCGCACCTTCGCGGCGCCCGGCTGCTGGTCCTCAACAGTCCGCTGAACCCCGCGGGCACCGGGTTCCACCGCGACGAGCTGGGCGAGATCGCCGAGCGGGTGGTCGCCGAAAACCGGCGGCGCGGCGCCTCCGAACGACCGTTGTTCCTGCTCTTCGATCAGATCTATTGGCTGCTCGCCGCCGCCTCGGCGCCGCATTTCACGCCGGTCGACCTGGTGCCGGAAGTCGGCCGCTACACGATCTTCGTCGACGGCATCAGCAAGGCGCTCGCCGCGACCGGCCTGCGCGTCGGCTGGGCGGTCGGGCCGCCGTACCTGATGTCGCGCATGCGCGATCTGATCGGCCATCTCGGCGCCTGGGCGCCGCGGCCGGAGCAGGTGGCGACCGCCGAGGTGTTCGCCGATCCGGGCCAGGTCGAAGCCTTGGTCGAGCCGATCCGCTCGGGCGCTCTCGCGCGTTTGGAGGCGCTCTACGCCGGTCTTTCGGCGCTCGGCCGCGAAGGCTATCCGGTGAGTGCCCTGCCGCCGGCCGGCGCGATCTACCTGTCGGCGAAGTTCGACCTGCTCGATCGCTTCGGCAGCGATTCCGGCATCCGCCGGTTCCTGCTCGAAAAAGCCGGCCTTGCCGCCGTGCCGTTCCGCGCGTTCGGCTATCCGCACGATTCCGGCTGGTTTCGCCTGTCGATCGGCGCGGTATCCATCGCGGCGATCGAAGCGGCGTTACCGCGCCTGCAGGCGGCGTTTGCGGAGCTCGGATGACGGCGGCGGCCCGCTCGTGACGTTGGTCTCGCCCCGATTGCTGCTCGTGGCCACCGAAGACGCGACTCGACGCTCGTTGGCGCTCCTCCGCTCGACGCTGGAGTCGACGGCGGACGGCCTGTTGGTGGTCGATCGGGAGGGCCGGATCGTCGCCCACAACCGGCGCTTCGGCCAGATGTGGGGGATCGCCGAAGAGATTCTCGCCGCGCGCGACGACGAGGCGGCGATCGCCGCGGTGCTCGGCCAATTGGTCGATCCGCAAGCGTTCCTGGCCCGGATTCGCGAGCTGTACGACGACCCGTTCAGCGATTCGTTCGACGTCCTGCGCTTCAAGGACGGGCGGGTCTTCGAGCGTTTTTCGATCCCGCAGATCGAAGACGGCGAGGCGGTCGGTAGGGTCTGGAGCTTCCGCGACGCGACCGAGCGAGAACGGGCGCAAGCGGCGCTCGCGGCGTCCGAAGAGCGCTATCGCAGCCTGTTCGAGCGCCACGTCGCGGGCCTGTTCCGCAACAGCGTGGCGGGCAAGATCCTCGATTGCAACGATGCCTACGCGCGGATTCTCGGCTATACCTCGCGCTGGGACCTGATCGGCCGCGACGCGTTCGACCTGTACCAGGATGCCGGCGAACGGGAGCGGACGATCGCGGATCTGCGCCAGCGGGCGAGCCTGTCCGACCGCGAGCTGTGCATGCGGCGGCGCGACGGCAGTCCGGTTTGGGTCTCGGCGACCACCAGTCTGCACGAGGGAATCGACGGCGGCCCCGAGTTTCTCGAAGGCTCGATCGTCGACATCACCGCCCGCAAAGAAGCCGAGCGGCAGATCTTCCATCTCGCCTACCACGACGGTCTCACCGGCCTGCCGAATCGCGCGCTGCTGCTCGACCGGCTGAACGCGGCCCTCGCGGACGCGGCGGAGCGCGACGGCGACGTCGCGGTGCTGTTCCTCGATCTCGACCAGTTCAAACGAGTCAACGACACGCTCGGCCACAGCGCGGGCGACCGGATGCTGCAGCAGATCGCCTCCCGGCTGTTGCGGGTCGCGGGGCGCGACGAGACGGTGGCGCGGGTCGGCGGCGACGAGTTCATCCTGCTGGTACCGCGGTTCGACGACCCGCGCCGTGCCGAGGAGCTGGCGCAGCGAATTTTGCGCGCGGTCGAAGAGCCGATGGAGATCAACGGCCGCCGCCTGTTCGTGACCACCAGCATCGGGATCAGCCTGTTTCCGACCGACGGCGCGGACGCGGAGGCGTTGCTCACCGGGGCCGACGTCGCGATGTACCGGGCGAAGGAGCGGGGCCGGAACGGCTATCAGCTCTGCTCGCCGGATCTCTCGGCGCAGGTGTTCGCCCAGATGACGCTCGAAAGCGAGCTGCGCCTGGGTCTGGAACAGAGCGAATTCGACCTGTTCTACCAGCCGCAAATCGAAATTGCGACCGGCCGCACGGTCGGCTTCGAAGCGCTCATGCGCTGGCGCCATCCGACCCGCGGCCTGGTGCCGCCGTCCGAGTTTATCGCCGCCGCGGAAAGCTCGTTCCTGATCGGCGCGCTCGGCCGCTGGGCGCTCGCCGCCGGCTGCCGCGAGGCGAGCGCCTGGCCCTCGTCGGCGCGGCTGGCGGTCAATCTCTCTCCGCATCAGCTGGTGCGCGGCGATCTGCTCGGGACGATCCACGCGATCCTCGAAGAGACCGGCCTGCCGGCCCATCGCCTCGATCTGGAGATCACGGAAAACGCGGCGGTCGCCGAGATCGAGCGCACCGCGCGGCTGCTTTCGGCGATCCGCGACCTCGGCGTGCGCATCGCGCTCGACGATTTCGGCGCCGGACACGCGTCGTTTTCCTACCTCCAGCGCCTGCCGCTCGACGTGCTCAAGATCGATCGCGAATTCGTCCGCGGCATCGACGAAGGGCGCCAGGGCCGGGCGATCGTCACCGCGATCATCGAGCTCGCCCGCGGCTTGGGGCTACAGACCGTCGCCGAAGGAGTCGAGACTCCGGCGCAGCTCGATTTCCTGCGCGATCACGGCTGCGAGCTCTACCAGGGCTATCTCGCCTCGGCCGCCATGCCGAGCGCGGCGGCCCGGCGGTGGATCTCCGGGCACGGGTGAGGGTGCCCCCTAAAGACTTTGGTTCCACGTTGGCCTGGCGTAGGGGCGCTGCTTGCCGCGCCCTTTTCTCGGCAGGGTTGCGCGGTCCCGGAGGGCGCAGCAAGCAGCGCCCCTACGCGAGATTTCGGTTCGGTTTTGATCCTTCGGGACCGGCGCTTCATCGCCCCAGCGCCCCCCGCAACCCGCCGCCGATCAGCGTCGCGAGGTCGCCCAGCACGCGCGGCAACACCAGCCCGCCGGGGGCGGCGAGGTAGCGCGGCTCCCAGACCGGGTCGAACTTCTCTTTGTATTGCCGCAGCCCCTGGAAGTTGTAGAACGCCTCGCCGTGGCGGTAGAGCGAGGAGCCGAGGCGGCTCCAGAACGGCGCGAGCGCGCGACCGGCCAATCCGGAGAGCGGCGCCATCCCGAGATTGAACCAGGAGTAGCCTTCCCGCCGCGCCAGGAGCAGCAACTCCAGGAACAGGTAATCCATCACGCCGGCCGGCGCGTCGCGGTGGTAGCGCATCAGGTCGAGCGACATCTCGGTGCCCGGAGCGCCGGGCCAGAGATTGGCGAACGCGACGATTTTGCCGCCGCACGAAACGCAAGCGATCGGCGTGCGGGAGAGATAGTCGGGATCGAAGAAGCCGAGCGAAAAACCCTTCTCGCGCGCTCCCTTGTGCTCCAGCCAATCGTCCGAGATCGCCGCCAGCTCCTCGATCGGAGGAGCGGTGCCGGGCGCTCGGATCTCCAAAGTGCAACCGGCTTCGACCCCTTTCTTGTGCGCATGGCGGAGCTTCTTCCTCGCCCTGCCTTCGAGGTCGAAAGTCGCGAGCGGCACGCGCGCCTCCTCGCCGAGCTTGAGCAGGGTGAGCCCGAGATCGACGTAGAGCGGCAGGCTCGCCGGGCTCACTTGGTAGAACACCGGCCAGCCGCCGAAGCGGCTCGACAGCTCGCGGAACCGCCAGGCGATCTCGGCGTGCGCGGCTTCCGGACCGACCGGATCGCCCATCGCGACCCAACTTCGATGCTCGACCGCGTACATCAGGAACGCCGAGCGGTCCTCGCTCCACAAGAGTTCTTTGTCGCCGAGGAGGGCCAGGTGGGCGCTCGAACGGGGCGAAGCGGCGGCGATCGTAGCGGCCAGGTCGAGGTCCGCGGGAGTGGGAAGCGTCGGACGCGGAGCGGAAGGCCGCAGCAGGCGGGCGAACGCGAACGCCACCACGAGAGCCAGGCCGCCGACCGAGGCGCGCAGGAAGCGGGGGGCGTTGGCGTCGAGCGCGAACCGCCACCAGAGCTCGTGCGAGTAGTCGACGTGGCTGTAGGCGAACAGGCCAAGCCAGATCGAACCGGCCAAGACGGTCGCGATCGCCACGATCCAGCCGGGGGTGAACGGCGCGCCGAACAGGGCGGCGCGGCGGGAAAAAAAGCGCCGGCAGGGAAGGAGCGCGGCAAGCATCGCGGCGAGCACCAACGCCTCTTCCCAGTCCAGCCCTTTGGCCAGCGAGGTGACGATGCCCGCGGCGAGCAGGGCGACGGTGAGCGGATAGGCCGCGTCCACCCGGCGGCGCAGGCCTTGCGCCAGGAACAGCAGCGCCACGCCGACGAGGCTGCCGACGAAGTGCGAGACTTCGAGCAACGGCAGCGGCAGGAAGTTGTCGAGCCAGGCGAGGCGCTCCGGCTCGGCCGGCGTGGCCCCCGAAGCGAGCAGCACGATACCGCCGGCGAAGGTGAGCACGGCGAGCACCGGGGGCACCAGCTCCGGCCCCAGGCGGCCGATCCGGCGGACCCGGCGGGCGATCCGCCCGACCTGTTCGCGCCGCGCGCGCAGCTCGTGGCCGCCGAGCAGCAGCGCCGCGATCAGCAACGGCAGGAAATAGTAGATGCCGCGATAGGCGACCAGCGCGCCGAGCGCCTCGGAGCGTGGGATCTCCTGCGGCAGCAGCACCACCAAAATCCCCTCGAACACGCCGAGGCCGCCCGGCACCTGGGAGGCGAGGCCGCCGATCTGGGCGAGCAGGTAGATGCCGAGGAAGGCCGGAAACGACAGCCGCCAGGAGTCGGGGAGGAGGGCGTAGAGAACCGCTCCGGCGAGGGCCCAGTCGAGCGACGAGATGGCGATCTGGGCGAGCGCGAGGCTCGGCCGCGGGATCGCGAGCTCGAAGCCCTGGATCTTGAGCGGACCGCTCTTGCGCGCGCGGGCGACCGCGCTCGCCGCGAGATAGGCCGCGACCAGGGCGAGGAACAGCGCGCCGATCGGCCGCGTGGAGGTGAGCCCTAGCGCCAACAGCACGGGCGGCAGGGCGAGCGGCTCGATCGAAAACGCCAGGCCGGCGAGGGTGCAGAAGCCGAGCCAGAACGTGGCCAGGGAAAACAGCACCAGGCGGGTGACGTCGAGCGCCGCGATCCCCCAGCGGTTGTACATCCGCGCCTTGAGCGGAGTGCCGGTCAACAGCGGATGGCCGAGCGCGTTCGAGACGGCATAGCCGACGAACGAGGCGAGCGCGGTTTTGCCGTACGGCAGCACGCGCCCGGTGTAGAGGCCGGCCAGCATGTCGTAGCCGGTGAGCGCGAGGTAACCCGCCGCGGTAAGGGCGAGCGCGAGCAGCAGGCGACCCGCCGGCAGCGCGGAGAGAAACGCCGCGACCTGATGGTAGTGAAATGAGCTGAGCTCACGGCGGAGCAGCCAGAGCGCGGCCAGGAACAGCAAGGCCGAAACGTAGGGCATCAGCCGGCGGCGCATACGGGCTCGATCCTACTTCGGTGCCGGGGCGGCGGGCGCGGGAGCTGCGACTAGGCGCGGGGCGAATTCGGTGACCAAGGCGTCCGCGACCTCGCCGTAGTTGCCGCCGAAATGGTGCGCGCCGGAGAAGGAGATGGTTTTACCTAGAGGCGGCCGGATCTCCGGGCAGAGGGAGTCCGGCTCCTTTTCGCCGTAGAGGCAGAGCAGCGGTACGCCGGGCAGTTTGGCGGCCAGGCTCTTCACCTCCGGCAGGACCGGATGCTCATCGTCCGCGCCTCCGGCGAGGTCGCCGAGCCAATTGCTGACGTGGAATTCGAAAGCCGTCCGGGGGCTCGGTCCGAGCAGGGCGACCCCCGCGATTCGGGCCGAGAGATCGGCGGGCAGCCGGCTCGCCATGAACGGCAACACGTCGGCGCCGTACGAATAGCCGATCAGGAGCACCCGGTCGCGCCGCCAGGAGGCCTGGTAATGGCGAAGCACCCGGGCGAGATCGTTCGCCATGCCTTCCTGGGTGCGCGCGGTCCAGAAATACGAGAGCGTGTTCCAGCCGACCGTCGGAATGCCGCGTTGGGCGAGCGCGCCGGCCAGCTCCCTGTCCAGGCCGGCCCAGCCGCCGTCGCCGGACAGGATGATCGCGAGCGGCGAAGAGGGCACGGCGATCCGACTGGCGGCCGGCACTTCGATCAACGGCAGGTCGGCGATCTCAGCCAGCGCGGCCGGCGGGGTCGTGACGGGAAGCGGTACCGAAAGCTCGGCCCAGGCGTTGCGGAAGTGGGGGAGCCAACTCTTCTCCGCCGCGAAGTCGCTCCCGGCCTCCGGCAAGATCTCGATCGAGCGGCGCGGCGCGCCGTGGCCGGCGCACAAGGGCTTGACCGTCTTGAGCGCCGGGCGGAGCCCCAGGCGGATCGCGCCGCGAAACGTGTTCGGCGGGGCTTGCCCGAGCGCGGTGTCAACGAGCGTCGCCCCGGAGGAATAGCCGACGAGGATCGGCGGTCTGTAGACCGGCAGGGCGAGCTGCTTTTGCACTCGCTGGGAGAGCGCCTCCAAATCCGCCGCGGCGTAGGTACAGGAGCTCTTCCCGACCTCGGCGGCGGCAAGGTAGGCCCGGGTGTCGAATTCGACCACCAGGGCGCCCCGCTCCGTCGCCTCGCGAGTGAGGACGGAAAGTAGCCGATCGTGGGGCTCGTCTCCGGAGGCGAGCAGCACCACCTGGCTCGGTGTCGTGGCCGGCGAGGTAAGGATCACCCGGCCGAAGCGACTGAGGGTGATCTCGGTGGAGGAGCGAGGAGTAGCGGCCGCTCCGAGAGGGAGCGCGAGCAACGCTCCGAGCGCCAGTGCCATACCTGCGTAGCGGCTCAGTTTGCCCCGCAGCGACTGGCTGCTGCCGAAGGCGCCCGAAGGAGCTAGGAGGCAAACTGAGCCACTACCCGCGCGCCGGCTCATTTCGCCCCGGCGACGTGACGGAACGCTTCCGCGAACTGCGGCAGCCAGCGTTTCTCGACCGAAAAGCCGTGGCCCACCTTGTCGAGCCAGACCAGCTCGCCGTGGCGGACCTGTTTGGTGTAGTCCGCGGTCTCCTGCGGATTGCACACCTGGTCGATGCTCCCCTGGAAGACGTACCAGGGATCGGCGAGTGTCGAAGTGGTCGAAAACAGCACCCCTTTGGCTTTCGGATTGGCCGTAAACCGGAGCCCGCGGCCGGCGCAGAACGGTTTGACCACGGGGAGGTCCGGGCAGAAGCCGAGGCTCATCGCGCCGCGAAAGCGGCCGGGCTCCGCCTGGACCAGCGCGGCGTAGACGAGGGTGGCGCCCGAGGAATAGCCGACCAGGATCGGGCTCTCCGGTTGGGGATAGCCGAGCTCCGATTGGACGAATCGCCCGAGCTCCTCGAAATCGGCGGCGGCGTCGCTGCACGGCGACTTCGCCCGGGCGAGCGCTTTCAGATACGTCCGGATGTTGACCCCGATGACCAACGCGTCGAGATCGGCAAGATGGCGCGCCATGTCGACCACTCCGAGCCGCCAGCCGCCGTCGCCGGAGACGAACAGGACGACCCGGGAGGGATGGTCGCTCTCGCGGTAGAGCGCGACCTGGCCGAACTTGGGGTAGGTGAGAGTCTGCTCGCGAAGCTTGAGATTGGTTTTTGCCCCGGAAGAGGCAGGTTTTACGACGCTCGCGGACGCGAGGGTGGCCATCATCAGCCAGGCCGCGAGCAAGAGACAAGGCGCACGCATCGGGATCGATCCCCCAAGGGCCGCCGGGCCGAATTGGCCCGGCGCCCGAGGGTAGAGCAACCGCGGTGCCATGGGCGGCGTGAGGAGGAGCGCACCCGGAGAGCACCCTGAGGCGCGGTTCCTCCTAAAGATCAGAAGCCGCTTTAGAATTGCTGGATCTGGCGGATAATCGCCACCACCATCAACTGCTCTTTCTGCATCGGGATGAACGGCCCGCAGGGTAGGTAGATCACGACGTGGATGCCGGGTCCATCGATCGTGATGCTGTTGCCGGTCGAGTCGGAGTTGAAGTCGATATTGATCGCGGGATCGGAGAAGAGGTAGCCGTGCGCCGCGAACCAACCGAGGGCGGCCTGGAGCTGCGCCGCATTGAAGGCGGCCGATGAGGCCCAGCCGCCGGGCGGCAGCGTCAGGTACAGGGTGGCGGCATCCTGTCGGACTTCTTTCCCGAGAAAGATCCGCTCGTGGTGGAGCAGATCGGCGAACGGGGGCTGGGCGGAGGCGGCTGCGGCCAGCCCGAAGGTGCAGAGGGCGAGGGCGAAGAGGGTACGGCGGATCATGGTCTCTCCTTTCAGTCGTTGGGAACCGGGAAAGCGGCGGGGTCCACGCGGTCTCCGTCCGCTGCGCCCAGAGCATCGGTCGGCGGGGAGGTCAAAGGCGTCCGCCAAAGGTCAAGAAACGGTCAAACGCGTTTCGAGGGGAAGAGGTCGGTGCGATGAGGGTCCGGTTTCTCGGGTTCACGCTGGATGCGGAGGCGGGTTGGCTGTCCGGGCCGGACGGCGAGGTGCGCCTGCGGCCGCAGGCCTTTCGGATGCTCCTGGTTCTGGTCGAGAGCGCGCCGAAGATCCTGTCGCAGGAGAACCTCCTCGACCGGGTGTGGGGTGTCGAGCACCTCTCTCCCGCTTCGGTCAAACAGGCGGTCAGCGAGGTGCGACAGGCCCTGGGCGACGATCCGGCGCGCCCGCGGATCATCGAGACGGTCCACCGGCGCGGCTACCGGTTCATCGCGGCGCTCGCGCCGGTCGACGAGGCCGAGGAGGTCCAGGAGGTCCAGGATCTCCTCGCGCCGGTCGCCGCGGCACCTCTCCCGGCCCGGCCGCCGCGCCGCCATGTCCTTCTCCGTGCCTCCCTCCTCGCCGGCTTCGCCGCCGTCTCCCTGCTCGAAGGCTCGATGCCCCCCTCGGCCGCCCGATCCGCGGCGTCCACCTCCCGCGTCGCCCGCGTCGCCCGCGCCGACCACGCCGCCGGCCGGCCGACCGTGGCGATCCTGGGGTTCCGCAACCTTTCAGCGCGCCCGGAGGACGGCTGGATCTCCGCCGCCCTCTCCGAGACCCTCCGCTTCGAGCTGACGACGCCGGGCACGGTGCGGCTGATCCCGGCCGACAACGTCGTGCGGATGCAGCGCGAGTTGGGGATCGCGGACGGCACGGTGGCCGATGCGGGACTCGCGCGAATCGGCGCCAACCTCGGCACCCGCCTGGTGGTCGGCGGCTCCTACCTGGTGAGCCCGAGCGCTGGGGGGGTGGGGGGCGCGCGCGTCCGCATCCAGGTGATGGTCGAGGACGTCCGGAGCGGTGAAACGGTCGCCTGGGCGCGCCAGACCGGGAGCACCGCCGACCTGCTCGACCTGTCGCGGGCGGCGGCGCGCGGCATCCTCGGGAGCCTCGGTTACGATCCGGGCGGTCCCTCCGGAGAGGCCGCGGCGTTGGCCGCGAACGGCGAGTCGCTCCGCCTCTGGGCCGAGGCGATGAGCCGGCTCCGGGTGCGCGACGCGATGGGCGCCATCTCCCGCCTGCAAAAGGCGCGGGAGACCGACCCGGAAAACCCGTTCGTCGACGACGCTTTGGCGGTCGCCTGGTCGCGGCTCGGTTTCGACTCCCGAGCTGCGGAGGCCGCCGGGCGCGCCCTTTCGCGCGCCGGGAGGCTGCCCGAGGAGATCCGGTGGGCTTTGACGGCTCGCGCTCACGAAATGCGTTTCGAGATGGCCGAGGCGGCGCGTCTCTACGAGAAGCTCTGGAATCGCTACTCCGACAACCTCGATTACGGGCTGAGCTTGGCCGCGGCGCAGCGCCAGTCCGGCGCGCCCGAGGTCTCCTTTGCCACGGTGGCCAAGCTGCGCAACCTCGCGGCGCCCGACGGATTGGACCCGCGGGTCGATCTTGCCGAGTCCGACGCGGCCTGGGGGGTGGGGGACTTCCCGCGCTGTCGCGACGCGGCCGAGCGGGCGATCGAAAAGGCGGAGGCGCGGCGAGCCACGCTGCTTGCCGCCGCGGGCCGAATCGCCCGCGGCTGGGCCTACATCCGGCTCGGCCGGCTGGACACGGCGCGCGTCGACTTCCGGGCGGCCGGCGGGATCTACCGCCGCGTGGGGGACCGCGGCGCCGCGGCGGGAGCACTCGCCGCCGAGGCGCTGATCGATCAATCCGAGGGGCGCGTGAGCGAGGCGCGGCAGATCTATGAACAGGCGATCCGCGTCTTCCATGAGGTCGGCGATCGTACCCGCGAGGCGAAGTCTCTCAACAACCTGGCGGCCCTCGTCGGCGAAAGCGATTGGGCGACGACCTCACGGCTTCTGTCGCGCTCGCTCGCGATCAAGCGGGAAATCGACGACGCGCAGGGGATCGCCCTCACCCTCGCGAATCTCGGGAGCGTTCGCCAGACCCTGGGCGATACGAAAGGCGCGCGGCCGTACCTCAAAGAAGCCCTTGAGATCAGCCGCCGTCTTGGCGACGCCCACGGCATCGCCCAGGCGCTACGCGGGATCGCGGAGGTCGAGATGAAAGAACGGCATTTCGACCGGGCGCGTGCGAACCTCGAGGAGGCCTTGGGGCTAAGCCGGCAGAACGGCGACGCCGAGGGCCTTGCCCGCGCGGCGGCACTGTTGAAGCTTGCGGGCTAGCTCTTCGCCGCTCCCAAAAGCGGGGTAGTGGCTCAGGCAAGCCCCGCAGCGACTGGCTGCTGCCGAAGGCGCCCGAAGGAGCGAGGA
>DASYKS010000035.1:0-70754 GCA_035995205.1 Thermoanaerobaculia bacterium
CGCGCGCGAACTTCTCCAGCTGCTGACTCTCCTCGGGGGAAAGCAGAATCTCCGGCGCGACTCGCATCTTTGAATCCTCCCATAGGAAGATACGAACGAGTCACGCTTAAGGTTCAACAAATCGGGCGCACTACACTAGCAGCCCGGCTGCCGGAAGCTTCCGGCGGCCTCGAATGCGTGATCCGGATCGACGACGACGTCGCGGCGCTCCTCCGTTTCCGCGACACGCCGCGCCGGGAGGGCGCGAGCTTCATTCGCCACCTCGAACCGCGCCACCGGTTCGACCGCATCCTTCTGGTCTCCGGCGATCGCGAGGAGGAGGTGCGCTATCTCGCCGAGCAGGTGGGCATCCGCGAGGTCTACGCGTCCCAAACCCCGGAGCAGAAGGTGGAGATCACCCGGGCCGAGACCGCCCGCGCGCCGACACTCTTCCTGGGCGACGGGATCAACGATGCGCCCGCGCTCGCGACGGCTTCGGTCGGAATCGCGTTCGGCCAGAACAGCGACGTGACCGCGGAGGCGGCGGGCGCGGTGATCCTCGACAGCTCCCTCGGGAGGGTCGACGAGCTGCTGCACATCGGCCGGCGGATGCGCTCGATCGCGCTGATCAGCGCGGTCGGCGGCATGGTGCTCTCAGGGATCGGGATGGGACTCGCGGCGGCGGGCTGGCTCGCGCCGGTCGCGGGCGCGATCGCCCAGGAGGCGATCGACGTCGCGGCGGTCCTGCAAGCGCTACGCGCCGCCTGGCCGCCGCGGACGCTGTCGGATTACTAACGGTGGCTCACCACCTCGATCCCCTTCTCCAGCAGCTCGTCGCGGCCCGCGAGCACCCCGGCGAGGGTACGGCCGGCCGGGACGGTGGGCCGGATCCCCACTCCGTGGTGGGGCGAGCCATCCTTCTTCCGGACGTCCATCCCGGTATATCGCAGCGTGTAACCGCCGGCCACCGGGACCACGTCGAAGCCGCCGTTGGTGCCCCCGGTGGTCCCGCCCACGAGGGCGCCGAGGTGTTCGCCCTCGACGATCCCCATCAGGCTTTCGGCGTAGGAGAGGACCCGGCCTTCGATCAGGAAGGCGATGCGGCCGGTGAGCCGCGGCGCCAACGGCGTCAGGAAAAAGTACGCCGGCCGCACGTCCCAGCCCAGCCGGTCGGGCTGAGTGATGATTGGCAAGTTGAACCAGGGCGAGGTCACCGGCTTGGTGAGCAGGTGCTTGAGCGCGGCTTCCGGAGCGAGAACGGGATAGCCCCGCATGTCGAAGACCACGCCGTCGGCCGCCGCGAGCTGGTCGATGGCCCCATTGAAATCGTCATCGTCGATCCGGGTAAGGTCGACGTAGAAGATCCCCGGCCGCACCTGGGCGATCTTCTCCGGCCGCGGCTCTTCCGGCATCCCAAAAACGGTGAAGCTGCTGCCGACCGGCGCGGTGTAGGGGGCGGTCACGGTGCGGACCGGCCCGCCGGAGCGCGGCTGGACGGTGAGAGTCGCCGTACCGCCCGGCAGGCCGGCGGCCAACTCGTTCAGAGCTCTCCACCGGCGCCACTGCGGGGTGGCCCCCGAGGTCAGGCTTTCGATTTCGGCGAGCGCGGTCGCGGCCGGCTTGCCGTTTATGGCGAGGATTCGGTCCCCCGCCACCATGCCGTGAGTCGCGCTCTGCTCGACCGAGGTGATCACCAGCTGGTTTTCGATCAAATCCCAGGTAAAGGCAAAGCGCACCGGCAAGGTGACCGGCAGAACCCGGGCGTGGCCGTCCTCAAGCTCCACCACCAGGTGGCGCAGCGTGCGAAGGTAGGAGGCCTCGTCGGAGTCGACCGCGGCGGCGGTCAGACCGCGGCGCAGGGCGCCCGGCCAGTCGGCGCCGACCTGTTCGATATACGGGTAGAAGTGCTGGAAGACACCCCAACCCACCGCCACACCGGTGAGCCGGGTGGTACGGTCGAGGCCGCTCGGCACGAACCCGGCCGGCTTGTCCGGCGAGGGAGGAGTGGGCGGCAGGGCCGGCTGCGGGAACGTCCCTTGGTCGTTGGCCGGCAACGCCAGCGGTACCAGGGCCGAGACTCCGCCGCCGAGGTCGGCGACGATCGGCAACGCCACCGGCCGCACCTGGGAGGCGAGCTCGGCGGCCCAATGGCCGGCGGCGGCACCCCCGACCCGTCGCACGCGGTATTCAGCCCCGAACGGCGTGTGGGTCAGCAGCCAGCCGCGGGGCGGCAGGCCGGGAACCACCTCTTCGATCCCAGGGTTGATCAGCTGGCCGGTGACGTCGAGACCGTCCGCGGAAGCCCGCACGTCGTCGAAGGTCAGCCGGCCGGTTCCCGCGAGGTCGAAGCTCAAGGTCAGAAGGTTGGCGTCGGCCGGCACCTGGGTGTCGATTTCCACCCGTCGCCAGCCGCCGCGAGAAATCGGTTGGCTCGAGGCCGCGGAGCCGCTGCCTCCCGCCGTGGTGGCGTGGAGGTTGAGCGTCGCCGTGCCCGCCGCATCGTCGGTGAAGCGAACCGCGGCGGAGATCCGGACCCGGTGGCCCCGCAGCCGTTCGACGTCCAGGTCTTGGGCAACGGTGGCTGTCGCCCCAGCCGGAAACCGGCCGACTTCCACGCGCTCGCTCTCGTAGGAGGTGAAGGCCACATGGAGGCTGAGGCCTTCATGGCGCCAGGCGAGCCAGCGGATCGCGCCGCCGTTCGCGGTTTGGGGAGGCTCGAGGTTTGCCGGGGTCGCATGAGAGGAGAGGTGAAACGGCAGCACCTGGACGGTCGGCGCGATGCCGTCGAACAGGGAGGAGAGAGCGGCGGCGAGCTCGCCCGGGTTGCGGGCTGGCTCGACACGCTCGACGCCGGCCATCGCCAGCGCGTCCCAGTCGGCGTTGGAAAGCGCGGCGGCCTGGTCGCTGGGGTGGAAGTAGCGGACGTAGCCGATCAGGCGGGTGAGGGCGGTCAGGTTGGCAAGGCCCTGTTCCGTCACGGGGCGGGGCGGCACATCACCCGGCGCCGCAAACGCGACGACGACGGGACTGAGCAAAAGCCATCCGAGGAGGACGGCGAGCAGGGAAAATGATTTCTTCACAACAGCTCCTTTGTAAAGCGCCCGGCAGATTGCAGGACGCAAGGGGTCCATTTCTAAGATCGAAACTTGGACGGCGAAGCCGACAGCGTTTGACGCTGAGGAGCGATTCAGACCGGCAGAAGGAGGTGGGTGGAGCCGCGGTGGGCGGGGATACAGTGGCCACGACCACTGTCGACTCCCCCCGACGGCGTTACGAGAAGCGGAAAGCTACGGGCACTGGAAAAAACTGGGGACCGTAGCGAAGCAAGCGGGATCCAGGCTTGTGGTAATCGTTCCACCTCCGCCGACGAATCCACCGTTGATCTCGGGCATTTGCCGCTGGGTCAAAGCCCGCAAAGTTTCCTTTGACAGGACGAGATGATTCTTCTTCATGGTTTTCGATTTCCCGAAGCGCGGCGCCGACCGTCATTGATCGCGCCGACATACTGGAGATCGGAATCCGCGGAGCAAAGGCGACAGGGCTCATGCCGGCTTCCTCTCCCGGAACGCCACGATAGACGGATCAATCCTGAATATTTTCATTTCTTGTCTCGTAATTGCATCGCGAAAACACCGAATTAGATAGAACCGGAGCTCGGTGGATAAACCACCGATTTCCGAATCGGAGGACTCGCGATGCATACGAACGTTTGGCGCCCCGCTCTGATCCTGGCCCTCTTCGCTGCGGTCGGGCTCTTCGGGAGCCACGCAGTCCGTGCGGCCGACATTCCACTCCCCGACGCTCCGGCAATTTCGACCGAGACGCCTGCCGCACCGGCAGTCTCCGCGGACGGCTCCGACCTGTTCCTGCCGAAACCGTCCAACCTGTGTTGGGCCGACTGGTGCATCGTCGACCAGCAGTGTGAGGACTGGATCGGCCCCGGCTGGTACTGCGACAAAAGTCAGGGAGGTAACTGCGGATTGTGCGAGGAGATCCCACACTAGCTTCCGAGCGGCGATAAGGGGGGCGCAGGCGTTGGTCGTCCTGATGCCCTCGGGCGGCCAGGCGCTCGAAGCCGGCCGCCCCGTACTCTCTCGGACTGCTAAGAATTCGCCCGCTTCAGAGCCCGATCTCGTCGCCGTCGGCGAGCAGCCGGAAACCGTGCGCCGCGATGTTCTTGCGCGCAGCATCGTCCTTGCCGAGCGCAAGGTTCGAGTGGTTCAGATGGGTGAAGCGGACTTCGAGCCCGCCGGCCTTCACCTTCGCACCCAGCAGGTCCATCGTGTCGGTGATCAGCGGATGACCGATCGTCGCCGGGTCGCGATCGGGTAGCTCGGCGCGGGAGTAGAACGTGCCGTCGAGCAGCGCGAGGTCGATCTTCTTATCCGCGAGCACTTCGAGCAATGGCTTTTTCCAGGCGCGCCACGAGTCGGTGTCCGGCACGTAGAGCACCGTTCGCCGCGGACCGCGGATCACGAAGGCGAAGGTGTCCGACAGCTCATCGCGGTGGGGCACCTGAATCGGCTCGACGGAGAGCCCCGGCTCCAGCTCGAATGCCTGCCCGGGAGTGAATTCGTGGAGCACGATGTTCTTTTGCCCCACCAGCTGGCTCCACGGTCCGTTCGCGCGCAGGAAGCCGGCCATTCGCGGCGAGGCCCAAACGGGGATCTCACGGCTGGAGAGCGTCTCGAAGCCGAGCCAGGCAAGTCCGAGATAGTGGCCGATGTGGGCGTGGGTAAGCAGGATGCCGTCCACCGGCTGGCGGTCGGTGCGATCCGTCGGATGCGCGCGCCAACGATGGATCGCCTCGATCTGCGCGGGCAGATCCGGCGTGGCGTCGATCAGGTAGGTCTTGCCCGAAGCGGAGCGGATCGCGAGGCTCGCCACCTTGCGGGCGAGCTTGGGATCGCGGCGGGCGAGCTGGCAGCGATCGCACGAGCAGGCAACCTGGGGGTAGCCGCCATCCTGGGCGGTGCCTAAGGCGATGAGAGTATTTGGAGGAGGCGTCGGCGCGGGGAAGAGGACATAAGGGACGGCAAGGACGGCAAAGACGAAAGAAAAAAGCTGAGAGACGCGCGGGGGGTTCATGGCAGGAGCATGACTTTGGTGCAGCCTTCGGCGCGGCGGTCGAACAGGTCGTAGCCGTGGGGTCCTTCGGAGAGGGGCAGACGGTGGGAAATCATCCTTGCGAGGTCGCCTGCTCTTCGGGCGGCGATCGGCAGCAGCCGGTCCATGTACGCGCGGGCGGGGCAGCGGCCGGTGCGATATGTCAGATTCTTGTCGTAGAGCTGGCCCGGCGCGAGCGCGAAGGCCGGCTCGTTGTGGACGCCGAGGGCGGAGATCGCGCCGCCCGGGCGCACCAGGCTATAGGCCAACTGGAGCGCCGCCGCGGTGCCCACCGCCTCAGCTACGCCATCGACTCCCGCACCGCTCGTGGCGTCCAGAATCCACTCGACCGGGTGCGCCGAGAGCGGCACCGGCTCTCCCCCGTAGCTCTCGGCGAGCGCGAGCCGTTCGGTCACGGTGTCGAGCGCGAACACCCGTTCGGCGCCCAGCTCCAGCGCGCCGAGGATCGCCATCAGCCCGACCGGGCCGCAGCCGACCACCGCGAGAATGGCGCCCGGCCCGGCTCCCGCCTGCTCGGCGCCGAACGCGCCGGTCGCGAGTACGTCACCCGCGAGCACCGCGATCTCGAACGGCAGCTCGTCGGGGATCGGCACCAGGGTCGAAGAGGCGAGCGGCACCCGCACCAACTCCGCCTGCGCGCCGGCTAGACCTTGGCCCTCGTGAACCCAGCCAAACAGCTCGCCGCGAACGCAGCGCGCGGTCAAGCCCCGGCGGCAAGGGAGGCACACTCCGCAGCTGGTCGAAAACGGGCTCGCCACCCGGTCGCCCGGACGTAGGCCTTGGACCTCCGCCCCCACGGCGACCACCTCTCCCGCGAGCTCGTGGCCCATCGGAGTCCCTAGATCGAGCCCCTCCTCGACGCCGCGGTAGACATGGAGATCGGAGCCGCAAACACCCGAGGCGCGCACGGCGACGATCGCATCGCCCGGATCTAGGATCTGCGGGTCGGCGACTTCCGCACAGACGAGCCGGCGGACTCCTTCGAACAAGACGGCGCGCATCGTGGCTTCGCTAGAACAGCTCGCGGACCAGCTCGGCGCCCGCCGCCACCAGGCTCTCGCGGGCGCGCGCCACCTGGCCCGGATGGCGCTGTACGAGCGCGAGGCAATAGCCGTCCGGCAGCGGCAGGACGTGGATGTGAACCTGCCGCTTCTCGATGTGGATCAACCGGGTCTTGCCCAGGTGATTGAGCGTCATCACCTTGTCCAGATGGCGCATGTAGATGCCTAAGTAGGCGCCGATCACCTGCAGATCGTAAGACGGGGTCTCGGCGCAGGCGAGATGAACGGTCTCGCCGGTTGAATCGAGGAACAAAACGCCGATCGCGTCCTCGTGCGCGGCGAGCAGTCGAGCCAGGGTGTCTTGAAACTCCATTCGCTAACCTCGGGCCACCATAAGTTCGAAGGGCTGGACGGCGTCCTCCAGATCGGCCGCGCGAAGCTCGGCCGGATGGATCTCGCCGGCGTCGTAGGCGCGCAGAAACGCGGTGACCACCTTGGCGTCGAACCGGCTGCCGGCGAGCTTGGTGATCGTATCGACCGCGAAGCTGAGATCGTAGGCCTGCTGGTAGGGCCGGTTCGTGGTCACCGCGTCGAACGTATCGGCGACCGCGACGATCCGCGCGAACAACGGGATCTGATCGCCGCGCAGACCGTCGGGATAGCCACGGCCGTTCCAGCTCTCGTGGTGCCAACGGACGGCGGGCAAAACGTCCTTGAGCTGCTCGATCGGCGACAGGATCTCGGAGCCGATCACCGTGTGCAGCTTCATCTGATCGTACTCCTCCGGCGTGAGCACGCCCACCTTCTTCAAGATCCGGTCGTCGACGCCGATCTTGCCCACGTCGTGGAGCAGCGCGCCGATCCAGACCTTTTCGATCTGCTCGTCGGAAAATCCGAGCCGGGAGGCGATCGCGCGGGAAAACGTCGCGACCCGTTCCGAGTGGCCGCGGGTGTAGGGGTCCTTGGCGTCGATCGCGGCGGCGAACGCCCGCAACGAACCGATGAACAGATCGCGGTTCGCCTGCGCGGCGGCGCGCAGCTGCTCGACGAAGCTCTCCAGCTGGCCGCTCATGCGGTTGAAGTCTTCGGCCAGATCGCCGATCTCGCGGCCGACCCCTTCGGATTCCAGGCGCCGGTCGAAATGCCCTTCGGCGATCTCGTGGGTGCGCCGAGCCAGGGTTTGGATCGGCCGGCTGGCGCGCCGGGCGGCGAAGAACGCCACACCGAGCGCTACGCCGATCAACACTAGGGTCGAAAGCAGGGTGTTCCACGCCATCTTGCGCACCATTTCGAAAGCCAGCCGCGCCGGCTTTTGCACCACCACGCCCCAACCGCTCTCGGGCACGCTGCTCACTTGCGCGAGATAATTCCGCGGCTTTCCGCCCGCGGTCGCGATGTATTCGGTGGTCAGATCGAGCGGCCGATGCTTGAAGTCGCGCAGTACGTTCGAGGCGAGCAGCGCGCGCTGGGTCTCGGGCGTGAATCCGCGCTGCCAGAGGATGTCGCCCCGCTCGTCGATCAGCGCGATCGCGCCCGCTTTCCCCGCCTCTTCGCGGTAGAGGTCGGCGGCCGGGGTGAACGCGAACAGGGCGACCACGACCAGCCGGGGCGCTTGGGCCGGCACCGGCACCGCAAGCGCAGCGACCGGCTCTCTCTGCTCGCCGCGGACAAAGACGTAGGTCGGAGCGCGGTGGGAGAGCGACATTCGAAACGCCGTGTCGACCGCCTCGCCGCGCTCTTTGTTCAAGGAGGGCAGCAGCGCATGGCCGTCGAGATCGAGCACGCCGATCACCTGCGCTCCCGACGTGCGGGTGACGTCGCTCAAATAGGGCGCCACCCACGGCTCGCCGAGCCGTTCGAGCACGTCCTCCGGCCCGGGGGTGGCGAGCAGCACCTGCCCGACCAGGGTCACCTGCCGGCGCGTCGCGGTGAGATCGGCTTCGACCTGGCGGGAGAGCGCGCCGACCTCGCGGATCAACACGTCGCGTTCGGCGTTTTGCAGCAGCCCGCGATTTTGCAACAGCAGCAGGCCCCCGGAGAGCACCAGGGGGAGGATGCCCGAAAGGAGCAGGACGAAGAACAGGACCGAACGCAGCGACAGGCGGCGGGAAAGGCTGCGAGAATTCTTCATGCGCGCGCTGGTGCCGGATTTTTCGTTTTAGGTTCCAAAAGCAGCATTATAGACGACTTGGCCGATGGGGACCCTCACTCGGACCATGGGTTCGCGAGGAACGTCCCGAGCTCGGTTCGAATCTCCGCCGGGGGCACATGCTCGATCCGCCCTTCGCCCAGCCGGGCGGCGAGCACCCAGGCGAGGCCCGATTCGAGCGCCTTCTTGTCGCGGCCCACCGCCGCGAGCAGAAGATCGCGGTCCAAGGGCGGCAGCGGCGGCAGATCCAGGCGGGACAAGAGCGTGCGGAGCCGCCGGCTCTCTTCCTCCGGTAGCCCCCGCGTGCGCGACAGGCGAAGCGCGAACAGCAGGCCGTAGGCCACCGCCTCGCCGTGGCGCAGTCCCGAAAACCCGAGCGTCGCCTCGATCGCGTGGCCCAGCGTATGGCCGAAGTTGAGCAGCCGCCGATCGCCCTCCTCCGCCGGATCGCGTTCGACCACCGCAACTTTCGCGGCCGCCGCCGCGGCGACCACCGGTCCGAGCGGCCCGGTCTCGCCGCCGAGCAACGCAGTCAGATCGCGCTCGATGCGCGCGAGCAGATCGAGGTCGAGCAGCGCGGCCATCTTGATCGCCTCGACCAGGCCGGAGCGTAGCTCCGCGCGCGGCAGGGTGGCGAGCACGTCGGTGTCCGAGATCACCAGCTGCGGGTGATGGAACAGTCCGACCAGATTCTTCCCCTCCGGCAGATCGATGCCGGTCTTGCCTCCAATCGCGGCGTCGACTTGGGCGAGCAGGGTGGTCGGCAGCTGCGCGAATTCCAAGCCGCGCAGAAAACATCCGGCGGCGAAACCCGCGAGGTCGCCGACGCTGCCCCCGCCGAAGCCCAAGACCCGGCTGTCCCGCTTGCCGCCGGAGAGCGCCATCCGCCGCCAGAGCCCGTCGAGCACCGCGGCGGATTTCGCCGCTTCGCCGTCGGGGATCTCCAGCACCTCGGCGCGCCGCGCCAGGCCGCAGAGCCGTCCCAGCCGATGTCCGTGCAGCTCCAACAGCGGCCGGCTGGAGATCAGGAAGACGGTGCGATCGGCGAGGAAAGACGCGGCGAGATCCGCGGCAGCGGTAAGCGCGCCCGGACCGATCAGGATCGAAGTCACGCCCGAGCCGCCCCGGCCGTGCGCGAGCGTCGAGCGAAGGATGCCGTCGTGGCTCATCTTGCCTACGCTTCGAACAGGCTCGCGGCCGACCCGGCGCGCTTGACGTTGACCGGCCCGCCGATCCGGGCCGGCTGCAAGCGCAGGAAGGTACCGCCGAAGCGGTCGTTGCCGAAAGCGAACGGCCCCCAGATCAGATCGTGCGGCTCGACCCCCGCGTCGGAGAGCGCGAGGTAGCCGCGCGACTGGACGAACTCCTGGACGATCCAAGGCGCCGAGAACGCGGCCTCGATCGCGGCCAGCCACTCCTCCTCCGTGCAGGCATGGCCAACCGCCACGTCTTTACCCCCGAGCGAGTGACACGCTTTGAGCACCAAGTCGCCCCGGCGCTCGGTCAAGAGCGTCGCCAGATCCCAGTCCTTGCCGTCGAAACGCACTTCCCGCCGCTCGACTTTCCGCGTCCAGGGCAGATGGGCGCGGATCAGCGCCCGCTCCTCCGGCGTAAAACGCTCGGACTCCTGGTTCTCGGACAGGAGCGCCAGGTTGTTCTTGCCCGAAAGGATCGCCTGAATCGGCCCGTTGAACAGTACGAGATTACCGGCCGCCGCCAGCGGGAAAGCCGCCGGGTGCGTCCCCTCGATCGTTTCGAGCAGGCCGTGAATGCGCCGGCCGCCGCAGTAGAGCGCACCGCGGCGCTCTTCGAGATCGTCGATCAGGCTCGGGTAGAGCCGACCGTCGACCGACAGGCCTCTCTCCTCCAACGCGGCGGCGTACTCGCCGCGGAACCTTTGCAGGAGACCGAATTCGAGTTTCTTGGGCAGCAGCAGCGCGACGTTCAGATACCCGTCCCGTCCGAGGTCGAGCTTCAACGCCTCGTCGATGAAATGGCAGAAGAGCTCGCGCATGGAGTTCCTCTGCGCCGTCCAGGGCAGACCCTCGCGTTCGAAGAACTCGCGCAGCTCGGGCACCCGCTCATAGCGCTCGGCGCGAAACCGCGATTCGCCGCCGCCGATCAGAGCGCCGAAATTGAACTCCAGGCACTGGAATCCGCGCTCCGACCAGACCAGGTCGGCGCGGCCGAGCGCCGAATCGAGGCCGCTCGGCGATTCGAGGATACGCGCGGTGTGGAGAGGATCGAGTTGGTAATGCTCGGCGATCCGTTCCGGGTCGTCGGCGAAGATCCGCTTCGGAATCAGGCGGTGCAGGCGCGAAAGCCCCAGCGTCACCCGCTCGACCTCGGCGAGCGTCTCCGGCCCGGCGAAGAACGGCCACGGGTGGATCATCCCGGTGTAATACAGCACCTCGGGCTCGCGAAAGCCGAATCCCACCAGGTAGTCCAGGTCCAGACACTTCGGGGTGGCCATCGCGTAGTCGCGGAAGCGAACGTCCAACTCGGAAAGCGCCCGGTGGTTAGCGAGCAGCTCTGCGGTCCAGGCCATGAGAGATTAGACCTCTCCGGCGCGCGGCGGCCGGGCGAGCGCAATGCCCAGCTCGGCGAGCTGCCGGGCATCGACCGTGGAGGGCGCTTCGGTCAGCAGGTCGGTCGCGGAGGCGGTCTTCGGGAACGCGATCACCTCGCGGATCGACGATGCGCCCGCGAGCAGCATGACCAGCCGATCGAGGCCGAGCGCGATGCCGCCGTGCGGCGGCGCGCCGTAGCGCAGCGCCTCGCGGAACCAGCCGAAACGCGCCTCGGCTTCGGCGTCGTCGATCCCCAACAGGCGGAACATCTGCGCCTGAACGCCCGGGTCGTGGATTCGGGTCGAGCCGCCGCCCAGCTCGATACCGTCCATCACCACGTCGTAGGCCCGCGCGCGGACCTTCCCCGGGTCGGTCGCGAGCAGGTCGAGATCGCGCGGGTCGGGGCTGGTGAACGGGTGGTGCATGGCGTCCCAACGCGCGCCTTCCGGGTTCCACTCGAACAGCGGGAAATCGGTCACCCAGAGGAACGCGTGGCGTCCCGCGGGGACCAAGCCATAGGTCCGCGCCATCTCCAACCGCAGCGCGCCGAGCGCGGCGGCGACCGTCTTCGCCGGCCCGGCGACGAGCAGCGCGAGCCCCCCTTCTTCGAGCCCAAGCGCGTCGGCGGTACCCTCGACCTCGGCCGGGGTGAGAGCGCCCTTCACCTGGAAGATCGTCTCGCCCCCCTTGCGCTTCAAGGTCAAGACGCCGGCCGCGCCGGTGCGGCGGGCGATCTCGATCCAGCCGTCCACCTGCTTGCGGCTCGCCTCGGCCGCCCCCGGTACCGCGAAGCCGCGGATCGCGCCGCCGCTTGCCGCCGCCTCGGAAAAGCCGCGGAAACCGGTGCCACCGAGGCGCTCGGTGAGATCGCGGATTTCCAGATCGAAACGGAGGTCGGGCCGGTCGCTGCCGTAGCGGGCCACCGCGTCGGCGTAGGTCAGGCGCGGGAACGGATTCGGCAGCTCGATCCCCGCAGGCCCGAGCGGCGACAGCGGGAAGATGCGCCGGAACAGCCCTTCGACCAGCTCGTAGACGTCCTCCTCGGTCGGGAACGACATCTCGACGTCGATCTGGGTGAACTCCGGCTGGCGGTCGGCGCGCAGATCCTCGTCGCGGAAACAGCGCGCGAACTGTACGTAGCGCTCGAACCCGGCGACCATCAGCAGCTGTTTGAACAGCTGCGGCGACTGCGGCAGGGCGTAGAACGAGCCGCGGTGGACGCGGCTGGGGACCAGATAGTCGCGCGCCCCCTCCGGGGTGGAGCGGGTGAGGATCGGCGTCTCGACGTCGATGAACCCGTTGTCGTGAAAATAGTTGCGTGCCTCGTGGACCACGCGGTGGCGCAGCAGCAGCTTCTGTTGCAGCTCCGGGCGGCGCAGGTCGAGATAGCGATAGCGCAGGCGCAGATCCTCCCCCACCTCGACCCGGTCATCGAGCGGGATCGGCAGCGGCTCGGCGCGGGTGAGCACCAGGCCGCGGTCCGCGAGGACTTCGAGCCCGCCGGTCGGGATCTCCGGGTTGACGTTCTCCGCCGCGCGGGCGACCACCCTGCCCTCGACCTCGATCACCCACTCGGAGCGGACGGCACCGAGCGCCGCCGCGGCTTCCGGTTGCAGGTCGGGCTTGATCACCACCTGGACGACGCCGCTGCGATCCCGAAGATCGAGAAAGATCACGCCGCCATGGTCGCGGCGGCGCTGCACCCAAGCCTTGAGGAGCACCGAGCTCCCGATGTCGTCTTGCCCAAGAGTCCCTGCGCCGCGCCTCGTGTTCACTGGTGTCGACCTCGCGATACGGAATCGTGAAATGTTCGGATCAGGCTACGCCGGCCGGATCGAGCCCGGGTAGTGGTTTCGTTTGCCTCCTCGCTCCTTCGGGCGCCTTCGGCAGCAGCCAGTCGCTGCGGGGAAAACTAAACCACTACCCAACCCCGACCCGATAGCGCTCCTTCAGAGCGGAATAGCGCGCGGCGATGGCGCGGATGTTGTCGCGCTCCCCCTCCGACAACGCCCGCACCGGACGCGCCGGAATCCCTAGCGCGAGCATCCCCGAAGGTATGCGATGGCCGGGCGCCACCACCGCACCCGCCCCGATCTGCGCGCCGGTCTCGACCACCGCGCCGTCGAGCACCCGGGCTCCGATGCCGATCAAGGCGCCGTCCTCGATCGTGCAGCCATGGACCACCGCTTGATGCCCGATCACCACGTCGGCCCCGATGAGGAGGGGAAAGCGCTCCTCGCTCACGTGGAGCACCGTGCCGTCCTGGACGTTGGTCCGCGCACCGATCCGAATCCAATGGACGTCGCCGCGCGCCACGGTGTGGAACCAGAACGAGACGTCGGCGCCCAGCGTGACGTCGCCCGCCACGTGGGCCGACGGGGCGAGCCAGACCCGTGCGCCGAGCCGAGGCCAGCGCCCTTCGAACGGATGAATCGGCATGACCTGCCTACCCGCCGGGTTTCTTGTCGGCCGGCTTGACGGCCGCCGGGGGGGCCGGGGCCGGCTGGGCAGAGAACAAAATCCGTTCATAGAGCGCACGCTGTTTGGCGAATTCGTCCTTGGTCGCCTGGCCGACGAAATCGACGCTGGTCTTCGGCAGCGGCAGCTTGAGCGTCAGGCTCGAACGCGCCTCGGCGTCCTTGCCGCGATCGACCTGCACCACCACGCCGCGCACGCCGTGCACCTCGCGCACTTCGACCAGCGGCGCGGTCCAAGCGTCGTCCTTGGCGTCGTTCTGGCGAATCGCCGCGGCGATCTTCTCCGGCTCGGCGAGCGAGACAGTGGAGATGCGCACGTAGATGAAGCGCGGGTCGACGTTCGGCTTCGCGTCCGGCGGTCCGATCCAAAGGCCGGGATCGTTCAGCACCTGGCGCGCGGTCCACCCTTCGGGAACTTCGATCGTGTACGGGAACGGAAGCTGCGGGCTCGCGCTCGGCAGGGTGAGGCGGCGGAATTTGCTCGGCAGCGCCGAGGGGGCGGCCGAAGCGACGGCGGTCGCCGAGATTCCGCAGACGGTCAGTGCGGCAAGTAGAGCGAGAAGAGAAGGGACGCGCGACATGAAGCTCCTCGATGGCGTGCGCGAAGCGGACCGTCCGTGGCTCGCCCGCGTTCGCCGGCAGTTCCCGCGGCCGGAAAGGAACCCGCGGATTCTTGCGAGCATGGCATAAAATCCGGCGCCGTCCAACGCGGACGGAGCGCGTAGGCCTGAGGCACCGAACCTTTTTTGGAGAACCGCATGCCCGAGCCCATCCGCTCCACGATCGACATCGAAGTCCGCTACGCCGAGACCGACCAGATGGCGGTCGTCCACCACGCCAACTACATCATCTGGTTCGAGCTCGCCCGCACCCGGATCTGCGAGATGTCCGGCTTCCACTACGCCGAGATCGAGAGCATGGGCTACCTGCTGATGGTGACCGGAGTCGCCGCCCGCTACCGCCGCCCGGCCCGCTACGGCGACACCGTCCAGGTCACCTGCTGGGGCGAGCACCTGGGCAGCCGCGGCATCCATTTCGCCTACGAAGTCCACAAGAACGGCGAGCTGCTGGTGACCGGAACCTCGGAACACATTTGGATCGACAAGGCGACCGGCCGGCCCTGTCGCCTGCCCGAAGCGTTCCGCGAGTCGTTCGAGCGGCTGGCGGGCAAGACCACAGCCTGAGTCCCGGGTGTGCTTGTCCTGGGACCGTCCTTGCCATCCTGCCCCCCGCAGCGATAGCCTCATAGGCAAATGAGAATCTCAGCGCTCGCGCTTATCGGTCTCGCCGCCGCCGGTCTCCTCGCATCCCAAGCACCTGTTCAGGCGCAGGCCGTCCGTAGCGGCCCGCTGCCCACACCGCTGCCGCTTTTTCCGCCCGACAACTGGTGGAACGTGGATGTCTCTGCCGCGCCGCTCGACACCAACAGCGCCGCGTACATCTCTTTCATCGGCACGACCCGCGCGCTCCATCCGGATTTCGGCGGCGACGAAGACCCGTCCGATCCGAACAACACCAACATCTACGGCATGGTCTACATCTCGGTTCCGGGGACTCAAGCGCTTCAGCCGGTGACTTTCGTCGAGTTCGGCAGCCAAAGCGACAACGGCTCTCCCGGCCGTCCGAACGGCTACCCGATCCCGGTCGAGGCGCGGACGCAGGCGCGCTGGATCGAAGGGGGCGAGCCGGGGGGAGGCAGCGACGGCGACCATCACATGCTGATCGTCGACCGCGACAACCGCATCCTCTACGAGCTGTACCACACGTTCTGGAACCCGAGCCTCAGCCGTTGGGAGGCCGGATCGGGAGCGATCTACGCGCTCGACGCCAACGGCCGCCGACCGGAAGGGTGGACCAGCGCCGACGCCGCGGGCCTCGCGATCCTCCCCGGCCTGGTTCGCTACGACGAAGCGTTCGGCACCGTGCCGATCAAGCACGCCATCCGCTTCACGACGCGGGACACCAATGGCCATGTCTACCCGGCGTCGCACACCGCCTGCAACACCTGCGCGGCGGCCGCTCCTCCGATGGGCACCCGCCTGCGGCTCAAGGCGAGCAAGAACATCTCGACCTTCACGCCGGAGGTCCAGCGGATCTTCCAGGCGATGAAGACCTACGGCTTGATTCTCGCGGACAACGGCTCGGACATGTACATCCAGGGCGCCTACGATACGCGCTGGAACAACGACGTGCTGAACCCCGCGTTCGGGAGCCTCAAGGCCTCCGATTTCGAGGTCGTCCAGCGCGGCTGGCGTCCCGCGGTCGCCACCTCCACCGCCGCGATTCGGTTCTACACCATCTCCCCCTGCCGGCTGCTCGACAGCCGCGACCCCTTCGGAACCTGGGGCGGCCCGGCCATGCCGCCGACAGGACAGAGGGTAATCCGCGCCACCGGCCGCTGTGGAATCCCCACCACCGCCAAGGCGATCTCGATCAACCTCAGCATCGTCAACGCCGGGCAGGCCGGCCACCTCCGCTCCTTCCCCGGAGACTTCGACACCGCGGCGGTCCCCAACTCCTTCGTGATCAACTTCGGACCGGGCCAGACCCGCACCAACAACGCGATCCTCAAGCTCTCCGGCTCCGGCACCGGCACGTTCGGCCTGCAAAACTTCACCACCTCGGCGTTCACCCATATCGTGGTGGATGTGAACGGCTGGTTCGAGTAGGGCGCCGCGGAGACTGGCAGAACAGGAGACGGAAGAGTCGCAGTTCCGCCATTGAGCTATGCTTCAGCTTCTCCGACATGGCTCCGAACATCCCGCAAGCTCTCGAATACGACGGCCGTTACTTCGAGGCCGTGTTTGCATGTGAGGACCCGTGGAACTACGGCTCTGATTACGAGCAGGTCAAATATCAGCAGACGCTTTCCCTGCTCGGCGGCAGACGCTTCGCGAGCGCGCTGGAGATCGGTTGCGCCGAGGGGCGATTCACCGCCCAGTTGCTTCCGTACGTCGACCGGCTCCTGGCGGTGGACATCTCGGCCACGGCTCTGGCGCGTACACAAGCGCTCGTTCGCAGCGGTGACCACGTGCGGTTCTCCCAACTCGATGTCTTTTGCCAGGAGATCCAGGGCCGATTCGACCTGATCGTCTGCAGTGAGCTGCTCGCGTACCTGCCGCAGCGCAGAACCCTGGAGCTCGTACTCGCGCGGGTGCTTGCCGCGCTCGAGCCGGAGGGATTGCTGGTGATGGCGAACGCCAAAGCCGTGGCCGACGAGCGCGACAAGCGTGGCTTTGACTGGAGCCGCCCCTTCGGAGCGCGCACCATCGCGGACGTGGCGATCGCCTTGGGCGCAAGTCTCCACGAGGAGCTCTCCGCGTCGCTCTATGCGGTCCATTCGTTCTCTTGGACGGAGCGGCCGGCGGGCCCTCGGCGGCGCAGCGTCGACATGGGATCGATCCCGGACGCGGTGGCCGTCGCGGCGCGTGGCCTGCCGCAACGAGCCGCGCAGGCACCCGGCACCTCGATACCGGTTTTGGCCTATCACCGCATTGCGGAATCGGGTCCGGCGGGCCTGGCTCCTTACCGCATCTCCCAGGATGCGTTCGCCGAGCAGATGGCTTTCTTGCATGACAACGGATACGCGGTGTTGTCGCTGGCGCAGTTCCGCGACGCGCATGTCCAGGGGCTTAACCTTCCGCATCGGTCGGTATTGCTGACCTTTGATGACGGCTACCGTGACTTCGCCGAGCGCGCGCTGCCCATGCTGGAGAAGCACGGCTTTCCGGCTGCCCTGTTCGTGGTCGAAGACCGCGTCGGCAGGGTAGCCGACTGGGACAGCGCCTTCGGCGAGCCCGAGGCGCTGCTGGACTGGGCGGACCTGCGCGACGTCGCCCGCAGGAACGTCACGATCGGCTCTCACACGCGGACGCATCCCCATTTGTCGGAACTCCCCGCCGAGAGTGCCGTCGCAGAGCTGTCGCTGTCGCGTACTCGCATGGAGGCGGAGCTGGGCCGGCCGGTGACCGCTCTGGCGTATCCCTATGGGGATTCGAACCCCCTCGTCGCAACGTGGGCGGCGAGCTGCGGCTACGAGCTGGCGTTCACCTGCCGCGAGGAGCGCAGTGCTTTTGTCGACGACCGGATGCTCTTGCCGCGCATCACCGTATACGCACAGGACGACCTGGCGTCCTTCGCCAGCAAGCTGATAGGCATTTGCAGTTCGGGCGGACCGGCGGGAGAGGAACGGCGCACGGCGCCGCGGCAGGTCTCCGCGCCGGCCAGGCAGAGAGCACAGGGCGATGACGCACCTGCGATTTCGGTCGTGATCCCCACCCGCAATCGCTGCCCGCTCGTGGAAGAATTGCTGCATTCTTTGGCCGCGAATGCTCTCGCCAAGGATCGATTCGAGATCCTGGTCGTCTCCGACGGTTCGAGCGACGAGACGAATCGCCGCCTAGAGGAGCGCTGGGGCGAACGAGTCACCCTCCTCCCGCAGGAGCATGCGGGTGCGGCGGAAGCCCGCAACCACGGTATTGGCCGCGCTCGAGGCGATCTGATCCTTCTGCTGGACGATGACCTGGTGGTCGAGCGCGACTGCCTGGAGGCGCATGTTCGCTTCCATCGTGAATGGCCCGAGGACCATCACGCCTGCCTGGGCTTCATGGCCTGGCCCGCCGGACCGGCGCAGGAGCCGCTAGCCCGTTATCTCGCGGAAAGCGATGAGTATCTCGATTGGAAATGGGTGCGTCAGCGCCCTCCGGACGATGTCGGCTGGCGCGGTTTCTGGACCGGGCATCTCTCGTTGAAGCGCCGGTTCCTCAAGGAGCACGGCCTGTTCGACGGCCAGAGGTTTCGCGGGCTCCTGGGCGAGGATCTCGATCTGGGCAAGCGCCTGGACCGATCGGGCCTGAAGCTTCATTTCCGTGATTCCATCACCGCATGGCACCAGAAGGGACCTACGTTCTCCGAGTTTGCGTGGCGGCACTTTCGCCGGTCGCAGTCGAGGGCGTGCCTGGACGTGCCAGGATCGGTCGGCATCTCACCGAGCGACGCGGCCGGTCTCGCGAGCGCGGAGAGCCTGGAGCAGATCATCCGGGCGGTCGAGACGTCGGCGCCGTCCGCGGAGCCGCACCTCAGGGCTGCCCTCTACCGGGAGGCTCTCCGATTCGCGGATGCGGCCGGTAGGTCCGACCTCGACCGGCCTCCCGCGGACGCGGTCGCCGCGCTGCTGCAATCGCTCGCCTCGCTGCGGGCGTACACGACGCGCGAGCTGGCGGCGAAGTCGGAGCAGTTGGCGGATTCGGCCTCGGCTTATGCCGCGCTGCACCAGCGGCTGCGCCAGACGCAGGAGAGCCTCGTCCATGCGCAAGCCGCGCTGGAGGAGGCCGGACGGCGCGCGAGGAACAGGGAGCGCGAGCTCGCGGAGCTGACTCGGCGGATCCGCGGGGCGCAAGCGAAACCGTCGGGTCTGCTCGATGCGGCCCGAAAGTCGCTACGCCTGTCGTGGACACGAAGGTCGTAGCCGCCATGGAGAGCCGCGGACGGCCGGTGCCGGTCTGCACCATCGCCTCGAACAACTACCTCGCCAAGGCGAAGGTGCTGGTCGAAAGCTATCTCACGGCGCACCCCGGAGCGGAGGCGTATGTCTGCGTCGTCGACGAGCCGGTACATCCGGCCAGCGCGAAAATTCCGGCCAGAATCGTAGGCGCGGACCAGCTGGGCATTCCGGGCTTTGCCAATATGGCCTTCCGCTATGACGCGCTCGAGCTGAACACGGCGGTCAAGCCCTTCTTCCTCGAGTACCTACGGGATCGTTGCGGTTGCGCCCGGATGTTCTTCCTCGATCCCGATATCGTGGTGTTCGATGAGCTGCAGGGCCTGATGCAAGCGCTCGAGAAGCACCCGATCGTGCTGACCCCGCACATCGCGCAACCGCTCGAAGAAGGTTGGCGGGCCGGCGAGCGGCAGTTCCTGCGCGCCGGGGTCTTCAACCTGGGATTCCTCGGCATCTGTCTCGACGAGCGTACGCGGGCGTTCCTCGATTGGTGGAAAGAGAGGCTCAGCCGCTTCTGCGTCGACGACATTCCGAGCGGCCTGTTCGTGGATCAGATCTGGTTGAACTTTGCGCCCTGCTTCGTCGACGGGGTGCACGTCGCACGCGAGCCCATTTACAACATCGCCTGGTGGAACCTTTCGCAGAGAACGCTCGAGGTGCAGGACGGTTGTCCGGCCATCGGCGGCCGTCGCGTCGGCTTCATGCATTTCAGCGGTTTTGCGGTCTCCTCGGACGACCGCATCACGAAACACCGGACAGATCTCCTGCTCGCCGACCGAGAAGACCTGCGCCCGTGGTATTCCGAGTTCAGCGAGAGGGTGCTCGCGGCAGGCGACGCGGGCCTACGGGCGATCTCCTACGGTTACGCCACGTTCCGGGGCACGGGGGTGCCCGTGATTCCGGCGTTCCGCCGCCTGTTGCATCGGCTCGATCCGTCCGGCGTGCGCTGGTCCGACCCCTTTGCATTCGAGTCGCCGGAGAGCTTCGCCGGCTGGCTTGCCGAGCCGCTGGAGTTTGCCGAAGGCGTCCTCACCCGGGCCGCGCTGGCGCTCTGGGAGCACCGGACGGACCTGGTTCGAGCCTTCCCGAGGGTCTGTGACGAGGATCTGCCTCGGTACGTGGACTGGCTCGTCCGCTATGGCGAAGGAGCGAAAGAGGGCCTCGACGCCGCGTTCTTGAACGAATTGAAGGTCAACCCGAAGAAGGAGAGGTTCATCGCGGGGCGCTTCGAAGCCACGATCGCACCGCACTCCGCAAATGCCGACCTCCAGCACACCTCTCTGCTCGAAACGATCGATTTGAGCGCGCCGGGCTCCTTGGCGCGCTGGTTGAACGAACCTGCCGGCGGGACGGCCCAGATGCCGTGCATTACCCACTTAGCGATGGTGATCCATGCTTCGCGGATCGATCTTCAGGAAGCCTTTCCTCAACCCTTGGAAGAGGATCGGCAAGCCTTTGGGGAATGGTTCGCCAGCCAGGCACCGACGGAGTACGCGCTGAGCGCCGAGCTCCAGGTGAGACCCGAGACGATGCCGCGGCCCCTCCCTGCGAAGGCCGCGCTCCGGGCGCGCTGCCGCAGTGTGTTGTCGACGGCAAAGCGGCTGGTCGAGCTTCTTGCCGCCCGGCCCCGGACGGCCCCCCCGCCGCCGGCCGTGAGTGTGGCGGGTCTCAATGTCGCGGGCTATCTAGAGGCGTCGAGCGGCGTGGCCGAGCTCGCGCGAGCGTCGCTGGAGCTTCTGAGCGACCTGCGAATGCCTTTCGTCCGTGTGCCGCTCGACCAGGACTACTCGGAAAACGTGATCGAAACCCGCATCTTCCATCCGGAGGGCACTCCTTTCCCCGTGACGCTGCTGCATGCGAACGCGGCGGAGATGCCGGCCGTTCTGTCGACGCTGCCGCAAGCGTTTTTGCAGGGGAGCTTTCGGATCGCCTGCTGGGCCTGGGAGTTGGCGCATTTCCCGCTGAGCTGGGCGGACCGCTTCAGCGGCGTGGACGAGGTATGGGCACATTCGCGGTTTTCGCAGCAGGCGTTTGAATCTTTGAGCACGGTTCCGGTCCGCTGGGTCGCTCCGTACGTTCGACAGGTCCATGGCAATGCCGATCGAGGGCGTTTCGGCATGGATGCCCGGCGCTTCTATTTTTTCGCTGCGGCGGATTTCCGTAGCCTGCCACGCCGGAAGAACCCGCAAGGCGCCGTCGAAGCCTTGGCTGCGTTGCTGGCGAAGACGAATCGCGACGTCGGGCTGGTGTTGAAGGTTCAACACGGGCAGAGCGATCCCGATGCCTTCGAGAACCTCCGCCGGGCGGCCGGCGGGCTTCCGGTCGTGCTGTGCAGCCAGACGCTTTCGCGGCAGGAATACAGCGATCTTCTGGCGAGCTGCGATGCCGTGCTGTCTCTGCATCGATCGGAGGGGTTGGGGCTCGTACCGATCGAAGCGCTGTACCGGCGCATGCCGGTCGTGGCGACCGCCTACGGCGGGATCACTGATTACCTCGACGAGGAAACGGGCTTTCCGGTCGAATATTCGCTCGCTCGACTCGAAAGCGACGTGGGCCCCTATCCGCGAGGCGCGGTGTGGGCCGAGCCGCACCTCGAAAGCGCCGTGGAGCAGATGAAGATACTGCTCGACGATCCGCGGGAGGCGACCGCGAGAGCTTTACGAGGCGCTTGCCGGGTGGACGGCATCTATGGCCGAGCGGCGTCCGGGCATCGCTGGCAGAACGAGCTCCAGCGAGTCTTCCGTGCGGCGGGGCTCCCGGGCGGGGACTCGCGCGACCGCGGTCAAACGGCGTGGAGGCGCAGTCACTTCGCGGTAGAGTCTCCCCTCCCCAAAGATCTGTAGTAACCTTCTCCTGACTAGTCAGATGACTAGATCAACAGATCTCTTTGAGAGGTGGACATGGCTCCTCAGACGGCGATCAAACGTTGGCCGGTGCAGGATGCGAAAGCGCGCTTCAGCGAGCTCCTGGAGGCGAGCCTTGCGGAAGGCCCGCAGATCGTGACCCGCCGAGGCGTGGAGACCGCCGTCCTGGTACCGCTTGACCAATGGCGGCAACTGGAGCAAGCGGCTCGACCCAGCCTCAAGGATCTATTGCTTAGCGAGGTACCGCGGGCGGAAATCCCCGTGCCTTCGCGGCGAGGCTTGCGTCGAAGAGCCCCCGTGGGGTTCGAGTAACCCGCCATGTACCTTCTGGATACCAACGTCATTTCCGAGTTGCGCCGGCCGAAGCCGCACGGAGCCGTCGTGGCCTGGTTGACCCAGATCGCTGAAGAGAACCTACACCTCTCGGCCACGACTTTGGGAGAGCTTCAGGCCGGTGTCGAAATCACCCGCGAGCAGAACCCCGACAAGGCGGCCGAGATCGAGGCGTGGATCGATCAGGTCGCGCAGACTTGGAATGTCGTGCCGGTCGACGGTCGAATTTTCCGCACCTGGGCCAAGCTCATGCACCGGCGCTCGGATCGCCTGCTGGGAGATGCGCTGATCGCCGCCACGGCGATCGTGCACCGTTTCGTGGTGGTGACCCGGAACGTCCGTGATTTCGCGGTTTTCGAGGTGGCGACCCTCAATCCATGGCAGTGAGCGTGGCCGACGCCCTGTAGATCGCCGAGCGTGGCGGCAATCGGGAAGTGTCTCGCAGCCTGCCCGAAGTGGTGTGCAGCCTCCCGGAAGTGCTTCGCCGCATCCCGGCACCGGTGGGCCGAGTCTCAGCACCGGTGGACCGAATCCGCGAAGCAGTGGGCCGAGTCCAAGCACCCGTGCGCAGCTTCTCGCAAGCGCTTCGCCGTGTCGCGGCACCGGTGGTTCGGATCGCGGAAGTGGTTCGCCGTGTCGGAGCACCGGGTGGTTCGGAGCGCGGCACCGGTAGGCGGGATTCGGAGAGTGGTGCGCGGAGCCGCGGAAGCGGTTTCCGGATTCGATCCGGCGGTGCCGGGGAGGCGCTCAGCGGATCGGAGCTTCGGCACAGCAGGTCCCGGATGCGATCCACCGGTGCCGGACACCGGCGTACCGGTTCCCCGATTCGATCCAGCGGTTCCTCGATTCGATCCAGCGGTGCCGGGGTCCGGCCCACCAGTCCCCGGGTGCCGCGTTCCACTTCGGGCATGCGATCCACCGGGGCCGAGTCTCGAAACATCGGTGCGCCGGGCCGAATCACCGGTTTCCGGACACCGCTCCCCCCCGCCCTCCTTCGCGGTAGAGTCTCCCCCTATGAAATCCAACGGCCACAACTCTCGCGAACGCCTGCAGTCGATCGCCCATCGCGTCATGCTCGAACGGGGTCTCGAGCCGGACTTTCCTGCCGAGGCTGTGCGTCAGGTGGAACAGCTTCACGGTCCCGCGAAGGCGGACGGTGCGGGGATCCGCGATCTGCGCGAGTTGCTCTGGTGCTCGATCGACAACGACGATTCGCGCGATCTCGACCAGTTGACGGTCGCCGAGGTGCTCGGCGACGGCAAGGTCCGGCTGTACGTGGCGATCGCCGACGTCGACGCTCTGGTTCCGGCGGGCAGCCCGGTCGACGGGCATGCGAAGGCGAACACCACGTCGGTCTATACCGCGGCGAGGATCTTCCCGATGCTGCCGGAGCGGCTGTCGACCGACCTCACCTCGTTGAACGAGGGAGAAGAGCGGCTCGCGGTCGTGGTCGCGATGGATCTCGACGCCAAGGGGGAGATCGGCGCCTCCAAGATCTTCCGCGCCCGGGTGTTCAATCGGGCGAAGCTGGCCTACAACTCGCTCGCCGCCTGGCTGGAAGGCAACGGGCCGCTGCCGCAGGCCGCCGCCGCGGTGCCCGGGCTGGCCGAAAACCTGAAGCTGCAGGACCAGGCGACCCAGCAGCTTCGCAAGCTGCGCGGAGAGAGCGGAGCGCTCACCCTCGAATCGATCGAGGCGAAACCGGTGTTCGAAAACGACCATCTGAGCGACCTCGAAGCGCAGGAGAAGAACCGGGCCAAAGAGCTGATCGAGGACTGCATGATCGCGGCGAACGGGGTCACGGCGCGCTTCTTGGACGCCAAGGGTTCCGCCTCGCTGCGCCGGGTGGTGCGGGTGCCGAAGCGCTGGTCGCGGATCGTCGATCTGGCGCGCGGATTTCACGTCGTCCTGCCCGACGAGCCCGACCATCTGGCGCTCGCGAAGTTCCTCGACGAGCGGCGGGCGGCCGATCCGGAGGGCTTCCCCGAGATTTCGCTCTCCGTCGTCAAGCTGCTCGGCTCCGGCGAGTACGCGGTCGATCTGCCTGGGCAGGATCCTCCGGGGCACTTCGGCCTCGCGGTGCGCGACTATGCGCACTCGACCGCGCCGAACCGCCGTTTTCCGGATCTGATCACCCAGCGGCTGCTGAAGGCGGCTTTTACCGGCTCCCCCTCCCCCTACTCGGTGCCCGAGCTCGAAGCGCTCGCGAGCCAATGCACGAGGAAGGAAGACGACGCGACCAAAGTCGAGCGGCAGGTGCGCAAGTCGGCGGCGGCGCTGCTCTTGTCCGACCGGATCGGCGCGACGTTCGACGGGATCGTCACCGGCGCCTCGGAGAAAGGCACCTGGGTGCGCGTGTTCCGCCCGCCGGTCGAAGGCCGGCTGGAGCGCGGGGCGGCGGGGCTGGACGTCGGCGACCGCCTGCGCGTCCGCCTGCTCGACACCGACGTCGAGAAGGGGTTCATCGATTTCGCGCGGATCGACGGCTGAACCGCCGCGGAGGATGCCCCGCGCACCAGATTGTCAGGATCTCTGAAGGCAGGACGCCCCCTCCCGGGAGTTACCGGCAGGGGGCAAGAGGACTGCGATGCTACGCCGCGCCGCGCGGCTTGACCGGCGATTTGACCGGGTAGCCGAGGGCGAGCAGCTGCTCGCAAAGCACCAGCTGACAGCGACCTACCACTTTACGGATGCTGGAGGGACGGTAGTCGAGCTTCTCGGCCACTTCGCCCGGCCGCATCCCCATGCCATAGCGGAGGCGAAGCAGATCGCGGCAGCGCGGCGAGAGCTGGTCGAGCGCGCGGCCGAGATCGCGGCGAAGCGCGATCTTCTCCTGCGCCGGGGCTTGCGGCTCGGCGAGCAGGTCGAGGATCGCCGCGTCGACCGATTCGGCGAGTTGGCGGCGCGCGCCGCGCCAGTGCATCACGCAGCGCCATTTGAGAGTTCCGATCAGCCAGGCCTCGGGGCATTCCACCTCGTCCCAACGTTGCAGGAGGATGACCAGCGAGTCCTGGATCAGGTCTTCGGCGTCTTGGGCCGAGACGCGATAGCGGCGCAGCACCCGCTCGATCTTCGGGCGCAGCGAAGGAAGCAGATCGGCGAAGGAGTCCGTGAAACGAGAACGTGCGAGCGGAGTCATACGAGGTCGGTTCCTCCGAGGTGTCGGTTCGAGGCCTTGCGGCCCAGGAGGGAGCGCCACCGGCAGAATTCCATAGTGAAGTAAGATCTCGACAGCGAAAGCGAAGGCTCGGGCGTTCGTCCGCCGATATACCCGGAGAACGTGGGGTCTGCCAAGCCTGTCTTCACGGTGGAAGCCTTATGCTACGGAGCGTACTCCAGATGACCGAAGGGCGACAATCCAAGATCGGTTTTTGAGACTCCCTTACCGGGTGACTCGACCGACCGCGGTCGTCAGCCCACGTCGCGGGGAGACCCGGGCCATTGCCCGGGATTCGAAGCCCCATCTTCGGATGACGGGAATTGCTTACCGACAAGCGAAGCCGGAACGGACTCGCGGAGTGTACTCCAAAAAATTGACGATAGAACCTGTCATTTTTTGTCGTCCGATTTGGACCCGTCCCACGACCCCGTCCCGCCCCTGATATCCTGCCGGACGATGCTCCGACGCCTCTCCTTCACCACCGCCGGCGAGAGCCACGGTCCCGGCCTGACGGCGATTCTCGCCGGCCTGCCCGCCGGGTTATCCGTCGACTGCTCCCTGCTCGAACGCGACCTCGCCCGGCGCCAGCATGGCTTCGGCCGCGGCCGGCGGATGGCGATCGAGCAGGACCGCGCCGAGATCCGAGGAGGGGTGCGCGGCGGCGAGACGATCGGCGGCCCGGTGGCGCTCTGGATCGAGAACCGCGATTGGGTCAACTGGCAGCAGGTGATGGGGATCGCGCCCGGCGACGTCGATCCGCATCGCGCCGAGCTGCGGCGGGTGAAAAACCCCCGGCCCGGGCACGTCGATCTGCCCGGCGGCATCAAGTACGACCGCCGGGACCTGCGCGACGTGCTGGAACGGGCCTCGGCGCGCGAAACCGCGGCGCGGGTGGCTGCGGGAGCGTTCGCCAAGATGTTGCTCCGCGAGCTGGGCATCGAGATCCGGAGCGGCGTCCGCTCGCTTGGACCGATCGGCGCCGACCGCCCAACCCCCACCTGGGAGGATCTGCTGGGTGTCGACGACGGCTCGCCGTTGCGGGCGATCTACCGCGAGCTCGAGCCGGAGATGATCGCCCTGGTCGAAGAGGCGAAGGACGAAGGAGAGACCCTCGGCGGCGCGGTCACCGCGATCGCCCGCGGGGTGCCGGTGGGCCTTGGCTCCTACGTGCAATGGAGCGACAAGCTCGACGGCCGCCTCGCCCAGGCGGTGCTCTCGGTCCACGCGATCAAGGCGGTCGAGGTCGGCTCCGGGATCGCGGCGAGCGGCGGGTTCGGCAGCCTGGCCCACGATCCGATCGGACGGGCCGATGGGCGCTTCGTCCGGACGAGCAATCGGGCCGGCGGGCTGGAAGGGGGGGTCACCAACGGCGAAGACGTGGTGATCACCGCCTACAAGAAACCGATAGCCACCCTCCGCAAGGGACTGCCCTCGGTCGATCTCGACACCCTCTCGGCCGCGCCCTCCCAGTACGAGCGGAGCGACGTGACCGCCCTGCCGGCGGCGGGAGTGATCGTCGAGGCGATGGTCGCCCTGGTGCTCGCCGACGCGATGCTCGAAAAGCTCGGCGGCGACTCCCTGGCCGAAGTCAAGGCGCATTACGAGGCGACAAAAGCGCTTCAAGAGCGTTGGCCGCTACGCAGTTAACGGGTCGCGTATACTTCCCCCATCCGATCTCGCCCAATTGCGAGCTGAAACCTTGAAAAGGAGACGATCATCAGCGCGAGAGTGTTCGTCGGCAACCTCAGTGACTACACGACACAGGGCGACCTTCAGGCGCTGTTTGCCGAGGTCGGCGAAGTGGTTGAAGTCTTCCTTCCCTCCGACCGCGCCACCGGCAGACCGCGAGGATTCGCGTTCATCGAGTTCGGCGACGACGCGCAGGCGGCCGCGGCGATCGAAAAGTTCGAAGGCCACGAGCTCGAAGGGCGCAAGATCCGGGTGACCGAAGCCGAAGACCGGCGAGCCGGCGGGCCGGGCGGATTTTCCGGCGGCGGTGGCGCAGGGGGAGGCGGCGGCGGATTCCGGCCCCCCGCGGCCAAGAATCGACCGAAGCCCAAAGGCAGCCGACGCAACCTCCGCGGCCGGAAGCGGAGCCTGTAGGCGAAAGCGTACGACCGAGCACCCCTCCTGGGTGCGCGGGCGTCTCGCCCGCATTGGCGGGCCAGAGGCCCGCGCACCCAGGAGAGACCTGTGTACCAGCCGGGGCTTTAGCGAGAGCGGGAGCCCGCGAGCCGTAGCAACGTCCCCAGAGCGTAAAGAATACTGGCCACCCCGGCCGCCAGCCCTACCACCACGACCTGCATCCCCCAAAGGATCGCGGTCGCCGCGGCCCAGACGCTCAGCCAGACCGCGAGCCAAAGGGCACCCAGCGCAGCGAGTGGACTCAAAAGCACGAATCCGAGCAACACCCCGGGGCGCATCCAGGGGATCTGCCAACCGCGCCTCAAGGCACCCGTGATACCGCCGAACGGCCCGAGCCCGGCGCTCCGCCAGGCCTTCCGCCAGAACGCGAGGCCGCTGGCTTCGACCACCAACTCCGCCGCACCCAAGAGACTCGCAGGGTCTGGGACCTCTTCCCCACCTCCGCCGCAGGCGCGACAGTGCTGCTCGAACCGACTCGCCCGCCGTCCGGCATGCTCGTACGCATCGGTCTCGATCGGATGGCCGTCGTAGAGAAATCGGTTCGCCGCCGCGCAAGCCAGGTAAAGAATCGGAAACGGCCGGACCAAGCCGATCCCCCAACCGCCGAGAGTCTCCTGGATCTGGAGCGCATGGAACGCTTCATGGACCAGGATGCCGAGATTCTCGACTTGATCGGTCCGGAAGGATTCTCGCCGCACGTGGATCCCCACCCGTCGCACGCCGAACGTCTCGGGCAGAGTGATCGCCTGGTAAGGACCGAGCGAAAGCAGGTGCGGCATGCCGAGACGGAAATTTACGCGCGCGAGAACGAGCCGCGGGTAGACCGTCTTAAGCACTGAAACCAACTCGGCGGGCGGCGCGACGCGCGGCGGCACCGCCCAATGCCAGACCGCGAGCGCGGCGTTGCGGAGCCTGTCGCCGAGGGGCGGTCTGGGGAGAGGATCTTGCGGCACGTCGGAGACGATATCTCCGCCGTCCGAAACCTGCACCTGCGGCCGTCCACAACCCAAATGCGCGCGCAAGACCTGAACCGCCTTCCTTCCTGGCTCCCCTGGATCATCGGTTGCGCCCTGGGCCTCTGGATCGGTTGGGTCCCCACCTCGCGCCTCGATCCTTTCCGCGAGCTGCGGCCGTCCCCCGGGCGCCTCGTCGGCCTGGCCTACCGGGCACAGATTGGCAACCCTCCGAGAAAGCGAGCGATCGAGGTCAGCAAGGACAAACGACCGTCTCGTCTTGGAGGAAGACAGCCTTCGCAAAACCGACAAGCTCCGCTCGCGGGCGGTCTTTTCTCTCGCCGAGAATCGGCCCGATCCGGCAGTCGAATACCTCGAAGAGGCAGTAGAGACCACCGAGGGACTGGAACAGTCGCTCCTGCGCAACGACCTCGCCGCGGTCCTGCTCGCCCGGTCGTGGCCCGGCTGGAAGGACCGGCCCGGATTCTTCTCGCGTGGCGACGATCTATTCCGCGCGGTCGATCTCGCGGCGCAATCGTTGGAGATTCTCCCGGAGCTAAAGGAGGCGCAGTTCAACCTGGCTCTCGGTCTCGAAACGCTGAGCCTGCGCGAAACCGCCAAGGAGGAATGGCGGCGCTACCTCGCTCTCGATCCGGGCTCGCCCTGGGCGGATGAGGCGAAGGAACACCTGCGGCGGCTGGCGATTCCCATTCCGATCAAGCCGCAGCCGAATGCGATGAATCCTGAAGGTTCTCTCGACGAGGCCGATCCCGCAGTGCCGATCTACCTTGCGGGCCGCCAGGCGCTTCGCGAGCAAAGGTACGGCGAGGCACGGATTGCGTTCCGTAAGGCGCGCAAGATGTGGCGGCCGAGTAATCCACGGATGGCGGGGTGGGCGACGTATCGTCTTGCCCTTTGTGATTACTTCGAGCCGAGGTATGCCAAGGGCGCCGCTCTGCCTCATTACTACATCTATAATGAGGGCCCGGTTGCCGGCTGCCGTCGCAACTCTCACACCGATCAACGACCGTTCGGCGCCTCTCTTCTTCAAACCGTTCTATGCCCATCTCGACCAGACGGGCGATTCGATTCGGGCGCTTCGTCAGACCCAGATCGATTTCGCCCTCGGTCCCGATCCGGAAGGCACTCCCCGCATTTGGGCGCCGTATGTCGTGATGATCTCCCCAGGGTTGCCGGTACCGGAGTAGAGGGTCGGACGATCTCGTCAAGCTCTTCTCCATTCTCACGCGTTCACGACGGAGGTTGGCCAGAAGCCTCGACTGTAGACGGTACAGGCCCGGTACCCGCGTCGATCGGAGCGGAGAGTCGCGTCGTTAGCGCGCTAAGTCCCACGTTGCTCAGAGTATTTCGCCGAAAGATAGCTCGGCTTTCATCTTCGCGCTCGCATTGGGTTCTGCCATCTTCTCGGCAAATGTGAAGAGAGGTTCCACGCTCACATTGCCTCTTGCCTTCGGCAACGTCACGTTAAGATTGATAAATTGGCCTTTTGTACTGTCTTCGACCAAGTAGAAGTTTGGGTGTTCTTTGACAACCTGCAGGAACCGTTTTCTAGGTACCCTAGATGTAAAGCCGAAGGTTCCTTGCGAAGTAACTTGCACCTGAGTTGATTTGGGCTCGGCCTCAGTTGTTTTGGGTGTGAGATCTAAAATATCAGCAATATCAACGTAGTTCCCCGACTTAGGGAGTCGTACGCTTAGAATTAAGTCGTTCTTGGTCTTTGATGCGCCGGCAAAGGCAATATTTGGTGCGGCCTCTACTTGAGACCTAAATGGCCCCAACCCGACCGACTTCTGCGAGAGGGAATAGACGAACTTGGGCTTGTCTCCAAGAACTTTACCAACCCACGTGTACTTGACTTTTGCCAGGCTAAACAAAGGCGTTAGTTTGCTCGCGGCCACGATTTCTAGACCCACGGACCCCTGAGATTTCACTTTGACAGAGGCTCCTGCTTTTAAGAGATCGACAACCGGCGTCCCAGAAGCATCTCCTTCTAGATTGATTTCCGTGTTCTTCGCTTCCGTCTGTAGGATGGTAGCCGATTCCGCCTTGATGATTCTTGTCACGACAACGTAATCGAGTTGCCATTCGTTTTTTTCAACGAGTTCCAAGAGTTTGTGCCCTAAAGCCACAAGATTTTCAATTGCGTAGCCAGTACACCCGTAGAGGGCAAGGTAGACAGAGTGCGCTTTCGAGAATCCAATAGTCAGCTTAGCGGCACCGATCCCTGCCGAGGTGGGAATACCGCTGGCCGAGGCCGCTATCGCTACTTCTTTCACACCCGCGGACATGAACTTGTATGTAGCGTTAGTGTTAGGATCTTTTGTTACCTGAGTAGGTATGCCGAAATTTTTGAGATGAGAGAGGGGAACAAAAACGTTGCCGTGTAGCTGGCCCACCGTGCCCACCTTTATATTGTCCGTGGGGAGCCAAGTCGCGTATCGTTGGATTTGGTTGCGTACTTCGTCGGTATAGACGTCAGCGGCTGCCATAACGTTCCTCCGAGGACTAGCTATCCGTGGACCGAGAATTTCGAGTGTACCGTAATCAATTCTACCCTGCGAAGACGGGCCAAGACAAATAACAATATGCCCAAAACCGACTGATTCCGATGCCCGGCAATCTCTACCGGAGGCAAGCTCCGCCCCTACTTCTGACATTGTTCGCAATAGCTTTACGCCGGCACGAACGTCGCGTGGAAGCAAAGATGCTGCGCTTCGGGCTTTCGGCCCTGCCGCGACGTTCCAAGCGTCGAACACCACGGCAACGGCTGATACTGCTCGTACGCCGGGCGGTCGAGCTCGAACAGGTCGACGGTCAGACGGTCGCTTTCATCCCAGGCGTTGGCGAGATGCAGGCAATAGCTGCCGTCGAGCGGAACCGTCGCCACCTCCTCCCCCGTCTCGCGCTCCACCACCAGCAGCCGGCTGCCCAGCTCTGCGCGGCAGATCAGGCAGTCGAAGAGCAATTTGCCCTCGGCGAGAAGCGGACCGACTTCGATCACTTACGGGGAGAGGTGGAAGATACAGAACCGCTCGGAAACGGCGAAGTCGGGGATCACCGCCGGCCGGGCGGTCGAGCGGAATCCAGCGGCGTAGGGCGAGAATGCCGTCCGGCGCGAAGCAATAGAGCGTTACGCTCGGTTGCGCGCCGGAGAATGAGACGCCGAACGACCGTTCGGCGCCTCTCTTCTTCAAGCCGTTCTATGCCCACCTCGACCAGACGGGCGATCCGATTCGGGCGCTTCGGCAAACGCAGGTCGATTTTGCCCGCGGCCCCGATCCGGAAGGGACTCTCCGCGTCTGGGCACCATATGTCGTGATGATTTCGCCTGGATTGCCGCTGCCGGAGTAGATGGGCGGGCGATCTCGTCAAGGTCGCACTTTCGAGGAGGGCCGAGTCCGGCTGATTCGGACCGCGGTCCGAGAGCCCGGGACCCAGGTCTGGATGATCCGGACCCAGGTCCGAGAGCCCGGGGCTCAGGTCTGGACGATCCGGACCGAGGTCCGAGACCCCGGGACCCAGGCCTGGACGAATCGGACCGAGGTCCGAGACTCCGGGACTCGGGTCCGGACGACTCGCACTGAGGTCCGAGACTCCGAGACCAGGCACGGACGATCCGGACCGAGGTCCAAGAGCCCGGGACCCAGGTCCGGACAATCCGGACCGAGGTCCGCGCCCCCGAAGCCGAGGTCCGAGAGCCCCGGCTCCCGGGTCCAAACGTAGATCTCGCTCCTACTTTCTGATGATTATTCCGCCGGTACGAACGTCGCGTGGAAGCAGAGATGCTGGGGCTCGGGAAACCTCAATCGCGCGCGGTCCAGTCGGGCCGCCCGGTGGGAAAGGAGGTCGGTTCATCGGGCAGATCCGCTCTTCCGCCGCGCCCGAATCTCTTCCGCACGCCCGCGTACACGCCGCCCACGCCCACGGCGAGGAAGGCGAGCGGCACGAGCAGCAGAAACACCCAGCCGCCGAAGCTGCGATCCAGCACGGCGTTGTACGAATCTTTAGGATCGACGAAGCAGAACGCGCGGCTTCCCACCGGCAGCCGCGCCACCACCGCGGCTTTTCCTTCGTAACCCGAAGTGGAGCCGCCGAGGAAACGATAACGGCTCGACTTGTAGCGCCGCCCGCCGATCTCGTACTCGTAGACCGCCTCGACGCTGTAGGTCGTGCTGTCGTCTCCCGAATGGCTGCGCACGGCGCTATAGAGAATCGTGCACGGCACCTCCGGCCAGCTCCGCGCGGCGATCGTTCGGAGGACCGGCCGGCCGAAGAACACCGACAGGCCAAGGCCGACCAGCAGGAAGAGACCGAAGAACAGGGCGCGCAAGAGCTCGCCGGTGTTCCGGCCCACCGGGATCTCGCGCACGCCATCGACCGCCGGGGGAGTCCCCTTGCGCCAGGGGAGGATCAGAAGCACCGCACCGATGCCCGCGATGAGAAGCGGCAGCAGAATGACCAGACCGCCCCAGAGACTCTTCCTCTGAAGTGCCACGTTCTCCGGATGTTGGGGATCGACGTAGCAATCCGTGCGCGCGCCTTCCGGATACGACTCTTCGAGCCGCTGCGCTGAGGCGAGGTCGGACGACCCGACATAGCCTTCCCGGTAGACCTCGCCTTTCCGCTCGCGCCCTTCGGCCGTATAGCGGTAGGAAAAGACGACCCGGAAACGTTCGCCCTCGGCCGCGGCGCCCGGATTCTCCTCCACTCGGCTCGACTCGATCACGCAATCGATGGGGGGCCGGCGGTGGGCTACCTGATCGCGCAGAATGGCCTTGGCCACCACGCCGGTGAAGTACAATCCCAGGCCGAGGAGGATCACGCCGAAGATCGTGCCGCCGACGCGGCCCGACATGATTTTGGGGGTTGAAACCGTGATCTGCATCGTTCCCGATGGGGTACCTTCGGAAGTTATCTCCGAATACTAACCCGCCGGAACGAACGTAGCGTGAAAGCACAGATGCTGCGCCGCGGGAAAACGGAGCCGCGCGCACGGGCCGGCCGCGACGTTCCAAGCGTCGAACACCGCAAGCTCCGTGGTGCCCCGCTCCGCGTCGTACAGCGGGCAGAGCAGCACTCCCTCCTTCTCCCTTTCCGGATCGGGAACGATCACCGGCTCGCCGGCCGGGAAGACGCCCGGGGGGGCAATCCATAGATCGTGCGGCCCTTCGCTTCGACTCCAATCGAGGTGGACGATGCGGTCGAAGAACTTCGAGCCCGTCTTGCCGCAGGCCGAGATGCCGAGCGCCCAAACGTCTTCGGTGGGACGAGCAAAGTAGCGCGGATCGATCGCGGGGAAATCGGGCGACTCTTCGTAGGAGCTGACCTGGCGGTTGAGGACGGCGCCTGCGGTGAGATCGATCTCCAGCCGAACCAGCCGGCCGGGCGCAACGGTGTCGAATAGCGCGGGCAGCGGCTGATATTGCTCGTAGGCCGGCCGGTCGAGCTCGAACAGGTCGAGGGTCAGCCAGTCGCCCTTAGGTGTCGTCTCATCCCAGGCGTTCGCGAGGTGCAGGCAATAGCCGCCGTCGAGCGGAATCATCGCCACCTCCTCCCCCGTCTCGCGTTCCACCACCAGTAGCTGGCTGCCGAGTTCCTCGCGGCAGACCAGGCAGTCGAAGAGCGATTTGCCCTCGGCAAGCAGCGGGCCGACTTCGATCACGTACGGGGAGAGGTGGAAGATGCAGAACCGCTCCGAAACGGCGAAATCGTGGATCACCGCCGGGCGGTCGAGCGGAATCCGGCGCCGGAGTGCGAGCGCTCCGTCCGGCGCGAAGCGGTAGAGCGTGACGCTCGGCTGTGCCCCGGCGAACGAGACACCGAAGTGGATCAGCTCTCCCGTGTGCGGGTCGAGCTTGGGATGCGCGGCGAGCGGCGAGAGCGGGTTGAGCTTACTGCCGAAGGTGTACTCGCCTCGCGTCTCCAACGTCTCGGGATCGAGGTCGTAAGGCAAGCCCTGCTCGCCGCTCGCGACCAGCCGACCCTGCCAGGGGACGATGCTGACGTTGGCGGGCGAGGCGAGCGCCACGCCGCGGACCAGGGCGTCGCCGGGAAACGCGGTGCCGAACGTTCGGTAGATCGCGCGCCCTTCCCGCTCCTCCTCCAGCCGCTTCGCGGTGCCGACATAGCGCGCCGTGGCGTAGGGAGTACCGCCGTCGCCCGGAAAATGAACCGCGACGACCCGTCCGTCGCCGTCCAGCCAATGACGATAGGAGAGGTCGCCACGGCCGAAGCTCGCCGGGCCGTTCGCGATCCAGGTGCCATGCAAATATCCAGGAAGTACATAGCCGGGCAGCGCCCCCTCGACTTCGAGCGGCACCCCGGCCAGCTCACCCGGCGCGGTCGTGAAGGCCCGCTCGAGGCCCGGCGAGAACGTCATCGCGCTCCCTTCCTCACGCCACGGTCAGCGCCGGGGTCAGATCCGCGGTGTCTTCCAGCATCGATTTCCGCTGGTCGAGCGGCACCGGTGGCCCGAGGGCACGGCGGAGGGCCATCGGGTCATAGCCCCAATCCATCTCGCCGGGAATGTCCTTGGTCTCCTCCCAGAGTTGCGCCAGCTCTTCCACGTCGAACCGGAGATTGTTGACGTCGAGCCGCTCGGCGAACGCTTTGCTGCGCAGCACCTCCTCGGTGCCGAGCACGGTCGAGGCGACCTGGGCGACGGCGTGCCTCGACTGAACGTCGAGCCTTGCGAGCGCGCGGTCGAGCAGATCGCGCGCTTCGATCGGGGTAACGCCGATCTCGTAGAAATACTCCTGCGACTCCTTGAGCGGCCCGATGGTCGAGAATTCGAAGAACACGGGTGCCGCGGGCGGCGGCAGGTCCGCCGCGAGCTTCCAGCGCTGGAAGTCCGCGAGGAACTTTTGCAAGCTGGAGTTCATAGGACCGAGCTTGGAGAACCGCCGCAGGTACATCGGCAGGAACGTCAAGTTGGTGAACAGGTCGTTGATGAACGGGAAGACATAGAAGAAGAAGTAGATCGCCAGCTCCCACGAATAGCGGAGCGAAAACGCCTCCTGGTCACCGAGCGTGTTGTAGGAGACCGCGAAGCTCGGCACGTAGCCTTCGTAGATCGCGCGGGCGAGCGTCTCATAGAGGCGTGCCTTGGTCGTCAGCAGCTCTTGGGTCGGGGTGCGCAGGATCGCGTCCGCGATCAGCGTGTTGTGGGTGGAGATCAGGTCGCCGCCCGGGCTGTAGAGAGGATCGGAGAAGCGGCCCGCCTCGCCCGCGAGCGCCCAGCGGTCGGGCGAGATCATCTGCTTGCAGTCGTGGGCGAAGCTGACGAAGCCGGAGTGATCAAAGTTCTTCCGGTACGGCAGGTCGCGCGCGAACATCGGGAACGTGCGGCAGACCCAGTCGATCAGCTTGTCCGCGCTGTTGACCTGGAGGCGATCGACTTTTTCCACGTCGTAGACCAGGCCTAAGCTGGTCTTGCCGTGGAGCGGAATGGTCCAGAACCAGTAGCCGTCGCCGCAGAAATGGTTGGTCGCGAGGAAGAACGGCATGTGGCCGGTCTGCCGGCGGTCGGGCCGCTTCCTGATTTCGGGCTCGGAAAGATCGGTCAGCTTCTCGGCGTCGACCAGGCCCTCCACCCAGACGAACGAGGTGCCGTGGCGGATCGGGCTCTCGGTCATCAGACCGAGCTTCTTGGCCAGGAAGCGCGAGCGTCCGGAAGAATCGACCACCCAGCGCGCGGTCCCCTCGACCTTCTCGCCCGCGGAGTCGGTGAAGCGAAAGGCGTGGCGCCCCTCGGCGTTCTCCGTCGCGTTGTTCAAATCAACTTCCAGCCCCGAGAGTGGCGATACGAAAGTGAAGCGCGGATCTTTCGAGCAGGCTTCGTAGAGTCCCTCCTCGAACACGTTGCGGTCGAGCTGATAGGTGGCGATGTTCGAGATCTGGCGCAGGTAGGACTGGCTGTACCCTTCGCCCCGATCTTCGAGGCCGGGCGTCTTCCACCAGAAGCGGAGGTTGTACTTCAAGTAGTGCTTCCGTAGGAGGTGCTCCTCCATCTCCAGCACGCGGGAGTAGTAATAGCCGCTCATCTGGACCGTCGCCTCGCCCACCTTCTGCTTCTTCGGCGGAAACTCGCGGCGTTCGAGCAGCAGGACGGATTCGACCCCGCCGAGCAGCAGTTGGCGGGCGAGCGAGAGTCCGGCAAGGCCGGCTCCAAGGATCAGGACGTCGCAGTCTTGGGTGCGTGGCATGGTATGGCGCCTCCTGGCTCAAGTCTCAGAGGTGGCAAGCTTTACGGCGCGGCAAGAAGCAGCGCGATGGTCGGGCCGTCGGCGGAGACTGCGGTCGCGAGCGCCAAAACGCCGGGGGCCACCGCGACGGTCTGCACCGCGGCGGAAACTCCGGCAAGCGGGAAGCCGTCGTCGGTCGCGTCGAGCCCGAGGATTCCGGGCAGCCGCCCGTCGGCGAAAGTCGCGATCAGGCTCATCGCCTGGAACACGCCGGAGGCCCCGAGGGATTCGCCCAGCATCGATTTGATCGCGGTGACGGGAATCCCCGCGCCGCCCGCCGCTTCGATCCCGCGGGCGATGCCCTCGGCCTCCCAGGCGTCAAGCTGGCGCGCGCCGCTCGCGCCGCTGGCGACGCAGAGGAGCGGCCCGCTCTCGGTGCCGTTCCCGCCCCAGGCGGCGGCGATCGACCGCACGAGCGCTACGGCCAGATCCTCGCTCCGCCGCGGCGCGAACGCCGCACCGCTGCCGGCGAGGAGGGCGTAGATCTTCGCACCGCGCGCTTCCGCGACCTCGGCCGCTTCGAGCACGAGCAAACCCGCCCCTTCGGCCGGGGCGAAACCGTCGCGCCCGCGGTCGAACGGCACCGGGCGTCCGTCGTTCTCATCCCCCACTTCGCCGCCGCACAGCCGTCCGGCGCGCGAATAGGCGATCGACGATTCGAAGCAGAGCTCTTCGACCCCGCCCGCGAGCACCACGTCCGACTGGCCGGTGCGGATCAGATCGGCGCCGTAGGCGATCGCCTGAAGGCCGGAGGCCTCTCCCCCCGCGAGGGTGGAGTTGACCCCGTTGAGACCGTGCCAGATCGCCGCCTGGCCGGCCGCGGCGTTGATCACGCTGTTGGCGAAATCGAACGGCGAGACGTAGTTCGGTCCGAGCTTCAATCCCCGGCGGTCGAACTCGCCGATCGTGTGCATGCTGCAATAGGTCGTGCCGACGGCGAGTGACAGCTCCCGCCCGGCCCGCGCTTCGGCCGTCCAACCCGAATCTTCGAGCGCGCGGGTCGCGGCCGAGATCAACAGGCGCGAGGTGCGGTCGAGCGGCCGCAGGTTTCGCTCGCCCAGGTAGCGCTCGGGCTCGAACGGGCGGATCTCTCCGCCTTTCTTGCACGTGAGCAGGCTCGGATCGAACAGCTCGATCGGTTGCAAGGCGCTCGTCCCCGCGAGCAGCGCCTCGTGGAGGCCGGAGAGCGTGTCGCCGAGGGGAGAGAGCAGCCCCACCCCGGTGACCACCACGTCGCGCTTATGCACGGGGCCTCCGCAGGATCAACGAGGCATTGTTGCCGCCGAAGGCATAGGCGTTGTTCATCGCCACGTCGACTTTCATCTGGCGCGCCTGGTTCGGCACGCAGTCGAGATCGCATTCCGGATCCGCCTCGTCGTAGTTCATGGTCGGCGGCACCCAGCCCTCGTGGATCCCCAGGGCGCAGACCGCCGCTTCGATCGCCGAGGCCGCGCCCATGGTGTGGCCGATCATCGATTTGATCGAGCTGATCGGCACCCGCGTCCCGCGCCCGAACACCCGATGGACCGCGAGCGTTTCGAGCTTGTCGTTGGTCGGCGTGCCGGTACCGTGGGCGCTGACGTACGAGATGTCCGCGGGCGCCAAACCGCTCGCGGCGAGCGCCCGCTCCATCGCCCGGGCCGGGCCGTCCCCTTGCGGGTGGGCCGCCGTCATGTGGTGGGCGTCGCAGGTGATGCCGTAACCCGCGATCTCGGCATAGATCCGGGCGCCTCGCGCGCGGGCTCGGTCGGTCGATTCGAGCACCAGGACGCCCGAGCCCTCGCCCGGGATCATTCCCTTGCGGTTCTTGGAAAACGGCCGGACGACGTCGGGCGCGATCGCCCCGAGCTTGCCGAAGCCGGTGTAGGTCATGCGGGAAAACGAGTCCGCACCGCCCGCGAGCATCAGGTCGGCGCGCCCGGTGCGCAACGCTTCCACCGCGTAGGCGATCGCGTAATTGCCCGCGGCGCAGGCGGTCGGGATCATCTGGTTCGGACCGGAGAACCCAAGCTCGGAGGCGACATTGGCCGCGATCAGATGGCAGGGATAACGGCCGGCCAACTCGCCGCCCAACTCATCCAGGCGGTCGCCGACCATCAGGTCGGAGAAGCGCTCGATCTCCAGCGGCTCGCCGGAGGTCGTGCCCATCATGACTCCGAAGCGCTCGGCCGCCTCGGCCGAGATCTCCTCCGGATCGACCCCCGCGTCGGCGAGCGCCATGCGCGCCGCAGAGATGGCAAGGTGCGACGCCCGGCCCATCGACGCGACAGGCGAGCGCCGCACCCAGGCGGCAGGATCGAAATTCTGCACCTCGGCCCCGAGATGCGTGCCGTGGCGCGAGGTGTCGAACAACCCGACCGGGCGGAAGCCGGACCGGCCGGCGAGCAGCTCGGGCCAGAATGTTTCATGGCCGAGGCCGATCGGGGTGGTGAGCCCCAACCCGGTGACTGCGATCGAAATCATCGAGCGATCCTCGGGACCTCCCTCACGCCGAGACCGGCGTGAGCTCGGCCAGGCGCGTTTCGACCAGATCGACCATCTGCGGCAGCGTCGCGAGTTCTTTGTAGCGCTCGTCGGGAAGATTGAGCTGGAACGAGTAATCGACGTCGACACCGATCTCCAAGAGCGAGAGCGAGTCGAGCGCCAGGTCGTCGCGCAGGGAATCCTCGTCGCCGATCTTTTCGCGCTTCATTCCCGCGACGTTGGCGATGATGTCCTTGATCTTTTCGCGGATCTCGATTCTTTCCATGGGTTCCTCTCTCTCCTGGTTTGCCCGCTGGTTGCCCGGGTAGCGCCCTCGCTGCCTCTAGATCCTAGGCTTCCCGCGCTCGGATGTGAATCTTCTCTAGCGTCGGAACGTCCTTTGAAATAAGGACTTGCGCGTCTCATCCCGGCGTTTCCCCGCCCGCCCAAGAGAGGCTCCGGCGGCGCGCGAAGCGTTACATCCCCTGTGTGACGAGCCGGCGAAGTCGGGACGGCGTCGGGATCAGAGCAGCAGGATCAGGGCGACCCCGCCGGCCATCAGGACCACCGCGGCGAGCTTCCTTCGGGTCACCGCCTCGCCGAAAGCGAGCCGGCCGACGGCCACCGCGGACAGGTTACCGATCGTCCGCTTGAGCGTCTCGACGATGCTCACCCAGACCGTCTGGAGCGCGGCGAGCTGCGCGCCGAGAGCGACCGCGGAGACCGCGAGGGCGGCGAGGAACAAGAGCGGCGCGCGGCGCAGCTCGGCCAGGCGGTGGAGCTGCCGCCTCTGCGCGAGAAGCGCCAGGGCGGCGATGGCGACCCCGAGGTTCAGCACCAGGGCGTGGAGCGGAGGATGCGAACGGTTGACCGCGAGCTTGTCGAGCGGGATGGTGAGCGACCAGAGCAGGGCGGTGCCGGCCATCAGCCGCAGACCGCGGTGCGCGAGCATCCAACGCCAAGTCCACCTTTCCGTGTCGACGGGAGTCTGGAGGACGAACGCCCCAACCACCACGAGCGCGATGCCGCAGCCATCGATCGCGGTCGGATGCTCGCCGAGCAAGGGGATCGCCACCAGAGCCGCGAAAGCCGGGGAGAGAGAGAGGAGCGGCACGGCGATCGACAGCTCCCCCGTCCGCAACGCTTCGAGGAAGAGCAGATTCGCCGCCACGTTCAGCATGACTGAGCCGAGCGCGGGCGCCCAATAGCCGGGCTCGACCGAAAACCCGCCCTGAAGGGTGGCCCACAGCGCGAACGGCGGGGCGGAGGCGAGACAGAGCAGAGCCATCAAAGGCAACGGCCCGATCTCGCGCGCCAGGAGCTTCCGCAACAGATCGAACCCCGCCCAGGCCAGTGCCGAGACGAGAACGAGCGCGAGCGAGCCGGCGGCGAGGCCTGGAATCATGGCGGGGGTCTTCAACGGGCAAACGAAACCACGACCCGTTCGGCAACGGTTCGACGCTCCGGTGCCCCCTAGTCCGACGATTCCTGGGAGTCGCCGGGTTGCGCGGCGCGCCGGGGCGGCTCGCGCCGTTCGATCCGGCCAGGCTCGGCGGCAATGCCCGAGGCCGCCGAGAAGGCCGGCGCGGTTTCGCCCGGATCCTGCTTGCCGAAACCGGTGATCAGCTGCCAGGCGCGCTGGAGATCGTCGCCGAAGATCACCAGCAGATCGCCGGGCTCGGCGGTGGCGAGCGAGCGCTCGATCGCCTCCTCCTCCTCGTAGACGCCGGGGACAATGCGCTCTTCGGGGAAGCCGGAGGCGATCAGACCGCGGCGGAGGATCTCCCCCACTTCTCCCACCTTCCGCCCGCGCTTGTTGTCGTCTTCCCGCAGGATGATCAGATCGAACGCCCGGGCGGCTTCGCGCGCCAGCTCCAGCAGATCCTCGTCGCGCCGGTCGCCGGGTCCCGCGACCACGCCGATCCGCCGGCCATGCACCGTGAGCGCGAGCACGGTCTCGGCCACCGCGGCCATGCCGTGCGCGTTGTGCGCGTAATCGAGGATCACCCGGAACGGCAGCTCGTTGTAGAAGTTGAGCCGGCCGGGAGCCTGGAAGAAGTCGGTCGAGAACGTGCGCAGGCCGAGGCGGATGTTTTCCAGGGAAACGCCCATGCCGAGCGCTATCCCGACCGCGAACATCGCGTTCTGGACGTTGTGGAGAGCGTGGCCGTCAACCGTCGCCGGGATCTGATGCGCCCAGAGCACCGGCACGTGCTCCTCGCCGTCGTAGAGCACGATCAGCCGGCCGTTCAGGCTCTCTTCGAGCGCGATCGCCCGGCCTTTTTCGCGCACGTGGCGGCGCACCAGCTCATGGGTCGGCTCCATCGTGACGTAGATCGGCTGGCCCGGGCTTTCGGCGGCCATTCGCGCGACGCGCGGATCATCGGCGTTCAGGACGCAATAGTCCTGCGCCACCTCGACCACCACCTGCTTGATCTCGGCCAGGTCGTCGAGATCGTCGACCCCGCCGAGCCCCAGGTGGTCGGAGGCGACGTTCAACACCGCCCCCACTTTGCATTTGCGCCAGCCGAGCCCAGAGCGCACGATGCCGCCGCGCGCCGATTCGAGCACCGCGGCGTCGACCGTCGGGTCGCGCAGCACCAGGTGGCTCGCCCACGGACCGGTGAGATCGCCGCGCACGGTGAGCTGGCCGTCGATGTAGACCCCGTCCGAGGTCGCCATGCCGACCGTCCAGCCGGCGAGCTTCAGGATGTGGCCGACCATCCGCGTGGTCGTCGTCTTGCCATTGGTGCCGCTGATCGCCGCGATCGGAATTCGATACGGCGTGCCCGGCGGGAAGAGCTGGTCGATCACCGGCCCGGCAACGTCGCGCGGCGTCCCTTCGGTCGGGCTGGTGTGCATGCGGAAGCCGGGTGCGGCGTTGATCTCGACGATCGCGCCGCCGACCTCCTTGTAGCTGTGTGAAATGTCGGGCGAGATGTAGTCGACGCCGCCGACGTCGAGCCCCACCGCGCGCACCGCGCGCTCGGCCATCACCCGGTTGTCGTAGTGGATCACGTCGGTGCGATCGATCGAGGTGCCGCCGGTCGAGAGATTCCCGGTCGAACGGAGGTAGACGATCCGGCCCTCCTCGGGTATTGATTCGAGGGTCAGGCCAGTGGCCTCCAGCAGGCGCAGCGCCTGGTGATCGACCTCCAGCCGGGTCAACACCTTCTCGTGCCCGACGCCGCGGCGCGGGTCGGCGTTGACCTGATCGATCAGTTGCTCGACGGTTTGCGTGCCGTCGCCCACGACGTGGCCAGGAACCCGTTCCGCCACCGCGAGCACCTTGCCGGCCACGACCAGGATCCGGTAGTCGTTGCCCGGCTGGAAGGTCTCGACGATCACCGTCCCCGAGCGTTCCTCGGCTTTGCCGAACGCGGTCTCCACCTGCTCGGGAGTCGTCAGGTTGATCGAAACCCCTCGGCCGTGGTTGCCGTCGAGCGGCTTCACCACCACCGGGAAACCGAGCTTCTCCGCCGCCGCGACCGCCTCTTCCGCGTCGTAGGCCAGCTGCTGGCGCGGCACGGGCAGGCCGAGATCGTGGAGGATGCGGTTGGTCAGCTCCTTGTCCGAAGCGATCTCGACCGCGATGTGGCGGGTCTCGCTGGTCACCGTCGCTTGAATCCGGCGCTGGAACTTGCCGTGCCCGAGCTGCACGAGCGAACGGTTGTTCAAGCGAATCCACGGGATGTCGCGCTCCTCCGCCGCTTTGACCAGCGCCGCGGTCGACGGCCCGAACGCCCGCCGCTGGGCCAGGCGGACCAAGCGCTCCAGGTGGTGCGGGTAATCGAACGGCTCGGGATCGTAGGCCTCGCGATCGGGCGGCAGCAGGGTCCGGAGCAGCTGGAATGCCAGCTCGCCCGCCCGCAGGCCGACGCTCTCCTCCATGTAGCTGTAGATCACGTGGTACTGCCCTTCGGGCAGGCCGCGCGAGCGCGTCTTGCCGTAGGTCACGGGGGTGCCGGCGAGGCACTGGAATTCGAGCGCCACGTGCTCCAGGACGTGGCCCATCCACGTGCCCTCGTCCTCGGTCATCCGCCGGATGAAGCCGCCGGGCACGTCGTACGAGCAGGTGTGCTCCGAGAGCGTTGGCATCACGGCGAGCAATCGCTCGACGAAGCCGGGCAGCTTCTGGGTCGGGAACTGCTCCAGCTCGCCCAGGTCCACCTTCAACCGGATCACCGGCCGGAGGGCGTACAGGTTGGGCCCACGGTAGACCCGCGTCTCCAGGATCTTCATTCCACGCTCCGCTCGCGAGTAAAAGGCGACTGCTTTCTAGCATGCCGGGTGGGGGGGACGGCAAGCGTGCACGACGAGTGCTATCGTTTTCAGCGTTTCTTATCGATAGCCTGCGGGGTCGAGAAAGGCCTATGCCCACGATCGAGACCATCATCTGGCTGGACGAGATCGTTGAGAAATTAGCGCGAAAGCACGATGTCCAGGAACTCGAGGTCTGCCAAGTTCTAGAAGGGAGGCCTCGTTTTCGCTGGCTCGAGAAAGGGCATCGGCCGGGGGAGGATCTGTATCTGGCTCTCGGACGTACCGAATCGGGCAGATTCCTATCTGTGTTCTTCGTCTATAGAATCGATCGGTCAGCTCTGGTCGTATCGGCTCGCACGATGTCACCAGCTGAAAGAAGGGGCTATGAGCGCAAATAGATCTTCCGTTTCTAACGCCGAGAGCTACAAGGAGATCGGTGAGTTCTGGGACCGCAACGACGCCGGCGATTTCTGGGATCAATCCTCTGAAGCCGATTTCGAGGTTGACCTCAAGGGCAACAAGTGGTTCTTCGCGCTGGAGCAGTCGCTGGCGGATCGCCTGCACAAAGAGGCGATCGCCCGCGGAACTTCTCCGGAAACCCTCGCCAATCTTTGGATTCAAGAAAAGCTTACCGGCGCTTGATCCGGTAGCTATACCCTGCGAAACCGCCGGCCCTCCCCCTACCCTTCGCCGTAAGCCACCTCTTCAGGGTCCAGCACCGGCACCGGAGCTTCTACCGGCGGCAGGCCGCGGCGGGCGTTCAAGTCGTAGCGGGCGCCGTCGGAGAGGACGTCGAGGCGTAGCCCTAAGAGGGTGAGCGGTTTGCCCGGCAGGGCGTGGTGGGTGTCGGTATAGGTGAGGCCCGCGCCTTCGACGATCGTCACCGTGCCGCTGCCGAGCACCGTCAGCATGCCGTCGGGCTCGATCAGCGCCGCGGTGTCTTCGTCGATCCCGAGCCCGATCGGGTCGGGGTTGTACGACAGGGCGGTGAGCAGGCGGCCGAGCCGATCGCGGCGACGGAAGTGCTGATCGATGATCAGGCCGGGGGCGAGCCCCAGACCTTTGGCCATCTGGACCTGGCGCTGGCGCGGCGTGCCGCCCCCTTCGCCGAACGCGATCATGTGCTCGGAGAGCAGCGAAGCCCCGGCGCTGGTGCCCGCGACCACCATCCCCGCGGCATGGCGCCTCCGGATCGATGCCGCGATCGGCGTGCCGCCGAGCGCCGAGGTGACCCGCAGCTGGCCGCCGCCGGTCATGAAGAAGCCGGTCGCTCCTTCGAGCGCTTCGACCACCGGGGAGCTGACGGCAAGCGCCGCCGCCCGGTCCGCCACGTTCAGCACGACGATCTCGCCGACTTCGAGCGCGGTAAACACTTCGCGATATTTCTCTCCGGTGTCGGGCAGCGCCGAGGCGGTCGCGAGAATCGCGATCTTCGCCTGAGCTCCGCCCGCCGCCTCGACGAAGCGGCGCAGGATCTTGCGCTCGCGCGTCTTGTCCTCGGCGCCGCCGATGGCGATCAAGAGACCCGGCCGGTGCCCGGGAGCCTGGGAGCCGTTGCTAGACATGGAAGAGAACCTCTCTCTGGGGGTTTCGAACCTAGGCTCGTGTCGGGGAGAAAATCGGGTCGCAGGCGACCCCGTGCGGGCCGGAAAATGGTAGCACAAGGGTCGCGAACGCCGCCCTCGCGGGCGAAGCGAGAGGTAGAGCCGCGATGTACGAGAAACACTTCTTGCGGTTTGCCAAACCCGGAGGTACATTGAGCCCGGTGTCGACCGAAGACCAAGACCAAGATGCCGACGGCGGCTGGAATCCGGGCGAGGAGACCCGCCGCGCCACCCGCCTGCTCGAAACCCTGACCCACATGCAGGGGCTGACGCGCGGCGAGCTCGATGATCTGCTCGGCGCCGGCCGCAGTTATTCGAGCCAGCTGTTCGGCCATCGCTTCTCGCCGAAATACGAGCGGATTCTCGACGTGCTCCGCGCGCTCGACATCGAGCCCGGTTTTTTCTTCCGTGTCCTCTACCCGGATCCATCGGACCGGCCCCGGCCGACGTCGATGTTCGAGCGTTTCTTGAGCCGCCTCCACCCTTCAGCGGAGCCGGCCGCCGCAAATCCAGCGCCTCCGCCCGCTGCCAAGCCGGCGCGCCTTGATCTCACCGAAGAGAGCTTGGAGCGAAAAATCCGCGCCACCTTGGAGAAGATGCTCTTCGAGCGCGGCCAGAACGCACCCGCCCGGCCGGCGAAGTCCGCCGCCAAGCGTGAAGACTAGAAGGAAACTCAGTGGGCCAACGGCGCTGCCTGTTTGGGTAGGGGCGGAGCTTGCCTCCGCCCGAGATCTGCGACAACCGCGGGCGGAGGCCAGCTCCGCCCCTTGTACGCCCGTCCAGCTTCTGTTTCATCCCGCGGGGCCGGCGCCTGCCGGTGTGGAAGCTAGAAGGTAATGCGGGGCGCGCGCCCCTCAAAGCCGCGTTTCGCGCTCCAGCTGGGCGGCGACCGTGCGGATCAGTGCGGTCGTGGCCTGTTCGGTGCGCGCGGCCTCGCGCAGCAACAGGAACGACGCGAGAGCCTCGCGGCCGATGCCGAGGGCGGAAAACGAGCCGACCAGCTGATCGGCCGCTTCATAGACCTCGGCGAACCGCCCCTGGCGTACCCAGACCGCCGCGAGATCGAGATCGGCGAGCGCGACGTAAAACGGCATTCCGTGCCGCTCGTACGCCGTGCGGTTCTCGCGGAAGATCGCCTCGGCCGTGGAGAGGTCGCCCAACCCCGCGGCGATCTTGCCCTCCTGGCCGCGGCGTTTGAGCAGGTCCATCTCCCCCGCATATTGATGATAGAGGGGAGCCAAGGCGTCTTGCGCCCGGCGCGCTTCCTCGAACCGGTCGAGCAGGATCTCGCAGTCGACCAGGTTGTGGAACGCGATCCACATCAGCCGGCCGTCGGCGGCCGGATCGAGCTCGTCGAGCGCGGCCAAGAACCGCCGGCGCGCCTCCCCGGGATCTTCGCGGTAGACCGCGGCGATGCCCTGGAGCACCAGCGCCTTGCCCACCAGGCTCGGCTGCTTCGCCGCGCGGCGGAACGCGATCAGCCGGCCGAGGAACTCTTCCGCCTCGGCGAACCGCCTTTGATCGATCAGCAGCGAGGCGCCGCGGTCGAGCAGATCGGCGGCAAGGCCCGGATCGGCGGTCCCTTCCTCCCAATGCTCTTCGGCGGCGATCAGAGAGCGCTCGGCCGCGGCGAGGTCGCCCACCAGCCGCTGCGCGTTGCCCAACTCCGCCCACGTCCGGCAACGCAGGTCGGCGACCTGGCCGGACGGATGGGCTTCCTGGTCGAGCCGGGCTGCCGTCGCGACCGCAAGCTGCGCCACGCCCAGCGCGCGCGCCGGCGACTCGGTACGAAAACGCTCGACGTAGCCGAGCAGAGCCTCCACCCGTGCCCATCCGCGCACGCCGGCCGCGTCCCCCGGCGGCAACGCCTGGAGCGATCGCCGGTCGCCGTCGAGCGCCGCGGCCACCTCGCGCGCCGCCACCTCCCGTTCGCGCTCCAGGCGGGCGTACACCGCGCGCGCGGCGCGCAACGCGTAGCGGACCGGAAACTCGTAGTTCTCGGGGCGATAGCGCGGGGCGGTGCCGAACCGTCGACCTTCGAGCACCAGATACGCTTCCGCCGCCGCGTCCTGGCAATCGGGGCACCCGGCGATCAGGTGACGAATGACCCGCTTCCGCTCGTCCCGGTCGAGACCCCCTGCGATCAGGGCGGCGAAACTCTCGGGGTCAGGGTGATCGCTCATCGGGGACGCTCCAGGTGAATCGGTGACGCCGGTATTCTCGCATGCTCGCGTTCCTGCGAGAAGCGGTCGAAAATCCCGCCCACCGATTCGGTAGGCGGGGCGAGGCTTCATTAGACGCCAGAGGCGGCGTCCACCGGCCGGCTCCGCTCCCCGGGAGGCGTGACGTCAACGGCGTCACAGGGTCTCGGCTTGCCGTTCGGATCGATGCAGGTGCCGGCAGTCGGCGGCGGCGCGAGCCTCTCCGCCGATTGGAGCCAACCGCCGAGATCCTCGATCCATGCGGTGAGGCTCCGAACGGAAAGCGCGAAGTCGAACGGCCGCGCGGCCGCGGGAGCGCTCGGCGCGAACGCGCCGAGCAGGACGATCGCGGCGATCAGCAATAGGCGGGTGGGGCGACACGTGGGGGTGATGGCAGACATAGTCTCATCTCCTGTTCCAACAGTTTTTGATTCGGCCGCACGACAAGTGCGACCCGGTGGATTGGCGAATCGGGGGAGAGTGTGCCCGGTTTGTCGGAGCATTTCAGCGGTTGGACCACAAATCGGCCCAATCTCGGCCCTTCGCAGAGAAACAGAGAGAAGCGAAGGACGCGCCACGGGGAGCGCACCAATAGAAATCCGTCCTGAAAACGGAAATCGCGGTTTCCTGCCCGCTCGCGGCGCCGTGCGAGGAAGCCGGACCGTCAGGGCGCGCCGGGTACGTACTCGGCGGCGAGCGCGAGCGGCGCGATCCGTGCTCGTACCGCGGCCATGAATTCGTCGCCCGGGTCGACCTTGGTGGTGAAGTACGTCGGGTCCTGCTCCTCCCACAGAGGGGTGCCGCGAAAGCGACCGTACTCGTGGTGGCCGATCAGATAGCGGATCGTCGGATACCGCGCCACCAGATCGGCCACCAGCTTCGCGTCGGCCCGCACCTGGCATTCGGTGAGCGGCGCCGTGCTGCCACCGACGTTCTCGATCCCGATCGCGGCCCGGTTCAATCCGATGACATGGCGGGCGATCATGGTCTCCGGGAGAAGCCGGTAGATCGCGCCGTTCCGATCGACCGCGAACTGGGAGGCGACGTTCACCCGTCCCGCGCGCCGCAGCTCCGGACGGGAAGAAGGAATCTTCGCGGTGCGGAACGCATTCCAGAGCGCCGGCAGATCGGGCAGCTCGGTCCAATGCAGCACGATCATGCGCGGCACGAAGCGCAGGCCGGCGGCCTCCCGGCCGTAGCGCTCGCGCACGTATTCGATGGTCAGCCGGGAGCGGCGCCATCCGTGCGGCAGAGGCAGCGGCACGACGGCGAGCCCCGCGCCCTCGGCGCAGTCGATCTCGGCGGCTTTCGCCCCCGCCGCAGCGCTACGCGCGAGGCGCCCGGCGCAGCCTGAGCCCACGCCCAGGAGCCCGATTAGCAGGGTACTGAAGAGCGCCCGGCGGGAAGGAAAACCAAGATTTGGCGACATGCTCTTGTCCCTCTCCTCGCGGTTCGATGAAGCGCGCCGACCTTAAGACGCCGCTCGAAGATTCGTCAAATGGACGCCGCCGCTTTGACGCTACGCCCGGTCGCGCTACCATTACGGCCAGCTCTCGGGCCATATCTTCGGATTCGGATCTCGCTGCGGCGCTTGAGACGCGCGGGCGCTTCGATTCGATCCATCACTTTCAAGGGGAAAGATCGATGATCAAGCCATCGAGAAGTACGATCGTAGCGCTGCTGTTTGCGTTTCTCGCCGGGCTTTGGGCTCCCGCCCTGTTGGCGCAGGGAAACGGGCGCATCGAAGGGCGGCTCACCCGCAAGGACGGCACCGGGATCGGCGGGGTCACCGTGGTGATTCAGTCGACCTCGCAAGCGACGCTCACCGATTCCGACGGCCGCTACTCCTTCTCGGGGCTCCCGGCCGGTAGCTACGAGCTGAGCTTCACCGCGGGCGATTCGACCGACAGCGCGTCGGGCGTCGAGGTCGCCGCCGGCCAGACCCGGACGGTGGACAAGCAGGTCGACTGGGACGTCTCGTTCGCCGACTCGATCACGGTCTTTTCCGCCTCCCGCCAGAACGAGAAGATCACCGAGGCGCCCGCGGCGGTCACCATCATCACGGAGGAGCAGATCGCGCGCGAAGCGACCCACGCCCAGCTGCCGAAGCTGCTGGAGTTCACCCCCGGCGCCGAGGTCACGCAGAGCGGGATCTACGATTTCAACTTCAACACCCGCGGTTTCAACAGCTCGCTCAACCGGCGCGTCGCGACGTTGATCGACGGCCGCGATCCGTCGGTGCCGTTCCTCGGAGCGCAGGAGTGGGCGGCGGTCTCGTTCCCGCTCGACGACATCGCGCAGGCCGAGCTGGTGCGCGGCCCTTCCGCCGCGCTCTACGGAGCGAATGCCTCCTCCGGCGTGCTCAACCTGATCACCCGCCGGCCGAAGGACAGCCGCGGGCTTCTCCTGCGCTTGACCGGCGGGGAGCTCTCCACCTTCAACGTCGACGGGCGCTACGCCGGCGCGATCAACGACGCGACCTATTTTAAGGTGATGGCCGGTCTCCGGCAGAGCGGCGATTTCACCGTCTCGCGAAACGGCAAGGCCGAGTACTCGAAACCCTGCACCGTGAGCGGTCAGACCGACTGCCTGCCGCAGGAACGGGTGCCTTTGAACCCTGAAGACGACGACGACATCAAATTCGGCTCCGCCCGGCTGGATCGCTATTTCAGCGGCGGCGGCGCGTTGCTGACGGCGGAAATCGGCCGCTCGGACATCTCGGGGCCGGTGTTCCAGACCGGCATCGGCCGCGTCCAGCTGGTCGACGTCGTCCGCGACTGGTCGCGGCTCGATTACTCGCGCGACCATTTCAATTTCCTCGCCTCCTACAACAAGAGGAACGCCGAGCGGCAGACCGCGCTCTCGGCGGGCAACAACGTCACGCTCGACGACGACAACTTCAATCTCGAGGGCCAGACTTATTGGGGCATTGCCGGCGACAAGGCGCGCATCGTCCTCGGCGGCAGCTATCAGGACGAGAACATCGACAGCCTCGACCCGCGAACCGGGCGTCAAACCCTCATCTTCAACCCGGTCGGGTCGAAATCACAAGCGGCCTACGGCCAGCTCGATTGGAACTTGGCCGACACCTTGAAGCTGGTCCTTGCCGGCCGCTACGACGACAGCGACCTGCACGAGTCGCGCTTCTCGCCCAAGGGCTCGCTGGTCTGGGCGGTGCGGCCGAACCACACCCTGCGCGCCTCGTACAACGAAGGTTTCCAGGTCGCCAACTACTCGGAATTCTTCCTCCAGGCGGACGTCGCGGCGGCGGTCAACCTGTCGCCGTTCGAAGCGATCTGCCGGGCGGGCGGCGTTTCCTGCGGGTTCGATCCGGACAACAATCCGGCGACCGCCAACACGCGCGTGCTGGCCCTCGGCAACAAGGACTTGGAGCTAGAAGAAGTGAAGACCTGGGAGCTCGGCTACACCGGCATCCTGGGCGGCAAGGCGGTGCTGACCGCCGAGTACTACAACAGCAAGAACGAGAACTTCATCACCGACCTGCTGCCGCAAGTCGGCACGCCGCTCGGCCGGCTGAACGCCAACTTCGGTCCCTACCAGGCGCCCGCCGCGCTGCCCGCTCCGGTTGCCGCCCTGCTGATGACCCGCCTCCGCCAGGGGCTGGGAGCGAACTTCTTCATCCTCACCAACAACCTCGACGGCACGCCGATCCTGGGCGCGGTCTCCTACACCAACTTCGGCGCCGTCGACACGCAGGGCGTCGACCTCGGCCTCAACTGGGCGGTGACCGACGACTGGAGCGTCAACGCCGCCTACTCCTGGTTCGACTTCGACATCCAGGACAGCCAGCCGGGCCTCGACCGCCTGCTGCTGCCGAACAGCCCGAAGAACAAGGCGGCCTTCGGCCTCGGCTATACCGAGGATCGCTGGAACGCGGCCTTCAGCTACCGTTGGGTCGACAAGTTCCGTTGGGTCACCGGACCGTTCCAAGGCGACGTCAAGTCGTATAGCTCGGTCGACCTGAACGCAAACGTCGATCTGACCTCCACCCTGTCGCTCGGCCTGTCGGTCGCGAACGCCTTAGACGACGAGGCCTACCAGTCGTTCGGCGGCGACCTGATCGGCCGGCGCTCGCTGCTCAGCCTGACCTATAAGAAGTGATCGACCCGCCGCCCGCCTCTCCCACTTTTGGAGAGGCGGGCGGCATCCTCCCGCCATAGACTCCCCCACCATGGCGATCGCCCTGCTCCCCGCCGCGGGAGCCTCCCGCCGCATGGGCCGGCCGAAGCTGCTGCTGCCGTTCGGCACGAGCACGGTGATCGGCTCGCTCGTCGCAAGCTTCCGCACCGCGGAAATCGAGCGGATTATCGTCGTCGCCGCGCCCGGCGACCTGCCGCTGCACGATTGGGTTCGCCGCACGGGGCTCACCCTCGCGATCAATCCCGATCCCGAACGCGGCATGCTTTCTTCGGTCGTCGCCGGGCTCGCGGCGCTCGGCGGCACAGAGGCCCTCACGGCGCGGCACGAAGCTCTTCTGATCTCCCCAGCCGATCTCCCCACCCTCCAGCCGGAAACCATCCGCGCCACGCTCGCCGCTCTCTCGATTCCGGGAATCGCACTTGCCTGGCCGACCTACCGGGGCAAGAACGGCCACCCGCTAGGCATCGCCGCAGAGGCTGTTGCCGGAATCTCGACGCTAGATCCCGCGATCGGCTTGAAACAGCTCCGCGACCGCTTCTCCGGGCACACGATCGAAATCTCGGTCGACGATCCAGGGGCGGTGGCGGATGTGGACACGCCGGAGGAGTACGCTCGGGTGAGCTCCGGCGAATAGAATCCGATCGCGATGAAATCCGTTGCCGACGATCTGAGGTCCGAACAGCGAGCCGAGATGCTTCGGCTCTCCCTCGACGAACGCCTCGCGCTGGCGTTCCGGCTGGGAGAGGAAGGCATCGAGCGCTTCCGGCTTGCGAACGGCCTCGACCGGGAGACCGCCATCCGACTGCTCGAACGGCGCCGACAGGCCAGCCGAACGCCGTCCAAGTGCATGTCCGAGATCATTGGATGACGCTTCTGGCGCACCGTTTCTATGCCGCCGGCACCTTGTTCAACGGCTCAGCGTGCGGCTACAATGGCCACAGGAGGTGACCATGTCCACCGTAAGCACCCGAGTCCTCAAGGATCAACTCTCCAACTACCTGCTGCGAGCCGAGGCCGGTGAGCAGATTGTCGTGCTGCGCGGCGGTCAACCCGTGGCTGCGCTGGTCCCCCTATCTCAGGTTCGAGGCATGGACGAGGAGTCGATCTTGGCCGAAATGGCGGCTCGTGGCCTGGTAACGCTGCCGAAGGGGGACATAACGACCGCGTTTCAAGGACCGACGGTGCCAAACCGAGGAAAACTGGCATCTGAGATGATCATCGAGGATCGGCGTTGATTTTATTCGTCGATTCCAGCGCCTTGGTCAAACTGTATGTCGAAGAACAGGGTTCCGAGCGAATGCGCCAGGCAGTGGCACATGGCAACCCGGTCGCCGCCTCAGACCTTGCATTCGCCGAGATCCACGCTGCACTTGCTCGTCGAAGACGGGAAGGCTCCCTACTCGCCCCCGAGTTCGACCGGCTCCACCTTCAGCTGGCTGGAGATTGGCCAAAGCTAACGCAGGTGTCGATCGGAGCCGAGATTCTCTCTCTCGTGCCCGATCTCTGCGCACGCCACCCTCTTCGAGGCGCCGACGCTCTCCACCTCGCAAGCGCACTACACTTGCAGGTGGGCGGCCTAGAGACCACGTTTGCCTGCTCCGACCGTACCCTCCTTGCGGCTGCCGCCTCGGAGGGGCTCGCCACATTCGATCCTGTTCAAGCTGATTGAGCCGCGCGCTCGGACAGTAAACAAGGCGATTTCGGCCCGCCGCGCCTCCTTGCACTTTCTGCAACTCCGCGGCATCCTCCGCGTAAGCACGAAGGTTGTGCCCGGACGACATCGAAGGAGGCTGCCGATGGCCGACGCCCACGATTCCGGTCCTCCCACCGTTTCCGGCATGTCGCGGCGTGCGTTTCTGTGCGGAGCGGGGACTACCGCGGCGGGTTCCGCGCAGCTCGACAGCGGCCTGCTGCAAGAGGTTCACGCCGCGAGCTTGGGCGCGGGAACCAGCCGCGGTCCGGGCGCGGTGCCGAGCTCTCTCAAAGTGAACGGCACTGCCCGTTCGATCCAGGTCGAGCCGCGCGCGAACTTGGCAGAGGTGCTGCGCGACGGGCTCCATTTGACCGGCACGAAAGTGATCTGCGACCGCGGGGCCTGTTCGGGCTGTACGGTCTGGCTCGACGGCGATCCAGTCAACTCGTGCATGACGTTCGCGCTCGACGTCGGGAGCCGCGAGGTGACGACGATCGAAGGGCTCGCCTCCGCCGGATCGATCCATCCGGTCCAGGCCGCGTTCGTCGAGCACGACGCGCTCCAGTGCGGCTATTGCACGCCGGGCATGGTGATGAGTTGCGCCGCGCTGCTGGAGAAAAATCCGAATCCGACGCTCGCCGAGGGCGCCACTCCGCTCGCGCAAAACGCCTACAAGCTGCCGATCCTTGAAACCATCGTGCGCCGCGCGCTATTGGCGGCCGGCGCCTGATCCATCTGAACTTTGGGAGTACGCCTATGTTTCGTCCGCTGGTCGTGACGCTGTTGCTTTCGTTGCCGTTGGCCCAGGTTCCGGCCTCGGCTTGGACGCCCGAGGAGATCCAGAAGCTGCGCGCCGACGCCGAGTCCGGCGACGCCCGGGCTCAGTACGTGCTCGGAAAGATGCTCGAAAAAGACGACCACAAGGAAGAAGCGGTTCGCTGGTACCGCAAGGCGGCAGAGCAGGGACTGCGCAACGCGCAAACCTCCCTCGGCTTCTTCTACCTCAATGGAGAGGGAGGAGTGGCAAAGGATGAAGCCGAAGCGGCACGCTGGTACCGCAAGGCGGCCGACCAGGGCGAGCAGCTCGCGCAGTGGCAGCTCGCCTGGATGTACCAAGAAGGGCGTGGCGTGCCGGCGAACGAGGACGAGGCCGTCAAGTGGTACGAAACGGTGATCGCGGCCGAAGCGGCGGAGACCAAACCGGGAGAAGGCACGCCGATGGCGGACATGGCCAAGCCCCAGGTTGCCATGATCTACAGCCGTAGGTCGATGGTGTACGAAACCGGCTTCGGCGTCCCGGAGGATCCCGCGTTCGGCTACTACTGGCTGAGCCGCGCCGCGCAGCTCGATCCGGAGATCCATGCCGCCAGCCTCACCTCGCGAGCCCGAAACCTGAGCGCCGAGCAAAGGGCCGAAGCCGAGCGACGCATTCTCGAATGGTCCACGACTTCGGGCCATGGCGGCCCTGAAGGATTCGCGCCCGCGCTCGCCGCCCTCCATGCGGCGGCGAAGATCCCCCAGGTCCCCGATCCGAAGAAAGACCACTGAGCCGATGAGCCGCGAGTTCATGGACGAGCTCGACCTCCCCCCCTCACCGGAGGCCGAGCGCGAAGTCTGTCGCGACCTGCGAACCAAGACCGCCTTCGGCCACCTCGTCGGCCACCGGTCCTGGCAATCCGGAGGCTCCTCCACCGCGGTCTACTGGTGTCTGAAAACGATGGAGACGATTGGCCCTGACGATGCGATCGCCCACCCCCACAGCTGCAAGATCGGGCGAGGGTGTTGGCGGGAGCGGGAGTAGGAAATGGCGCCTTCGGCAGATGTTGAAAACCCTGGCAACCTCGCGGAAACTGGGTGGGCAGTTATTTTCTCCACGAACACACCCGCTGGAGTCCGGCGCGCACTTTCGCCCCTCCTCGACTTGCGGCGAAAGCAGGCAGGGGCACTGTTTCGGGAAATAGAGATCCCGGCAGGAGCAAACCGTGCCGAGTTTATGACCTCACTCGGATTTAGGTCGGGAGTGCTCCTGAGAGAAGCAATTCTGCCCTACTACCTCTTGATTGTTGCCGATCCAGTTGAAGTTTCTTTCAGGTTTCAGGTAGAACTCGACGTTCAGTTCGCTGTTGGTCGAATATTTTTCGAGACAGAAGCCGAGTACAGGGCCTACGCAAACAGCGTAGTCAAGGCAGAAACTGAAGAGCGGGCCACCTCAAGCACACTCCGCCTCGTTGCGACTTCGAATACTCCTGCCTCCAGACTCCTCTTTTCTCAGGTGGCGACCCCTCTCTCCGCCGCACTGGCACGTTCGCGGCCTTCTTCGAGAATTGGAACCGTCTCTGAACACGATGCAAACAAAGAGCGTCTCGTCGAATTTCTTCGCGGCGGGTTCGACGCCGCAGAAGTCTTAGCCATATTCGCCGAAGGAGTAGGCTATCCCAATGGCGACCCAAGGCAGGCCGCTCAACAAGGTGCAGTTGTCACTAACGATTGGGATCCCAAGTTAGCGCTCGTGGACCAGCTGCACCTTGCCGCGGCTGGCGACCTTGAGAAAGGCTCCGACAGCGCAAGTCCGTTCGTCCTTCTATTCAGCGACTATAGCGCCGGCACGGTTGAGTTTGAGGTCGACCCTGGTGCAAACCCGGCTGGCCCTAGCGAACCCAAAAAGATAGCCAGTAGACCGTTCATCTCTGCCTTGAGCCAAAGCCTTCTTACGAACGGCGCTCGTGCGGTGGTCGGCCTGATCGGGCGCCGCGTCTCATCCGACGCGTCATGGAATGGAGCTGGCCTAAATGTCCAGATTTTCGATGCTGTCCTAAAACTTCTTCTCGATGGCTATCCGATCGGTTGGGCGATGGAACGATTCGGCGCCCACTATGCCGATCAGGCGGCGGCTCTTCAGAGCATGAGGGAGGACCAGGCGTTCTTTAGAGAGAGTGACATTGAAATTTTCCGGGAGCTATGGCATGTCGTAAATGATCTTGCTCACCTCATTCTCCTCGGTGATCCTGCTGCCCGCGTTACAGGACCGAACCTGAGAACCTTAACTGCAGACGGCGATGAAGGCAGAGTACCCGAAATAGCGCCCCGCTCAGAGGGTTCGGCGGCACTCGGAAATATTGCCGGCGCCAACCCCGACGCGGTAGCGAAGACGGATAGTCTCCAGTTCCGTTCTCATGTATTCGCCCTGGCCGACCTCATCGACTCACCGGAGACACTCCTTCCGCTCACCATCGGGATCTTTGGGCCTTGGGGAAGCGGTAAATCGTCCCTTCTCGAACTCCTCGTCAAGGAGATCGGGGAAGGCAGGTTGCGTCCTGCTCGCCCGAAAGAGGAGATCCCTTCTCCGACGATTCACCCAATCCGTTTCAATGCTTGGGAGTACAGCGCTAGCGAAGTGGTCTGGCCGGCACTGGCGAGAAAGATCGTGGACGAGCTCGAACGGTTCCTCGGAGTTCGGTGGTACGGCCGCAAGCTCCTGCGAAACCTGAAGCGGCAATTTTCCCGCGATCGGGGCTGGGTTGCCTTGGGAGGCATCGGTTTCGTTGCCGCCATTGCCGCCCTTGCGCTAGATTCGGGCGCCGACCTCCGAAAGTTCTGGGAAGCGCTGCTTGCAGTTGGAGGAATTGGCCTGATCAAGCTCATCTACGACAGCGTCAACAACTCCTTCGGTCAATGGCTAACCTCCTTGTTTCAGGGGAGAGCCTACGGTCAGCCGCTCGATTTCTTCGACCAAATCAAGGAGGAGTTCTCGTCACTCAACTCCAAGCTCAAAGAGAAGAACGCGCGCACGTTGGTCACAATCGACGATCTTGACCGCTGCGAGCCGACGAAGGCGATCGAGGTGCTTCAAGCGATTCATCTCCTCCTCCGCTTCGAGCGTATGATCGTGTGCATCGCGCTCGATCCTCGCCTGGTTGTTTGCGCAATCGAAAAGCACTTCGAGGGACTTCTCGGCGAGGTGGGCGCCTCCGGCCTTGAGTATCTCGACAAGATCATTCAAATCCCGGTTCGAATTCCAGAGCCTCAGTCCGAAGAGGTTCGAAACTTCCTTGCCACTCTCGTTGGCAACCCAGAGCCCCCGAGAACAAGAGAACCCGCAGTACCAACTTCGCTCCTATCAGAAGACTTGAAGGCGAGGCCCCAGGCAGGCGATAGGCCGGCTCCGGATGCGCCGCCTTTGGCCAAGACCTCGACTGCGGCGCAACAGGAGTCGAGTGTTCAGGATCACCCGAGTCCCCGCCGGATAGCTTTTTCCTGGGAGGAAGCGCAGACATTTGAACAGCTCGCGTCTTTTCTGCGGCCCAACCCTCGCCACTTGAAGCGCCTTGTTAACGTCTATCGTCTGGTCAGGTCAGTGGCAGCATACGGTGGCGGTCCGTCAGTCGCCAGAAATCCTCGGGCGATGATCGGGTGGCTGGCGATCTCTTCCCAGTGGCCGACATTGGCTTACCAAATGGCGGCTCAGGTGCATAAACTTCGAGGACTTCGTGTAGACGATCCAGATTACGTACTACCTACCGTGAACCCACTTCTCTGGGTCTTCAACAAAGTGCGCGATAGTGCTGACCAGATCAAGACCGGGCCGCGAGATGGGAGTCTGGAAGAGCTGACGCGATTGGTCGCCTACCTCACGGGGCTTGAGGAGCCGAAGCTGGAATGGATCGACCTTTGGAGAATCCTTCGCTTCACGACGTATTTCAACCCGGCGATCGAGTTCGACTGGGGGCCCACTTGGCTCGAAAGCCGCCAGGAATCCGCACCGAACCAGCCTTCGGCCGAGGGAGAAGCATCCTCACTAGAGGAGGCTTGGGTGTCCGGGCTTCGGGAGCGCGCGGTCAGAGATCCCCGTCGATAGGTCTTCCCAGGAGCATGCTAGCAGTGCTATCATTACCGTTGGGAGGAGTTCCGGATGGCCCAGTTGATCGTTCGCCAGCTTGAAGAGGATTTGGTGCGGGAGCTCAAGACAAGAGCCGCTCAGCATGGCCGATCCGCCGAGGCGGAGCACCGCGAAATCCTGCGCGCGGCGCTTACCGAGAAACCCGGCAAGCGGTCGTTCAAGGAGGCGCTTCTCGCGATGCCCAACGTCGGCGAGGACGCGGACTTCGAGCGTCGGCCCGCGCGGCCGCGGCGGGTAAAGCTCTGAAATTCCTCCTCGACACCAACGTCCTCTCGGAGCTGCGCAAGGGCGAGCGATGCAACGCCCACGTAGCGGCTTGGTTCGCAGGGCGAGATGACGAAGACCTATTCCTGAGCGTTCTCGTGGTCGGCGAGGTTCGCTTGGGGATCGAGAACATCCGAGAGCGGGATCAAATAAGCGCTCGCGCCCTCGACCGATGGATTCAAGGAGTGGTCCGAGATTTCGATGATCGCATCCTGCCGGTCGACCTCGACATCGCGGAGGCCTGGGGAATGCTCGGAGCCGGGGATCCTCTACCGCCCGTCGACGCGCTTCTGGCCGCCACCGCAAAAGTCCATGGGCTCACCGTTGCCACGCGCAACAAAAAGCACTTCGAGAGAACAGGCGCTCCTTGGGTGAACCCATTCCGAAGTAACGGTTGACCGACGCGCGCTCAGGGACCTGGATCGCCAAGGGATCGCTTCGCGACTCCCGCCTCCCGGCAGTAGACACTCCCCTCACGGCCTGAGACGCCCGGTGTTCGGTACGAAGCACGCGTAGGGGGAGCTGCCTTACTCCGCTCGCGGCACGGGCCTTCGGTCAGGCGAGCGGCGTCACTCGCTGCTTGGTCTAGGCGATGCAAACCCTGATTCGCATCGCCACGGCCGATTTCCCATCGCTTCCCGCCGAAGCCGGCGTCATCACGAACTACATTTGACACACTACGCCACGCTTCCGGTCTACTACGATCAAGATCCGCATCACCCGGAATCCATTCCGCATCACTGCGACTCGGATGCGAATCACTAAGAGCCAGATCCGCATCACAGAGACCTGACTCCGCAACACAGAGGACCAGTTCCGCATCGCCAGGACGTGGAGTTGAGACGCTACGAACAAGACACGCATCACCGCGATCGGAGCCTGCATCATTACAATCGTAATCCGCATCGCGAGGAGCCGGGTCGGCAACGCTAAGAACGCGTTGCGCATCGCTCGGTGACACGATCGGGTGATGTTTAGCTCGGTCCGAGTGATGCGTCAGGAAGTCCGAGTGATGCGGCAAGTGCTCGCAGTGATGCAAAAAGCGCCCGGAACGCTCGCTCTGTCTTCCGTAGTGATGTCTAGTGACTCACGAAGGCCGCTGTAGTAGCTCGTAGCGTCCCATCGGTGGCTGAGCACGCCCCGGATAGGCACCGTAGCGTCTCACCAGCGGTCGGATGTGGTGCGTCGGCCTCTGGTGGCGTTGCAACACAAGTCGCCGGTGGCGCGGGACTCCTCCCGCGACGTCCGCACAGCGGTCGGAATGATGGCTGAGCGTTCGGTCGCGTCTCGCACCGCCGGCGCAGCCGGTCATCGTCTGTTCAGGCTATCCGCTTTCCCCTGCCACGTGCCCGTACAGTGCCCGCTCCTCAACCACCTACCCCCGAAGGAGAAGTCCCCGATGAGCATCAGCGAAACCCTGCTACCCGAGCTCGATCACGAGATGGCGACCACGCGTCGTGTGTTGGAGCGCGTGCCGGTGGCCGAGAAGAGCGACTGGCAGCCGCATGAGAAGTCGATGACCTTGAACCGCCTGGCGAACCACGTGGCCGAGCTGCCAGGTTGGCTGACCATGACGTTGACGTCCGAGGCGCTCGATCTGGCGCCGGTCGACGGCCCGAAACATGCCTCGCCGACCCATGCCACGAACGAGGCGCTGCTCGCGGCGTTCGACGCGCATGTGGCCGAAGGCCGCGCGGCGCTGGTCGCCGCTTCCGACGAAGACCTGTTCGTTCCCTGGGCGCTGCAAATGGGCGGGCAGGATCTGTTCAAGATCCCGCGGGTCGCCGTGCTGCGGACGTGGGTGTTCAACCACATCATCCACCACCGCGGCCAGTTGACCGTCTACCTGCGCGAGCTGGGCGTGCCGGTGCCGTCGATCTACGGCCCGAGCGCGGACGAAAGCTAAGCCCCCCCTACCGGTCGTGCCGCTCGGCCTCGCCGGTCATCGGCACGAAGCGGACCGGGAAGGCGACGCTCTTTTCGAGGCCTTGGGCGGTCTTCTTGAGCACCACCAGTTGCTGGTCGTCGCCTACCCCTACGGGCAGCACCATCCGCCCGCCCGGCTTCAGCTGGGCGACGAGCGGCTCGGGGATCTCGGGCGGCGCCGCGGTGAGGATCACGGCGTCGAACGGAGCCTCCTCGGGCCAGCCGCGGTAGCCGTCTCCGGTGCGGACTTTCACGTTGTCGTAGCCGAGGTCGGAAAGGGTGTGCCGCGCCCGCTCGGCGAGCGGCGGCACGATCTCGATCGAGAAGATCTGGGATGCGAGGCGCGACAGCACCGCGGCGTGATAGCCCGAGCCGGTGCCGATCTCCAGCACCCGGTCGCTCGCCTTGAGCGCCAGGTGCTCGCACATCGCGGCGACCACGTAAGGCTGGGAGATCGTCTGCCCCTCGCCGATCGGCAGCGGCCCGTCCTCGTAGGCCGAGGCGCGCAACGGCTCGGGCACGAACCGATGGCGCGGCACCTCGCGCATCGCGGCGAGAACGCGGGGATCGCGCACGCCGCGGGCGGCGATCTGGCGATCGACCATGCGCTCGCGTTCGGCGCGCGAAGGGTCTTCCGGAGGGCTCATGGCGAGGCTGGCCGCGGCGAACAGCGCCGCGGCGGCACAGAGGATTCTCGCTCGTTTTTGGGGCCGCGCGCCGTCAGCGGTTCTGGCCATCGCGGACCTTGCCCGTCATCGGCGCCAGGCGCACGGGGCTCACGGTCCGTTTTTCGATCGTGCCGTCCGCACGTTTGGTGATCACCTGTAGGTCTTGGAAGAAGTCGCCGATCGGCGCCACCAGCCGGCCGCCCTTCTTCAACTGGTCGAGCAGCGGCTTCGGGATCTCGGGCGGCGCGATGGAGAGCAGGATGGCGTCGAACGGCCCGTGCTCCGGCCAGCCCTGATAGCCGTCTCCCACCCGCACCAGGACGTTGGCGAAACCGAGCAGCGCGAGCCGGCGCGCCGCTTGATCGGCGACCGCCTGCGAGATCTCGACCGAATAGACCTCGCGGGCGAGCCGCGACAGCACCGCGGCGTGATAGCCCGAGCCGGTGCCGATTTCCAGCACCTTGTCGCGCGGGGTCAGCTCCAGCAGGTCGGTCATCAACGCCACCACGTAGGGCTGATAGATGGTGCCCCATTTGCCTTTCGGCCCGAACGGCAGAGGCCGGTCGGCGTAGGCGTCCGCCGGCACCGCTCCCGGCACGAACAGATGGCGCGGCACGCGGTCCATCGCCGAGAGCAGCGGCGGATCCGTGATCCCGCGCTGGCGGATCTGCTCCTCGACCATCTGGTGGCGCAGGAGCGAGATGTCGTCCGGGAAGGCGCCGCGCGCCATCAACGCGAGCGCCAAGCCCAGAGCCACCCGGAGGGATTTCCCGTTCACCGTGCTCCTGCGCGAGCGAACACCCGCTCGCCGTCGACGTAGGTGAAATCGATCTCGGCCTTCGGAATCTCGATCTCGGCCACCGCCATCGGATCGCGCCCCCAGACCACCAGGTCGGCGCGCTTGCCGACCGTGAGCGAGCCGATTTGATCTTCGAGGAACAGAGAGCGGGCGGCATCGAGCGTGAAACCGCGCAGCGCCTCGATGCGGGTCAATTTCTCGGCCGGCAACCAACCGCCCGGGGGATTACCCGCCAGATCCTGCCGGGTCACCGCGGCGTAGAGCCCCAGCCGCGGGTCGGGCGATTCAACCGGGAAGTCGCTGCCCAGCGCCAGCCGGCCGCGCGCGTCGAGCACCTTCCGCCAAGCGTAGGCCCCGGCCAGCCGGCGCTCCCCCACCCGCGCGGGCGCCCAGGGCATGTCGGAGGTCGCGTGGGTGGGCTGCATCGAGGCGATGATGCCGAGGCGCGCCATGCGCTCGATGTCCGCCGGGCGCATCACCTGGGCGTGCTCGATCCGGCAGCGCGGATCGCTCGGCGACTTCGCCCAGGTCGAGGCCGGGCGCGCGAGCCCCTGTTCGAGCGCGTCGAGCGCCACCAGATTGCCGCGATCGCCGATCGCGTGAATGCCCACCTGGAAACCGGCCGCCACCGCGCGGCGCACCACGTCGGCCATGTGGTCCTGGGTCGAGGTGAGCAGGCCGAGGTTGCCCGGGTCGTCGGCGTACGGCTCGATCAGCGCCGCTCCCCGGCTGCCGAGCGCGCCGTCGGCGTAGAGCTTGACCCCGCGCACGGTGAGCCGCGCCTCGTCCTTGTCGAGCAGCGGGCCGCGCTTGAACCACGTTTGCAGCAACGCTTCGTCGTCGGTGAGGAACAGGGCGGCGCGCAGCGGCAGGGTCTTCTTCTCGCGCAACGCCTGGTAGGCGGCGACGCCCTCGGCGTCCACCCCCATGTCGGTGACGGTTGTCAGGCCGAGCGCGAGGCACTCCTTGCCCGCCGCGACGAGCGCCGCTTCGAGCTCTTCCGGACGCGCGGCGAACGGATTGGCCGCCGGATCGCTCGGATGGACGTCCATCGCGTTGTCGACCAGCACGCCCGAGAGGTGCCCGGCCGCGTCGCGCAGATAGCGGCCGCCCGACGGGTCTTTCGACGCGTCGGAAAGGCCGACGAGCGCGAGCGCCTTGGCGTTCAGGAGCGCGGCGTGGCCGTCGATCCGGGTGAGCCAGACGGGGTGATCGGGCACCGCGGCGGAGAGCGCCGCGTGCTCCGGGAACTTCTGGCCAGGCCAGAGGTTTTGATCCCAGCCGCGTCCGCGCACCCAGGCGCCCGCCGGAGTCTTCGCCGCGGCGGCCCGGACGCGCCGCACCACCTCGTCGAACGAGGTCGCGCCGCGCAGGTCGACCTGGGACAGATCGCGGCCGAGCCCGAGCAGATGGGAGTGGGCGTCGATCAGCCCCGGGGTCACCGCCCGGCCGAGCAGATCGACCTTTTTCGTCTTCGGGCCGATGAAGGACTTCCCGGCTTCTTCCGGTCCGAGGTAGACGATGCGGCCCTTCCGGATCGCCAGGCTCCCCTCGATCGGCCCGAAGGCGTCGACGGGGTAGAACGTGCCGTGCTGCAAAACGAGGTCGGCGGCGTCCTCCGCAGGGGCCGAAGCGGCGGCGGCCGGCACGGGCGAGCCGAAAGGCGAGGAGAACATCAGCAGGGTGAAGATCGCGGCGAGCGGTGCGCGGTGGGAGAGAAGTCTTTGTCTATTCACGAGGCCCGCCATTCTGCCAGCGGCTAGGGTGCAAAGGCTAGGCCACGATATGCTCCGCCCGCCGTGCCGACCCCTGAGCTGCCCTCCCTCGACATCGCGCGCGAAATCCTGGTCCGCGCGCTCGCCGAATCGCCCGCCGACCGAACCGAGATCTCGTGGACCGAGGCGATCCATCGCCAGGAGCGATCGGCGCCCGGCGAAGCGAAGCGGGAGGGTCGCCGGTCTCCGCAGGGGTCTCCGGTCCGCCCCGAGCCCGGGATGCATCGCGAGCTGAGCCTGATCGTCCGGGTGGTCGAACGCGGCCGGATCGGCATCCATCGCGCCGCCGCGCTCGACCGGGCGGAGCTGGCCGCCGCGATCCGCCGGGCGCTCGCCGATGCGCGCCTTGCCCCTCCCGCCAAGGCGGCGCCCGAAGGGGCGGTCAAGATTTCCGCGACGCCGGAGATCGCGGGCGACCTGCTTTGGGATGCCGAGATCGCCGACCTGGCGGCCGACGAGGCGAAAGCCCTGTTGTCCCAAGGGCTCGGCGCCGACGAGAACGCGCGCTTCGCCTGGACGGAGGGACGGATCGGCTATGCCGCGACCGGCTCCCCGCCGCGCGTCGCGTCGCTCACCGGGGCCGCGCTGGAGCTTCGCGCCGGCCGCGGCCCGGCGACCGGCAGCGCCTCGGGGGTGGCGCGCAAACTCTCCGCTTTGGCCCCTTGCCGGCTGCTCGACCTCGCCCGCGAGCGCCGCGCCGACCCTACGCTCGCCGCGCCTTCCGGCGCCGCCGTGCCGCTCCTGCTCGCGCCGCAGGCCGCGGCGCGCCTGGCCACCGCGTTCGCCCGCGCCGCGCTCGATTCCCGGGCGATCGAAGAGGCGTTGGATCGTGGTGCCAGAAACGGTTCAGCCTGGCCGCTGTTCGGACACCTCGGCGAGCAGATCGCCTCTTCTCGCATCACGCTCGCCGACGACGCGACCGACTCGCTCGGGCTGCCGCTGCCGTTCGACGCCCAGGGCGCTTCGAGCCGGCGGATCGAGCTGATCGCCGCCGGAATCTTCCGCGGCGCCGCGGTCACGCAACCCCAAGCCGCCGCGCTCGGCCTGCCCGCGAGCCTCGCCGAGCTGCCGCTCGCGATCGACTTCGACCAGGCCGCGCCTCTCCACCTCGCGCTCTCGGCGAGCGATCCGGCCGCGGCTCTCGCGCCCGAGGATCTGCTCGCCGCGGCCGACGGCGGCCTGTGGATCGCCGCACTCTCTCCGCTGGAGGTCTATGACCCGGGTACCCTACGTTTCCGCGCCGTCGCCCACGGCGTCCGTCGGATCGAAGGAGGGAAGATCGGCCCCGCGGTGCCGAACCTGATTTGGGAAGCGAGCCTGCTCGAAGTCTTCGCCCGTATCGCCGCCTTCGGGGCCGAACGGATCGCGGTCAGCGATCGCAGCCATGGCGCCCCGTGGCTCGGCGCGACGCTCGCCCCGGCGATGGCGCTTGAACCGCTGTTCACTCTGCGGGCCGTCTGAACCCGGGCGGACACACAGGTCCGCCCCTACGATGCGGGCCGCTTGAACCCGGGCGGACAACGCAGGTCCGCCCCTACTGCGGGCCGTCTGAACCTGGACGGACACACAGGTCCGCCCCTACGACAACACGCCCTGCGAGAACCAAAAACCACCCGCCGGATGTAGGGGCGGACCTGTGTGTCCGCCCTTGAAACGCGTGTCCGCCCTTGAAACGCGAAAACCTACCGATCAACCGCCGCAACGCCGACGGGCGCTACCGCCTCCCCCTCGCGCAGCATCTCGACCAGGCGCCGGGCGAGCATCGGACCGATCGCCGCCTCCAACTCCGGCAGCGTCGCGCGCTTCACCCCGTCGACGCTGCCGAAGCGCGTCAGCAACAGCTTGCGCCGTCGCGGGCCGATGCCTGGGAGGTCGTCGAGCCGACTGCGCAAGCGGTTCGCCGAGCGGCGGGCGCGGTGGCGGGAGACGGCGAAACGGTGCGCCTCGTCGCGGATCTGTTGTAGCAGTTGAAGCCCCGGATCGTCCTTCGGCAGGCGGAGCGGCTCGGGCAGCTCGGGCAGGTAGATCTCCTCCTCCCGCTTCGCGAGCCCCAGGATCGGCGTGTCTTCAACCCCCAGGATCGCCAGCGCTTCGAGCGCCGCGTTCAGCTGGCCGCGCCCGCCGTCGATCAGAATCAAATCGGGCATCGCGCCGACCTCTTCGAGCACCCTGCGGTAGCGCCGCTCGACCACCTCGCGCATCGAGGCGAAATCGTCCGGGCCGGTGACGCTCTTGATGTTGAAGCTGCGGTACTCGCCTTTGCGGATCTTCCCCTCTTCCCACACCACCATCGAGGCGACCGTCTCGCCGCCCTGGAAGTGCGAGATGTCGAAGCCCTCGATCCGCCGTGGCGGATCGGCCAGCTCCAAGTGCTTTTCGAGCGCCACCGCGCCCGGGGCGACCGCGCCGGTGCGGAAACGCCGGCGGTGCGCCTGCTGGGCATTGTGGCCGGCGAGCGCCATCCGCTCCGCTTTCGGACCGCGGGTGGGCAGGCGCAGATAGACCCGCTCCCCTTTCCGTTCCGAGAGCCAGTCGAGCAGCGCCTCCTCCCCCTCGATCGGCGCCGGCAGGTGGATCTCCTTCGGCACGAACGTGGTCCGGTCGTAGACCTGCGGCAGCAGCTCGGAGAGCAGGCTCTCGGGCGTGATCTGGCCGACGTTTTCCCAGAACAGCTCGCGCCGGTCGAGCACCTGGCCGCCGCGCATGACCAGGATCGCCACCGCGGCGTTGCCGCCCGATACGTGGACGCCGTAGATGTCGAGATCCTCGCCCGAGACCGACGACAGCTTGCGCCGCTGGCCGATCGATTCGATCTCCGCGATCGTGTCGCGCAGCCCTGCCGCGCGCTCGAAGTCGCAGGCCTCGGAGGATTCCAGCATCTCGCGCTTGAGGCGCCTGAGCAGCAGGTCGTTCTTCCCCGCGAGGAACAGCCGCGCCTGGGCCACCGCCTCCGTGTAATGCGCCGGGGTGGTGAGGCGCGCGACGCACGGCCCGAGGCAGCGGTGCATGCCGTGGTAGAGGCAGGGCCGTTCGAGGCCGCCGTCGATCTCGATCCGGCAAACGCGGATTTGGAACAGCTTCTGGACCAGCTTGATCGCCTTGCGCGCCAGGCCTCCGGGCAGGTAGGGACCGAAATACTCCGCTCCGTCGTTGCTAATTCTGCGGGTGAACGCGATGCGCGGAAACGCTTCGCGCATCGTCAGCTTCAGGTACGGATAGGTCTTGTCGTCGCGCAGCAGGATGTTGTAGCGCGGCTTCTTGTCCTTGATCCAGTTGTTTTCGAGCAGCAGCGCGTCGGCTTCCGAGTCGGTGATGATGTGCTCGACGTCCACCGCTTCGGCGACCATCTGGGCGAGCCGCGGCTCATGATCGCGTGCGAGATAGGACGCCACCCGCTTCCGGAGCGACTTGGCCTTGCCGACGTAGAGCACCTTGCCCGCGGCGTCCTTCCAGACGTAGATCCCCGCCCGGTCGGGCAACTCGCGGATGCGCTCAGCGAGCGCTTCGAGACGTTCGGCTTCGGTCGGGGTCCCCATCAGGAGAGATGGTACCGCGACTCCCAAAGAGCGGATCGAACCCGTGCTAATTTCAGCGCTCAAACTCTCCGCCATGAATCCTTCCGCCGTACTGCCCCTTCCCATGTCCCGCCCGCGGGCGATCCGCCTGCTCGGCACCGGAGCGGCCATCCCCCCGGAGGAGCTGACCAGCGAACAGATCGATCGCCGGCTGGGCCTTGCCCCGGGAACCGTGTTCAAGCGGACCGGCGTGCGGCGGCGGTTCGTGGAGACCCGCAGTGCCGCGGCGTTGGGAGCTGAAGCGGCGCACCGGGCGCTCGAAGCAGCCGGCCTCAGCCTCGCCGACGTCGATTGTTTGATCGCCGCGAGCGGCACCCCCGATCAAGCGATGCCGAGCAACGGTGCGCTGCTCCATCGCGCGATCGGCTTATCCGGCCGCATTCCCGCATTCGATATCGGCGCAAGCTGCTTGTCGTTCCTGGTCGCCCTCGACACCGCCGCCTGCCTGATCGACGCGGGGCGCTATCGCCGCATCCTGATCGTCTCGTCCGACGTCGCCTCCTGCGGACTCGACTGGTCGAAGCTCGAAGCGAGCGGCATCTTCGGCGACGGCGCGGCGGCGGCGGTCGTGGGACCGACCGGTCCGGAAGAGGGAGGCTCCGCCCTGCTCACCAGCTCATTCGCCACGCTCTCGGAAGGGGCGCACACCTGCGAGATCCCGGGCGGCGGCTCGCGCCATCATCCGAGCCGGATCGAAGGGGCCTACCTGCCGCTCACCCTGTTCCGCATGGACGGCAAAGCCGTGTTCCGGCTCGCGGCGGAAAAGCTCCCCGGTTTTCTCGACCAGCTTCTCGCGACGGCCGGGCTCTCCCTCGCGGAGATCCCCATCGTCGTGCCGCACCAGGCGAGCCTGCACGCGCTCCAATACCTGCGCCGCCGGTTCGGCCTCCGTCGAGAGCAGATGATCGAAATCTTCGCCGAGCGCGGCAACCAGGTGGGAGCCTCTCTGCCGAGCGCGCTCCACGAAGCGATCGCGTCGGGCCGGTTGCGCCGGGGAGATCCCGCCCTCCTGGTCGGCACCGGGGCGGGCGTCCAGCTCGGCGGCATGGTGATCCGATATTGAGCCTCGTCCAGCCGCGCGTGGCGCTCCACTTGATGCGGGTCGGCCGCTGCCGCCACCCCGAGTGGGTGACCATCCGCGGCGGCCGGTTCGGTGCGATCGATTTCCCCGCGCTCGCCGCGCTGATCGTCCATCCGAGCGCCGGACCGATCCTCTACGACACGGGCTACGCCGACCACTTCGCCGAGGCGACGAAATCCTTCCCCGGACGAATCTACCGTTGGCTCACCCCCGTCCATCTCCCGGAGGCCGAGCAGCTGACCGCGCAGCTCCACGGCTTCGGCGTGGCGCCCGGCGACATCTCGCGCGTGCTGATCTCGCACCTCCACGCCGACCACGTCGCCGGCCTGCGCGATCTGCCCCGGGCGCGCTTCGTGGCGCTGGAAAAAGACATCGCGGCCCACCTCGGTCCGAATGCCGTCCAGGGCTTCTCAGCGCTCCGCCGCGGCGTCCTCCCCGCCCTGCTCCCCCCCGACTTCGGCGCTCGGCTCGATCTCGCGGATGCCTGCCCCGCGATCGATCTCGGCCCCACCTGGGCGCCGTTCTCCCACGGCTACGACCTGATCGGCGAAAAGAGCCTGATCGGCATTCCGCTCCCCGGCCACAGTCCGGCGCAGCTCGGCGTCCTGCTCCGAACGACCGACGACGCCCAGATCCTCCTCGCGGCCGACTCCTGCTGGTCGGCCCGCGCCTGGAAGGAGCAGCGCCTGCCGTCGTTTCTCGCCCGGCCGCTGTTCGCCGATTGGACCGGCTACCGGGCGACCCTCGCCGGGCTCAAGACGGTTGCGGCCCAGAACCCGGATCTGCGAATTGTCCCGTCGCACTGCACGGAGACGTTCGAAGCGCTGCGGAGTTCCCGTTGAGCCTCGCGCTCTCCTCGATCGCCTCGTTCGTCGGCACCCGCTGGGGACCGCGATCCGCCGACCGCGCCGCCCTTCTTCAAACGCAAGAGCGGCGGCTCGCGCGGTTCCTCTCCCGAACCCTCCCCCAAGCCCCGTTCTACCGTTCGTTCGCCGGAAAGCCTCTCTCAGCCCTGCCGATCGTCGACAAGAGCAAAATGCTCGCCGATTTCGCCGGCTTCAACACCCACGGCGTAACTCTGGAACGGGCGCTCACCGTGGCCCTCGCCGCCGAGCAGAGTCGCGATTTCCGCCCGACCCTCACCGCAGGTGGCGAGGAGCTGACCGTCGGCCTATCCAGCGGCACCTCAGGCACCCGAGGCGTCTTCTTGGTCTCCGCCGCCGAACGGGCACGCTGGGCCGGCCTTTTGCTCGGTCGCTTGCTCGCGCGAGAAGGGTTGCGCCAGGTACTCCATCCGAGGCTCCCTCCCTTACTGATAGCTTTTTTCTTGCGTGCGAACAGCAACCTCTACTCCACGTTATCCAGTCGTCGGATCGATTTCCGTTTCCACGATCTCTGGGGACCCTGGCCGGAACATTTGGAGAGGCTGAACGCGCATCCACCGGATGTGTTGACCGCGCCGCCTACCGTCCTCAAAAAGCTCACCGAAGGGAAAAGGGACGGCGCTCTCCACATTGCGCCGCGCCAGGTGATCTCGGTGGCCGAGGTGCTGGAAGCAGACGACGAGAAGGCGATTGGCGAAGCGTGGGGCGTACCGGTTCAACAGGTCTATCAGGCGACCGAAGGTTTCTTGGGTGCGAGCTGCCGGGAAGGACGCGTGCATCTGAACGAAGAACAGATCCATTTCGAGCCGGAATGGCTGGACGCGGAGCACCGGCGCTTTCATCCGATCGTCACCGATTTTTCGCGCACCACCCAGCTCGTCGTCCGTTACCGGCTGGACGACGTGCTGCGCCTCGCCGACGGGGCGTGTCCGTGCGGTCGGCCGACGCTCGCATTGGAAGCGATCGAAGGTCGGGCGGACGACATGCTCTGGGGAGAGGCGATCGAAGGGAGGGCACCGATCCCGGTATTTCCCGACCTGGTGCGCAACGCGATGACGCGGGTCGAAGGGCTCGGGGATTACCGGTTGGCGCAGGAGGGGACGTGTTGGCGAGTGGCGACGCCAAGCGCCGGACCCAGGGGAGCCATCGAGCGCGAGTTGGGGGCGCTGGCGGACCGGCTGAGGATGCGGCGGCCGGTCGTGACGTTCGAGCCTTGGACGGATCGTCCCCTCGGTGAAAAGCGGCGGCGCATCCGGTGCCTGCGCCGGCTGGAGGTTGCCGCGTGAGCGTCACCCGCATCCTGGTGACGGGAGCTTCCGGCTTCGTCGGGGGTCGGTTTGTGGCGCGATTTCGGAACCGGCCGGACCTCGCGATCCATGGCATCGGCCGGCGGGCGCTCGACGACCCGGCCTACAGCTCGATCGATCTTTCCCAGCCGTTCGATGTCCTGTCCGACCCGATGTTTCGTCCCGATGTGGTGATCCACGCCGCGGCGCGGGCGACCCCTTGGGGCACGGCGGCCGAATACCGGCGCGACAACGTGGAGGCCACCCGCCAGGTGATCGACTACTGCTTGAGGAACCGCCGGCCGCGACTGGTCTACGTCTCGTCGAGCTCCGTGCTCTATCGCGACGGTCCGCAGCTGGGACTCACCGAGGCCTCTCCGGTCGGACCGAAATTCGTCAACCGGTACGCCGCGTCGAAAGCCGCGGGCGAGCGGCTGGTGCAAGCCTATTCCGGCCCCTGGCTGATCGCCCGGCCGCGCGCGGTGTTCGGCCCGGGCGACACCGTGCTCTTTCCGCGCATCCTCGCGGCGGCAAAGGCGGGCAAGCTCCCTCTATTCGATACGGGAGCTTCCGGACCCGCGATCGGCGATCTGATCTATGTCGATACGCTGGCGGACTATCTGCTCGCCGCCGCGCTCCGCACCGATCTTTCCGGCACCTATAACCTGACCAACGCGCGGCCGGTGCCGATC